>JAQGNE010000008.1 GCA_028291985.1 Polaromonas sp. | reverse complement strand
AAGGGCTGCGTTTTGCAGTTCGTGCGGAACGCCGCTGCGCCTGTGGCCCGGCAGAGCCGGCTGCATGGCCCCCGCCTGAAAAAGGGCGCTCGGACAGCGTGCGCCTGCGCTTCGTTGACTGCCATCTACTGATCATTCCCATTTGAAAGGACGACCTCCATGCAAGACACCATCGTTATCCTCGGCGCAGCCCGTACACCCATGGGCGCTTTCCAAGGCGATTTTTCATCGCTGGCAGCGCATGACCTCGGCGGCGCAGCCATCAAGGCTGCCATCGAGCGTGCGGGCATTGCGCCTTCATGCGTCGATGAGGTACTTTTCGGCAACTGCCTGATGGCAGGCCAGGGCCAGGCCCCGGCGCGCCAGGCGGGCTTCAAGGGCGGCTTGCCCGCCAGCACCGGCGCGGTGACGCTGTCAAAAATGTGCGGCTCCGGCATGGAGGCCACAATGCTGGCGCATGACCAGCTGATGGCCGGAAGCCGTGATGTGGTGGTGGCTGGCGGCATGGAAAGCATGACCAATGCGCCGCACCTGCTGCTCAAGGGCCGCAGCGGCATGCGCATAGGCCATGACCGCGTGTTTGACCACATGATGCTGGACGGCCTGGAAGACGCCTACCAGCCCGGTCGGTCGATGGGAACCTTTGGCGAGGACTGCGCGGCCAAATACGGCTTCACCCGCGAGGCGCAAGACGCCTTTGCCACCGCCAGCGTGCAGCGCGCCAAGGCGGCAGGCGCGTCAGGGGCCTTCAGCCATGAGATCACGCCCGTCACCGTCAAGGGCCGCAATGGCGACACCGTCATCTCTATCGACGAAGGACCGGGCAAGGTCAAGCTTGACAGGCTTACCTCGTTGAAACCCGCCTTCAAAAAAGACGGCACCATCACTGCGGCGTCCAGCTCGTCCATCAATGACGGCGCTGCGGCCCTGGTGCTGGCACGCACCTCCACTGCCCAGGAATTGGGCGCCACGCCACTGGCACGCATCGTCGGTCACGCCACCTTTGCGCAGGAGCCGGAGTGGTTTTCGACCGCTCCGGTAGGCGCCGTCAACAAGTTGCTGAAAAAAATTGGCTGGACGGTCAGGGATGTGGACCTGTGGGAAATCAACGAGGCGTTTGCCGTGGTCCCCATGGCCGTGATGAAAGAGCTGGACCTGAGCCACGACATCGTTAACGTGAACGGCGGCGCGTGCGCACTGGGCCATCCGATTGGCGCCAGTGGCGCGCGGGTCATCGTCACGCTGCTGTATGCACTGAAGGCGCGCGGCTTGAAAAAAGGCGTGGCTACGCTCTGCATTGGTGGCGGCGAGGCGACTGCGCTGGCGGTTGAATTGCTATAAATAGCGTAGCTATAACCCTTCACAAATACTGGTCTTAGGGCATATTTTGTTATTAAACAGCGATCAGGAACAGATTCGGGATGCGGTGAGGGCTTTTGCACAGCAGGAGTTGTGGCCGAATGCAGCCCGCTGGGACAAGGAGCGTTTGTTTCCCCATGCAGCCCACCGCGGGCTGGCCGCGCTGGGCGCCTACGGCATCTGCGTGCCGGATGAGTTTGGCGGTGCTAACCTTGACTACCTGACGCTGGCGCTGGTGCTGGAGGAAATTGCTGCCGGCGACGGGGGCACCAGCACCGCGATTGGTGTCACCAATTGCCCGGTCAACGCCATCTTGCTGCGCTACGGCAACGCAAATCAGAAAAAGCGGTGGCTGGAGCCTTTGGCGCGCGGCGACATGCTGGGCGTCTTCTGCCTGACCGAGCCGCATGTGGGCAGTGATGCGTCAGCGCTGAAAACCGCTGCCACCAAGGAGGGCGACAGTTACGTGCTCAACGGTGTCAAGCAGTTCATTACCAGCGGCAAGAATGGCCATACCGCCATCGTCATCGCAGTCACCGACAAGGGTGCAGGCAAAAAAGGCATGAGCGCTTTTGTCGTGCCGACCAGCACGCCGGGCTACCAAGTTGCGCGGCTGGAAGAAAAGCTGGGCCAGCATTCGAGCGACACCGCACAGATCAATTTTGACAGCTGCCGCATACCCATTGACAACCTGATTGGTCAGGAGGGCGACGGTTACCGCATTGCGCTCAGCGCGCTGGAGGGCGGGCGCATCGGCATTGCGGCGCAAAGCATCGGCATGGCGCGCAGCGCCTTTGAGTTTGCGCTGGCCTATGCCAAGGAGCGCCAGAGCTTTGGCACCGCCATCTTCAACCACCAGGCGGTGGGCTTCAGGCTGGCGGATTGCGCCACGCAGATCGAGGCGGCGCGGCAGCTGACCTGGCATGCGGCCAGCCTGCGTGATGCCGGTGTGCCGTGCCTGAAAGAAGCGGCCATGGCCAAATTGTTTGCCAGCGAGATGGCTGAATCGGTGTGCAGCGCCGCCATCCAGACGCTGGGCGGCTATGGCTATGTGAGCGACTTTCCGGTTGAACGCATCTACCGCGATGTGCGGGTCTGTCAGATTTATGAAGGCACCTCGGACGTGCAGAAAATCATCATTCAGCGCGCCCTGGCCTGAAAACGGGCGGCGGATGCGGATAACGTGCAGATGGTGCAGGCAAAATCGGGCGCTGTGCCTGCCCAACCTCTAACGCCTTGCCCTTGCGGATTTGCAGGCGGCTTGAAAAAACCAGTGCCGCTTGCTGAATGCTGCGGGCGTTACATCGACCACTTCGATCGCCTTGCGGC
This sequence comes from Polaromonas sp., assembly GCA_028291985.1. Classification (GTDB taxonomy): domain Bacteria; phylum Pseudomonadota; class Gammaproteobacteria; order Burkholderiales; family Burkholderiaceae_C; genus Polaromonas. The sequence goes on along the minus strand of JAQGNE010000008.1, from coordinate 107,376 downwards.
GCCTGACGCACAGGCGCTGATGCGGTCGCGCTATACCGCCTTTGTGCTGCAGCGCGCTGATTACCTGTTGGCCACCTGGCACAGCAACCGCCGACCGTCCGCAATGGATTTTGATGCCCGGGTGAAATGGTTGGGGCTGGAGGTCAGGCGGCATGATGTGCTGGACGATAGCCATGCCGAGGTCGAGTTCATTGCCCGGCAAAAAAGCCCCAATAAGCCTGCGCTGCGGCTGCATGAGCGCAGCCGTTTTGTGCGCGAGGAAAGCCGCTGGTTTTATGTGGACGGTGACCTGGAATAAGGCTGGCGCAGTCTTGAAGGCTGCAACTGGCGAGGCGCTTCATCCACCTAATTTTAGGTGAAAAGTGCATGCAGCCCAAGTAAAACAAAGGCCGTAAGCTACTAATAACATAGCAAAAGGGGGTGGTAGCGTTGAAACCGAAAGCTGTTTTATTCGACTGTGACGGTGTGCTTGTCGACAGTGAGCCCATTACCAACGGCTTGCTGCGCGACATGCTGCAAGAGCAGGGCTGGACCTTGAGCAGCGCCGAGTGCATGCGCCTTTTTGTGGGCAAGGCGGTAATTGACCAGACCGCGCTGATTGAGTCGCACACCGGAAAACCGCTGACCGGGGCCTGGATGGACAGCTTCAGGCAACGCCGCAACCGTGCGCTGCAATTGCACCTAAAGCCCATCGACAACATCCATCAGGCGGTGCGCGAGTTGCACACGCGCTATGGCGGCCGCATCGCATGCGCCTCGGGGGCTGACCGTTTCAAGGTCGAGTTGCAGCTGCAAAAAACCGGCCTGATGCCCTATTTTGAGGGCCGCATTTTCAGCGGCCACGAGATGCCGCGCACCAAGCCAGCGCCAGACGTCTACCTTGCGGCCGCGGCCTCGCTCGGCATACCCGCCGAGCATTGCCTGGTGGTTGAAGACAGCGTCACCGGCGTGATGGCCGGCGTGGCGGCGGGCGCCACCGTCATCGGTTTCAGCCCATCCGCACTGGGGCATGATTTACCTGATGCCTTGCGGCAGGCAGGCGCCCGGCATATCGTGACCGACATGGCGGACCTGCCAGCGCTGGCTTTCGGCCTGTAGTCGAAAATGCAACAGGCTCCTAGGCCTTGTCGGTATTTGCCGGATTGGCGGGCTTGTCACCGCTGTCGGTATCCTTCAGCAGGCCAGCCTTTTGCAGACCCCGGTCTGCGCGGCCCGCTTGCGTGCCTTCTTCTCCAAGCGCAGCGGTTGCGCCTTCCTGTAGTGGGAGTTCGGATTCAATGTCGGGCAAATGCAGGTCACCGGTTTTTTTCATGTTGCCTTGGGGACTGGGCATGTAGCACTCCTGGGTTGAAAATCTGCCAATCTACGCCTGCTGGCCCGCTGGGTTTGTCAGAGAACGCCGCACGTGGCCGGCTCAGGCACATCGCTTCTGATGACCGTCGGCAGCAAGGCAAACACCGTGCTAACCTGCTGATCGGTAGCCATAGGCCACCCTACAAGGAGACAATCATCATGCCCGGACTTCTGCCCCATATCGACCCCGACGGTCTGCTTGAGTTCTCCGTCGTCTACACAGACCGCGCGCTCAACCACATGTCCACGAGCTTCCAGCGGGTGATGACGGACATTTCGGGTGTTTTGAAAGAGGTCTATAACGCCGACGCCACGGCACTGGTTCCGGGCAGTGGCACGTATGGCATGGAAGCTGTGGCGCGCCAGTTTGCAACTGGCAAGCATGTCATGGTCATCCGCAACGGCTGGTTCAGTTACCGCTGGTCGCAGATTTTTGATATGGGCCGTATTCCGGCGTCTCACACGGTGATGAAGGCCCGCCAGGCGATACCCTCCGCACAGGCGCCCTGGTCGCCGGCACCGCTTGCCGATGTGCTGGCCACAATCGCGCAGGAAAAGCCAGCCCTTGTGTTCGCACCGCATGTCGAGACATCGTCCGGGATGATGCTGCCTGACCGCTATATGCGCGCGGTGTCGGATGCCGTGCATCAGGCAGGTGGCTTGTTCGTGCTCGATTGCATCGCCTCCGGCGCCATGTGGGTTGACATGAAAGCCTGTGGCGTTGACCTCTTGATTTCAGCCCCGCAAAAGGGCTGGAGCAGTTCGCCCTGTTGCGCGATGGTCATGCTGAGCGAGCGCGCCCGGGCGGCGATCGACGCCACCACCAGTTCCAGCTTTGCGTGTGACCTGAAGAAGTGGCTGCAGATCATGGAGACTTATGAGAAGGGCGGCCATGCCTACCACGCAACGCTTCCCACCGATGCGCTGACCCGGCTGCGTGATGTGATGAAGGAGACGCGTGCTTACGGTTTTGCAAAAGTGCGCGATGAGCAGGTGGAACTGGGCAGCAAGGTCCGTCGCCTCCTTGAAAAGAGGGGCTTTCCCAGCGTGGCTGCAGAAGGGTTCAAGGCGCCTGGCGTGGTGGTGAGCTATACCGACGATCCCGACATTCAGTCAGGCAAGAAGTTTGTGGAGCAAGGTTTGCAGACCGCTGCAGGGGTGCCGCTGCAATGCGACGAAGGAGCTGATTTCAAGACGTTTCGCATAGGCTTGTTCGGACTGGACAAGTGGCACAACGTGGACCGCACGGTCGCAAGCCTGTCCCAGGCCCTGGACCACCTCGGCCTGTGGGAGCAAGCCGGTGAAGCCGCGCACGCCTGAGCGATTCAACCATCGGCCCTGCGAGCCTTGACGGCTGGCATGATGCGTCGGTCGGGGTTCAGACAATCGATGCGCTGGTAGGTGACAAGCTTTGAACCCTTCACGTAGATGGCGCGAAAATTTCAGCAGGAATAGGCACTAGCCCAATGATTGCAAGAGGTTGTTGCTAGTATTTGTATAGCAAACACCGTCAGTGCCGAAATCAGGCGATGCCGTGGTGTCATGCAGAGGTGCTGGCACCGCTGCGTACCTTCGCTTCGGTTCGCAGCGTCGAGGTTTTCAGGTCGGTCCATTGCGCTGGGTTCCGTTAGCTGCCCGGCTGCGTCTTGAAGACATAGCCCCGCCAGGAAAACGAGATGGCTTGCCTCAGCCCGTAAGAATGGGGCGCAGTGTGTCGATTTCGCTTGCAATGAACTCGAAAAATGCCTGTATTCGTGGCGTACGCCGGAGTTGGCGTGTGGTCAGGATGCGCCAGATACGCGTCAGTTCGGGCACGGGACCCAACACTTGAACGAGATCGGGTTCGGCATTGCCTAAAGCTGTCGGCAGCGCGGCCAGGCCGACATCAGCTTTCACCGAGTGGACCAGACCCAGAACGCTTGCGCTGGTTGCCACCATCCTGGCATTCGGCACCGATTGGTGCAGCCACTGCGTGGCGCGGTGCCCCGCCATGCTGTGGTCAAAACCAATCCAGGCGTGCGCCGCCAGCTCATTTACACGCACAGGTGTGCCATGGCGGGACAGGTAGTTGCGGCTGCCGTAAACCGCCCACAGCGAGTCCGCAATTTTTCTGCCGACGAGCTGGCTGTCTACGGTATCACCCGAGCGAAGCGCCACATCCGCCTCGCCGTTGTTCAGGTCAACATAGTGGTCGCTCATGACAAATTCCACATGCAGGCCCGGGTGGCGCGCAGCCAGACGACTCAGCAGCCGTGACTGGGTGATTCGGGCCACGATCGGCTCAGGACAGGTGAGCCTGATGGTCCCGGTCTGCTCACGGGCTGACCTGCGCACCAGGTCCTGAAAAGCGATTACCTCCTGCTCAACCCGCTGTGCGTGAGGCAGCAGTTGCAGCCCGTAAGCCGTCAATCGGTAGCCCGCCGGGCTGCGTTCTACAAGTGCTTGGCCAATGCGTTCTTCGAGCTGCGCCAGACGGCGCTGCACCGTCGACTGGTCAAGCCCAAGCGATCGCGCTGCGGCAGTCGTGCTGCCGTGGCGTGCTACGGCAGTGAAATATTTGAGGTCGTCCCAGTTGAGCATGCGGCCAGCTTTTGTGCGTCTCCATTATGCAAATTTGCGGCTGTTCAAGTCCGATATGCTGGCCGATGATGTGGGCTCTGTCCATTCATTTAGGAGAGCACCATGCAACAGCCTTTCACGGCCTCCAACCGCAAGCATAAAAGCCTTGTTCGCCTTGCGCTCCTGGCATGCATCGTGGTTCCTCCGCTGGCGGCGCATGGCCAGTCCCCCGGTCTTGCCGCGCCCGGGCTGGTCCTGCGCGAGCTGGTTGCAGCCATGCCGAAAAGTGAAACTCAAGAGATTCGGGTGCTGACGGCATCGTTCAAACCGGGTGACAAGACCGCCTTCCACACCCATCGCTCGCCGGTAACAGTCTATGTGCTGGAAGGCCGCTTTACGTTGGAACTCGAAGGCCGTGCGCCAGTGACCCTGGATGCAGGACGGGCTTATGTCGAGCCGCCCGGCGTCAGGATGACCGGCTACAACCGCAGCACCAGCGAACCCTTGCGCGTCGTCATCTTCTACGTCAGCGAGCCTGGAACGCCGTTTCTCGATGCAGTGCATTGATGGGCTTATGGGCTAGCGCTGTACCGCGCCGCGCAGACGCAGACTTATGACAGGTTGGTGAGGCAACCGGTGCATGGTCACAAAGCGTGGAGTTCAGGATTCCTCCATGTCGCTCACAGGCAAAGATGGCTTCATAGCTTCATAGCTTCATAGCTTCATAGCTTCATAGCTTCACAGCTTCACAGCTTCACAGCACCAATGCACCACTGCACCAATGCACCAATGCACGGGCGCTGCTGCGTTGCCCTCAATCCTTCAGATTCCCGCAGCTTTCCTGAATTCGGCGGGGGTGCTGCCCGCCCATCCATGAAACGCCCGTATGAAGCTTTTCTCATTGCGAAACCCTGACGCCATCCCAACCTGTTTGACGGGCTTTGACGTCCGTAGCAACAAGTCCTTGGCTCTTGCGCTGCGAACCTCGTCCTTGAGTTGTTGCAATGACGCTCCTTCGTCCCGTAGCTGGCGGTGCAAGGAACGTGGCGACGTGCTCAGTGCTGCCGCCAGGGTCTCTGCGGTGTGTGCAACCCATGTCGGGCTGGCCAGGGCCTGTCGTACTTGCTGCACCAGCAGACGGTCACGCCGGTATTGCAGCACGGTAAGCGGCAAGGCGCGCTGCAGCATGTGCTGAAGCGCCTTTTCGTCACGGCGCAGGGGCAGGTTGAGGTAGCGGCTATCAAACCTGATGTCTGCCCGCGCGGCATTGAACTGGAGCGTGCCAGGAAACATCAATCCATAGGCGTCCACATGCTGCGGCGCTGCAAACGGAAAGCGCGCACCTTGAAGCGGTATGCGCGAGTCCACATACCAGCAGGCCAGGCCGTGAATGTTGCGCAGCACGTGGACCAGGCCAAACTCGTGCGTTCGGCCAGCCTGTTTTTCCTTGATCGTAATGACAGCCGTGTCCGCCGACGTTGACAGCTCGAGAACGAGGTCGTCCGTCAGCAGTGCGTGGTGACGGCACCAGCGCTTGAGTGCCACGCCAAGGTCGGGCGAGGTCAGGGATGCCCTTGCCAGCATGCCGTAGCTGCCCCACGGCAGCTTTCTCGAAAAAGCGCCCAGACCTTCGTCATCAAGCTCATGCATGGCAGCACCGGAGAGTGTTTCCATCTGGCGAGCAGTGATACCTCGGGATGGAATATCGAGATGGCTTGGCGTGATTTGTGCAAGCTTCAACGCGTTTGCAGGATCCTGGCCGTAGTGCCCATAGGCAGCTACGACAGCTCTAGCAAAGGCCATGGGTGTGGCCGCTTTGGCGTTTTTTTTGTCATTGTTTCTGGATAGCGTTGGCATGAAACCGGATTCTGACAGGTTGGCACGATTTGCAACTTACTTGACAGACTGCCACGCTGCAGATTGGCTACGCTTCTGATTCGCGTTATGGTGTGGTTTGGGGTGCATGTGCGGTCGGGGCGCCGCAGGCCGAGACCGAACTGCACCCCTAAATCACGGCGTACCCAGAACAATCGAGGAGACACATGTCGGTCATAGAAACCAAACTCAACGCACGCTCGGCTGACTTTCAGGCAAATGCAGCGGCTATGCGGGTCCAGGTTGAGGACCTGCAGGTTCAGCTGGCCAAGGCCGCTTCCGGCGGGGGGGAGGCGGCTCGGGCCAAGCACGTGGCGCGCGGCAAGCTGCCGCCGCGTGAGCGGGTGCAAATGCTGCTTGACCCTGGCACGCCGTTTCTTGAGCTGGCCCCGCTGGCGGCTCTGCGCATGTACCCTAACAAGGACGGTAGTGACAGCGCTCCGGGTGCCGGTGTCATCACTGGCATAGGCCGCGTCGAAGGGGTAGATTGCATGGTGGTATGCAACGACGCCACCGTCAAAGGCGGCACCTACTACCCAATGACGGTCAAGAAGCATTTGCGCGCACAGGAAGTGGCGCAGCAAAATAATTTGCCTTGCATCTATCTGGTGGATTCGGGGGGCGCCAATTTGCCAAACCAGGACGAGGTGTTTCCCGATCGTGACCATTTTGGCCGCATCTTCTACAACCAGGCCAACATGAGCGCGCAAGGCATTGCGCAGATTGCGGTCGTCATGGGCAGTTGCACCGCTGGAGGCGCTTACATGCCGGCCATGAGTGACGAAACCATCATCGTCAAGAACCAGGGTACGATTTTTCTAGGCGGCCCGCCACTGGTGAAGGCGGCCACTGGCGAGATCGTCACGGCTGAAGACCTCGGTGGCGGCGATGTGCATACCCGGCTGTCGGGCGTGGCCGATCACCTGGCGCAAAACGATGCGCACGCGCTGGCTCTTGCGCGCCAGGCGGTCAGTCACCTCAACCGCCAGAAGCAACCCGAGCAGTTGTTGCGCACGCCGGTGCCGCCGCTGCACAGCCCCGAAGAACTGTATGGAGTGATCCCGAACGACACGCGCAAGCCTTATGACGTGCGTGAAGTGATTGCGCGCATCGTAGACGGCAGCGAATTTGCGGAATTCAAATCCCGTTTCGGCACCACGCTGGTTTGCGGTTTTGCCCATGTTGAAGGCATGCCGGTGGGCATCATTGCCAACAACGGCATCCTGTTTTCAGAGTCCGCACAAAAAGGCGCGCACTTCATCGAGCTGTGTTGCCAGCGCAAGATTCCGCTGGTGTTTCTGCAAAACATCACCGGCTTTATGGTGGGCCGCAAATATGAAAGTGAAGGCATTGCCCGCCACGGTGCCAAATTGGTCACCGCGGTAGCAACAGCGCAGGTGCCCAAGTTCACCATCATCATCGGCGGCAGTTATGGCGCCGGCAACTATGGCATGTGCGGGCGAGGCTACTCGCCGCGTTTTTTGTGGATGTGGCCGAACGCGCGGATTTGCGTGATGGGCGGCGAGCAGGCATCGGGTGTTCTGGCCACCGTCAAGCGCGATGCGATCGAACTACGGGGCGGCAGCTGGAGCGCCGAGGAAGAAGCCGCGTTCAAACAGCCCATCCTGGAGCAGTTTGCGCACCAGTCTCATCCCTACTATTCGAGCGCCCGCATCTGGGACGACGGGGTGATAGACCCCGCCGATACGCGGCGCGTACTGGCGCTTGGCCTGTCAGCTGCTTTGAACCAGCCGATTGGAGAACCTAAATTCGGCATCTTCAGAATGTGATGTGGCGTGTTACCCGCTCTTGGCTTTGCGATGCACCCAGGTTCAAAAGGACCTAATCCTGACGGGCTGGTGACGTTTCGTCCCGCATGGGCGCCAAACCGTTAAAAACATAAAGTGAGACCAATGGACAACATCTACATCACAGCCGAGCATGAGCTTCTTCGCGACCAGGTCTTGCGCTTCATCGCCCGCGAAGTAGAGCCCCATGCTGCCCAATGGGAAGAAGACGGCTGCGTGCCGCGCGAGGTACTGCGCAAGATGGGCCAGGCGGGCCTGCTCGGCCTTGTTTATGAAGGCGAATACGGCGGTGGCGATGCCGATGCGCTGACCAATCTGGTTTTTGCCGAGGCCTTGTCGCAGTCCACTTTCGGCGGCTTCATCATCACCGTACTGGTACATACCGACATGGCAAGCCCGCATCTTTTCCATGCCGGCAATGCCGGGCAAAAAGCGAAGTACATGCCCGGCATCACCGCAGGTGAAACCATCACAGCGGTGGGCATCAGCGAGCCTGGGGCGGGGTCTGACGTGGCCGGCATGCGCACTAGCGCCAGGCGCGATGGCGAGGAATGGGTCATCAACGGGACCAAAATGTTCATCACCAACGGTGTGCATGCCAACCTGTATTTTGTAGCCGCAAAAACCGGCACCGCGCGGCATGACATGTCGATGTTCATCGTCGAGAAAGGAACGCCCGGCTTTACCGTGGGCCGTGCGCTTAAGAAAACCGGATGGCTGTCGTCTGACACGGCAGAACTGGTCTTTGACAACGTTCGCATACCGGCCGGCAACCTGCTGGGCGAGGAAGGCAAGGGCTTTTATTCGGTGATGAAGAATTTTCAGACCGAGCGCATCGCGCTGGGTGCGATGGCAATTGGCCATTGCACCCAGGCTTTGCAAATGACGCTGGACTACGTGCGTCAACGCCAGGCCTTTGGCGCCACGCTATGGGACAAGCAGACGATACGGCACCGCATTGCGATGCTCGACGCCAAGACGCGAGCTGCGCGGCAGTTCATGTACCACTGTGCGTGGGCAGTCACGCAAGGCCGCGACATTGTGCAAGAGGTGTCTATGCTCAAAGCGCTGACCGGCGAACTGGTCAACGAGGTGCTGCAGACCTGCCAGCAGTTTCACGGCGGCATGGGCTTTATTCGGGAGACCGCCATCGAGCGCTTGTGGCGTGATTCGCGGGTGCTCGGCATCGGTGGAGGCGCGACCGAGGTCATGCTGGAAGAAGTTGCCAAACGTTATAGATGAGGCTTTTATGAACCATCTGCAGATTCAGGTCGCTGGCGCGGTTGCCACCGTCACACTCAACCGCCCGGAAGTCCGTAACGCATTCAATGAAGAGCTTATCCTGGAGTTGACCCGGGCATTCACCACGCTGGAGAGCGATGACAGTGTCCGGTGCATTGTTCTGGCGGCAACGGGGAAGGCGTTTTGCGCTGGTGCCGACCTGAACTGGATGCGCCGCATGGCTGACTACACCTATGCGGAAAACATTGCCGATGCCGGTCAATTGGCGACCATGATGCACACGGTGTATCAATGCCGCAAGCCCACGGTTGCCAGGATACAGGGCGATGTTTACGCGGGTGGAACGGGGCTGGTTGCTGCTTGTGACATCGCCGTTTCATCGGACATCGCCGGTTTTTGCCTCAGCGAAGTCAGGCTTGGTCTGATCCCGGCAACCGTCAGCCCCTACGTCATACGAGCCATGGGGGCGCGTGCAGCGCACCGGTATTTTTTGACAGCCGAGCGCTTTGACGCGCAGGAGGCTCTGCGGATCGGATTCGTGCATGAAGTGGTTACCGCAGAAGCGTTGAATGCCAGGGTGGATGAAGTCGTGGCCCATCTGGTGAATGCCGGGCCGGCTGCCGTACGCCTGTGCAAAAAGCTGCTGCATGACGTGGCCGAACACGAGATCACACCGCCTTTGGTGGCGATGACGGTGGCTGGCATCGCGGATGTGCGCATCAGCCCGGAGGGACGCGAGGGAGTGCAATCGTTTTTGCAGAAGCGCAAGCCGAACTGGCAGGCGGGCGAAAGCTGAAGAGGCCTAAACATGCAAGCTCTGGACACCTCGCAACTCATCGCACTGGCGGGCGCCATTGGCTGGGCCAGCGGCATCCGGCTTTACCTGGTGGTGCTTCTGACCGGGCTGGCGGGGCATCTTGGATGGGTGAGCTTGCCGCAGGGTCTGCATCTTCTGGCGCATCCGGTCGTTCTGGGGGCCAGTGGCTTTATGGTTTTCGTGGAGTTTTTTGCTGACAAGATTCCCGGGCTGGACTCTTTGTGGGACGTGGTGCACAGTGTCATCCGCATCCCCGCCGGAGCGGCGCTGGCGGCCAGTGTTTTCAGTGCCGACAGCGGAGTGATGAGCCTGGTAGCGGCCTTGTTGGGCGGTTCTCTGGCTGCAACCAGTTTCGCGGCCAAGGCAACCAGCCGCGCGGCAATCAATACATCGCCTGAGCCTTTCACCAATGTCGGCGCCTCGCTGGTAGAGGATGGCATGGTCCCGTTGAGTCTGTGGCTCGCGGTGGCCCATCCCCTCGTCTTTGTCGTGCTGCTGGCGCTGGTGCTGGCACTGAGCCTGTGGCTGATTCGCTTGTGTTGGCGTTTTTTGCGCCAGCTCTTCACCCGGGTTGCCCGAATTTTCAGCGGCAGACCCGATCCCGGAACCACCCGCGCCTTCACCTTGAGCTCACCCTTTTCAAAGAATGACAAGCATGTTTAAAAAAATCCTGATCGCCAATCGGGGGGAGATCGCTTGCCGTGTCGCTGCCACCGCACGCCGCATGGCCATCAAAACCGTCGCGGTGTATTCCGATGCCGATGCCAAAGCCAAGCATGTTGGATTTTGCGATGAAGCCATTCACATCGGCGGCAGCGCACCCAAAGACAGCTACCTGCGGTGGGAGCGCATCATCGAGGCTGCCAAGGCAACCGGCGCGGAGGCGATCCATCCGGGTTACGGTTTCCTCAGCGAAAACGAAGAGTTTGCGCAGGCCTGCGTCGACAACGGTCTGGCATTTATCGGCCCGCCACCGTCAGCCATCAAGGCCATGGGCCTGAAGGCCGAATCCAAGCAGCTGATGGAAAAAGCAGGAGTGCCACTGGTGCCCGGATACCACGGCAGCGACCAGTCGCCAATGCTGCTAAAGCGTGAGGCTGACCGCATCGGCTACCCGGTCCTGATCAAGGCCAGCGCCGGCGGCGGTGGCAAGGGTATGCGTGCTGTCGAGAGGTCAGAGGACTTTGACGCGGCGCTGGAATCCTGCAAACGCGAGGCCATCAACAGTTTTGGCGACGATGCGGTCCTGGTCGAAAAATATGCGCAGAGACCGCGGCATATTGAAATACAGGTTTTTGGCGATACCCAAGGCAACTATGTGTACCTGTTCGAGCGCGACTGCTCGGTGCAGCGCAGGCATCAGAAGGTGCTGGAAGAAGCACCCGCCCCGGGGCTGTCGGAAGCCCTGCGCCAACAAATGGGTGAAGCCGCTGTAGCAGCTGCCCGTGCTGTCCATTACGTGGGTGCAGGCACGGTCGAGTTCATTGTCGAGCAAGCCGCAAACGGGGGCATGAAGTTCTACTTTATGGAGATGAACACCCGCTTGCAGGTCGAACATCCGGTGACCGAAGCCATCACCGGCCTTGACCTTGTCGAATGGCAGCTGCTGGTGGCGGCTGGCCACAAGCTGCCTCTTGCACAAGATCAGCTTCGCATCAAGGGTCACGCCATCGAGGCGCGCATCTGCGCGGAAAGCCCTGACAACAACTTTCTGCCGGCGACCGGTTCGCTGCATGTCTATCAAAAACCGCAGAGCGTGAGCTTCGAGCGTGGCCCGGTGCGCATTGACGATGGTGTGCGGCAGGGCGATCTGATCTCGCCCTTTTACGACTCGATGGTGGCCAAGCTCATCGTGCATGGCACGACGCGCGAAGAGGCACTGGCGCGGCTGGACGCAGCACTGGCGCAGATTCATATAGTGGGGTTAAGTACCAACGTGCAGTTTTTGCGTTATGTGGTGCGCAGCCCGTCTTTTGTGGCGGCCGATCTTGACACTGCCTTGATTCCGCGCGAAGCGCCCGTCCTTTTCAACCAGGAGCCTGTCGGGCTTGCTATGGCAGTGGCGTCTGCCGTCGCGCATACGCTGCTTGAAGAAAAGGCTTTGGAAGCAGATGACCCCTTCAGCCGCCGCGATGGCTGGCGCTCGCATGGGGTCATGCGCCGCACGTTGGACTTTGAATTTCACGACAAAGCAGTAAGTGCCGTCCTGACCTACCTGCACGACGGCGCCTTGCTGCTGACCGTGGGGGAGACGTCAGGACCGCTGGTGTTCAGCCCGTCGGCATCCGGTATCGATGTGCGGTTTGCCGGGCAGAGAAACTCGGTACATTTATACAAAAACAGCGACCTATGCCATGTATTTACAGGGTATGGTGCTACACACATCGTAGCAATCGATGTGTTGGCACATGCAGGTGACAGCCATGCAGAAAGCGGCCGGCTGACGGCGCCGATGCCTGGAAAAGTGGTGTCCTTCGCTATCAAGGCGGGTGACACGGTGCAAAAGGGACAGGCGCTGGCGGTCATGGAAGCGATGAAGATGGAGCACACGATTGCCGCGCCGGCCGATGGCGTTGTGACAGAGCTCTTGTATGCGCCCGGCGACCAGGTGGCCGAAGGCGCCGAGTTGCTGAAGATTGGCGTGTGAGCGGAGCCCGGCCATGCATATTGCTTTTTGCTGTACCGACACCAAGGCCGAACCCTGGCTGCAAGGTCTGCAGGCGGCCTTGCCCGGTGCGACCGTCCAGCTTTGGTCCCCCGGGGCAGCGCTGGCCGACTACGCCGTGGTGTGGGCTCCGCCACAGGCATTCTTTGACGAGCAAACAGCGTTGAGGGGCGTTTTCAACATCGGTGCCGGTGTTGATGCGCTGGTCAAGCTGCGCCTTCCCGACGCTACACAGGCGCCTGTGGTGCGCCTCGATGATGCCGGCATGTCGGTTCAGATGGCCGAGTATGTGTGCCATGCGGTGATTCGCCACTTTCGTGAATTCGATGCCTACGAGGCTGATGTGGCCAGGCAGGAGTGGTCCTATCGAAAACCGCGCAGACGCAGTGATTTTCCGGTTGGAATCATGGGTCTGGGTGTGCTTGGCGAGCGCGTGAGCCGTGCGCTGGCGCAGTTTGATTTTCCCGTGCGGGGCTGGAGTCGATCTGCCAAAACCGTGCCCGGCGTCCAATGCTTTTCAGGGCTTGCGGGCCTTAACGATTTTCTTGCTGCCACGCGCGTGCTGGTGTGCTTGTTGCCGTTGACGCCGGATACCGAAAGCATCATGCGCAAGGAAACGCTGGAGCGGCTGCTGCCGGGCGCTTACATCATCAACGTCGCGCGGGGTGCGCATCTGGTCGATGATGACCTGATGGCCTTGATCGACAGTGGCCATATTGCCGGCGCAACGCTTGATGTCTTTCGCGTGGAGCCGCTGCCGGCAGGCCATCCGTTCTGGGCGCACTCGAAAATAACGGTCACGCCGCACACGTCGGCACGCACCCTGCGCGATGAAAGCATCGCCCAGATTGCGGGCAAAATCCAGGCCCTGCACCGCGGCGCGCCGATTGCCAGCCTTGCTGGTGTGGTTGACCTGAAAAAAGGATACTAGGCTCATGAATCTCCCTACACGCGTCAAGCTGGTCGACGTCGGGCCGCGCGACGGTCTGCAGAATGAAAAGGCTCCGGTGCCTGCGGCAGTAAAGATCGAGTTGGTACACCGACTGCAGGATGCTGGCCTGACAGAAATCGAAGTCACCAGCTTCGTGTCGCCCAAGTGGGTGCCGCAAATGGCCGATGCGCCCGAGGTGATGGCCGGCATCAAACGCAAGCCCGGCGTGCGCTACTCGGTGCTCACGCCCAATATGAAGGGCTTTGAAGCTTGTCTGTCCTCCAGGCCTGATGAGATTGTGGTGTTTGCGGCAGCCAGCGAAGCCTTCAGCCAGCGCAACATCAACTGCTCGATTGCCGAGAGCATCGAGCGTTTCAGGCCGGTGGTTGAGGCTGCGCGGGCCAGCGGTATCTATGTACGCGGAGCCATGTCCTGCACGGTGGGTTGCCCCTATGAGGGAGAAGTCGCCCCCCAGCAGGTCGGCAGGCTGGCCGCACTGATGAAAGGTATAGGAGTCCAGCATATCGGTGTCGCCGACACCATTGGTGTGGGAACGCCGGTCAAGGTGCAGCGCGCGATCGAGGCAACGCTTGAGCACTATGACCTTAACGACATATCGGGTCATTTCCACGACACCTATGGGCAAGCGCTTGCCAACACCCTGGCCGCACTGGAGGTGGGTGTTTGGCAGTACGACACCTCGTCGGCAGGCCTGGGCGGCTGCCCGTTCGCCAAGGGAGCCACTGGCAACGTGGCCACAGAAGATGTGGTGTACCTGCTGCACGGCATGGAGATCGATACCGGCATTGATCTCGACAAGTTGATTGATGCTGGCCAGTACATCAGCGACTTCCTCGGTCGCAAACCCAACTCGCGCGCCGCGACGGCCTTGCTCAACAAGCGGGCGACTGCGTGATGTGCGGCGCTGAACTCAAAGCATTGCCTGAAGGCGTCCAGCGAGTAGCATCGTTCCTGGAGCGAAGCGGCCATGGCAGCCTGCCCATCATGCTGCCAGACGCGGCTGCCACGGCGCAGCAGGCCGCGCATGCCCTGAGTGTCGAGATCGGCCAGATCGCGAAAAGCATCGTGTTCAGGCGCAAGTCTGATAACGCCGCCGTCGTGGTCGTCATGTCGGGCGACCGCCGGGTGGACGAGCGAAAGGTCGAGGCACTGATCTGCCCTGATGGCAAGCGTGTGACGCGTGCCGACGCCGATTTTGTAAAGGCCAGAACCGGCTATTCAATAGGCGGCGTCTCGCCGCTGGCGCATGAAGCCGATGTCATCGTGCTGATCGACCGCAGCCTGCTGCGCTTCGATACCGTGTGGGCCGCTGCAGGGCATCCTTGTGCCGTCTTTGAGTTGATGCCCCGGGAGCTGGAATGGCTGACTGCTGCGCCGGTTGTCGATGTCGCTGTTGATGTAAACCAGGAAACGGCCAGTCGCGAGCATGCCGTCACGCTGGTCACCGCGCGGTCATTGACGATCAGCGCAGCCAGTGACGATGTTCCCTCGCCCTGCGTTTCAGTATGCCGCATCAATGCCGACACAGCACTATGCGAAGGTTGCTTTCGTACGCTTGCTGAAATCTCGGGATGGAGCCGGTCCGGTCCCGACGCACGCAGACTGCTCTGGCAGACGATACTGAAGCGCGCAGAGCAGCCTATGGCGGCGTCCCTTCTGACCACGGGCACGAGCTGAGCCAAAGCGGCGGGAGCAGCCGCTTGCTGCGGTGTCAGGCATCAAGGCTTTGAGGTCTTCAGGACTCGCATGAAACACATTACGTTCTATTTCGATTTCATTTCTCCTTATGCCTTTCTGGCGTTCGAGCATCTGCCGGAAGCGCTCAAGGGTCTGAGCTACAGCATCAGTTACAGGCCGGTTTTTTTTGCCGGCATGCTCAAGCACCATGGACAGCTGGGTCCTGCTGAAATAGCACCGAAGCGCGACTGGACCTACCGGCAAGTCTTGTGGTTGGCGCAGCGGCATGACATCAAGCTGCTGATGCCGCAGTCGCATCCTTTCAACCCCCTGCCACTTTCTCGACTGGCGCTGTCATGCGGCCTCACATCGGAGCCCGGCACGGTGAACCGTTATGTGTGCGAGACGGTATTCAGGCATGTCTGGCAGAGCGGTGCCGAGGCCTCCGACGCGCAGCGTCTCGAGGCGCTGGCTACACAACTTTCCACCCAGCAACGCTATCAGCCTGACGACGCGAAAATGCTGCTGACCCGGAACACCTCGGATGCCATCGCAGCGGGCGTTTTCGGGGTGCCGGCCTATGCCGTCGATGACAAACTTTTCTGGGGCTTCGATGCCCTGCCGATGCTGCGTGATTACCTGACGGACGCGCCCGGGTTCGAGGGCGATGTCTGGCAACAGGCAAGTCAGGTTCCCGTCGGCATTCGTCGCCACACCGGTGAAAACGATTCGCGTTTTCCCTAGGTTTGTTCGCATGCTGAAACGCATCCAAAGGGTTTCCCCTCGGGTTGTCAGCCTCGCATAAGTTTCACGCAAGCTTCTGTTATTTTCGCGTCAGAGCTAGGTCAGTCATGACCAAAATAATGAAACAGCTTCCAGCCTGGAAGCCCGACATTATTTTGGAGACACAAGACCATGGCAATTGCAGTCGATAACCGACCCATGTCAGCGGAGCAGAAGAAAGTTATCTTCGCCTCTTCGCTGGGAACCGTATTCGAGTGGTACGACTTTTACCTGTACGGCTCACTCGCGGCCATCATTGCGAAGCAGTTCTTCAGCGGGCTGGACGCTGGGTCGGCCTTCATTTTCGCGTTGCTCGCCTTTGCAGCCGGCTTCATCGTGCGCCCCTTCGGCGCGCTGGTGTTTGGCCGTCTGGGCGACATGATCGGGCGCAAGTACACCTTCCTGGTGACCATTGTGATCATGGGTCTGTCGACATTCATCGTGGGCCTGCTGCCCAACTACGCGTCCATTGGTGTGGCTGCGCCTGTGATCCTGATTGCGTTGCGTATGCTGCAGGGCCTGGCACTGGGTGGTGAGTACGGCGGCGCTGCGGTGTACGTGGCAGAGCATGCCCCACACCACAAGCGTGGTGCCTACACCTCATGGATTCAGACCACTGCCACACTCGGCTTGTTTCTGTCGCTGATGGTGATTCTGGGCGTACGTACAGCCATCGGTGAAGCTGCTTTCGCTGACTGGGGATGGCGCATTCCTTTCATCGTGTCCATCTTGTTGCTGGCGGTGTCGGTGTACATCCGCCTGTCGATGAACGAGTCCCCTGCCTTCCAGAAAATGAAGGCCGAGGGCAAAACTTCGAAGGCGCCGCTGTCCGAGTCTTTCGGCCAGTGGAAAAACCTGAAGATCGTTATCCTGGCGCTGATCGGCTTGACCGCAGGCCAGGCCGTGGTGTGGTACTCGGGCCAGTTCTATGCGCTGTTCTTCCTGACGCAGTCGTTGAAGGTCGATGGGCCAACCGCCAACATTCTGGTGGCTTATTCGCTTATCTTGGGAACCCCATTCTTTGTGGTCTTCGGTATGCTGTCAGACAAGATCGGCCGCAAGCCCATCATCATGGCAGGCTGCCTGCTGGCCGTGCTGACGTATTTCCCGGTGTTTACGGCGCTGACCAAGGCCGCCAACCCGGATCTGGCAGCCGCGCAAGCCAAGAACAAGGTGGTGGTTACAGCCGATGCCAACGAGTGCTCGTTCCAGTTCAACCCTACCGGCACTGTGAAGTTCACCAGTTCGTGTGATATCGCCAAGCAGGTGCTCGCTGGCGCGTCGGTGAGCTATGAGAACGCGCCCGGTGTGGCAGGAACGCCTGCCAGCATCAAGATTGGCGAGACCGTCATCAATGGCTACACCGCAAAAGGTTTGTCAGCTGACGAAGCCAAGGTCAAGGACGCCGAGTTCAAGAAGTCGGTGGCTGATGCGCTGAAGACCGCTGGCTACCCTTCCAAGGCCGACCCCGCCAAGGTTGACAAGGTGATGGTCACTGCGATCCTGTTCTATCTGGTGCTGCTGGTCACAATGGTGTACGGCCCAATCGCCGCCATGCTGGTCGAAATGTTCCCGACACGTATTCGCTATACCTCGATGAGCTTGCCGTACCACATTGGTAATGGCTGGTTCGGCGGCTTGCTGCCCACCACTGCTTTCGCCATCGTTGCGCAAACCGGCAACATGTACAACGGCCTGTGGTATCCCATCATCATCGCTGGCATAACCTTCGTCATCGGTACCTTGTTCATCCGGGAAACCAAAGACGTGGACATCTACGCCGACGACTGATCGGGTACTGGCGGTTTACAGAGAATGAGCCACCAGGGCTCCTGCCACCCGGCGGGAGCCCTTCTTTTTTAAGGAGCAGGTTGATGTGGAAGATAGTCGTAGGTTTTATCGTCTTTGCCGCTCTGGCAATATATATGTTGAACAAGGGTGGTGACATTGATCTGGGCGGTGAGAAACATGGTTTGCTGGAGGGGCCACCCAGCGCTATAGCGGTGAGCCTGTCGTAACACCGCCGAGATTTTGCTGCCCATAACACCACAGGCTGTGCATCCTTTAGGGCTGTTGTGTTGCTTGGTGATTCATGTCATAAGCGCTTGCCTCCGAACCGTTTGGTATAAGGCTTGCGGAGCATGTGGGTAATCCAATATTGACGACAAGCTCAGGCGCGCTGAGAATATGTCTTGATGGCTCTTGCGCCGGTCAAAGCCTGCAGACCTTGCGTCCGCACCTTGACGGCATGAGGCCGCTGCGTCAGTCATAACGGGAGGCGAGCCAGTGATTTATTCAAAAACAGCGCAAGGGCAGGCTGCATTTCAAAGTCGTTCAGTCCCGATGATGCCGCGTCAGCGCGCCGCATTCATCCTGTTTGACGGCAAACGCGATGTCGCTGAAGTGCTCAAGTCCACTGCAGGTATGAGTGTGACCGCGGACGATATTTCCCATCTGGTTTCGCTCGGCTTGCTTTCGCCGCCGACTGCGGCGGCTCAACCCGTGGCCTCGCCTGAGCAGCCGTCAACCAATGCATCCGCTCGCCCGCAACCGACAGCCGCGCTGTCAGTTACCGCAGACGGGCAACCAACCCTTAGCGCGCAGGCGCATTACTCCAGGGCATATCCCATTGCGACGCGTCTGACCGCAGCATTGGGCCTTCGCGGCTTTCGCCTGAACCTGGCCGTCGAAGCCGCGACCGATCTCGACAAGCTCAAGGAGCTCGCACCCAAGATACGCGAAGCCGTTGGCGCCGAGAAATTTCTGGAGCTTGAAAACGCTCTTTATTACTGATGGCGCTACGCCTTCGCAGTATTGTTGCTGCCAGGGACTTAGGGAGCATTCGGAGCAGGCAACAGGCGATAGTTGGCCGAAGCCATCTCATTCATAGCCTGCGCACCGTGAAGATGCTGCTCGGACTTCCCTAACGCTTGAATTTCCCGTCCGTGCCGATAATGGGAAGGTCGGCAAAGTCCAGACCGGCATGGTCACCAGGGCCGTAGCTCACTTCAGGGCCGCCAAGATCCAGCTCGCGAATGCACTTCTAGTGCCGCCTGCAGCTTTTCACGGCTGGGTTTGGCTCCCGCCCGGCGCAGGCCTTCAAGCAGTACCTTTGCAGCTGCAAAGCCCTCCAGCATTGCCGGGCTGGCCTCGGGCTGGCCTCGGCCTGGCCCTCGGCCTATGCCATGCCCTGGGCTTCTTTGACCATCGAGTACGCCACCGAACGTTCATTCGGGGAAACCTGCGTCACGATAACGCCTTTTGCGTTGTCACCAAGGCCCCCGATGAAGCCGCCAGAAGCATTGTTGGACAGCGTGGCGATCTGCACCGACGGGCCCGCAACCCGAAAAACTTCAGGCCTTCTGCCACCGCGCCGCCCGAGGCCACCATCAGGGCCGCCTGCACATTGTGCGCAAGTAGTTGGGGTGCGATGGGTGCAAAGCCTGGTTTGCTCCGGTCGAACTGCTCGACAAAACAGGCTTTAGCCCGGCGGCCTGCAGGCCTTTTTGCGCGCCTGCCGCGCCATCGGCGCCAAAGCTGTCATTGGTGTGGATCAAGGCGACACGGGTGATGCCGATGGACGCCAGGTGCAGCATGGCCTTGTCGGCCTCTCGCTGATACGTTGCACGCACATTGAAGATATGCTTTTGCACCGGCTGATGCAACACCATGACACCGGTTGATGGACCGACCAACGGAACGCCGTGCTTGTCCAGATGGCCTATAAGCGCTTCGGTCAACGGCGTGCGCGCGTCAGGAACATTGCAATCACATTCTGTTTCTCGATCAGCTTGCGCGCATTCTCGCAAGCAAGTTGGGTGTCGACTTTGTCGTCGAGCGTCAACAGCTCTATTTTCTATCCGAGCACGCCGCCACGGGCATTGATGGCGTCGATGTAAAGCCTGGTGTGCCCCCCATCGCCTTCTTGACGCCGGCCCCGTAAAACCAGCGGTCTGTCCCACCAGAATCTGTGCCTGACTGCTCACTGAATACCGGCGGCCGCTAACGCGAAAAGCCAAATTTGATGTTCTTCATAAGGTCTTCTGCGCCAAGACTTGAACAAGCAAATTTTTACAGTTGCGGCTACCACATTCGTGTGGAATCACGTATTTGCCGGGCTGCAGATGCGCTTTTGGCGGATAACCACACGCCCTAGAAGCCACCCCCCAATGCCTAAAATGCCTGTCCCTTTCGCAAAGTACCCTCCTACATGACACAAGGCTTTATCCGGATCCGCGGCGCTCGCCAGCACAACCTGAAAAACATTGATCTGGATATACGAACCAACGAAATGACGGTGGTGACCGGGCCAAGCGGCTCGGGCAAGTCTTCTCTTGTGTTTGACACGCTTTTTGCCGAAGGCCAGCGGCGTTACGTAGAAACCTTTTCCGCCTACGCGCGGCAGTTTCTGGACCGCATGGACAAGCCGTCGGTTGACAAGGTCGAAGGTGTTCCGCCAGCCATTGCGATTGACCAGACCAATCCGGTGCGCTCGTCAAGGTCGACCGTTGGTACCATGACCGAGCTGAACGACCATTTGAAGCTGCTTTATGCACGCTCGGCCCAGCTCTTTGATCGCCAGACGTCGCAAGCCGTTCGCCATGACACGCCAGAAACCATTTACGCCGAGCTGATGCAGCGCACGGCCGGTGGCGAGCAGCGGCTGACGCTGACGTTTCCCGTGGAGTTGCCGGGCAATACCAGCGAAGAACAGCTGGAGCAATGGCTATCTGCCAGCGGCTTTACCAAGGTGCATACCCAGCGGGAGGTTGCCACGCCTGCAGGCCCCATCAAGTTGCTGGACGTGGTTGCCGACCGTTTTCGCATTCAAAACATCGAGAAGGCGCGTGCGGTCGAGGCCATCGAAACTGCATTGAAACGCGGCGGCCGTCTCAACGTGTATGTGCAGCATGCTGGCGACGGCGTCAGCACACCCATGGAAGATATGTGGCGTTATTCAAGCGGCCTGCATTCGCCTGAAAGCGATGTGCGCTACACCGAGCCCACCCCGTCTCTTTTTTCATTCAACTCGGCCATGGGCGCCTGCAGCACCTGCAAGGGCTTTGGTCGTGTCATCGGCGTTGACTACGGTCTGGTGATTCCAAACGACAAGCTGACGCTGCGTGCCGGTGCCGTCAAGGTGATGCAGACGCCAGCCTGGAAGGAAGCCCAGGACGACTTGATGCGGCATGCGGAAGCAGCCGGCATACCGCGCGATACGCCCTGGTACAAGCTGACGCCTGAACAGCAGGCCTGGGTCATCAACGGATCACCCAGCTGGAACGGCAAATGGAGCCAGCACTGGTTTGGCATCAAGCGGTTTTTCGAGTACCTCGAAAGCAAAGCCTACAAGATGCATATCCGGGTGCTGCTCTCCAAGTACCGCAGCTACACCACCTGCGACAGCTGCGGCGGCGCACGCTTGAAGCTCGAAGCGTTGCTGTGGCGCCTGGGAACCCGCGAAGCAGCTGACGCAGCCATCGCGCCCGCCGGGCGCTTCATGCCAGTGGGCGTGCAGTGGAGCCGCGAGCAGCTTGAAGCGCTGCCGGGCTTGTGTCTGCATGACCTGATGCAGCTTCCAATTGATCGCTTGAGAACCTTTTCAGCTTCGTTGTCGGTATCAAGCGGGACTCTTCACGAGCCAGCCCTCCAGGCAGGCGCGTCTGACATCGCTACACAAGCGCCGGTTTCGTCATCGGGCACGGAAATGACGGGAGAGCAAAAAGCCCTCAAGTCCCTGTTTGAAGAGATCCAGACCCGGCTCAGGTACCTCTGCGATGTCGGTATCGGCTATTTGACGCTGGACCGGCAAAGCCGCACGCTGTCGGGTGGCGAGGTTCAGCGCATCAACCTGACCACCGCACTGGGTACTTCGCTGGTCAACACCCTGTTTGTGCTGGACGAGCCTTCCATCGGCCTGCATCCGCGCGACATGAACCGCATCACCCAGGCCATGCACCGGTTGCGCGACGCTGGCAATACGCTGGTGGTGGTCGAGCATGACCCGGCTGTCATGCTGGCGGCCGACCGCATGATCGATATGGGACCGGGCCCGGGCGAAAGGGGCGGGCAGATCGTGTTTGACGGCACGCCCGATGACCTGAAGCATGCCGACACCTTGACGGGCGACTATCTGGGCTCCCGAAAGAAAGTGGGTATGGGCTTCAAGCGCCCCGTCACTGACAGCACGCCGCGCCTGATTCTGGAAGGCGCGCGCGACCATAACCTGAAGAACCTGACAGTTGATTTCCCCTTGCAGCGGCTGGTCTGTGTGACCGGCGTCAGCGGCTCTGGCAAGTCGACCTTGATGCAGGACATTCTGGCGCCCGCCCTGCTGCGGCAGTTTGGCAAGGCAACCGAAACACCGGGCCTGCACGACCGGTTGATGGGCGCGGACCACCTGACCGATGTGGTGTTTGTCGACCAGTCGCCGATCGGCAAAACTGCGCGTTCCAACCCTGCAAGCTATGTAGGCGCGTGGGATGCGGTTCGTGAGCTGTTTGCACAGGCGCCACTGGCGCGGCAACGCAGCTACACATCTTCCAAATTCAGTTTCAACAACGGCGATGGGCGTTGCCCGACCTGCGGCGGTTCCGGTTTCGAGCATGTCGAGATGCAGTTTTTGAGCGACGTGTATTTGCGCTGCCCCGATTGCGATGGCAAGCGTTATCGCGCCGAGATTCTTGAAGTTTCCATTGAACGTCAAGCCATTGGCCAGGCGCTGCCGCGGCTGCTGAATGTGGCTGATGTGCTGGACCTCACCGTCAGCGAAGCGGTGCAGCTGTTCGCGCAAGACCGTGATGTGGTGCGTGCCCTGCAACCGATTGTTGATGTGGGCCTGGAATATGTGAAGCTGGGCCAGCCAGTGCCAACACTGTCAGGTGGTGAGGCTCAGCGCCTCAAGCTGGCAGGGTTTTTGGCGGATGCGGGCAGGCTCTCGGGTAGAACGCAGAGCGCCAGCAAGCAGGGGCTCGCGCTGCGTAATCCCGGACGCGGCACGCTGTTCTTGTTTGACGAGCCGACGACCGGACTGCACTTTGACGACATTGCCAAACTGATGCGTGCACTGCGCAAATTGATCGATGCAGGGCATTCGCTGATCGTCATCGAACACAACCTCGATGTCATCCGCTCATCGGACTGGCTGATAGACCTGGGCCCTGAAGGCGGGGAGGGCGGCGGCCTGCTGGTGGCTGAAGGCACGCCCGAGCAGGTGCGCGAGCACCCGACGTCGCATACTGCGCTGGCACTGCGTGAATATGAACTGGCCATGAGCCAGGTGCAGGGCGTCGAAGAGCCGCGCGCCAAGGCATGGAAAGCGCGCCCGACGTTTTCAAACGATATCCAGATCGTCAACGCCAAGGAGCACAACCTTAAAAGCCTGTCGGTCAACATACCGCGCGGCAAGTTCAACGTGGTCACTGGCGTCAGCGGCTCCGGCAAGTCAACGCTGGCTTTTGATATCCTGTTCAACGAAGGGCAGCGGCGCTACCTGGAGTCGCTCAATGCCTATGCGCGCAGCATCGTGCAACCAGCGGGCCGGCCCGAGGTTGACGCGGTGTATGGCATACCGCCGACCGTGGCTATCGAGCAGCGCCTGTCGCGTGGCGGGCGCAAGTCTACCGTGGGCACCACGACGGAAGTCTGGCATTTTCTGCGCCTGCTGTACGTCAAGCTGGGTGTGCAGCACTGCACAAAGGATGGTTCAGCTGTTATGCCGCAGAGCCCGGAAAGCATTGCTGCGCAGCTTCTCAAAAATTTTCGCGGCCAGCATATCGGCCTGCTCGCGCCTTTGGTCATTGCACGCAAAGGGGTGTATACAGAACTGGCTGACTGGGCCAGGCCGCGTGGCTATACCCACCTGCGGATTGACGGTGAATTTTTGCCGACAACAAATTTTCCACGCATCGACCGCTTCAAGGAACACACGGTCGAACTGCCAGTGGCTGACGTTCACGTGTCACCCGAGAACGAGCCTGTGCTGCGCGCTGCGCTGGCAGTGGCGCTGCAGCATGGCAAGGGCGTGGTTCATGTGCTGGCGCCGCTGAAAGGCCTGCAGGACGCGATGCTAGCGGGCACTTCGACCAGGGCAATTGGCAGGCTGGAAGCTTCGTCCACCAAACGTGCCTGCCCAACCTGCTCAACCTCTTACCCCGAGCTTGATCCTCGTCTGTTCAGCTACAACAGCAAGCATGGCTGGTGCACCGAATGCGTGGGAACCGGCGTCAAGCTGACCAAGGACCAGCGCAAGGTGTTCGATGACTCGGTGCGCGATGATGACACCAAGGGCCGCGAGCAAAGCTTTGACGAGCCCGATGTGGAAGACGTTGAAGGCGCGGTATGTCCGGCCTGTGAAGGCACACGGCTGAACCGGCAGGCACGCGCCGTCCTGTTTGCGGGCGTCGGTATCGCAGACATTGCGCGCCTGTCGGTTACCGACGTGCGTGCCTGGGTTGAAACACTGGTGTTGTCTGGGCGCGAAGCCGGCATCGCCCGCGACCTGATTCCCGAGATCAAAAGCCGGCTTGAATTCTTGCAGGATGTAGGCCTTGGTTACCTCACGCTGGACCGCGGCGCGCCCACACTGTCGGGTGGCGAGGCGCAACGCATCCGGCTGGCCGCGCAGCTGGGCTCCAATCTGCAGGGCGTGTGCTACGTGCTGGACGAGCCAACAATTGGCCTGCACCCGCGCGACAACCAGATACTGCTCAGCGCGCTGGGCAAGCTCAGCGAGCGCGGTAATACGCTGGTTGTGGTGGAGCATGACGAGGACACGATACGCCGCGCCGACAACATCATCGACATCGGGCCGGGTGCTGGAAAGCGCGGTGGGCGGCTGGTGGCGCAAGGCACGGCAGCGCAGTTGTCGGCGGTGCCTGAATCACTCACCGGGCGTTACCTTGCGAATCCGCTGGTGCACCCGCTGCATGCGAGGCGGGAGACGAGCCCCCCCGCTCCGCACGTCGTGTCGTCACTGCCCCCCGGGGGGGGCGCTACGCCTGCGGTCGGGCAGAGCCAGTCCCGCGGCCCCGGCTTGAATGGAAGTGCGGCTTTCGCGCTCACTCCCGACTCTCCTGATTTGCTCCTGCCTGCCGCCAAACCCCTCAGCAAGGCCAAGCAAGCCGCTCTCAAAGCAGCAGCGCTCAAAGTTCAGGCTGCAGCTGCCAGCGTCGCCCACAACGCGGCGCCAGCGGCTATCAGCCCGGTCACTTCCTGGCTTACCGTCACCCACGCCAATTTGCACAACCTCAAAAACGTGTCGGTGGATGTACCGCTTTACCGCCTCGTTGCCGTCACAGGTGTCTCGGGCTCGGGCAAATCAACGCTGGCGCGTGATGTGCTGCTGGCCAATGTCCAGGCAGCCGTCATGCAGCGCTCCACCAAAGCCGGGCGCGATGCCGACAGCGCGGGCAAGCATCCCGCATGGGTAGGTTGTGAAGGCGTGAGCGGTTATCAGGCAGTGGACCGCGTGCTGGAGGTCGACCAGACCCCGATCGGAAAAACACCGCGCTCCTGCCCGGCCACCTATATTGGTTTTTGGGACACGATCCGCAAACTCTTTGCCGACACGCTGGAGGCAAAGGCACGTGGCTATGCTGCCGGCCGCTTCAGCTTCAACACGGGGGAGGGCCGCTGCCCGACCTGTGAAGGCGCGGGCGTGCGCACCATCGGCATGAGTTTTTTGCCAGATGTAAAGGTACTGTGCGAGACCTGCCATGGCGCGCGCTTCAACCCCGAAACCCTGGCGGTAACCTGGCGCGGCAAAAGCATCGGCGATGTGCTGAAGATGGAGATCGACGAGGCCGTCGAGTTTTTTGCTGCCATGCCCAGCATCGGCCATCCGCTGCAGTTGCTGAAAGAGGTCGGCCTGGGTTACCTCACCCTTGGCCAGCCTTCACCCACTCTGTCGGGCGGTGAGGCGCAGCGCATCAAACTGGTGACTGAACTCAGCAAGGTCCGTGATGACATCACCCGGCGCGGGCAGAAAGCGCCCCATACCCTGTATGTGCTGGACGAGCCTACCGTCGGCCTGCACATGGCCGATGTCGAAAAACTCATCCATGTGCTGCACCGGCTGGTCAATGGTGGCCATAGCGTCGTGGTCATTGAGCACGACCTGGATGTGATTGCCGAGGCAGACTGGGTGATTGATCTCGGCCCCGACGGCGGCAACGCGGGTGGGCAGGTCGTCGCTGCAGCGACCCCAGAGACAGTGGTTCTGCTGGCAACGCACACCGGCCGAGCGCTGGCGCCAGTGCTTGAGCGCCAATCCGATGACAGCATAACGCTATTGAATATATAGCTGCCTTTCGTCATATCGATTGGGCTAGAGCCGTATTTTGTTCATTTTTTTCGTGTTGACGCTGTGGGGTGCCGGTGTGGCGCGCACACCTTGATGGTGGCGTGGAGCCAGCTCTGCCTTGCCGCTTGACGCGAAAGCGACATGCTTTCAGGTGTTGCCCTGATGTGCGGTCTGGCTGCAGCGGGCAACATCGAAGCGATCCATCACCTTGACACCAGGACCCACATGCAACGTCGTCATCTTCTCAAATCTGCCGCCGCGCTGGCTGCACCGGCATTGCTGGCCCAGCCGGCAATGGCGCAGGCTTTTCCTTCGCGGCCCATCAAGCTGCTGGTCGCATTTCCGGCGGGCGGACCCACCGACCTGACCATGCGTTCGCTGGCCGACAACGCGTCAAAAATTTTGGGGCAGCCGGTTGTCGTTGAGAACAAGCCCGGCGCGGGCGGAACCTTGCCAGCGCAACAGCTGCAGAGCTCCGCGCCTGATGGCTACACCGTGGCGCAGATTCCATTGGGCGTGTTCCGCCTGCCTTACAGCACCAAGATCAACTGGGACCCGGTCAAGGATATTGCTTACGTGTTGAACCTCACCGGCTATGCCTTTGGCGTCGTGGTGCCGACAGATTCACCGCTGAAGACCTGGTCACATTTTGTGGGCTGGGCCAAGGCAAACCCTGGCAAGCTCAGCTATGGCTCAACCGGCACCATGACCAGCCCGCACCTGACCATGGAGCTGATTGCACAAAAGCTCGGGCTTGAGCTGCTGCATGTGCCGTACAAGGGCAGCGCCGACCTGATGCAGTCCATCCTCGGCGGCAACCTGATGGCAGCGGCTGATTCCACCGGCTTCGCGCCGCAGGTCGAGGCCGGTAAGCTGCGGGTGCTGAACACCTGGGGCGACAAGCGCCTCGCCAAATTTCCTGATGCGCCCACGCTGAAAGAGCTGGGGCTCGACATGGTGCAAAACTCGCCCTTCGGCCTGGGCGCGCCGCGCGGAACTCCGCCCGAAGTCGTCAAGCGCCTGCATGATGCCTTCAAAAAAGCCATGGAAGAGCCCAGCTATGTGGCTGCGCTGGGCCGCTATGACATGGTGCCCAACTACATGAGCACAGCAAGCTACACGCGTTTTGCGCAAGACACCTTTGCCCGCGAGAAAGCGCTGATCGAGAAGCTTGGGCTTGTCAAGGCCAGCTGAGCTTTGTGACCGGCTGCTGAGGTGAGCCGGCGCGCATGCATCAGGCGCGCTCCAGCAGTGCCGCGGCTACCTCGGCGAAGCCGGCACCACGCTCGCCGAGCGTGATGTAGCGGGGCTTGTGGAGAAGCTCTGCTTCAAACCGGCGAATGTTGGCAACGCCCACTGAATGCTCGAAAGCTTCAAACATCAACTGGTCGTTGGTTGAGTCGCCAACATAGACCCAACTGGACAACTCCGCATCGAGGTCGCGGCCAAACAGCTCACGAACTATCCAGCGCGCGCCCTCGAGCTTGTTGTGCGCACCAAACCAGCCGTTGATATGGATGGAGCTGACGGTTGCGTTCATGCCCTCGGCCTGCATGATTTGCACTGCTTGCGCAATAGCGGCCGGCGGCAGGTGCACAAACTCGCTGTGGTCGATGGCGATATCGGTTTCGCGCCCCGGGCTGTCCTGCGAGATCACAGCACCGGGCACGTCCCGCACGATGCGCGCGGCCACCTGTTGCATGCGGGCGTAGTTGGCCACGCGGGTGGGCTCGTCCTGCTGATACCGCTTTGAGAGTTTCCCGCCGTCGGTCAAGGCATGCGTCGCCATGTCACCTGACAGCAGCGCTACTGCTCCGTTTTCAGCGACGATGGCATCCACCGGCCAGGCCTGCGCAAAAGGCTCGCTCCAGCCAACGGGCCGCCCGGTGACGGGAATCACATGCAGGCCGGCTGACTTGAGGTCGGCCAGTGCCTGTAGCGCATCGGGCGTGATGGCTCCTTCGGTCGTCAGGGTGTCATCTATATCGGTAAAGACGCCGGTGATGCCTTGTCGGGCCTTTCGGGGCCAGCGGGTCAGTTCTTGCATACGGCAATTTTGCACGCTACCGCTTGCGTTGCGGCAGAGCTTGCAGCATGGCATGCTTTGGGTACAATCCCTCCCTCCTGAGGAGCGTTGCAACCCACATCACGTGGTCTAGGCTCAGGACTCTTCAACTGCAACCACGCTCACCCGCATGTGCAACACGCCGGGTGAGTTGAATCCAACTTCATCGTCTGCTGCACAGGCTCGTGGCCATTTTGCCCAGTTTGACCGATGACATTTGGAGTTCCGATGAATGCTGTTCTGAAACCCGTCCCGACAACCCCCGACTACGTGATTGCCGACATGTCCCTTGCTGCCTGGGGCCGCAAGGAGCTGAAGATTGCAGAAACCGAAATGCCTGGCCTGATGGCCATCCGCGAAGAGTTTGCCAAAGCCCAGCCGCTCAAGGGCGCACGCATCACCGGCTCGCTTCACATGACCATTCAAACCGGCGTGCTGATCGAAACCCTGCAGGCTTTGGGCGCTGATGTGCGCTGGGCGTCATGCAACATTTTCTCGACGCAGGACCATGCAGCAGCCGCCATCGCCGAGCGCGGCACGCCCGTATTTGCCATCAAGGGTGAAACCCTGGCCGACTACTGGGACTATACCCACCGCATTTTTGAATTCAATGGCGACAAGGGCACGCCTGAAGAAGGCCCGAACATGATCCTGGACGACGGCGGCGATGCCACGCTGCTGATGCACCTGGGCACCAAGGCCGAGAAAGACGCCTCCCTGCTGGCCAACCCGGGCAGCGAAGAAGAGATCTGCCTGTTCAACTCGATCAAGGCCAAGCTGGCGCAAGATGCGACCTGGTACAGCCGCCGCCTGAAAAACATCATCGGCGTGACCGAAGAAACCACCACCGGCGTGCTTCGCCTCAATGAAATGTCTGCCAAGGGCACGCTGGCCCTGCGCGCCATCAACGTCAACGACTCGGTCACCAAGTCCAAGTTCGACAATCTCTATGGCTGCCGCGAGTCGCTGGTCGATGCGATCAAGCGCGCCACCGACGTGATGATCGCGGGCAAGGTCGCACTGGTTGCAGGCTACGGCGACGTGGGCAAGGGTTCGGCCCAGGCATTGCGCGCTCTGTCGGCACAGGTGTGGGTCACCGAGATCGACCCGATCAACGCGCTGCAGGCCGCGATGGAAGGCTACAAGGTCGTGACCATGGAATACGCTGCCGACAAGGCTGATATTTTTGTATCAGCCACCGGCAACAAGAACGTCATCACCTATGAGCACATGGCCGCGATGAAAGACCAGGCCATCGTCTGCAACATCGGCCACTTCGACAATGAGATCGATGTTGCTGCGCTGGAGAAATGCACCTGGGAAGAGATCAAGCCACAGGTCGACCACGTGATCTTCCCGGACGGCAAGCGCATCATCCTGCTGGCCAAGGGCCGCCTGGTCAACCTGGGTTGCGGCACCGGCCACCCCAGCTTTGTGATGTCGTCCAGCTTTGCGAACCAGACGATTGCACAGATCGAGCTGTTCACCAAGCAGGCTGACTATGAAGTGGGCAAGGTCTATGTGCTGCCCAAGCACCTGGATGAAAAAGTGGCGCGCCTGCACCTCAAGAAAGTTGGCGCGATGCTGACCGAATTGAGTGACGAGCAGGCAGCCTACATTGGCGTGTCCAAGGCTGGCCCTTACAAGGCCAACACCTACCGCTATTGATTTCGACGTTCTTGCGCACCCGATAGCGGCTTGCGTGTGCTTATGATCAGCCCCGGCGCACCTGGGTGCGCGCGGGCGATCAGATGTTTGCGCCTGCCCTCCTGTCCTGCCGAGCCCTATCGGGCTGGCGACATACGTAGAAAAAATTCACATGCGCGCTGACCTTTTCCTTGTTGAACACGGCCACGCTGCCACACGCTCCCAGGCCCAGCGTCTGATTGCTGCGGGTGTGCAGTGGCGGGTAGATGTTGACGGACCCTGGAAGAAGATTGCCAAAAATGGTGACGAGCTTCCTGCGGCCGCCGAGTTGCAGTTGCTCGACACCACAGAAGCCAGGTACATATCGCGCGGCGGGTTGAAGCTGGAAGGCGCGCTCAAGGCTACCGGCCTTGACGTCACTGGTTTGCGTTGCCTGGATATCGGCCAATCCACTGGCGGCTTTACCGATTGCCTGTTGCAGCACGGTGCTGCGCAGGTGGTGGGCGTTGATGTCGGGCATGGTCAGCTGCATGCCAGCATGCGTGATGACCCACGTGTGGTGGGCATTGAAGGCGTCAATGCGCGCTCGCTCACTGCAGACGACTTGCTGGAGCATTACCGCCGCGCGTTGCACTTGGACGGCGATGGCGATGAGGGCGCCTATGACGATGCTGACGGCGACGATGAGTTTGCCGATTCCGACGAGGAAGGTGAAGCCGATGATGAAGGTGACGATGCGGCCGCGCACGCTTCGCCGCCTGCAGAAGACAGCTTCACACCTGCGTTCGATTTTCTGACCGGTGACCTCTCGTTCATTTCACTCACGCTGGTACTGCCCGCGGTTGCCCGCCTGCTCAAGGCCGATGGTCATCTCCTGATGCTGGTGAAGCCCCAGTTCGAGCTTCAACCGGGCCAGATCGGAAAAGGCGGCATCGTGCGCGAGCCAGCCCTCTTCGCATTTGTTGAAAAACGTCTGCGTGATACCTGCGCTGACCTTGGGCTTGAGGTGCTGGGCTGGATGGAGTCGGCCATTGAAGGCGGCGACGGCAACCGCGAATTTTTTGTGCATGCGCGCAAAGACCACAACGTGGCGGCCGACAGCAAACCGCTGGTGGCCGCCCCGGCCCGCAACCTGCCCAAACGCACGCCGCGCAGTGAACAGCGCGCGCTGCATGCGGCCCATGAAGACTCTGAAGAGGCCCATGCCGGCCAGCACGGTCCGGCCCGGCGAAAGCAGCGTGACTGATTGATGTTTCGCTTGCCCGCTTGTTGTCAACCCGTCGGTCTGTCGCTGCCTTGCCTTTGAACACGTCGCCATGAATCAGTCCACCTTGCCCATCAGCTTTGAATTCTTTCCGCCGAAGACGCCTGAGGGCGCTGCCAAGCTGCGCGTCACCCGCCAGGCGCTGTATGCCCTGAAGCCCGAGTTCTGCTCGGTCACCTTTGGCGCCGGAGGCTCGACCCAATCAGGCACGTTTGCCACGGTGGGCGAAATCCTGGCCGAGGGCGTTGATGCTGCCAGCCACTTCTCGTGTGTCGGCGCCACCAAGGCCACAGTACGTGAGCAACTGGACGCCTTGCAGGCGATGGGTGTCAAGCGCCTGGTGGCCTTGCGCGGCGACTTGCCCAGCGGTTATGGCGCGGGCGGCGAGTTTCATTACGCAATCGATCTGGTGAGCTTTATCCGGCAGGAAACCGGCGACAACTTTCATATTGAAGTGGCGGCTTATCCCGAGATTCATCCGCAAGCGAAGTCTGCCGATGCGGATTTGCAGGCTTATGTGCTCAAGTCACGCGCTGGCGCGAACTCTGCCATTACCCAGTATTTCTTCAACTCCGACGCTTACTTCCGGTTTGTCGACGATGCCTACAAATTGGGGGCAGACATTCCTGTAGTGCCAGGCATCATGCCCATTACCAGTTCGAGCCAGCTGATGCGTTTCAGCGATGCCTGTGGGGCCGAAATTCCGCGCTGGATACGGCTGCGCCTGCAGGGCTTTGGCGACGACATCGAATCCATCAAAAGCTTCGGGCTGGATGTGATCACCGACCTGTGTGATCAGCTGCGCAATGGTGGCGTGCCCGGCATCCACTTCTACACCATGAACCAGAGCGCGCCGGTGCTTGAAATCTGCAAACGTCTGGGTGGTGCATGAGGCACCCGGTTTGAGTCCGCCTGTGAACCGCCGGCTGCTGCCAGTACAGCTTGCCAGCGCGACCAGGCTGGCCGCCGGTCTGGCGCTGGTTGCGATTCTGGCGGGTTGTGCCGCAACGTCCACTCTGCCGCAGGATATTGCGCGGACTGCTACGCCTGCCGTCCCCGTCAAGCCCGATCGCGCTGCAGCGGCAGCGGCGCCGCGGACTCCGAACGCCGGGGATGCCAGTTCAGCCGTTCCTCACGCCGCGAGTGCAGGCAAAGGCATAGGCAATGGCCAGGCGGGGGACCCGCCAGAGCCGCTTGCCAGCGCTCCCATGTCTGCACCTGAAGGACGTGTCCTCGAACGTGGCGGCGCGTCATGGTACGGGCCGCGTTTTCACGGCAGGCGGACGGCCAGTGGCGAGCGGTACGACATGCATGCCCTGACGGCTGCACACCGAACACTGGCGTTTGGCACCGTGGTGCGCGTACGCAGCCTGGTCAATGGCCGCGAGGTCAAGGTGCGCATCAATGACCGCGGTCCGTTTTCCCGCATGCGCATCATCGACTTGAGCCGCGCGGCTGCCGCCGAGCTGGGCATGCTGAGCCTGGGCATCAAGGATGTGCTGCTGCTGGCAGCGGATGCGAGCGCCCCACCCAGCGTGCCAGAGCCCTTGGTGCCTTCGGCACCGGAAGTGCCGGTTTTCAGTCCCGGTTGACGGTAGGGGTGGGCGCGGCAAGGCGTGCTGCGGGCAAACCAGTTTGACCGATCAGCGGGTTGGCATTTCCTCTGACGCTATGCTATTTGTAGCTACAAACCCTTGTATATAAAGGGCTACAAGCACTTTTCATATAAATTCTGGTCGGCGACGCATAGCCTGGCGCCGTCAGGCTTCTTCCAGACGGACGTCGTCGTTTCGCCGGCTGACCGCCAGATCGCCAGCCTGGCGGGCGCGGCGGCTTTCCCGCACAAAGCGTTCCATCGTGGTTTCAGCCGGCGGCAGGTAGGACATCGCAGCTGGCGCCTCGGCACTGCCTGGGCCCCCCGCGCCTGATGATGACGATGCCCGCACCAGGCCGGCGTCGCGGTCGGCAACCCAGGCGAGCTGCCGCGCAAACTCAAGCTCTGACCAGCGCTCCGACGGCACAAAGGTGACGGCGCCGCGCACCCCGTCAAGCAGCAGGTCCAGCACGCCGTCGACCAGGTCGGGCCCATACACCATGTCCCAGACCAGGTCGGCATCGGCTTCGACCACCCGCCCCGCGTCCAGCGCATCCAGCAGGCGCACCGCGCGCGACGACGCATTCCAGGGCGTGTAGACGCCGCCGGTACGCGCGGTCAGCAAGGTCGGCAAGGCGTCATCGCCGGCACGCACTGGCGAAAAAGCAGTGGTGAAAACCGCGCACGGAATGCCCAGGTCGGCACAGGTTCGCGCCAGCGTCGGCGCCTTGATGATGGGGCGCCAGGGCGCGGTGCCGCCCACACGGCGCACCGGCAGGCACAGGTTTTCCAGGTCTCGCGCGTCCAGCAGGCCCCAGGGCGCGCTGGCTGCGAGTGCGGCGTCGGCATCGTTCTTGTCCACCACCTGGTAGTGCAGCGCACGGATCTCGCAGGCCCGTATGGCCAGGTGCGACAGCAGCCCGTCGTCGCTGACGATCAGGAGAGGCGCCGGCTGCCCGGCACGTGTCTGCGGGGTCAGCTGAAACTGGCGCTCGATGGCGGCCGGCTCGTCCAGCATCCGCGACTCGCGCCGCCACCAGCCGCTGACGGCCAGAAAAGGCGCCGACGGTTTGCGGCCATGGGCCAGGTCGGTGAGCACCGAAGCCATGAGGGTGGGCCGCGGCTCGCCAGAACGCACGTCGAACACACCGCATTCGTAGTGGCCGGCCGACCGCGTGACCATCCGGTTCCAGTCATAGGAGCCGAACAGGGACCAGGCCGTCACCGCGCGGATGTCCACGCCTTTTTGCCGGAGTTCGCGGGCACCGTTCCACACCTCGACGAACCAGCGCACCTGCTCCTCGCGGGTGGCGCCGTTGTGGCATTCGGTGACGGCAACCGGTATGCGGTAGCGCTCCCAGGCCTGCTGCAGCAGCGCAGACAGGCCGATCACGCCGCTGCGCAGGTGGCGGATCGCGTCCACATCCACCAGCGCGAGTCCGGCGCTGTCACCCGGCTTCCGGTCGGCAATCGAGCGGTCGGGGTGGTTGTCGATGCGGTGGTCCAGCAGGCGCTCGCTGGACAGGTAATGGTTGATGCCAATGACGCTGGGCGGGCAGGGGTCGTCGGCAATCAGGCGCAAGCGGTCTTCGAAGCCGTAATCAACAAGCCGGTCCCACAGCGCATGGCCTGGCACCACCATGCCGCAGAGCAGGTCCCAGCCCATCCACCGGCGCCGGTTCTGAAAATCGGCCTCCCAGCGCAGCGGCTCTGACGCGTGGCAATAGCCGAGGTCATCGGTCTGTATCAGTTGCGCTGCCGGGTTGACGGCGCGAATCGCCCGCATGCTCAGGCGCGTGGCATCGATTTCGTTGAGCAGCGACAACCAGAAGATGCGTTCATCGGTGGTGTGCGGATACCAGAAGCCGTAGAGCGTGCTGAAGCGGGCAGTGGTCAGCGGCTCGTTGACAGGCGTCCAGTCGCGCACCCAGGGGTAGCGCTGGGCCACCGCCGCCGCATGCACGGCCAGGCCCGGCGCAAAGCTGTCGTCCAGCAGGCCGGTGTAGTGCGGGCCACTGCCATGGTGGCACAGGGTCAGGATGGGGTTGAGGCGCAGGCGCTTCATCTCGCCCAGGCGTTCATCGGTCCAGGCAAAGTCTCGGCTACCCGGCTCATGCGGGGAAATACGCTCCCACAGCGCGGGGTAGCGCAATGACTTGACGCCCAGGCCGGCAATCAGCTCCAGGTCGGACAGGCGGTGCTCATGGCCGCTGCGCAATGTCTGGTCAAACCAGTTGTCGCCGACCCGGTTGACGGTGCACTCATGTCCGCCCCATAACTCCAGGTGAGAAGGGTGATTCCGGTGGTCTGTGTGAGGTGGCATGGATGATGAGAAGGGAATGAAATCAGCAGCTGCTGCAGTGCGCACAACCAAAAACGGCAAGGCTCAGGGCGGCGGGTGCAACCTTGGCCCGGGCCCGGGCCGATGGGGCGATTCTTCAGGGCTACCGGCGAAGTTTTGTAGGACGCGGGGGCAGATAGCCGCCGGAATATGCTGCCCATCTACCGGTCGCCAGGTCAAGTCGGCGTGACCCTGATGGGTCAGCCGCCCCGTCTCTCGCAAATTGTGAAAGCCGAAATTTTCGCGTTTTCAAGAAAAATATGCCGCTAGCCCTTTATTGGCAAAGGGCATAAGCTATTAAAAATATAGCGTATAACGCGGCGTCGGCACAGCGTAACGCTCCATCCGCCAGCACCGCCAAGCCCTGCGCGGCCGCACGGTCGCAAACTCGCGGGCAAACATCAGCGACAAGGCCGCGTTTTTCTGGCTGTCCAGGGCGCTGTACAGCTTGGGATACAGGCTGGCTTCCTCATCCATGCTGGGCATGGCGCCGCACGGCGGCTTGCAGCGCCTGCGCGTTTTCGACCCAGCTCTTGTCAGGGGGGCGGGCTGCCTTGGCCAGCAGTTCCAGCTGCGTGCTCATGACCTTGGCATGCGCCTGGTCCAGGTACAGCTTGTCAGCTTCCGTCAGCATGCCGGCCATGGCGAGCGCCGGGTACAACACGTTTTCTTCGGCTACTGAAGGGGCCGTCAGCTGGTAGCCCAGCTTGTCGATGACGCGGTTACGGGCCACATAGGTGCGCTCGGCGCTGGCCAGCGGCTCCTCAAATGTCTTGCTGATCAGGAGGTGCTGCGCCTTGACCATCGCCATCCAGTCGCCTTTGGCAGCGGCGGTCTGCGCAACGGCCTGCTGCATCGGCAACAGCGCCGCGGCAACAGCCAGGCCAGCGCCGATGCATAAGCCGCGTCAGGGCAGGGCAGGTGGCCCGCCAGCTGATGTGTTTGGGATATGTGGAGTCATGGGTTCTCGTGTGGGCGGGTTCCAGGGGCCGGGCCGGCGCGGTTGGCACTCGTGGACAGGCTGTCGAGGGGGACTTGTGTTGCGACCCGCGCGCGCGTGCTTGAGATGCCCGGCCAAGTACCGGTACGCACAGGCCGCAAGGGAATCACCTCTTTGGCGCGTGCAGACACACACGATCCTCCGAATTTCGTTAAAATTCAGTAATTACTGAAAATTCAATAACTTCTGGCAACCATGAATCTTGCACCTTTGACACAACGCTTTGTTCTTCATTTCGGGGAAATGGGCAGTCGCTGGGGCATCAACCGCACCGTGGGGCAAATCTACGCGCTGCTGTATGTGTCGCCGCGTGCCCTGAATGCCGACGACATTGGCGAGGCGCTGGCGTTTTCACGCTCCAACGTCAGCATGGGTTTGAAGGAGCTGCAGTCCTGGAACCTGGTGCGGTTGCAGCATCTGCCCAATGACAGGCGTGAGTACTTTCAGGCGCCTGAGGATGTATGGGCGATTTTTCGCACCTTGGCAGAAGAGCGCCGCAAGCGCGAGATCGATCCGACGCTGTCGATGCTGCGGGATGCGCTGATGGAGCAGCCATCCACCGAAGACGACATTCATGCGCAGGCCCGGATGAAGCAGATGCATGACCTGGTCGAGCTGATGACCGGCTGGCTGGCTGATGTGCAGAAAATGGACTCGGCCACGCTGGTCAGCCTGATGAAGATGGGCGCGCAGGTGCAAAAGCTGCTGGAAATCAAGGACAAGGTGACCGGCAAGATCGGGCTGGGGCGAAAACCGACAGCCGGCCACAAGCCTGCCGATGCGCCAGCCGATGGCAAGGGGACTGTTGACGGCGCTCAATTTACTCAACCCGACGACCTCACAAGGAACTGACCATGGATGGACTTGACGCCTTCCTGCTGGCGCGAATCCAGTTCGCGGCCAACATCACTTTTCATATCCTGTTTCCCACCATCAGCATCTCGCTGGCCTGGGTGCTGCTGTACTTCAAGCTGCGTTTTGTCAAAAGCAAAAACCAGCACTGGATGGACGCCTACCAGTTCTGGATCAAGATTTTTGCGCTGACATTTGCGCTCGGCGTGGTCAGCGGCATCACCATGAGTTTCCAGTTCGGCACCAACTGGCCAGGCTACATGGAAAAAGTCGGCAACATCGCCGGGCCGTTGCTGGCTTATGAGGTGCTGACGGCGTTTTTTCTGGAAGCCACCATGCTGGGCGTGATGCTGTTCGGACGCGAGCGGGTCAGCGAGCGGGTGCATACGCTGGCAACCTTCCTGGTGGCGGCAGGCACCACGATGTCGGCGGTGTGGATTTTGGCCCTCAACTCCTGGATGCACACACCGGCCGGCTTTGAAATGATCAATGGCCAGGCGCATGTGACCAGCTGGCTGCAAGTGATCTTCAACCCCTCGTTTCCCTACCGTTTTACCCACATGATGCTGGCCTCCGGCCTGACGGTGGCCTTTTTGGTGGCGGGTGTGTCGGCCTACCGTTGGCTACGGCAGGATCGCAGTGCCGAGGTCAAGGCATCGCTGCGTACCGGTATCTATTTGGCGGCCATGCTGATTCCGCTGCAGATCATTGTCGGCGACCTGCATGGCCTGAACACCATGGAACACCAGCCCGCCAAGCTGGCCGCGATGGAAGGCATCTGGAAAACGCCCAAGCCCGGCGAAGGCGTTCCCGCCATCCTGTTCGGGCTCCCCGATGCAGCCAGCAAATCCAATCAGTACGAGATCGGCATTCCCAACCTGGCGTCGCTGTACCTGACACACAGCCTGCACGGCGAAGTCAAGGGCCTGGACCAGTTTGAAGGCAATCACCCGCCAGTCGCTCCTGTGTTCTGGGCATTTCGCATCATGGTGGGCACCGGCATGCTGATGCTGCTGGTCAGCTGGGCCAGCGCCTTGCGGCTTGCGCCCTGGAAACGCGATCCAACACGCGACCTGACGGTATGGCATGCGCGGCTGCTGGTGGCGATGACCTTTGCCGGCTGGGTTGCGCTGATTGCCGGCTGGTATGTGACGGAAATCGGCCGCCAGCCGTGGCTGGTGACGGGGGTTCTGACCTCCGCCGAGGCGGCATCAAAAGTGCCGGCCGAGCGCATTGCCCTGACGCTGGCGGTCTATGTAAGCCTGTACCTGGCCCTTATCGTGGCTTATATCTCGGTGGTTTTTTACCTGGCGCGCCACCGCACACATGCCGACGAACCCTTCGGTTCTGGCATGGAGGACACGCTGAACCCGGTCAACTACACGGACAAGGGTGCAAACCAGAAAGTCAAACCTGCAGGAGCCGCCCATGCTTGACCTTGCACCCGACCTCAGCCAGGCCGCTGGCTGGATGCCGATTGTTTTTCTGGTGGTGATGGGCCTGGCGATGCTGGCCTATGTGGTACTGGACGGCTACGACCTCGGCGTAGGC
Organism: Polaromonas sp.; assembly: GCA_028291985.1. GTDB lineage: Bacteria > Pseudomonadota > Gammaproteobacteria > Burkholderiales > Burkholderiaceae_C > Polaromonas. The sequence goes on along the minus strand of JAQGNE010000008.1, from coordinate 69,028 downwards.
GTGCTGATGAAAAATGCCAGCGAGGACGACAAGGACAGCATGATCGCCAGCATCGGTCCGTTCTGGGATGCCAATGAAACCTGGCTCGTGCTGGGCGTCGGCATTCTGCTGACGGTGTTTCCGCTCGCGCATGGTGTCATTCTGGGCGCGCTGTATTTGCCGGTTGCCGCCATGCTGGTCGGCCTGATCCTGCGCGGAGTGGCGTTTGACTTTCGCGTCAAGGCGCGTGCGGCGTTGAAACCGCTGTGGAACCGCGCATTTTTCACCGGCTCGCTGCTGGCCAGCTGGTCGCAGGGGTACATGCTGGGCTCCCTCATCACCGGTTTTGCGTCGGACGCCTGGACCCTGGTGTTCAACGCGGTGATTGGCGCGGCACTCGTGGCGGCCTATTGCCTGCTGGGGGCCAGCTGGCTGATCATCAAGGCCGAAGGCCCGCTCCAGCTTCAGGCCGTCAGGTGGGCACGGCGCAGTCTGCTGTTCACCATGCTCGGCATTGCCGCCATATCGATGGCCACTCCACTGGTGAGCCAGAGCATTTTTGACAAGTGGTTTTCGTTTCCGAACATCGTGCTGCTGATGCCGATACCGGTGGCTACAGCCGTGCTGTTCGGCGTCATCGTGCGCAGTCTGCAACGCTTGCCGGTGCGCCTGGCCCAGGGCAATGAATACGGTGCGTGGGTGCCGTTCGGCGCGACGGTCGGTGTCTTTTTGCTGGCCTTTTACGGCCTGGCATACAGCCTGTTCCCGTGGCTGGTGATCGACAGGCTGCACATCTGGCAGTCAGCCATTTCGCCAGAATCCATGGCCATCATCCTGGTCGGCGCGGCAGTCGTACTGCCGATGATCATCGGCTACACCGTGTTTGCGTACCGGGTGTTCTGGGGCAAAAGCACCGCATTGAAGTACTAGCGCCCAGGGGAGTGTTCGTCCCCACGGTCGTTCACTTCGTGTGGCTCCCTGCCCCCCGCGGGGGTGAGTGCCGCGGCTTCGAGCCAGCCAATGCAGGCTCGGACGGCACGAAAAAGGGCTGCGCCTGCGGTCTGGCAGAGCCAGTCTCGCGGCCCCTGCTTGAACAGAGGCGAGCCCCACGGTTGCGCGCCGCTAGCCGGTTTTTGGGCGGCGATGTTTGCAAGGCCCCCGAATTTCCGTCAGCTGCCGCTGTCCAGCGCAAAGCTGCCATGTCGGTCTTGCGCCAGCAGCGCCACCATCTGCGGTAATGCCAACTGCAACTCGGCTTTCAAGGTGTGCGGCGGGTTGATGATGAACATGCCGCTGGCTGGCAGGCCCGGGCGCACGACGTCGCCCTGCTCATCGGTCAGGAGCTTGCTGGATTTCACTGTGAGCACGGCATTCAGCCAGGGCCGGCCGGCCTTGACGGCCAGGGTTTTCAGCTTGCGGGGCAGGTCATGGGCTTCGGGACGAGGAATCACCGGGTACCACACCACATAGGTGCCTGTGGCAAAGCGCTTGACCGCATCCGACATGTAGGCGCTGACCCGGGGGTAGTCGCTCTTGATCTCATAGCTGGGGTCGCAAAAGACCATGGCGCGCCGCGCGGGTGGCGGCAAGAATGTTTTCAGCGCTTCAAAGCCGTCCTCGCGGGCAACTGCCACCTGCCGGCCCACGCCTAGTTGCTCGATGTTGCCGCTGAGCGACTTGAAGTCCGTCGGGTGCAGTTCAAACAGCTTGAGTTTGTCGCGGCCGCTCAGGAACTGCTGCTCGATGAAAGGGGAGCCGGGGTAAATCTTCAGGTGCGCGGCTTCGCCAGTTTCCGCAAACTGCGGGTTCAATCCGCGAAGCAGGTCCAGGTAGTTCACCAGTGCTGGCGCCAGCGGGTCTTTGAATGCTCCTTTTTTTGTAGCTGAAGACCCTTTGCTTTCCTCGGCTGGAGCCTCTTTTTGTCCGGAAATCAGGCGAAAGATGCCGTCCTTGGCTTCACCGCCGGTTTCGGTGTAGTCACCGTCGAGCCGGTACAGGCCGGCGCCAGCATGCGTGTCGATCACGGTCAGCGCCGTGTCTTTCTGGGTCAGATACTTCATCAACGCGATCAGCGTTGTGTGCTTGAGCACGTCGGCGTGGTTTCCGGCGTGAAAGGCGTGTCGGTAGGAAAACATGGGAGCACTTCTATAAATTCATTGACGGGCGAATTGCGTTGTTGCGCGCTGCCGGGAAACCTCATGCAAGCAGGCGCATTTCGGTGTACGTCGACCCACGCGCCCGGCACTTCGTCCTGAAAGCTGGTTTTTCAGAAGCGCCCCGCCTCTCTATCGTAACGGCTCAAGCGGGCCACCTGGCTTTGTCAAAGGCTTGCTTCTTGACCGCTACCGGCGAACATTCATATAATCGTGGGTTCTGCAGCGCACAGTGGTTCCGCGGCAGATGCAGCCCGACGTCCTAGCCGCAAGGCATGGCCAAAGGTCAAGTTTCCTACCTAAGAGGTTCTCATTAGAGGAACGCCGACCGTAGAAAAGAACCCGCCAAACCTTCTTTTGAAAAGAAAACTCATGAAAACGTTCAGCGCAAAACCCGCTGACGTGACGCACGAGTGGTTTGTGATTGACGCGACCGACAAGGTCCTCGGACGAGTAGCCAGCGAAGTTGCTCTCCGTTTACGCGGCAAACACAAGGCCATTTATACGCCTCACGTCGATACCGGTGACTTCATCGTCATCATTAACGCAGCCCAGCTGCGTGTCACCGGCGCCAAGTCGACTGACAAGATTTACTATCGCCATTCCGGTTATCCTGGCGGCATCACAGCCACTAACTACCGCGACATGCAAACCAAGTTCCCGGGCCGCGCCCTGGAAAAAGCTGTCAAGGGCATGCTGCCTAAAGGCCCGCTGGGTTACGCCATGATCAAAAAGCTGAAGGTGTACGGCGGTGCAGAGCATCCGCACAGCGCCCAACAGCCCAAGGTGCTTGACATCCCAGGCATCTCCGCAAACGCCCAACGGGAGGCCGCCAAATGATCGGTGAATGGAACAATGGCACCGGCCGTCGCAAATCCAGCGTCGCCCGTGTGTTTATCAAAAAAGGCACTGGCAAGATCACGGTCAATGACCGCGACATCCAGGTGTTCTTCGGTCGCCAGACCTCGATCATGATCTGCCGCCAGCCCCTGTTTCTGACAAACCACGTCGAGACGTTTGACATCATGGTCAACGTTCACGGCGGCGGCGAGTCCGGCCAGGCCGGCGCAATCCGTCACGGCATCACCCGCGCGTTGATCGACTACGACACCACGCTCAAGCCAGCGCTCAGCCAGGCAGGCTTCGTCACACGTGACGCACGTGAAGTCGAGCGTAAGAAGGTCGGCTTCCGTTCAGCCCGTCGCCGCAAGCAGTTCAGCAAGCGCTAACTTTCGCGCTGGCCTTGTGCCGCAAAGGAAACCGCCAAGCAAATGCCTGGCGGTTTTTTTTTGTCGAAAGTGGATCGGTGCACAATGCACCTCCGGTATCACCAAAGCTCATCTGTTGTGAAACTTCGTCTTTTCCGTCGCCGCCTGACGGTGAGTTCTCCCCGCATGGCCGTGCGCAGCGCCTTGCCCTGGCCGTTGAGATGGGCGATGGGTGCGGTCATGCTGGGTTTCTGCGCCGCCCTGGCCTTGTGGACGTTCGAACTGGGAAAAAGCATTGCCGGTCTGGATAACAGTACAAAGGATGAGCTCAAGCTATTGCGGGCGGAACTTTCTGAATTGCGTGCCGAGCGCGACAAGGCGCAGACGATTGCCAATACGGCGGGCAGCCTGGTGACTGCAGAAAAAGCGGCCCAAGAGAAAATGGCATTTCGCATCAAGCAGCTGGAGGCCGATAACCTGGCGCTGCAAAATGACCTTGGTTTCTTCGAAAAATTGCTGCCCGCCAGCGGATCGGATGGGGTGACCATTCGTAGCCTGCAGGCAGAGGCGCTGTCCGAAACGCAGTTGAAATGGCAGTTGCTGGTGATCCAGCCGGTCAAGAATGCGCCAGGTTTCAACGGCAAGCTGGAATTGACCTTCAGCGGCACGCTGGACGGCAAATCCTGGATGGTCAATCTGCCCGGTGGCGCGCAGGCGTTGCAATTTCAGCAGTACAGACGCGTTGAGGGCGTTCTCGACGTTCCGCCGCAAGCCGTGGTACAGACCGTCACCGCCAAGGTGATGGAAGGTGCGGCCGTCCGATCGGTGCAGACCTACAAGCTGTGAGCCTGACGCCGCAGCACCCCGAAAGAAATCTCATGTTTGGCAAGAAAAAACAACCGCCCATCAAAAGCCTGATCGCTCAGGGCACCGTTATCGAGGGCAATTTGAAATTTGCAGACGGCCTGCGTATTGATGGCGAGGTAAATGGCGACATCCGGGCCGTTGAAGGCAGCGCGAGCATCCTGGTGGTGAGCGAATCCGCTAGTGTGTGTGGCGGCATTTACGCTGACCACGTCATCATCAATGGTCGCGTTATGGGCCCGGTGCATGCTTCAGACCTGCTGGAACTGCAGCCCAAGGCAAAGATTGCTGGCGATGTTTCCTATAAAGCACTTGAAATGCATCAGGGAGCCGTCATTTTTGGTCAATTGAGGCCGACCAGCCAGGAAGTCGAAGAAAAACCGGTTCTGAAACTCGCCGCCAACAATCCCTGATGAGCCAGCAGGTCTTAGCCAATGCAGCGTTTTTGATGACGCACCGGCGTTGTGGTTGATCGCGCTGCTGTACGATCTGCGTCTTGAGCCTTAATAGCTTTATGTATTGGAGTTCCCCATGAGTGCAGTTGCTGAAAATATCCAGACCGAGATGCCATCGCCGTTCGTCTTCACTGACAGCGCTGCCAGCAAGGTTGCCGAGTTGATTGCAGAAGAAGGCAATCCTGATCTGAAACTGCGCGTTTTTGTGCAGGGCGGTGGCTGTTCAGGCTTTCAGTACGGTTTCACCTTTGATGAAATCACCAACGAAGACGACACTACCATGACAAAGAACGGGGTGTCGCTGCTGATTGATGCGATGAGCTACCAGTACCTGGTGGGCGCTGAAATTGATTACAAGGACGACCTGGAAGGCGCGCAGTTCGTTATCAAGAACCCGAACGCCACCAGCACCTGTGGTTGCGGATCGAGCTTTTCTGCCTGATCGCTTCTAGCCAGCTGGTGAATCAAAAGCCGCCGCCGGGCGGCTTTTTTGTGTCCGGCGGATGTTGCCGGGAATCCCTAAGCGCACCGCAATCATCCGCTCGTCGGTAAAGGCGGAATTTCGCCTGCGGGCCTCACGCGGCAGCGATGCAAATCGCTCTATCGGGGGTAGATCGCACCCAGCACGCGTGGCCCGGCAGCGCCGGTCACGCTGGCCAGATTTCCTGGCCGGCGATGCATGGTTTGCCGGGCCAGCCATGCAAAGGCAGCAGCTTCCACTTGCAGCGGTGGCAAGCCGTACTCGGTCGAGGAGTCGACCCGAATCCCGGGCAATCCCGCCTGAAGCCGTTCCATCAAGTGATTATTGAAAGCGCCGCCACCGCAGACAATCAGTATTGTGCTATCTTTTCCATAGCTATTAACTGAGGAAATACATGCGCTTGCAGTGAATTCAGTCAATGTGTTTTGAATATCCTGTGGCCGCTTGTCCGCAAACGGCGCCAGTTTGGCGTCCAGCCAACGCAGGCTGAACAGATCGCGACCGGTGCTTTTGGGTGGGGGCAATGCAAGGTAGGGCTCATCCAGCAGCTTGCACAGCAGCTCTGGAATGAGCTCACCCGTCGCCGCCCAGGCGCCGCCCAGATCATATGCCTGTCCGGTATAGCGCTGGCACCAGGCGTCCATCAGCGCATTACCCGGACCGCAATCGAAACCCAGGATGGGCGGTGCGCTGTTGACCGCGGCAGAGTTCGGTTCCAGCACGCTGAGGTTGGAGATTCCGCCCACATTCAAGACGCAAACGGTCTCGCCGGAACGCCCAAATACGCTTTGGTGAAATGCTGGCGCCAGTGGTGCGCCTTGGCCGCCGGCAGCGACATCACGGCTGCGAAAATCGGCCACCACATCAATTCCCGTCAGCTCTGCCAGCAAAGCCGGATTGTTGAGCTGCAGGGTGTAGCCCTTGTCAAGGCCGGCTGCCGATCTACCCTGCGGCTGGTGCCGAACCGTCTGCCCATGAACGCCGACAGCCGCAATATCCCGCTGGGAGATGCCCTGGCTCCCGGCATGCCTGACCAGTTCGTCGACAACTTCTGCGTAAACGCACACCATCTGATGGGCGGCCTGCGCCGCTCTGTGCAACTCATCCGGCCCTGATGTGTTGAGCGACAGCAGTTCAGAGCGCAAGGCGCTTGCAAACGGCCGGCTTGCAGCGGCCAGTACGGTCAGCCGATCATCCTCGAAGCTGACCAGCACACCGTCGGCGCCATCAAGCGATGTGCCGGACATCAGACCGATGTAGCAATCTGGCATGGAAATAAATACTCTTGAAGGTGCGCGCGGAGCCGAAGTCATCCTGTCTGCGTCAGCAGCGCCGGCAGGAAGTCGCCAGGCCTGCGCGGCAGGATGGTCGTCTTCTACTCCGGGCGCGTCTGCCCGATCGAGGCTGCGGCCTGTAATTCGGTACGGGCATGTCCGGCTAGCTGCCTGAACTGCGCCATGGCCGATGCCGGCACGGGAATCGTTTCGCTCTGTCTGGCGATATCCATCGGGTCCTGGTGCTGGCCGTTTACCCGAAACTCAAAATGCAGGTGAGGCCCGGTCGCCCAGCCGGTTGACCCCACCAGGCCCACGGTCTGCCCCTGATCTACCTTTTGACCGCGCTGCACCGTGATCTTGCTCAGGTGTGCGTACACCGTTTCATGGCCATTGCGATGCTTGATGAAGACGACATTGCCGTAGCCGTTTTGAACGCCGGCAAATTCAACCACGCCGTCTGCCACGGTGCGCGCAGGAGTTCCGGTTGCGGCCGCGAAATCTGTTCCCAGATGCGCACGCCACTTCTGCAGCACCGGGTGAAAACGCATCGAAAAACCGCTGCTGATGCGTGAGAACTCTACCGGCGAACCCAGGTACGCACGGCGAAGGCTCTTGCCGTCAAGCGTGTAATACGCGCCCTGGTGCTGTCTGCCGCTGGCGTCGTGGCCTGGCGCCTGAAACCACATGGCCTGGTAAGCCTTGCCATCGTTCACAAACTCAGCTGACAGCACACGTCCTGTCCGCAGGGGCTCCCCGTCGGCTTCCAGCGCTTCATAGACAATGTTGAAACGATCACCTTTGCGAAGCGAACGGCGAAAATCAATATCGCTGGAAAATATTTCCGCGACTTGTACCGCGATGGCGTCTGGTATCCGCGCATCGTCTGTGGCTGCAAAAAGTGACGTCTGGATCGTGCCGCTGGCCAGGCGGGCGGTGCTGGAATAGGGCGCCGTTTCGATCCGGGATCCAAGGCCCCCCGCACCGCGTTCAATCACCAGGCGGGTGAACCTGCTCTCATCGTCGGTTGCCCACCGCATGCTGAGCTGGACGAGCTGCTGGCTGTCGCTGACCTCGGCCGTGACCTGCTTGCCGGCACGGCCCGCCAGAACAAGCTTTGCCTGGGCATCGGTACGCAAAAACGCCGCAGCTTCGGCATCGTCAATACTCAGGCGGCGCAGCAGCGTGTCTGCGGTATCGCTGCTGCGAATGGTCTCCGTGCGAAACAGGTTGAAGCGAAAGTCGGCCAGCGCATCGGTTTGTGGCTGCGTCGGCAGGGCACTGACAGTTTCAACCACTTCGTAAACCGGCAGTTTGGCCGCATCGGGTGCCAGCGGGGCCACGCCAAAAGCTGTCACGCCGGTGCCCAGAAGCAGTGCTGCAAGACTGCCGGTCACCCGCTTGGGGTGACGGCGCAGGCTGGCGGCAATGGATATCAACAGGCGGGAAGGATCGGTCAGGCGCAAAACGGGAATTCCAAGGTAAATAACTGCCAGCTACATGCGTCAACCTCATGTGCCTTGCGGCTGCCAGCTCAACATCAGGTGGGGAAAAAAGCGCACAGATACAGCATAGGCAACCCAACCGTCAGGTCTGGACGCCACGGAAACACCATCGATACCTGCGCAAGGGCAGGCCGGCAAAACTCACGTCAGCCGCGGCTGTTGCCGCCTCTAGAATGGCGGCCCTGCCCCAGCGAGTCGCAAGTATATATGTCGGACAACACGCCGACGCCGGAAAAACCCTTATGAATCAAGAGACTGTTACAAATCACCCGGTAACTTACAGCGTCATGGAAGCGCTGGCGGTGTCATTGCGAGGTTGTGAGGAGCTGATTCCCCAGGATGAATGGGTCAGGAAACTGGCGCGCAGCGAGGCGACCGGCGTGCCGCTGCGCATCAAGCTCGGGCTTGATCCGACCGCGCCTGACATCCACATCGGCCATACCGTGGTGCTCAACAAGCTGCGGCAGCTGCAGAACCTCGGGCACCAGGTGATCTTTCTGATCGGGGACTTCACCACCATGATCGGCGACCCGTCCGGGCGCAACAGCACCCGTCCGGCGTTGACGCGCGAGCAGATCGAGGCCAACGCCCAGACCTACTACCGGCAAGCAAGCCTGGTATTGGACCCCGCCAGGACCGAGATCCGCTACAACAGCGAGTGGAGCGACCCGCTTGGCGCACGCGGCATGATCCAGTTGGCAGCCAAATACAACGTGGCCCGCATGATGGAGCGTGATGACTTCAGCAAGCGGTTCAAAGCCGGGCAATCCATCAGCGTGCATGAGTTTCTGTATCCACTGATGCAGGGCTATGACTCGGTGGCCCTGAAAAGCGATCTGGAACTGGGCGGCACGGACCAGAAATTCAACCTTCTGGTGGGCCGGCATCTGCAGGCCGAATATGGCCAGGAGCCCCAATGCATCCTCACCATGCCCTTGCTGGAGGGCCTGGACGGCGTGGACAAGATGTCCAAAAGCAAGAACAACTACATCGGCATCAGCGAGGCTGCCAACACCATGTTTGCCAAGGTGCTGAGCATTTCCGACGTATTGATGTGGAGGTGGTTCAACCTGCTGAGCTTTCGTAGCGAGGCCGACATTGCGGCATTGAAGGCGGAAATTGCGGGCGGACGCAATCCCAAGGACGCCAAAGTGATGCTGGCCAAGGAAATCACCGCGCGTTTTCACTCGGCGGCAGCGGCAGACGCGGCGGAGCAGGACTTCATCAACCGCAGCAAGGGCGGTGTTCCGGATGAAATTGCCGAGCTTGCGCTGCCCGGTGCGCCCATGGGGATCAGCGCCTTGTTGAAGGCAGCCGGGCTCGCAGCATCGGGAGGCGAGGCCAGCCGACTGATCGACGGGGGCGGCGTGCGCCTGGATTCCAGCGTGGTCAGCGACAAGGCACTGAAGGTTGATGCAGGCACCTATGTGCTGCAGGTAGGCAAGCGCAAGTTTGTGCGCGTGACCCTGGCCTAGCCGGATTCACCCACCTGGCGTACCGGTGCCGACACGCAAGCCCGACCTCCCGCACAATGCGCACATGGAACTGCGCGGCCTTCCGATCCCGACCCCGAAGCAACTGCTGCAGGTGTCGGTCATTGTGGCGATCTTCACCATTGTGCTGAAAACAGCCGCTTGGTACATCACCGACTCGGTGGGCCTTTTGTCAGACGCCATGGAGTCTTTCGTCAACCTGGCCAGTGCGCTGTTTGGCCTGGCCATGGTGACGGTTGCGCAGCGGCCGGCAGACCATGACCACCCCTACGGCCACCACAAGGCCGAGTATTTTTCGTCCGGCTTCGAGGGCGCCCTGATCATCGGCGCCAGCGTTGGCATCATCTGGGCAGCGTCCTACCGCATGTTCAACCCCCAGCCGCTGCAGCAACTGGGCTGGGGCCTGCTGTTGTCGGTGGCCAGCTCTGCCTTGAACGGACTGCTGGCCTGGGCGATGTTCCGCTCAAGCAAAGTGCACCGGTCGATCGCACTGGAAGCGGACGCGCACCACCTGATAACAGATGTCTGGACTTCGGCGGGCGTATTTGTGGGCATCGTCGCCGTCATGCTGACAGGTGCGCTGTGGCTTGATGCATTGGTTGCGATAGGCGTTGCGCTCAATATTCTCTGGCAGGGCTGCCAGTTGGTCTGGCGCTCGTCGCAGGGCCTGATGGACGAGGCCCTGGAGCCCGATGTGCTCGCCGACATCAAGCAGGCCCTGGCCGGCTTCCGTCAGCCACCGGTACGCATCGACCATGTGGTCACCCGGCGCGGCGGTCAGCGGCGCTTTGTCGAGCTGCACATTCATGTGCCCGGATCGTGGACGCTTGCGCGGGCGGCCGCCTTGCGCGGCCGCGTCGAGATCGCGCTGGTTGAGGCCGTGCCGGGTCTGCGCGCGGCGATCCAGCTGTTGCCCAGCGATGTGGAGCCACTGCCTGACCACACCATTGACACGGGTGACGCTGGCGACAGCGCCGCGGGCGACCAAGCACTCACCGGCTGAGCTCAACCGCGTTTGTTGCCTTTTTCCTTCCTTATAGAAAACCAATACCATGTCACCCCTAAAAACTGCTTTTGCCAGGCTCGGTGTGTCAGCTTTGCTGGCCCTTTCATCGGTTGCCGCTTTCGCCGTGGACATAGCGGTACTGAGCGCCGGTGCAGTCGAGCCTGGCCTCAAGGCAGCAGCAGCTGCCTTCGACAAACAAACCGGGCACACGACCACCATCGTTTTCAACACCGCGCCGCAACTCAGGCAGCGCATGCTGGGCGCGGCCGCTTTTGATGTGGTGATCGCACCGCCAGCCCTGATTGCCGAGTTTGCGGCAGCCAGCAAACTGGCCGAAACACGTGCCAATGTCGGGCGTGTCGGCATGGGCGTTGCAGTCCGCGATGGCGCTCCAAAACCCGATATCTCGACTGCTGACACGCTAAAGCGAGCCGTGCTGGAAGCTGATTCCCTCGTTTTCAACCGTGCGTCGACGGGTCTGTACCTGGAAGGCCTGCTCAAGAGGTGGGATGTTTGGTCGCAGGTTGAAGCCAAAAGCAGCCGTTATCCCGACGGCGCATCGGTGATGGAGCATGTCATCAAGGGCGAAGGCAAGGGGGCTGCGCCCACGCGAGAGATCGGCTTTGGCGCCATCACCGAAATATTGCTGTACCAGGGCAAAGGCTTGGGCTTCGTTGGACCCGTTCCGGCCGAGGTTCAAAATTACACGTCTTACACCGCTGCCCCGCTCGCTTCGAGTGCGCAACAGGCATTGGCCCAGCAATTCGTGGCCTTTCTGGCCGGACCTGTCGGCAAACCAGCCTTTGTGACGGCCGGCGTGACTGACTAGGAATGCACCGGCAATGAAGGCGCTTTTGCAACGCGTGTCTTCGGCACGGGTGGTGGTTGACGGCGTGACAATCGGCGAGATCGGGGCCGGCCTGCTGATGCTAGTTTGTGCAGAGCAGCAAGACAGCGAAGTTGAAGCCGACGGGCTGCTGGCCAAAGTCCTCAAGCTGCGTATTTTTTCGGACCCCGCCGGCAAGATGAACCTCAGCCTGCAGGATGTGGCGGGCGGTCTGCTGGTTGTCAGCCAGTTCACCCTGGCCGCCGACACCAGCGGCGGAAACCGGCCCAGCTTTACCGGCGCGGCGCCGCCCGACGAGGGACGCAGGCTCTACAACTATCTGGTCCTGCAGGCGCAATCGCTTCATCCGGTCGTGCAGACCGGCGAGTTTGGCGCCAACATGCAGGTGCATCTCGTCAACGATGGACCGGTCACGATTGCCTTGCAGATACCGGCCGGCAACGTGAGGCCCTGAACAACCGGGGGCGCCAGGAACGGGGCCCTTCAACTCTGCAATGCAGGCCCGGCCATATGCTATTAAATAAATAGCAAAAACCCGTGATATATATTGGGCTAGCGGCCTATTTTCCTTAAAAATCAGGCGTAGGGGCTTGCGATGCCCATTTCAGCGAGGATCGCAATTTCGTACGCCTCCATCTCCTCGGCGTCCTGCTCGCTGGTTTCATGGTCCCAGCCCTGCGCATGCAGGGCGCCGTGCACCAGCAAATGCGCATAGTGGTCTTTGAGCGACTTGTGGTTGTCCTGTGCCTCTCTGGCCACAACCGGCCCACACAACACCAGGTCCGCCGTCACGAAAGGCTCTTGCGTGTAGTCAAAGGTCAGCACATTGGTAGCGTAGTCTTTTTGCCGGTAGCTCCGGTTCAACGCTCGGCCTTCTTCAAGCCCGACGATGCGCACGGTCAGCTCGCCGTCTGTCGCCAGTGCATGCCGAATCCAGCGCGACACACTGTGGCGCGGCAGCGCTGCCCGGTGCAGCGCCACATCATCGAAAGCCGCAAACTGTAGCGACAGCTGCAGTTGATTAAGAGCCATTGCGGCTTCTGGCGCTGGTTTTGCGGGCAGGCTTGGCCACCAGACCCCCTGCGTCGTCGGCCCCTGCCGCGCCGCTGCTGGTCTTGTCGTAGGCATCCACAATCCGCGCCACCAGCGGGTGGCGCACCACATCGGCACTGGTCAGTCGTGTGATGGCAATGCCCTTGACCCGGCGCAGGACACGCTCGGCATCGACCAGGCCGCTGAGCTGTGTGCGCGGCAAATCGACCTGGCTTACATCGCCGGTGACCACTGCCTTGGCGCCAAAACCGATGCGCGTCAAAAACATCTTCATTTGCTCAGGCGTGGTGTTTTGTGCCTCGTCCAGGATCACAAAGGCATGGTTCAGCGTGCGCCCGCGCATGAAGGCCAGGGGCGCGATCTCGATCTGCTGGCGCTCGAATGCTTTTTGCACCCGCTCGAAACCCATCAGTTCATGCAGCGCGTCGTAAAGGGGACGCAGGTAGGGGTCAACCTTTTGGCTCAGGTCGCCCGGCAAAAACCCCAGCCTTTCACCGGCTTCCACGGCAGGCCGCGTCAGCACGATGCGCTGGACAGCGCTGCGTTCCAGCGCATCGACCGCGCAGGCCACTGCCAGGTAAGTCTTGCCGGTACCCGCCGGGCCAATGCCAAAAGTGATGTCATGGGTGGCGATGTTTTCAAGATAGGTGCCCTGGTTGACGGTGCGGGCGCGCAGGTCGGCGCGGCGGGTAGACAAGGCCATGCTGCCGTCTGGCGCCCTGGCCAGGGCCGTGTCGCCGGCCAGCATGAGCTGCACCGTCTCTTCGGGTATCGGCCGCTGCGCAATCTCATAGAGCGCCTGCAGCACCTCCAGCGCCTGCTGCGCGTTGACCTTGCCGCCATCGATCTTGAACTGCTCGAACCGGTGCGCAATCGTCACATCGAGCGCCGTCTCGATCGTGCGGATGTGCGCGTCCATCGGACCGCACAAATGACCCATCCGGGTATTGTTGGGCGGGGTGAAAGTGTGGCGAAGGATCAAGTGGTGGCTTTCCGTAGGTCGGGTGTGGTGCGCGTCCAGGCACTTTGGGGATTCTGCCCTTATTTCAAGCGGGCCGGCGCATGGGCAGACTGCTAAGATTTGCCGATGATAGGAAGACTCACCGGCCAGCTGGCTGAAAAAAATCCGCCGGAGCTGCTGCTGGACTGCAATGGCGTCGGCTATGAGGTGCTCGTGCCGATGAGCACGTTTTACAACCTGCCGGGCCTGGGCGAAAAGGTCACCTTGCTGACGCATTTTGTGGTCCGCGAGGACGCGCAGATTCTGTATGGCTTTGCCAGCCAGGCCGAGCGCGCTGCCTTTCGGCAACTGATCAAGATTTCCGGTGTCGGGCCGCGCACGGCGCTCAGCGTGCTCAGCGGCATGAGTGTGGATGACCTGGCCCATGCGGTGACGGCGCAAGAAGCAGGGCGCATCATCAAGGTGCCCGGCATCGGCAAAAAAACCGCCGAACGCCTGCTGCTGGAACTCAAAGGCAAGCTCGGCGCAGATATGGGTGTGCCGATGAGCGCGGCCAACGATGCGCAATCGGACATCCTGCAGGCATTGGTGGCGCTGGGCTACAGCGACCGTGACGCCGCGCTGGCGCTTAAGGCCCTGCCTGCAGATATCGGGGTGAGTGACGGCATCAAGCTGGCGCTGAAGGCGCTGGCGAAATAGATATCGCCGGGTGGTTCTTGCCAATGTATATCCCGATGGATATACTGAAGTCATGAACGCCACCACCTTGTCCATTTCTGCCTGGGGCAACAGCCACGCCATCCGCCTGAGTCGCGAGTTGATGCAGGCGATGCACATAACGCCTGACACGCCGCTGCAGGTTGAGGTGATTGCGCCTGGCCGTCTTGAATTGCGCGCAGTAGCACCCAGGCTCACGCTGGCGCAAAAGCTCAAGGCTTACGACCCGGCGGTGCATGGCGGAGAAATCATGGCCGATGCTGCTGTCGGTGCCGAGTTCGGAGCCCGGTAAGTTGCCCGCCAGGCCGTGGGTGCCAGACCGCCGCGACATCATCTGGATCAACTTCAATCCGCAGACCGGAAAGGAAATGCGGGACGTGCATCCCATGGTGGTGCTCACCCCGCGAGCTTACAACGAGCGCACGTCGCTGCTCATCGGTTTGCCCATGTCCACTGCGGCGTATAACGCCACCAACCCGTTCGCTATCGACAACAGCCGCAGCGCCAAAGAGCCCAGCTATATCATTTGCAACCAACCCAAAAGCATGGATTGGCGTTTGCGCGGTGCCAGAACCCATGCATGGGGAACCGTGCGCGAAAGCATCTTCAAATCAGCGTGTGTCGAGCTCAATGACCTGATCCAGTTGCTGGCCTAATCGACATCAGCCAACCATCGTGACCTGATTCTTTCCATGTCAATCCAGACCGATAACTTTGCAATGCCCGACATTCCGTCCTCCCGCCGGGTAATGTCTGCGGCCACGGATTCACCGCGGGAGGAAGCCATCGAGCGCGCCTTGCGGCCCAAGCTGTTTGAAAGCTATGTCGGCCAGGTCAAGATCAAGGAGCAGCTTGAAATCTTCATCGGTGCCGCCAAAAAACGCAGTGAGGCGCTAGACCACGTGCTGCTGTTCGGCCCGCCAGGCCTGGGCAAGACCACGCTTTCGCACATCATCGCGCATGAACTGGGCGTCAACATGCGGCAAACCTCGGGACCGGTGCTTGAAAAGCCTAAAGATCTGGCAGCACTGCTGACCAACCTGGAAAAGAACGACGTTCTTTTTATCGACGAGATTCACCGGCTGAGCCCGGTAGTGGAAGAAATCCTTTATCCGGCGCTGGAGGACTACCAGATCGACATCATGATCGGCGAAGGGCCGGCAGCGCGCAGCATCAAGCTTGACCTGCAGCCCTTCACCCTGGTGGGTGCCACCACCCGCGCCGGCATGCTGACCAACCCGCTGCGCGACCGTTTTGGCATCGTTGCGCGGCTTGAGTTTTATACGCCCGATGAACTGGCCCGCATCGTGACCCGCAGCGCCGCCCTGCTTGATGCGCCGATGGATGCTGAAGGCGGTTTCGAGATTGCCCGCCGCTCACGGGGTACGCCGCGTATTGCCAATCGCCTGTTGCGCCGGGTAAGGGACTATGCCGACGTCAAGGGCGCCGGCCATATCACGCTGGAGATTGCCCACAGGGCGCTGGCGATGCTCGATGTGGATCCCCAGGGCTTTGACATCATGGACCGCAAGCTGCTGGAAGCGGTGATCCACCGGTTTGATGGCGGCCCGGTCGGGCTCGACAACATTGCCGCGAGCATCGGCGAGGAACCCGGCACGATAGAGGATGTGATCGAGCCTTATCTCATCCAGCAGGGGTTTTTGCAGCGCACGCCACGGGGACGCATCGCCACGCTGGCCGCCTATCGGCACCTCGGCGTTGCCCCGCCAGCGGCTGCCGGCGACATGTTCGGCTAGAAAGCTGCGCAGGCGGCACTGTTGCTCAGGTCAGCGCCCCGCGCCCGTCGACCTTGATGATGCGCTCCACCACACCTTTTAGCAGACCGCCGCGTACGCCGATCAGGTGGTCATGCAAATTGACCGTAGGGTCGCAGTGACCCGGAATCAGCCATAGCATGCTGCCGAGTGAGGGCAGCCGGCTGCTGCCCGCTGCCGGCCGCAGGATGCCGTGCTCATCGCCGCCGTTTGCATATTCCAGCCGGCTTCGCTCGCTGAAGGCATGCACCTGCGGCAGACCCGAGTCGATGGCATGGCTCTTGTGGCCGGCGTCGCACACCACATGGCCTGCATGTGCGCTCATGACCTGGGTTTTGACAAAAAGCGCATGCTCGAAGCGCGGGTCGGCGGCGTCACGTTCGTTGGCGCCGTAATCGGCATCCATAAAGAGGTAGGAGCCGGCCTGCAGCTCACCATAGACCCCGCTGGCCGCTTCGAGTGCGCAGGTGCCGGTGCCCGCGCCGGTGATCAGGCCCACGGCGACCCCTTGCGCCTCTATCCGTTGTCGGGTGTCTGATGCTGCCTTGACAGCCGCCGCAATGGCCGCGCGGCGTTCTGCCACGGTCCGCAGGTGCTGCGCCCTGCCGTGGTAGGCCTGCAGGCCCACAAAATTGAGCGGCGGGTGCTTGCGAATCTCCAGCGCCAGGGCCACCGCCGGCTCACCGGGTTCCATACCACACCGGTTCTGGCCCACATTGATCTCGATAAGCA
This sequence comes from Polaromonas sp., assembly GCA_028291985.1. Lineage (GTDB taxonomy): Bacteria > Pseudomonadota > Gammaproteobacteria > Burkholderiales > Burkholderiaceae_C > Polaromonas. The sequence continues at coordinate 52,525 of JAQGNE010000008.1, read as the reverse complement.
CGTCGATGGTGGTGGCAACGCCCGTGGCCGCGCGGGACTCGTTCATCACATGCGCCAGGCGGTTGACCCCCTCGACGCTGTCCACACAGATGGCGATCCTGCCGCCATGCTGCTGGGCCAGCCGGGTCAGCGCGGCCACACGCGCCAGCTTGAGCGGTGCAACCACCTCATTGCTGATGAAGATATCGTAGACACCACCGGCAACCAGCGCTTCAGCCTCCGATGTTTTTTGAACGCAAACACCCACGGCGCCGCTCTTGATCTGCAGCCGTGCAAGCTCTGCGCTCTTATGCATCTTGGCATGCGGGCGAAGCTTGACCTTGTGCGTCCGGGCAAACTTGGCCATGGTGGCAAGGTTGCGGTCCATGGCATCCAGGTCGATGACCAGTGCTGGCGTGTCGATATGACCGACGGGCTGGCCGATCAGGCGTTGCAGGGTATTCATGTGCGGGTCAGTGCATGGCTTCCGTTGGAGGCCAGGTGAGTGTTTGGGAAATGACGCCTGGAGCGCCTGATGGCGGCCCATGCAGCTAGTCTGTGATCTGGTCGTCCAGTGTTGCCTCAAGATGCTGGGTATCTGCCCAACCCACCAGGCTGAAACCCTGATGCGTCCAAAGCAGGCGGTTAATGGCAGCATTGCCCAGCGCCCAGGTACGCGGTGCCTGTATGTCCAGCCGGGTCGCCGCGCGGTACAGCACGTCCATGACGCCACCATGCGCCACCATGACGATCAGCTCGCCCGGGTGGCTGGCAGCAAGGCGCCCGGCCGCGCCAACCACGCGGCTGCGCAGGTCGATCAGCGACTCGCCGCCCACGGGTGCAAAGTCCGGGTCGCGCGTGCGCCAGCGCAGGGCCTGCTCGGGAAGCGTGGTTTCAATTTCAGCAAAGGTCCTGCCTTCGAACTCGCCGAAACCGCGTTCGCGAATGGCCGGTTCCGGCCGCACCGCCAGGCCCAGCTCGCTGGCCAGGTAGCTGGCGGTTTGCTGGGCCCGTGCCAGATCGCTGGCATAGATCGCTGTGATAGGTTCGTCTTTCAAGGCAGCAGCCAGGCGCCTGGCCTGGCGGTGCCCCGTCTCGTTGAGTGGAATATCCAGCTGGCCCTGAATACGGGTTGCGGCATTCCAAAGCGTTTCACCGTGGCGAATGGCAATGATGCGGGTGGCTTCGGTCATCAGGCTAGCGCGGGATCTCGGTGTTGATGCGGCGCGTGCCGGAAGGCGGCTGCGGAAATCCGAGCAAGGCTGCGTCCAGCATGGCCGGCAGCACGCTCAGCGTGTCGGGCCACACACCGTCATGCACCGCGCGGGTTTCGTAGGCGACCTGGTTGTTGCCAAGGTCGCGTACCTGCAGCGTCAGCTCCCGTTTGTAGTAGGGCTCGGAAATACCGATGGGAACCGACAGACCGATGCTGCCGCCACGGCTTCCGCCACCCAGAAACACACCCGATCCGCCGAAACCGCCAAAGCCTCCGCCAAAGCCGCCATAGCCGCCGAAACCTCCGCCGTAAGCCGCACGGTCAACCGTCTGGGCATTCACGGCAAGCTGTACGCTGTAGCTGGGCGTGGCGGGGTTGTGCACCATGCCGACTTTCGCCAGGGCTGTGCGGGCCATCGCCTCGATCGTCTCCTGCTGCGAACCTGCCACCTGCTGGGACGGCAGGCGCTCGAAACGGTAGGTGGTTCCAGGCAACGGCGGCGCAGTGCGCCAGTTCGAGAACGCGGTCACATCGCTGTCGACCACCCGCATGCCGGAACACCCGGTCATGACCCATGCCATGGCGACAACTGAGAAAGCGCTTGCAATCACTCGTTTCATAAGGCCTCCATATCCAGTAAAAAAAGCAGGCGCCAGCCTTAACCCAGCGCCGGGCGGTTGAACTCCACCACCGACAGCCCCGGCATGCCGGCCCTGCTGCCTGTAGCAAAAGGCTCCCTGAATGCTTCGTCGTCAAAAGCCCTGTCGCCATCCGGCTCGGCAACGCCGGTGGTGCGAATACCCTTGAAGTCATGCCGCTTGCCGTCCATCAGGTGCGAGGGCACGATGTTTTGCAGGGCGCTAAACATGTTTTCCAGACGGCCCGGAAATTTTTTGTCCCACTCGCGCAGCATGTTGCCAACCTGCTTGCGCTGCAGATTTTCCTGGCTGCCGCACAGCGTGCAGGGAATGATGGGGAAGTCACGCACCTGCGCCCAGCGTGTCAGGTCTTTCTCGGTGACATAGGCCATCGGCCGGATAACGATGTTCTTGCCGTCATCGCTCACCAGCTTGGGCGGCATGCCCTTGAGCTTGGCGGCAAAAAACATGTTCAGGAAAAACGTCTGCAGCATGTCGTCACGGTGATGGCCCAGCGCCACCTTGGTCGCGCCCAGCTCGCCCGCCACCCGGTACAAAATGCCCCGGCGCAGCCGGGAGCAGAGTGAACACAGCGTCTTGCCCTCGGGAATCACGCGCTTGACGATGCTGTAAGTGTCCTGGTTTTCGATGTGGTACGGCACGCCCAGCTTTGCCAGATACCCGGGCAGCACATGCTCGGGAAAGCCGGGCTGCTTCTGGTCCAGGTTGACGGCAACCAGGCTGAAGTTGATGGGTGCGCGTTTTTGCAGCTTGAGCAGGATGTCCAGCATGGCATAACTGTCTTTGCCGCCCGACACGCACACCATGACCTTGTCGCCTTCCTCAATCATGTTGAAGTCAACAATCGCGCGGCCGACCTCCCGGCACAGGCGCTTTTCGAGCTTGTGATCCTCCCGCTCGATCTTCAGGGTGTTCTGCACGCGTGCCGAGCTTTCCTCGCGCTCATGCAGGCTGATTGCCTCATCCCATGCTGCTGCATTCATGTCCTGTGCGCCCATGTTGTCACCACTGTCCTGTCTCGACACGAATCGCTACTTCGCAGTCGTCAAATATTTCAAGTTTCGCAATCTTCACCCGTACACCCAGCACACCTGGCAGCAGCATCAGCCGGTGCGCCAGCTTGCCGATCAGGCTTTCGAGCAGGTTGACATGCTCGGCTGTGCATTCGACGATGATGATCTGGCGCACCTTGCGGTAGTCCAGCACATGGTTGATGTCGTCGTCGCTGGGCATCATGGGCTGGGTGCCGAGGTTCAGTTCGGCATCAACCTGAATCGGCTGGGGCGCTGCTTTTTCCTGCTCGAGAATTCCGAGATTGGCATCAAAGCGAAGTCCGGTCAGCGTGAGGATCTGGGTTCCCCTGGTGTTGAACATGGTGTCAGTCTGCTGTGGGTGAAGGGGTGAATCTGTAGGAACCGGTGCTCACATCAGTGAGAAATCGCGCTCAAACCTCATGAGGTGCTGGCCACCGTCGACCAGCAGCGTCGTGCCGGTGATCGAGCGGTTTTCCAGCGCAAACTTTACGGCCGCTGCCACATCGGCAGGCGTCGAGGAGCGCCCCAGCGGTGACAGCCTGTGCAGCGCCTGAAACTGCACCTCGCTGAGCATATGGCTGGTCAGCGTCAGCCCTGGCGCGACGCCGACCACCCGTACCAGCGGGGCCAGCGCCATCGCCAGCATGGTGTTGGCGGCCGCCAGCGCTGCCTTTGACAGGGTGTAGCTCAAAAAGTCCGGGTTCTGGTTCCAGAGTTTCTGGTCCAGCAGGTTCACCACAGCGCTCGCGCCGGCCATGGCTGGCGCATCGCCGGTTGTTCTGGATGCCACATGCGTGTGCAGCGCCTGCGCCAGGATGATGGGCGCAGCGGTATTGCTGCGCATGTGTTTTTCAAGCGTGGCAAAACTGAAACTGACAGCACTGTCATGCTCAAAAGTCGATGCGCTGTTGACGAGCGCATCAACCCGGCCGAACTCCACGACCACGCTCGGCAGCAGGCCGCGCACAGCGTCCTCATCGTTCAAATCACAACAAAATCGGGCTGAAGCCCCCGAAAGACGTGCGCATTCGGCTACTGTTTTTATAGCGTCTTCTTCAGAGCCGCGGTAATGAACCGCCACCTGCCAGCCTGCGCCAGCCAGCGCCAGCGCAATCTCGCGGCCCAGCCGTCTGGCGGCACCGGTAACAAGAACAACGGGCGGTCTGGCTGCAGTTTGCATGAGAGTTTGGGATGCGAGGGCGCAAGGGCGCGGGTCGCCGCGAAATGCGGTGGGTTTTTGTCGATGACAGACAATTGCCAGGTGACAAAAACCAGCGAACCCATCATTTTACCGACCAGCCTTCACGCACACATCGGCAACGCCATCGCGGCAAACGGTGACTGGCTGGCGTTTGATCAATTCATGGAAATGGCGTTGTACACGCCTGGTTGGGGCTATTACGAGAATGCCCTGCCCAAATTCAGCATGATGCCTTCTGCCACAGCCAGTGGCGGCGGTGATTTTGCGACCGCGCCGGAGATGTCGCCGCATTTTGGCCGCGCGTTGGCGGTGCAGGTGCGGCAAGCCTTGACCGCAACCGCGACCACCGAGGTGTGGGAGTTTGGCGCGGGTTCTGGCGCGCTGGCTGGCCAGTTGCTGCAAAACCTGGGCGACGCCGTCTCGCGCTACAGCATTGTTGACCTGTCAGGCAGCCTGCGCGAGCGCCAGCGTCTGCGCCTGCAGTCCTTCGCTGACAAGGTGCGCTGGGTGACCGAGCTACCCACACCCATGCAGGGCGTGGTTGTGGGCAACGAGGTGCTGGATGCCATGCCGGTAAAACTGCTGGCTCGCCTGGGTGGCTGCTGGCATGAGCGTGGTGTGGTGCTGCAGGCGGGCACCTTTGGCTGGGCCGATCAGGCCACCAGGCTTCGGCCACCCTTTGAAGTGGCGGGCGGGCATGATTACCTGACCGAGATCCATCCCGCGGCTGAAGGCTTTGTGCGCACGCTGGCAGACCGGCTGGAGGCAGGCGCAATTTTCATGTTCGACTACGGCTTTCCGGAGCATGAGTACTACCATCCCCAGCGCAGCATGGGCACCCTGATGTGCCACCGCAACCATATGGCCGACACCGACCCGCTGGCCGATGTGGGTCTGAAAGACATCACCGCGCATGTCAACTTCACCGGCATTGCGCTGGCGGGGCAAGAGGCCGGGCTGCGGGTTCTGGGCTATACCGGGCAGGGCCGGTTCCTGCTGAACTGCGGCCTGATCGATGGACTTGACCAGGCCGGTATTGCCGAGCGCGCCATGGTGCAAAAGCTGGTCAACGAGCACGAGATGGGCGAGCTGTTCAAGGTGGTCGGCTTTGCTGCGGACAAGCCCGGCAAACCCTATAGCGGTTGGCACGCGGACGGTTTTTCGCAAGGGGACCGATGCCACACGCTCTAGGCAAATGTTTCGCCAACGTTCGAGCAAGGCGTTTGCTGGCGACTGCCGCCATCGCCTTCACATCTGTTTTTCATTTTGAGGATTCCAATTGACATCAGCTTCCGCCATCTCTTCTGCAGGCAAGCTTCAACCCCAGGCTGTCCGTCCCGGGCTTGCGCCAGGCGCGGCGCCGGTTGCCGGTGTCGATATTGGTGGCACCAAGATCGCGGTCAGCATCTTTGATGCGGCCGGCACCAAAAGCCGTATCACCGAGTTGACTGTGAAAGAAGGCACTTCCGACGCCTTAAGCCAGCAGGTGCTGCGGCTCATCGACACCAGCTGCGCCGAAGCGGGCTTGCCGCGCTCGGCGCTGGCCGCAGTGGGCGTCGCCTCCTGCGGGCCGTTTGCGCTGCGCTCCGGCAGGCTTGAACTGGTGGCGCCCAATATATGCGGCGGTATGGCCGGGCCGGCGCGCGGGCTGCCGAATGACTGGCTCAGCCTGCCGCTCGAAGCGCCCTTGCGGGCGGTGTTTTCATCGGTACGCATCGAGAACGACTGTGTTGCCGCACTGGAAGCCGAGCGCCGCTGGGGCGCGCTGCAGGGGGTGGATAACTGCGCCTATGTGACCTGGAGCACCGGTATCGGCATGGGCCTGTGTGTGGACGGGCGCGTGCTGCGCGGCAAGCACGGCAATGCGGGCCATGCCGGCCATATGTTCGTGAGCGATAACGACGACGCACTGTGCGGCTGCGGCAACACCGGTGACGTGGAGGCGCTGGTGGCGGGTAATGCCATCGCGCGGCGGTTTGCAAGCCAGGGCTATGCAGATGCTGCTACGTTATTAATAGCTGCCACAGAAGGAAATACAAGGGCTGTGGCTATTATTGATGAATTATGCCGGGTGCTGGGGCGGGCTTTGTATAACCTGGTGATCACGCTGGACCTGCAGGCCATCAGCTTGGGCGGCAGTGTGTTTTGCAACAACCGCGATCTGTTGCTGCCGCGCCTGCAGGCACAGCTGGACGGCAAGCTCGCATCGTTGACCGAGGGCGTGAAGCTGCTACCGGCCGGGCTGGGCGAAAAGGTTGGCGACTACGCCGCGCTGGCACTGGTCAGCTAGCTCGCCGGGCGGCAAGCACACGCGATCAGCCGATGGCCTGCTCGGCCGCCACCGGCGTCAGCAGCGGCACCTGCCGCCTCTGGTCGTTGGCGTCGGTTCCGGCCAGCGCCTCCAGAAAGGTGCGCCGCCACCAGTGCACATCCTGCCGGCGTATACAGGCCAGCAGTTTCTGGTGCCTGGCCTGGCGCTCCAGCAAAGGCATGTGCAGCGCCTGCTGAATGATTTCGGCGGTTCCATCGATGTCATAGGGGTTCACCAGCAGCGCGTGCTCCATCTGCTCGGCAGCGCCGGCAAACCGCGACAGCACCAGCACACCAGGGTCTTCCGGGTCCTGCGCGGCAACGAATTCCTTGGCCACCAGGTTCATGCCGTCGCGCAGCGGCGTGACCAGCGCCACCCGTGCCGCGCGGTAAAGCCCGGGCAAGCGCTTGCGCGCCACGTTGCGGTGCATATAGCGAATCGGCATCCAGTCGAGCTCGCCCCAGTTGCTGTTGATGGCGCCGGCGAGGCTTTCCAGTTCCTGGCGCAAATCGGTATAGGCGCCCATGTCCTCGCGGCTGGGCGATGCAATCTGTATCAGCGTGGTGCTGCCCACGTTATCGGGGTACTTTTTCAGCAGGCTCTGAAACGCCCGCATCCGCTGGGGCAGACCCTTGGAATAATCAAGCCGCTCCACGCCCAGCAGCAGCTTGCGGCGCGAATATTCGGTGGTCATCGACTCGTACATTTCGCGCGCTTCGCGCGCCAGCGCCATGGCCGCGAATTCGTCAACGTCTATGCCGATCGGAAACGCGCCTGCGCGCAGCGTCCGGTTATAGGCGCGGTAGCGGTTGTTGCCCAGATCGGTGGCGCTGGCTTCCGACTGCACATAGCGCGAAAAATGCAGCAGGTCAGCTTCGGCCTGAAAGCCCACCAGGTCATAGGCAAACAGCGCGCGCACCAGCCATTCATGCTGGGGTATGGCCGCCAGAATCAGCTGAGGCGGCAGCGGTATGTGCAGAAAAAAACCGATCCGGTTCTTGCAGCCCATGGCCCGCAATTCAGAGGCCAGCGGTATCAGGTGGTAATCATGCACCCAGATGATGTCGTCCGGCCTGAGCAGACCCGTCAGCTTGTGTGCAAACAAGCGGTTCACGCGGCGGTAGGCCTCGATATAGGCCGACTCGAAGCGCGCCAGGTCAAGGCGGTAATGAAACACCGGCCACAGCACATCGTTGCTGTAGCCCAGGTAATAGCCGTCATGGTCTTCGGTGCACAGGTCAACCGTGGCCAGTGTCACGCTGCCGGCCTGCTGCACGTGCAGTTCGCCCTCGCCAGGCGCACCATCCTTGACGATGTTTCCGCTCCAGCCAAACCACATGCCGCCGGTCGCCTTCAGGGAGTCGGCCAGTGCCACCGCCAGCCCGCCGGCTGCCGCCTTGCGCGGATCAGCCACGCGGTTTGACACCACCACCAGCCGGCTTTTGCCCAGGGCAGGCGGCAGGCGGGCGGCATCGCGGCTTCGGCGCGTAGGGGGCCTTGCCGCTGCAGCGCCACCTGTTCCAGTGGCCGAGCTTGCCGGAACCGCGGCAGGCAGCGCTTGCTGCTGCACCGTGATGGCAGCGGGGTCAGCGCCGGAATGGACGGGATTGCCGGCGGCGCCGGCCGTGCCAGCGGTGCTGGAAGCGCCAAGCGTGCTTGAGGTGATCATGCGGTCAAATTTGTGAATCCCAGGGCTCTGAAAGGCGCACGGCAGCGTTGATGATGCCGACCATGGAATAGGTTTGCGGAAAATTCCCCCACATCTCGTTGGTCACCGGATGCGTATCCTCGGACAGCAGTCCCAGATGGTTTCGCGCGGCGAGCATGGTCTCGAAAATGGCGCGCGCCTCCTGTTTGCGGCCAATGCGCGCCAGCGCATCGATGCGCCAGAAGGTGCAGATGTTGAAGGCGGTCTCGGGCTTGCCGAAGTCGTCGGGCGACTCGTAGCGGCGCATATAGGGACCGTCGCACAGGTGCTCTTCAAGTGCGGCGACGGTCGACACAAAACGCGGATCCTTGGGGTCGATGAAGCCAACCTCGATCATCAAGAGCACGCTGGCGTCCAGGCTCTTGCCGCCAAAGCTTTCGGCAAATGCCTGCCGCTCCTCGCACCAGGAGTCGCGCAGGATGCGCTCCTTCATCACGCCGGCATGGCCGCTCCAATAGGCCGCTCGCTCGGGCAGGTCCAGCACCACCGCAATCTTGCCGAGCCTATCGCAGGCCGCCCAGCACATGAGGGACGACGAAGTGTGCACCCGCGCGCGCGTGCGCAGCTCCCACATGCCAGCATCGGGCTTGTCGTAGGTCGCAGCGGCGCGCTCGCCCACGGCTTCAAGCTGCCGGAACTCGGCAAGGCCCGCACGGTGCAGCAAGCGGTGGTCATGAAAAGCCTGCGCCGCGCCCAGGATGACATTGCCATAGACATCATGCTGAAAATGCTCTTGCGCCTGGTTGCCCACCCGTACCGGCCCCATGCCGCGGTAACCGGCCAGATGATCCATGGTCGACTCGGGCAGGTTGCGTTCCAGCCCGATGCCGTAGAGCGGCTGGATATGGCCACCCTGCGCGTCGACCACCACATTGCTCAGCCAGCGCAGGTAATCCTCCAGCGTGCCGACTTCAGACAGGCTGTTGAGGGCGCGCACTACAAAGAATGCATCCCGCAGCCAGCAGTAGCGGTAGTCCCAGTTGCGCTGGCTGCCAGGCGCCTCGGGGATGCTGGTCGTCATGGCCGCGACGATCGCGCCAGTATCTTCAAAAAGAGACAGCTTGAGCGTGATGGCGGCGCGAATCACGGCGTCCTGCCACTGCAGCGGAATATGCAGGCGCTGGCTCCACTTGCGCCAGTACATCACGGTCTCCTGCTCGAAGAGCCGCGCAGTATCGGCAATGCCGTCCTGCAGCGGCTCGTCCGTGCCCAGCAAAAAGTTGTACTCGCCCGTCATCACGAACGGCTGATGCGACAACAGGTGCGAGATCGGCGCGTCCGTGTTCAGGCGAAGCGCGAGCTCGTCACCGACAAAGCGCAAATGGTTGCTGCCGCGTGTGACCTGCGCTGCCTGGCGACCCCAGTCAAAGCGTACGTCGAGCACGACCCGTATGCGCGGCGCGCCGTGGATGGCCTTGATGCGGCGCACCAGCGTCATCGGCCGGAAATAGCGTGAGCGGCTGAAAAAGCGTGGGGCAAAGTCGGTGATCTCGATAGCCTGCCCGCTGGTGTCAAAAAGCTGTGTGCGCAGCACCGCGGTATTGGGCTCATACCATTGGCGTGCCTCACGGAAGTTTTCGATCTCGATGGCAAATGCGCCGGGCGTGCTGCCGGACTTGGCGCCCGACTTGTCGCCCGGGTCCAGGAGGGCATTGAACACCGGGTCGCCGTCAAAGCGCGGCAGGCAGCACCACACAATGCGCCCCCGCTCATCGACCAGCGCACTGAAAGCGCAGTTGCCAATCACGCCCAACGCCAGGGAGGGCGCAGCAGGCGGCGCAAAATGGCCTGCCTGGTCGCCAAAAGTGGCGCTGGCGGCGGTGGCATTTACCGGCTCCTGCAGAAAGGATTCGGCCAATTTCATGACGCTGCCTCGTCGACCTGGCGCTGGTGCGCCGTAACCTCAGCCGCCTCAGGCTTATCCAGCGCCTGCAACGATGAGCGCAGCCACTGCCGCAACTGCGCCGGGCTGGCGCAGCGATAAACCGCCAGGCTGATGCCCTCGCCCACCTTGATAGCCGCGCCGCCCATTGCCTGAACGGCGGCAAAGCCGGCCTCGTCAGTGGTGTCGTCGCCCGCGAAAAGCGGCAGACGCCCGGAAAAAGGTGGCGCTGACATGAAAAGCTGCATGGCCGATCCCTTGCTGATGCCGGATGGCTTGACTTCAAACACGCACTTGCCTTGCATCAGCTCCACGCCCGGCGTGATCTTGACGATCTCTGCCAGGGCTTGCAGACAAAAGGTTTCCAGCTCGGGCGCATGCCGGTAATGCACGGCAACAGCTGCGGACTTGATCTCGACACGCAGGCCGGTATGCTGCGACGCCAGGGCTTGCGCCACACGTATCACCTCATGCAGCGGCGGTGCGGCCAGGCTGAGCATGTCCCCACTGGGCATGCGCTGCTGCGCGCCATGCTCGGCAGCGGTGGGCAGACGCAGCGGCGAGAGAAATCCGTCAAGGTCGGTGATCTTGCGGCCCGACACCAACGCCAGTGCGCCATCAAGCCGGATAGAAAGCTGCTCCAGCAGGCCAATCAGATCGTCGGGCACCACCACCAGTTCAGGCTCGGTAGCGATATCGGCGAGCGTTCCGTCGAAATCCAGAAACAGCGCGGTTTGCGCGGTCAATACCGGTAGAACGGTCCGGTCTGGCGGAAAGCTGGAAGGAGCAGGGCGAAAAGGTGGAAAAACGCCTGGCATGCCGGATGCCAGAGATTGTTGGGCAGGCATTGGGTTCATGAGGCGCCAAGCCTAACAAAGCATGCACAGCCGCGCTGTAGGTCGGCATCGCCTGTTGGTTTGTCAGCGCTTCTGGCCCTGGCTGGCACCGGTGCCCACACCATGGCTGCCCGGCGCCTGCTGCGATACCTGCCATTGCGCCACGCTGGCCACCCGCGCGGCGTGAATCATCTCGCCGACCTGTTTGCCCTCAAGGCCTTGCGCATGCGCCCCGGCAGCTACATCCTGGGTGGACACCGATTGCGCCGCTGCCAGCACGCCCAGCAGCCTGTTCTTCTGGGGATACGCCCTGTCCTGCAGCCCCAGCCTGCCGCGTGCATCGCACTCGCAGGCCAGCAGCACATCGGAAAACCGCTGCGGCTTGCGAAACGCGTCGCACCGCTCCAGCAAGCGCACCAAAGCAGCAGCGCCAAAGTCTTCACTGCGGTGAATGTTGCCGTGCTCGCGCGCCACCACATCGGCGATCTCGCGGCATTCCAGCGGCACGCGCAGGCGGTTGCAAACGCCCTTGAGCAAACGGGCACTGCGCTCTTCATGGCCGATATGGCGCGGCAACACATCGGCAGGCGTTGTACCTTTGCCCAGGTCATGGGTCAGGCAGGCAAAACGCACCGGCAGGCTGGCATCGAGCTGCGCCGACATGTCCAGCACCATCATCAGGTGCACGCCGGTATCGACTTCAGGATGGTATTGAGCGCGCTGCGGCACGCCCCACAGCCTGGCAACCTCGGGCAGCAGCCGCTGCAGTGCGCCACATGCGCGCAGCACCTCGAACATGCGCGAAGGCCTGCTTTCCATCAGGCCGCGCGAGAGCTCCTGCCACACACGCTCGGGCACCAGTGCATCGACCTCGCCGTCCCGCACCATCTCGCGCATCAGCTGCAGCGTTTCAGGCGCTACGTTGAAGTCGGCAAAGCGCGCGGCAAACCGGGCCAGCCGCAGGATGCGGACCGGGTCTTCCCGAAACGCAGTGGTGACATGGCGCAGCACCTTGCGCGCCAGGTCACGCCTGCCGCCAAAAGGGTCGATGACCGTGTGGCCTACGGTATCGGCCTTACCATCAAAAGTTATGCCAAATAGGCCTGTAGTCCTTTCTGTAAAAGGGCCTATAGCTATTGAATTGATAGTGAGATCACGCCGCGCCAAGTCCTCCTCCAGCGACACGTCAGCTGCCGCAAACACCTCGAAACCGCGATAGCCGCGTGCAGTCTTGCGTTCGGTGCGGGCCAGGGCGTATTCCTCGCCGGTATCGGGATGCAAAAAAACCGGGAAATCCTTGCCGACCGGTGTGTAGCCCAGCGCTGTCAGTTCGTCGGGCGTGCTGCCCACTACCACCCAGTCGCGGTCCTGCACCGGCAAACCCAGCAAGGCGTCCCTGACAGCGCCACCGACCATGTATATCTGCATGGCTTGCAGTTTATCGACACAGGCACGGTCGGGCGCCAGCGGACCCGCCGGGCTGGCAGCTGCCGCGCGGTCAGTGGCCTGAAGGATTGATGCGGTAGGGCTCTTCGAAGTCCCGGAAATCGTTTTCTGCCTTGGCGTCATCGATCCATGCCTTGACGCCGGGCAGGGCGCTCAGGCGTTCCATGTAGTTCGCAACTTCTCTGGACACCGGCAGCGCGTAGGTATGCAGGCGCATCGCCACCGGGGCAAAGAAGGCATCCGCAATGCTGAATTCGCCCATCAGCATGGGGCCGCCGTGCTGCACCAGGAGCTCGCACCACATCGCCTCGATGCGTGCGACATCGGCTCGCACAGCCGGTTTGTCGCGCCATATCAGCTGGCCGGTTTGCGCCAGCGAGGCTTCGATGTTCATCGGGCATGCCGAGCGGAGGGCGGTAAAGCCGCTGTGCATTTCGCTGCAGATGCTGCGTGCCCGCGCGCGCGCTTTCTTGTCTTGCGGCCACAAGTTTTTGGCTGGAAACCGTTCGGCCAGGTACTCGGCAATGGCCAGCGAGTCCCATACCACCAGGTCACCATCGACCAGCGCCGGCACCTTGCCGACCGGGCTGATGGCGCTGGCCTTCTGCTTGAACTGCGAGTTGCTGTCAAAGGAGTCAAAGCGCAGTTTGACTTCTTCAAATGCGATGCCTGTCTGGCGCATCAGCACCCAGGGGCGCATGGACCATGAGGAATAGTTTTTATTACCGATGTAGAGCTCAAGCATGGGAAGGGTCCTGTGTTGGCCGCCAAAGCGGCTGGCTTCAGATGCTAGCGGCTGGCCGCGATGCCATTGATGCAAAAAAAGCGCCGAATTGATGAGCCGCCCTTGCCCCCCGGCACGCGGCGTCGGACCAGAGCGCTAGAAGCGCCCAGCTGTCTTGCGCATGGCGGTCAGGCCGCTGCGCAAGCCCTGCGCGCCCAGGTAGTACGGGGCCACGGCGCCAAGTGCCGATGGTGTGATACCCAGCGCCTGCAAACCGGGCAGCTGGCCGCTGGCGATGTTGTCGGCCTTCATCGAGTCCAGGTTGTCGCGGCTCATCAGGGGTTCGCCCGGGGCAAGCTCCATCAGCCCGGCCTGTATCCGCGCCATGAAATCCGGCAGACCCAACACCGGGCGGCCCTTGCCGCCATTGGCGCCGCTGTAACGCCCGGCCATCTCAGCCAGCTGCTTGAGCGTGAAGACCTCTGGACCGCAAGCCTCGTAAATCTGGCCGATGGTGGACTTGTCCTGCAGGCAGACCAGCAGCGCGTCGGCCACGTCTTCCACCCACACTGGCTGAAAGCGAGCCCGGCTAGCGGCCAGCGGTATCACGGGAAACAGCTGCTGCAGGCGGGCAAAGGTGTTGAGGAATTTGTCTTCGGCGCCGAAGATCACGCTGGGCCGCAGTACAGTGACATCAAGGCCCGAGCTGCGCAGCACCGCCTCACCGCGTGCCTTGCTGCGCTGGTACATCGACGGCGCATCCGGGCTGGCACCCAGCGCACTGATATGGACGATGCGGCGTTGGCCCGCGGCATCGCAGGCGCGGGCCAGTTCCAGCGGCAGCTTGACATGCGCGTTTTCAAATGCCGCTTCGTTGCCCTGCAGGATAGCCACCAGGTTGACGACCGCGTCATGCTCCTGCAACAGCCGCATCAGCGCCGTGCCCTCCAGCCGGGGCACTTCGGCGATATCCACCATGGGCAGCATCTGCAAGTGCCTGGCGCTGGAGCGCCTGCGCGTCACCACGGTGACGCGGCATGAAATGGCCTGCAGCTTTTCACACAGGTGCCGGCCCACAAAGCCGGTGCCGCCAAGGATAAGAATTTTGTTCATGCAGCTAATTTAGCCGGTTTGGCCCATCGATAGCGGGCGTGCCGAAGTCGGCAGCCGCCCGGGCGGGTGAGAGGGCAAAAAACAGAATTTATGCATGAAATAGGCCTTTTGCCCATTAGGTACAAGGGGTTGAAGCTGTTGTTTTGGTGGCATCGTGCGGGTCGATGTCCTATAGACGCTTCCAGGTTGAGCTTGGAAAATAGGGCAATGACTATTTTTGAAGCCCTTCGCATCAGCCATGACACCCAGCGCGCCATGGCAGACAGCCTGATCCTGACGCAAGGCGACAGCGTCGAGCGCACACGCCTTTTCAAATCCCTCAAGCAGGAACTGGCCGCCCATGCGGCGGCAGAAGAGCGGTTTTTCTATGTGCCGCTGATAGCGCACGACAGCACCCAGGAGCCGTCGCGCCACGGGATTGCCGAGCACCATGAGATGGACGAACTGGTTGACGCGCTGGAGCAGACAGATACCTCTTCCCCGGCCTGGCTGGCCACGGCAAAGGCGCTGCACCACAAGATCTATCACCACTTGAAGGACGAGGAGCATGGCGTGTTCCAGCTGGCCGGCAAGGTGCTGAGCGAAGCGCAGAAGCTGTCGCTGGCCAAGGCTTACGAGGGCGAATTCCTGTCGCAGCAGCTCAAGGCCTGAGGCCGCGAACCACGGCGTCAATTGCTGGCCCGCTGGCCCTGCACGCCAGCCCTTCACATGTTTTTTGACGGGTCGCTAGGGTTGTCCCCTGGGCTGTCGTTGGGGCTGTCGTTGTTGTCTGCCGGATTGGGGTTGCGGCTGCGGGCCGGGTTGGGCTTGCCGTTATTGAAGTTTTCCGAGTGCTTGTCGGTGTTGTCATCCCGCGTATCGATCATCCAGGGCACCACGGCAAAGATCACCAGCGCCAGCACCGTACTGAGCACCGCGGTGACTTCCAGGCCCAGGCCGGCCGCCATGCCGATGGCAGAGGTCATCCAGATGCCGGCTGCCGTGGTCAGGCCCTGCACCTTGTTCGGCTCTTCGCCTTTGAGGATGGTGCCTGCGCCCAGAAAACCGATGCCCGCGATCAGGCCCTGAATGACCCGGCTCATGTCGGCAGGCGCAATGCCCGACTGCTGCGACAGCATGACAAAAAGCGCCGATCCCATCGCCACCAGCATATGGGTGCGTATGCCTGCGGCCTTGCCCTTGTGCTCACGCTCCATGCCCAGCAGGCCGCCCAGCACGGCCGCGACGGTCAGTCGCAGCACCAGCCGCGTAGCCTGGCCAACATCGCTCAAGTCTGAAAACTCCTTGATGACCGTGCTGGCAATCTGCGCCCACCAGGTGTCCATGTCAGTGTCCTAAAAACGTCAGGGCAGGGTTTTGTCGGGTTCAGGCTGCGCCGCATCGCGCGGCCCCACGGTGCCAAGCCGGGCTTTCAGCGACTGCGGCTGGCCGGTCAGGATAGCCGCGTAGTTGGTGGTGTTGGAAAGCACCTTCTTGACGTAATCACGGGTTTCGTTGAAAGGCACGCTTTCGGCCCAGATCGCGGCTTCCAGCGTTGGGCTGCCGGCCTGCCCGCGCCAGGTACGGGGCCGCCCGGGGCCTGCGTTGTAAGCAGCGGCTGCCAGCGGCATCGAGCCCGACAGATCGTCCAGCACCATCTTGAGGTAACCGGTGCCGATGGCAATGTTGGTGTCCCGGTCGGTGATCTGGTCGGCGGTGAAGCCCACCATGCCAAGACGCCGGGCCGTCTCCCGCGCTGTTGCGGGCATCACCTGCATCAGCCCGGACGCGCCGACGCCCGAGCGTGCATCCATGATGAAGCGGCTTTCCTGGCGGATCAGGCCGTACACATAAGCCGGGTCCAGGTTGATGCTTTGCGCGCGCCGCACCACGGCATCGCGAAACGGCATCGGGAAACGCTGGTCAAAATCGATCTCGGTCTTGGTCCGCTCACTGGTGTTGATGCAGCGGTCCCAGATTTCGCGGTCGCAGGCAAATTGCGCGGCGGCCAGCAGCTCACGGTCTGTCATGCCGCCGGGTTTGGCCAGGCTGGTGCTGTAGTTCCATTCACGCACGCCTTCGGAGCGCAGGCCGATGGCAATTGCATAAGCCGCGCGGTTCAGGCCGGCGTTCAGGCCAGCGGCTTGTTTTTCTTCAGCCATGGGCGGTGCCGGTTTCGGCGGCACGGTGATCTTCTGGCCCAGTTCCTCCAGGGCCAGCTGCTCGTAAAAACCGCGTACGGAGGCGATCGACTGCATCAGCGCCAGGGCTTCGGCCCGCTGCGGCGCAATCGTGATGGTGTTGATGACGCCAGGAGTTACCGGCACCACCATGGGCTGCGTCGGCGCGGGCGGCAGGTTTGCCAGCAGGGCGCGCGCCTTCCAGTATGTCCAGGTCGGGTCGCTCCGTGCCTCTTGGCTCATGGCGTTGATGCTGGACAGCATCTGGCGCCAGTTGGGCAGTGCGCCGGCCCGCAGGGCGGCGCGGGCTTTCCAGGCCAGCATCTCGTCGGTCAGATCGCTCTCACGGGTAACCCTGCTGAAGTAGCCCAGCGACTCGGATGCAGGCACCACGCCCATGCGGCCAGCCAGCTGCTTGCCGATCAGGCCCCAGACCCAGTTGCGTTCCTCGGACGTGAGCTGGCTGCCCCACTTGGTCTCCATCATGTTGGTGGCGGCAGCGGTGTCACTGCTGGCCATCTTGACCAGCGCCAGCGTGACCAACTCCTTGCGGGTTTGCCGGATGGCCAGGTGTTTTTCGCTCAGGAATTTCGCCGGGCTGTTGAGGAGTTCAGTCACGAGCGGCAGCGACTCTGGCGAGACGATGCGCACCGCATCGGTGGCGGCCTTCTGGCGGTTGGCCTCACTTGACTGCCTGGCTTTCTGCCAGACATCTTCGGCGGTCAGGTTCTTGCTGCCATAAAGCCGCTCGGCCGCAGCGGTGCATCCATCGTCGGCATCCCGCTGGGACAGCCAGTTTTTCTTGACCTCCTGCGCAATACGAGCTGCGTCGCCCGGGCTTTGCAGGTATTCAACCAGTAGCGCGTAGCAACGCACTTCCTTGTCGTCGCCCATGCGGTACTTGGGATATTCGGCCGCAAAGCCCGCCCAGTCGCGACGCTGCCCCAGCAGCAGCAGCCAGTCATTGCGCAAGCGGTCTTCCTGGTATGAGCCGGCATAGCGGCTCATGAAGTCCTGCACCTCCTGCGCACTGGCTTCGCCCAGGCGCTGCCTGAGCTCCCAATAAGCCGCCCACGGTTCCAGTGCATGGCCACGAGCCTGCGGCAAGAGCTGGCCCAGACGCTTGCGATCGCCGCGCCGGAAAGCCTGGTTCATTTCCAGAATGACGCTGTCGATGACGGGGTTGCCCGGTGCAGAAGGTAGGGGGGCCGGCGTCTGGGCGCTGGCCGTTGGCGAGGCCGTAATCAGAAGGCAGCAAGCCGCCGCGGCAAACAGGGCGGTAAAACGAAATGTGGATAGCATCAGGGGATTATGGACAAAATAAGCCTGCGCAAAGCCCTGATAGAAGAACGCCTTAACCTGCCGGACCGCATGCAGCGTGCCGATATGCTGCAGCGCGTTATGCGCATCTGGCTGTTCGGACGGCAGGACGAAGTAATTGGCGCCTACTGGCCGATCAAGGGCGAGTTCGATCCACTGCCGGCGCTGTACCGCTGGCAGGAAGATGCGATCCTGAACCTGGGCTCGTCATCTGACCCGGCGCAGGCGCAGAGCGATCAGGCGCAACTGGCCACTGAGAGCCTGGCGGCCCGCTCGCCCCGCAAGATCGGCCTGCCGGTGGTCAACAAGATGCACAAAACCCTGACCTTTCATGCCTGGTACCCCGGCTGCCCGATGGAAGAAGACGCGTACGGCATTCCCAAGCCGAAAGACACCGAAGTGATCGTGCCGACCCTGCTGTTTGTGCCCTGCGTAGGCTATGGGCCGGGCGGCTATCGGCTGGGCTATGGTGGCGGTTTTTATGACCGCACATTGGCCACGCTGCAGCCGCGGCCGGTGACGGTGGGGCTGGGCTATACGAACGGGTGGCTGCCTGATCTGGAGGCTGAGTCGCATGACATTCCTTTGGATGCCTTGTTGAATGACAACGGGGTGGTTTGGCCGGTGTGAATTTTTTAGTGCTTCTTGGCTTCTGGTCCAGGTATACCCGCGGGTTGCTGTTATTGAAAGCGTAGCGTTCTCGTTGTTCCTGGGTTGTTAATTGGTTAGATGCTGCTGGCCGGGGGTTGCCCGGTGGCAAAAGAAAGGCGACCCGCAGTCTGGGGCCTTACGGGCGACCTGCGAAAGGGCCAAAAATCGCGGGTCTGTAGAACTCGCCTGCGGCTCGAAAAACTGCAGCCCTGATTCCGGTTTTAGCCCCTTTCGCAGGCCCAGCCAGGGCGGGGCGAGCGGGATCGGGAGCAGATACGGGGAGGCTTTGCTTCGAGCCGGAGCCGGAGCCGGAGCCCGATCCCGAAGCTGATCCCGAATTCCTTCTCCACCCCCTTCTGTATGCGCCGAGGAGCGGAGGCAAAAGCGGATCACGGCTCATGCTTGTTTGAGCCGTAGGCGAGTTTGCATGAGACCTCGTTTTTTCTGAGCGCCACAGGTTGCCCCGTAGCGAAGCGCAGGGGACTTAGACAGCAGGGTCTCCTTCTCTTGGTTTGCCTTCCTTTGGCGAAGCAAAAGAAAGTGAGTCGCCAGCCGCGGCGATAGAGCGGCCAGCAGCCTGAAAATAAACCCGTTGATCCGGCACCGATACCGTCCTTCGATACCTCAGAATGAACGATTGATACGTGACCGAGGCTGGAGCAATCAGTAACCAACCGCCAAAGGCGCCAACAAACAAAACCCAACAAGCAATCTGCATGCTACGTTTTCAATAGCTATGACCCTTTTAATATTCTGGTCTAGAAGGTGATTTGATTCAAATCACACGACCGGATGCTGTTATCTAACGCAATGACCGCCTGCTAAAACCAGCGCAAAAAACAATTCTGGACAACCGTGTGCGCAAGTGCGGATCGACCTAATCCAGCTGATCCACCGTGTCCGGGTCCGGCCCATCCCCAATGGCCTCCCGCGTCTTCGCTCCCTGCTCTTTCAGCCAGTCGCAAAAGGCCTGCACTTCCGGCCGTGCCACGTTGCGCGGCCCGACGATCAGCCAGTAGGCCAGGGGTGAATTCATGCGCATGTTCGCCAATGGTTCGACCAGGTCGCCCGACGCCAGGCTTTCGGCAATCAGCGGCAGGCGCGCCAGCACCACGCCCTGGCCGGTCAGCGCGGCCTGCACCATCTGGTAGGCGTAGTTGAAATACAGCCAGCGCTTGGCTTCCAGCCGGGGGCTAGCATGGTCGTCCAGCCAGCGGCGCCAGGTCAGCCACTCCAGGTGGGTGTGATGCGCATCGCCGGCCTCTATCAGCGTGAAATTCGCCAGGTCATCGGGCTTTTTCAGGCGCGGTCCACTTTTGAGCAGCCACGGGCTGGCGACCGGTGTGATCTGCTCGCCGAAAAGCCGGATGGCATGCGGCGGCACATGGCTGGCCGGTGCGTAACGCAGCGCCAGGTCGACATCCGACACCTCCAGGTCAAGGGACACGTCAGAGGCATCAATGCGGATGTCGATGTCGGGATGGGTGCGCTGAAAAACCTCCAGCCTGGGTATCAGCCACATCGAGGCAAAAGAGGCAAAGGTGGTGAGCGAGACGCTTTTGCGGCCGGCGCTCTGGCGAATCTGCCGCACCGCGCCATCGATGCGCTCCAGCGAGGGCGTCACAGCGCGCAGCAGCACGCCGCCAGCATGCGTAAGTTCAACCGCCCGGGTGTGGCGGTAAAAAAGGCTGATGCCGACATCCTCTTCCAGGCTCTGGATCTGCCGGCTCACCGCTGACTGGGTCAATGCCAGTTCTTCGGATGCAGCCCGAAAATTAAGGTGCCGTGCAACGGCTTCAAAGGCGCGCAGCTGACCGGCGGCAATCGGTCTGGAGCGTAAGTGGGTCATGGAGTGCAGCATGATGTCGCGTGAAGTGATTGATGCGGAAGCGGAATGAATAGCGTACCGCGATTTCATTGGACGCGGAAGCCGCGCCGCGAGACGATGGCGGCCTGGACCTGGTGCTATCGCCGGCCCTGATATTGGAAAGAATCACCATGAAAGCGCTCCACTCGCCCTCGCACTTCAACACCTGTTCAGGCAGCGGCGTCGACACGCCGGCTGTCCCCCACACGCCCGGCGCCACGCCGTACAAGCATTTTTTCCAGAATTTTGTCGAAGCGCATTCCGGTCGCATCGATGCGCAATCGGGCTACTTACGTCTGGATGCGGGCCGCGCCGTCAGGCTGGTGGCAAGCCGGCCAGGCGTGCTGCGCATTGCCCAGGGCCGCATCTGGGCCACCTTTGACCATGCCGCCAAAAATGACGGCCCACGTGCGGGCGACTACTTCGCAAACCGCGGCGAAGGCTTGCCCTTGCTGGCCGGCCAGTCGGTACTGATCGAGTCTTTTGCGCTGGGTGATGCCGCAGCTGCCTATTTCAGTTGGGAACCGCTGGCCCCGCCCCGGCCCTGCGCCGCTGCGGCGCCAGCACGCTGGGCAATGAACTGACACTGCGGTTCGCGCTGCTACAAAGTCCGAGGCAGCTTCACCGCGCTCGACAACGGGCTCTGATCATGCGCCTGCTGGCCAGGGGCCTGAGCGTCATAATTCGCCGATGTCCGGCCAGTTTCCCTCATCTGCCAACACATCGCCAAAAAGAGCGCCGACGCTGGTGCTACAGGTTGTGGTGATGGGTGTTGCGGGTTGCGGAAAATCGGCCGTGGGCAGGCGCCTGGCCGACGAGCTGGGGCTTCCACTGGTCGAGGGCGACGATTTCCATCCCGCCCGCAACACTGAAAAGATGCAGCGTGGCGTGCCGCTGACCGACAACGACCGGGCCGGCTGGCTGCAACTGCTGGGCGCGCAACTTGCCCAGCATGCACACGGCGCGGTGCTGACCTGTTCTGCGCTCAAGATGAGCTACCGCGACAGCCTGCGGCAGGCGGTCGCCGATGCCGGCAGGCGTCTTTACTTTATTCATCTGGCAATCGATCGGGAAGAGTCGCTGCGGCGGGTGGCGCAGCGCAAGGGTCACTTCTACCCACCAAGCCTGGTCACCAGCCAGTTCGAGACGCTTGAAGACCCGTCAACAGAAGCCGGTGTGCTGGTACTGCCGGGTGACCAAGACCTGGATGAGCTGACGCTGGCGGCGTGCCAATGGCTGCGTGCCCAGCTGCTGCAGTAAGCGCCTGATCAGCCGCCGGCCGCACAGCGCCGCCGTTGGCGCCCCTTGATGAGTCGTTCAGCTGTCCAGATCGAGATGGGGCACCAGGGCACTGAAGGTCCTCAAGGCGTCGTGCCCGGTCAGCACGCTCAGTGCATCGAGTGCTTGCTCATCGACCATGGTGTAGCCCATGCTGAAACGGCAAAACCGCCGTTTGTCCAGCGCGCCCTGGTGCAGCACATGTACACCGGTATGGCGCGGGTCCTGCCGTATCGTCTGCATGAGCTGCAGAACATCTGCCTCGTTGCCTTCAAGCTGTTCGCAAAAACGCGAGCCGTCAAAGATAAGGATGCCGGTGATGTTCTTGGCCTTGTTGAAAACCCGGCACTGACGCGCAATGTCACCGACGGCATGCAACGCTACATGCGGCGAAAGCTGGCTGACATAAAGAACCTCAAAGAGCATGCGGGGACGTAACCTGAGCAGCAGACAAGACCTAACCGTGATGTAGCGCTTGTGAAAGGGGACCAGTCGCTGGCGATATTTGCAGCGTTTGCACCGTGCCGCGTAAGCGTTATCTGACAAGTGTGACGGAATCTGGCTGACGGGTCTACATCTGTAAACATTGCAAGCTTGGCTTTTACAAATTGTCAGAGGAAGGTGCCTACCTATTTGGATGTCACGCGATGGCACCGGCTGACCACACACCTGAGAGCGTTCGATGAACAACGAAAGCCTTTCGGATACTGCTTCGACCTCACCTCATCATCGGTGGCGTCATCAGCAGCAGCAGCCCGGTCGCGTTACCAACCGGCAACAGCAGCAAAGCAGCGGTTCCGGCGAATTTCAGCCTAGAGCGCGGCAGGCCGGTGAGGTTCCCGCTGCCAATCCAACGGGCGCCTTGTCGCGCCAACTTTGAGAAGTTGTTCGGCGGCGCAGTGCGTTGCGCGCCATCAGCTGCCGAGCTTGACGGCGGCTTGTAGCGTCAGCTGACGTGCCCCATCAGCGTTCTGGCGTCGGTTTCATACGCACGCAGTGTCTCGACTGCCTTCTGGCGTTGCGCCGCTGAGGTGGTGTTGTGAAACTCGGCAACCATCCGGCAACGCTCTTGCGCCAGCTGGTCGGCATAAGCACGGTAGGCCTTGTCGGGAGACGTCACTGTGCGATCCCGCAAGCTGCGCAAGGCGCTGCGTGCGGTGGCACTGGAGCCTGCAGCGTTGGCAGGGCTGTTTGCGCCGCTGCTGGCAGAAGTTGTTGTCAGCGTCCGCAAGGTCTGCAGCGCATCCTGCTGGCGCCGTAGCCGCTCGGCATAGGTGCGGCGCGCATCAAAACCGGACTGGTCGAGCAGTCTTTCAAGTACCTCCACTTGCGCCTTTTCCAGTCGCCCGTACAGCATCTCGGCCCGCTTGGTGGCCTGCTTGATGCGGCGGCCGCGAATGGCTTGCGGCGAGCCTTCCAGAAATTCCTTGCGGTATTCCGCATTGCCTTTGTCCAGGCGTTTTTCGATGTTCGCAAGCTGTGCGGCATCGAGGGACATGGCAAGCGTCGCCGCCGCGGGCTCTGCGCGTTCAAGCGCGGTCAAAAATCCGCGCCGGACGGCTTCGAAGGCGGTGCAGACCTGTGCTGGCGTGGCATCGCTCACCGCCTGCTGCTGAAAGCCCTGCAATTGATCCACGTAGCCCGGCAGTTGCGTCTGCCGGTGCCACGCCTGCAGGCGTGAGAGTTCGGCCTTGAGCTGCAGGCTTTGCTCGCTGTTGAAGTCCACATAGTCGTCCAGGTACCAGAAGGCCAGCTCGGGCGACTGGTTGTAGGCAATCTTGATCGCGCTGCATCCGCCCAGTGCCAGGCAGCCAGCAGACAGCAGCAGCACACCGATAATCTGCCATGCCTTCGATACGCCTGCCCACGCCCGGCGTGCGGCGGGCAAATTCCCAATGCCAGGCGCGAAACACCGCCCTGGCAACCCATTTGAAAAACGTACAGGAACCCACATGGCAACCCCAGTTGATGTCGTCATCATGGCCGCAGGCAAGGGCACGCGGATGAAAAGCAAACTGCCCAAAGTGTTGCACCGATTGGGCGGCAGCGCCTTGCTGGCGCATGTTATCGATTGCGCTGCGGGGGTTTCAGCCCGGCGCGCGGTGGTGATCACCGGCCATGGCGCCATGGAAGTAGAAGCCGCCTGCGACCGCATGCACAAAGCTTGTGCCGCTTCAGGCCGCAAACTGGAGCTTGCCTTTGCCCGCCAGGAGCCGCAGCTGGGCACTGGTCATGCGGTGCGGCAGGCGGTGCCGATGCTGGCCGATGACGGCGTGACGCTGGTGCTGTCGGGCGATGTGCCGCTGACCGAAGCGGCCACACTGCAGGCGCTGATCGATGCATGCGACGGCCAGCGGCTGGCGTTGCTGACGCTGGTTATGGAAGACCCGAGCGGCTATGGCCGAATCGTGCGCGCCGGGCCGCAGCCATCGGCTCAGGTCAGGGCCATCGTCGAGCACAAGGATGCAAGCGATGAGCAGCACCAGATCAGGGAAATTTACAGCGGCATCATGGCCGTGCCGACGCGCCTTCTGCGCGGCTGGCTCGGCAAGCTCGACAACAAAAATGCACAGGGCGAGTACTACCTGACCGACATCGTCAAATTTGCGGTGGCCGATGGCGTGGCTGTGGTGGCCCACACCATTCTTGATGCCGCACAGGTAGCCGGTGTAAACAGCCCGGTGCAGCTGGCCGAGCTGGAGCGCAGCTACCAGCGCCAGCAAGCGCAAGCCCTGATGGAGCAAGGCGTGCGGCTGGCTGATCCGTCGCGTTTTGATGTGCGTGGCAGCTTGCGCTGCGGCCAGGATGTGGAGATCGACGTCAACTGTGTGTTTGAAGGCCAAGTCTCGCTGGGCGACGGGGTGCGCATCGGCCCCAACTGCGTGATTGCCAATGCCAGCGTGGCGGCGGGCGCAGTGATTCACGCCTTCACCCATATCGACGGTGAAAAGGCCGGGGTGCAGGTAGGCGAAGGCGCGCTGGTCGGGCCCTTCGCCAGGCTCCGGCCGGGTGCGCAGCTGGGCGCGCAGGTCCATATCGGCAATTTCGTCGAGGTAAAAAATTCAACCCTGGCCAAGGGGGCCAAGGCCAACCACCTGGCTTACCTGGGCGACGCCACCGTGGGCGAAAACGTCAACTTTGGCGCCGGCAGCATCACCGCCAACTATGACGGCGCCAACAAGCACCGTACCGTGATCGAGGCTGATGTGCATGTGGGCAGCAACTGCGTGCTGGTGGCGCCGGTAACCATTGGCGCTGGCGGCACCGTGGGCGGCGGCTCGACCATTACCAAAAGCACCTTGCCGGGCGCGCTAAGCGTCGCACGTGGCCGCCAGGTCGGGATCGCCGACTGGAAGCGGCCGAAAAAGGGCTGAGTTCCGCAGGTTGGCGAATACTTTTGAATGTTTATGGCTTCCGCCCTTTGGATGCAACGGGCGGCAGCTATCGAAAGCATAGCGTTCAGAAGTTTCGACAGCCAACTCGCATCAGGCCCTGACGCGCCCATATGCCGCGAATGGAACAACGCCCGGGAACGCGGGCTTTGATTGCGGGGCAATAAATCAGTCATCAAGCGCTCTGTTATTGATAGCTGAAACCCGTTGTATTTAGTGGCCTAGAGGCACTTTTGGTTCAAATTTAGCCCGTTTGGTACTGAAGTAGGCTTTTACGTTGCGCACATTGGCGTCCGTGGTGAAAAGCCGCTGTGCCAATGCCTGGTAGCCTGGCATGTCGGGCACATGCACCACGAGTACAAAATCAGGCCCTGGCGACACCCGGTAGCACTGCTGCACGGCGGTATCGCCGGCAATCCTGGTTTCAAACGCTTCCTGGCATTCGGCGTTCTGCCGATCCAGTGTTATCTCAACGATGGCCGTGAGGCCGTGCCCCATCATCTCCGCCAATCTGTCGGTGTTCAGCACGGCAATCTGGCGGTCGATCAGCCCTGCAAGTTGCAGTCGCTTTACGCGGCGAAGACAGGTTGGCGGCGATAGGTGCACCTGCTCAGCCAGTTCCAGATTGCTGAGCGAAGCATCGGTCTGCAGGAGGTCAAGAAGTCGACAGTCTGTGTCATCCATGAATTTTTCTTTCATAATCAAACCTAAATTGAATTTATATTTCACTCTTTTAATGAAATGAAATTAAATTGCAAATATAGCCGTAAGAAGTTCATTTAAAAAAACACGCAGACCGTAGCATCGGCTTTTTACGGAGTTCATCATGTGCGGCATCGTTGCAGCGGTTTCCAACCAAAATATTGTTCCCATACTGGTCCAGGGCTTGCAGCGGCTGGAATACCGGGGTTATGACTCCTGCGGAGTCGCGGTGTATGACGGCGGCCTGAAGCGGGCGCGCAGCACCGCACGGGTTGCAGAACTGCAGGCCCAGGTAGACGCTGACCACATCGCGGGCGGCACCGGTATTGCGCACACCCGCTGGGCCACCCATGGCGCCCCGGCTGTGCATAACGCCCATCCCCATTTCAGCCACGGCAGGCAGGCGTCGGCTTCCAGCGCCAATGCAGCATCAGCCCGGGTGGCGCTGGTACACAACGGCATCATCGAAAACCATGAAGAGCTGCGCGCGGCACTGCAGGCCAAGGGCTATGTGTTCGACAGCCAGACCGACACCGAGGTCATCGTGCATCTGGTGGACAGCCTGTATGACGGTGATCTGTTCGAGGCACTGAAATCAGCCGTCACGCAATTGCAGGGCGCTTATGCGATAGCCGCGTTCTGCAAGGACGAGCCGCATAGGGTGGTAGGTGCGCGTGCAGGCTCACCATTGATTCTGGGCGTGGGCAAGGATGGCGCCGAGCATTTTCTGGCCAGCGATGCCATGGCACTTGCAGGCGTGACTGATCAGATCGTGTATCTGGAAGAGGGTGATCTGGTCGACATTCAGCTGGGCAAGTTCTGGGTGATCGACCGGCAGCACAGGGCGGCGCAGCGCCCGGTCAAAACCGTGGTGGCGCACAGCGGTGCAGCAGAGCTGGGCCCTTATCGCCATTACATGCAGAAAGAAATTTTCGAGCAGCCGCGCGCCATTGCCGACACGCTGGAAGGTGTTGAGGGCATTGTTCCCGAGCTGTTCGGCGATGACGCCTATCGGGTGTTCAAGGATATTGATTCCGTACTGATCCTGGCTTGCGGGACCAGCTACTACAGCGGCTGCACCGCCAAATACTGGCTTGAGTCGATTGCCAAAATTCCGACCCAGGTCGAGGTGGCAAGCGAATACCGCTACCGCACCTCGGTGCCCAACCCGCGCACGTTGGTCGTCACCATCACGCAAAGCGGCGAGACAGCCGATACCCTGGCGGCGCTGCGCCATGCGCAAAGCCTGGGCATGATGCAGACGCTGACGATCTGCAATGTGTCAACCTCGGCGATGGTGCGCGAATGCAAGCTGGCCTACGTAACCCGTGCTGGCGTCGAGATCGGCGTGGCCTCCACCAAGGCATTCACCGCGCAGCTGGCGGGGCTCTTTTTGTTGACGCTGGCGCTGGCACAAAGCAAGGGCCGCCTGACTGATGAAGAAGAAGCGGCGCACCTCAAGGCCATGCGGCATCTGCCGGCGGCGCTGTCTGCCGTGCTGGCACTCGAGCCGCAAGTGATCGCCTGGGCCGAAGACTTTGCCAAGATGGAAAACGCGCTCTTTTTAGGGCGCGGCCTGCATTACCCGATCGCGCTGGAAGGCGCACTCAAGCTCAAGGAAATCAGCTACATCCATGCCGAAGCGTACCCGGCGGGTGAGCTGAAGCACGGCCCGCTGGCACTTGTCACCAGCGCCATGCCGGTGGTGGCCGTGGCACCCAATGACAACCTGCTGGAAAAGTTAAAGAGCAACCTGCAGGAAGTGCGCGCCAGGGGCGGCGTGCTGTACGTGCTGGCCGATGCAGACAGCCGGCTGGCCACCACCGAAGGCATCCACGTGATTCGCATGCCCGAGCACTATGGGCCGCTAAGCCCGATGCTGCATGTGGTGCCACTGCAATTGCTGGCGTACCACACGGCTGTGGCGCGCGGAACGGATGTTGACAAGCCGCGCAACCTGGCGAAGAGTGTCACTGTAGAGTGAGCGATTCCGGCCGATGAATGCAATTGGTCCGCGCAATTAAAGTCGAAAACAGTCTATTGAAGTCCCAAATAAACTTAGCATCCCTGCCGGTTAGCGGGGCGCCGGATTTTTGACACGGAATCTTGAAGTCGTAAACACCCTGAAAGCGACAGTCAAGTCCGATGTTCGGCGTACCGGGCCACGCCTATGTCTACCGCTGCTACGGCATTCACTGGTGGCTGCACGGCGCGGGGATGTTGATCAATACATCGAGCCTACCGAGGGACTGCGCGGATGCGCGCCTGCTGTGCGCTGGCCGGGCCGCCTGGGCCAGGCTCTGGGCGTCACGCTGGAACTCAACGGCGCCCTTCTGGACCGCCCATTGCTCCAGCTGCTGGCAGCGGACTAGAACCCGCAGGTGACCTGCAGGTGGTCCGCGGCCCGCGCATCGGCATCAGCAAGGCCATTGACGTGCCCTGGCGGCTCGGCTTGGGGGCTCGAGCTTCCTGAGCCGGCGTTTTTCGCTGACGGCGCAGGGCCGCCGATAATCTGCCAGCCCCTACGGCACCCAGAAACACACCCATGATCCCCCCGACTTCCGACAGGCACCTGTGGCGCTGGCACCTGGCCGCGCTGCTGTCGACGCTGGCGCTCACGGCGCTCCTCCATGGAGCGGCGTTGACGATGGGGTTCGCCAGGGACGATGGTTTCAACCTGTTCAACGCGGCTCGTCTCAGCCCGCTGACCTATTTCTTCGATCCGGCTACCCTCAAGGCCGTCAGCGCTAGCGCCCTGACGCCGTGGAACCTACTGGTCTACGACATCAACGTCACACTGTTTGGCCTGGACCCGCGCTGGCATCACCTGCACCTGCTGGCGGTGGTGTGGGCCTGCGCGATGGCGACCTGGATGTTCCTGCGCCTGTGGCTGCCCGAGATGGCGGCCTTGCTGGCCGCCCTTTTGTTCCTGACCGGGACGCCGGTGGTTTTCATCAGCCACGAGCAGATGTCCGGGCACTACCTGTATGGCCTGCTGTTCACCATCTTGGCGGCGTGGAGTTTCGTCGCCGCAGTTCGCAGCGGCGGCGCGGGCCTTGCCTTGCTGTCCGGCCTGCTGTACATGCTGGCCACTTCCTGCAAGGAAGTTTTCGTGCCACTGCCGGTGGCCCTGCTGCTGCTGCCCGAGGGAACGCTCGCCCGACGGCTGCGCGTGTCCTGGGCCCTGTGGCTGGCGGTCGCAGCGTACACGGGCTGGCGCTGGGTGGTGTTCGACGGCAGCCTGCTCGGGCCGCGCGGCGTGCCACTGCAGCCGCAGGAGGCACTGCGGCAGGTCGCGGGCATGGCGCCGCTGCTGTTCAGCCAGGCCTGGATCCTGCTGCCCGCGGCCGTGATTCTTGCGGTGTGGCGAAAGGCACTGAGCGCACGGGAAGCCTTGTTCCTGCTGGTGCTCGCAGCGATCCTGGTGGCGCCCTTGCTACCGGTCACATCGGGGGTTGGCCTCCACGAGCCCGACCGCCTGCTGCTGCTGGTCTGGTGGACTTTGGCCTGTGTCATGGGCGCCTTCGCCTGGCGGGTGCTCGGTCAGCGCCGCATGGCGATGGTGGCGCTGATGATCGCTGCCGGCGCGATGCAGGTGTGGCTGTCGCAGCCCTGGCGGGCGGAGATCGCACAGGTCAAGCAGCGCTGGTCGCAGTGGTACGGCGCCGTGCTCGATCCGCGCCCTGGCATGCTGCACCTGGTGCTCACCGGAGACGGCGGCTACTTCTGGCAGAAATTCCATCTCGATGGCATGCGCATGGCGGCGCGTGCGCTGGGCCAGCCGTTCAATCCGCAGGTGCAGGTGATCGACAACCAGGATGACTTGGCCGAGGCCGGCGCAGACCCGTCGGCTTTCGCCACCTACGATGCCGCGCTCGGCCGGCTGAGGACGGCGTCGGGTCCGCAGGAGCTGAGACAATGGGCTGCGGCACTGCCGCGCAGGCAGGTGGATGTCTATGTGTTCAGGCGGATGCCGCAGATGGCATTCAACCCCCAAGGCACAATCGAACGGGTACAGGCACATGGCGCCGTCGTCACCGTGACCGGCGCGGTGCCGCCCTCCGATCTGGGCCGGAATTTCCTGGTCCTGTCGCCAGTAGCTTGCGGTGGGACGGTGGCGCATGACCCGGCAGGCACGATGCGCGGGCGATTCGAGCTCACCCTGGCCTGCGCCGATGCGCAGGCTGCACGCCAAGCAGCGGGCCTGCTGTGCGTGGCGGTGGCGAGCGGAAGTCAGATTTCGGTGCCGGCCGGGCATCCCGGCGGCCGATGCGATCGGCTGACGTGGCAGCACCATGACTTGCGAAAGTGAAGTAGATGGTTCAGGCAGTTCCTTTTTTCTCGATGCAGGCCGCCAACCAGGGTCTGGATGTGCAGGCCAGCGTTGCCCGGGTGGTGGCGCGCGACCGTTACTTGCTGGGCGAGGAGACCCGGGCGTTCGAGCAGGCCTTTGGGGCCTACTGCGGCGTTGCCCACTGCGTGACCGTGGCCAACGGAACCGATGCGCTGGAGCTGGCCCTGCGGGCATTGGACGTCGGACCGGGCGACACGGTGATGCTGACGGCCAACGCGGGCTACTACGGCAGCATCGCACTGCAGTTGGTCGGGGCTCGGGCCTGCTACGTGGACATCGACCCGCGAACCATGACGCTGGACCCGCAGGCGCTGGCGCACGCGCTGAAGCGCTGCAAGCCCAAGGCGGTGATCGTGACGCACCTTTACGGGCAGCTGGCAGACATCGAGACGCTTTGCGCACTGGCGGCGCGGGACGGCGTGGCGGTCATCGAGGATTGCGCGCAGTCCCACGGCGCAGCGCAGGGCGGCAGGCGCGCCGGCAGCTTCGGACGGATCGGATGCTTCAGCTTCTACCCGACCAAGAACCTGGGCGCCCTGGGCGACGCGGGGGCGGTGGTATGCAGTGACGCGGCATTGGCCAAGCGGCTGACGGCACTGCGCCAGTACGGCTGGGGCCGCAAGTATCACAACGACGTGGCCGGTGGACGCAACAGCCGCATCGACGAATTTCAGGCTGCCGTGCTGAACGACAAGCTGGGGCACCTGGATGCCTGCAACGCCCAGCGGCGCGAGGCTGCCGACCGCTACCATGCCGCCTTCGCCGGGCTGCCCCTGCAGGCGCCAGCGGTCTCTCGGCAGGACTATGTGGCCCACCTCTACGTGGTGCGCAGTGCACAGCGCAATAAACTGCAGTCGTTCCTGGCGACCCGGGGCGTGCAGGCCGAGGTGCACTACCCGATCCCGGACCACCGCCAGGCTACCGCGGCCGGCCACCTGCTGGAGGGCGAGAGCTTGCCCCACACGCAGGCAGCCTGCGACAGCGTGCTGAGCCTGCCTTGCTATCCGGGCCTGCCGCGGCCCCACCAGCAGGCTGTGGTGGCCGCGGTGCTCGACTTCTTCCGCCGCTGAAAGCAGGAGCCGCCTTGTTGACCCTGGTGATTCCCGTGTACCGCAACGAGAGTTCGATCCAAGCATTGCTGCAGGCCGTCGACCGGCTACAGGCCGGGCTGGACAACGCGCTGGAGGCCGTCTTCGTGGTGGACGGAAGCCCTGACCACTCGTACGAGCTGCTGCGCGATCGGTTGCCGGCGCACGGATTCCGCTCGCAACTGCTGCTGCTGTCCCGCAACTTCGGCTCCTTCGCGGCCATCCGTGCCGGGCTGCAGGCTGGCACAGGCACCGCGTTCGCCGTGATGGCGGCCGACCTCCAGGAGCCGCCCGAGCTGATCCTCGACTTCGCCCGAATCCTGGCTGCCGATGAAGCCGACGTCACGGTGGGCGTGCGCGAGGGCCGCGAAGACCCGTTGGCCTCGCGGGCCATGTCGGGCCTGTTCTGGTCCCTCTACCGCCGCCACGTCGTGCGCGAGATGCCGCCCGGCGGGGTCGACATTTTTGGCTGCAACCGCGCCTTCAGGGACCAGTTGCTGGCCATGGAAGAGCGCCACAGCTCGCTGGTAGCGCAGGTGTTCTGGCTCGGCTTCCGACGCAAGTTCGTGCCTTACCGCCGGCAGGAGCGGACCCACGGCCACTCGGCATGGACGTTCTCCAAGAAGCTGAACTACATGATGGACAGCGTTTTCGCCTTTACCGACCTGCCGATCCGCCTGCTGATACGAGGCGGGGGGCTGGTGGCTGCGCTGTCGGGATTGTTCGCCGCCATGGTGGTGATGGCGCGCCTGAACGGGTGGATCGAGGTGCCCGGCTATACCCTCACCATCCTGGCGATCGTCTTCTTTGGAGCCCTGAACCTGTTCGCCCTCGGCGTCGTCGGTTCTTACGCTTGGCGTGCCTATGAGAACACCAAGCAAAGGCCGCTGCACGTGGTGCTGCGCCGGCACGTCTGGGACCGTAACGGAGCATCGGCATGAGTCAGGAACGCTCTTATTTCGTGCACCCGCAGGCACTGTGCGAGTCGCAGGCGATCGGCGCTGGCACCCGCGTCTGGGCGTTCGCCCACGTCCTGCCGCGGGCCGTGATCGGCGCCGACTGCAATATCTGCGACCACGTCTTCATCGAGAATGACGTCAAGGTGGGCGACAGGGTCACCGTGAAGTGCGGTGTCCAGCTCTGGGACGGGGTCGAGGTTGAGGACGACGTCTTCATCGGGCCCAACGTGACTTTCACCAACGACCTGTTTCCCCGCAGCAAGCAACCCCCGGCGGTGTTCTCGCGCACCGTTCTCAAGCGGGGCGCCTCGATCGGCGCCAACGCCACCTTGCTGGCCAACACCACAATCGGGCAGAACGCGATGGTCGGCGCCGGTGCGGTGGTCACCCGCTCGGTGCCGCCCAATGCCATCGTGGCGGGCAACCCCGCCAAGATCGTCGGGTACGTGGGGGCAGCCGAGGAAAGCCCCGCTTCGCGCGACCCGCAATCGCAAGCGCCCGGCAGCTCGCGGGTCGCGGGGGTCCAGTTGATCGACTTCCGCTACGTGCCGGATCTGCGCGGCGCGCTGTCGGCCGGGGAATTTGAGCGTGACATCCCGTTCTCGCCCAAGCGCTATTTTCTCGTGTTCGGCGTTTCCACGCGCGAGACGCGCGGCGAACATGCGCACCGCACCTGCCACCAGATGCTGCTGGCGGTCAATGGCAGCGTCAGCGTGGTCGTCGACGACGGCCGCCAGCGCGAGGAGTTCCTGCTCGACCGGCGGACCCAGGGGCTGTACCTGCCGCCCATGACCTGGGGTATCCAGTACCGCTACTCGGAAGACGCGGTGCTGCTGGTCTTCGCATCGCACCACTACGACCCGGACGACTACATCCGTGACTACGCCCAGTTCCAGAAACTGGTGCGGGCCGATGCGGGCAGCGCCTGACACACCGGCGAGCGGCCGCCCATGGGTGCGGTTCCTCGTCGCGGGTGGCGTCAACACCGCGCTGACGTGGCTGCTCTACCTACTGCTGCTCGAGAGGTGGGGCCACCGACTGGCGTACACGGCCGCGTTTGCCGCCGGAATCGGGCTGGCGTATGTCTTGAACCGCTTCTACGTCTTCAACCGCCACACCGGCTGGCGCAGCATGCTGGCCCTGCCGGCCATCTACCTGCTGCAGTACGCCGTGGGGTTGGGGGTCGTCGAGGTGTGGGTCCGGCACTTGGCGCTCTGGCCAGAAGCAGCGCCCCTGGTAGCTGTAGCCGTCACGCTGCCGATGACGTTCATCCTGAGCCGGGCGGCCTTCACCCGATGACTATCATCACGGCCATGAACGCGGACCGATTGCCTGTCTTGCCGCCTCTGCGCAGCTGCAGTGCCCGCCCCGCCGGCGGCCGCGCTTGGCTGAACTTTCAACCCCGCCAGCCCTGTCGTCCCGTCAAGGCGGCTGCGTGCTTCCGCGTTCATTTTTCGACAGGTGATCGCATCGCGTCTTGCGGTCCGACCGGGCTGTTTGTACTACTGTGGAGCAGCGACGCTGTTGCTTGTATCGCTGCCGACGGTAGCAGGCGCGATCGAACAACTGCCCCGCCGCGAACGACCCAATGAAGCCGAATATGGCGTTCCAATTGACAGCCAGCCGAATACCAGAGTCGTAGCTTCAATGCTCTAGTGATCGCGCGGCTCGCCTATAGATACCGCAGCACGCCAATGTGTTTACGTCATTAGGCTTTGAGTGTTGTTGATTTGGTACGCCGCAAAAGAGCATGAAATGTTAGTTGCCTGATTACGACTCTAATTGCTCAGACATTTGAAGTCAGCAACCCACTTTTGACCGCCCCACAGTGCGCGGGCCGCGAGATCCCGGCACTGAGGCCAAAAGTCGCGATATGAGCTTCAATTCGACCTGAAAGTGATGGCAACAATAACCGCAAATAAGGCTTGGAAAAATCGGTAACTGATTGATGGTTGTCCTTGACGGCAAACCCCTAAGAGGGTTTGCATGCTAAGAGTAGTCCCGCTTTGCGAGCGCATTTCTTGCCTCTAACTCCAGTGCGGCTAAAGCTTACGGATCAGGTCTGTGTGCCGTGCCGCACTGGCATTGAGCAGGAGTTAAACAATCCACGCACCGAGGCGGCAAGAGTATTTACTGGGGCCGCTCCATGTCAAAGGATGTACTCGAGGCCCAGTGCCGGAACACCCATCAGCTCTACGTTCTGCCAGTTAGCCTTCGTTTCTGCTGCCATGATTGCCAAGGACCCGCGATCGTATGTACCGTTGATGAGCATTTGCACATAGCTATCTCGCTCTGCTACTGATGGGGGAGCGCCGACAACATTCAAATAAAGTTGTTCTACCAGCGACTGATCCGAAACTGTCGCGCCAAATCTTGCATTGATGGCAAGTTCTATCAGCGCTTTGTAACTCATGCCGCTATCGAGTGCATAAAGGCCGATACCCGCGTCTTCCTTATTTGCGATGGCTTCTTTACCGAATACCGCGCTCAGAATTTTTGCGGTCGTGCCAGCGCTACCATTCAAGTCATATGCGACCTTGTAGTCGGAGAAATAGAAGCGTTCAACATTCGCTAATATGTCAATGCCCTCGACTCCCGTTGTAGCAACCACGCGGACCGTATTTGCACTTGCCAAGCTTGTGAGCGAATATTGGCCACGCGAACCGGCGTAGACCGCAGTGTCCAGGCCCGAACCACCATTAAGCACATCATTTCCGCCAGCGCCAACCATCACGTCGTTACCTGCACCTGCTTCGATGACCTCGATTTGAGCACCTCCCGCGAGGTAGTCATCGGCCATGGAACCTGCCAGGCGTATGGGCGCAATGCCCAAGTCAGCCAGGGACAGGGTCAGTGGACCTATTCGAACTCCGGCCACGTCGTTCAAGTAAGGCCCACTTGAAAAGGACGACACGTCGAGATTTGTGGATGCCCGCAATGAATCGTCCGCATCGTAGACTTTTGATTCGAAGTTTGACCCCGGCGGCACAAATAGGTAGTTGCTTGAAAAATGCACGTTATGCGGAAGGGCAAAAAACGGATCAAGCACGACGGCAAGCCCATCGTGAATGAAGTTGGAATTAACCACAGTAAGCCTTGGGCCCCCGTCCCAGCCCAATTTAGTGATTTCGCTATCCTTGAACGTCGTTCCGGAAATCGTTCCGCCGCGCGTGCCGATGTCAACGGTAGTATGGAGCAGAACGCTGTTAACAATGCTGTTCGCCGCAAGACCGTCAAGCCGCGAGTTCTCCACAACTGTGGACACCAGTTGCAAACTCCCACTGGAGGCAAATCCGTCAACGACACCTGACTGGATACTCCCGTAGTCTGCGCGCATCAATCCAGCGGTGTTTTGCGTAAAGTATTTGAAATTTGCGAGGCCAGCGAGGGCTTCGCTCGTTCCTTTAAGCAGAAGCGTTCCATAGTTCAGTATGTTGTTTCCGCCCAAATCCACGTTAGCGCCAGCCGCGATAGTGACGGTGACTCCAGCCGCAATTTGAACCTCCTCATTGACTACCAGGTTGCCCGTAATGGTAGTGTTTTCACGCACGATGATCGTCATGATTGCTCCTGTTAGCCCATCAGGCCAACAGTGACCCAGGACGCGTCAAACTGCTGCACACCCGGTAGGAAAACAATCTGATCAATCGCGTTAGGAAATTCCGGTGCCTGGACGTTGAGTGTCAGCTCGCTTGTACTGGCGTCAAAGCGCAGTTGGCCGTTCTGGAATAACTCAGCCGAGTCATAGTTCTGTTGGTTTACGATGTGAATGCGGTCACCGTCAACCGCTTTGAAATCCAGCACTACAACGGGAACATCTGGACGGGTATTTCCACCCCTTCCGGCCGCTACAAATAGGTCCGCGCCGGCACCTCCCAACGATTGGCCAATCGTCTGTATCAGGATGTCGTTCCCGTTGCCTCCATCCAGAAATCCACCAAATCGTCCTCCGCCGTTAAGGGTGTCATTGCCGTCGAGACCGCGAATGACCTCGTTAGAAAACGGGGACCCCGTGATGATATTGTTGAGTGCGTTACCCACCAATGGCCGGTCATCGAACTGAAAGCTTTCATGAGCGAAGAGGTTTTCTACATGAGCTGGGAGCGTAAACCCAACGGTGGTGTAAACGGTGTCTATGCCCGCGCCAGCCTTCTCGAACACCCGGTCACCGGGGCCGTTGACAAAGTAGGGATCATCACCCGCCCCGCCGCGTAAAAAGTTAATCTCAGCGCGCAACTTCCCATCTGTGACCGTAGGCTGTCCTTCAAGCCTATCGTTGCCGTTTCCGCCCCAAAGGTGGTCGTCGCCTGCCCCCCCAAAGAGCATGGCATTGCCTCCATTGCCACGCAGGTGATCATTGCTGCCCAACCCCGATAGCTGGTCGTCCCCTCCAGTGCCGTTCAAGTGGTCGTTTTTTGCGGTGCCGTTCTGGGTAGCTCCACCACATTTGAAAGCATTTACCTTAGCCGACAGTTTGCTCATTCGGGTCCTTGTGTATGAGAAGTATTAATTCGTAAACACTACTATCAGCCTTCCGGCCCAAACTCAAGTAGGTGTCAGCCGTGACAATTTGTAGGGTTGCTGGGGGTCTCAATTTTGGCGTGCGTCCTTCCACGGCTCATGCCCATACGTAATGGATTGCGCCTGTTGGTGGAGGAAAGATTTGAGAGCGGTTCGAATCCATTGCCGAGCAGTGGGTGCTGACTTGTTAGAGATGTAAGCAGCCTTAGCTGATGCGCAAACCGGACCTCAATGATTCGTATCGAAGCGGCCATATTTGCGAATCGCTATGCCGCAAGCTTTGCCCTATTGAATTGAACACGCCTATGTGATATGCCGTCAGGCATGCTGCGCCAGAATTTGGGTGGCGCAAAACTGCCGTTCCATAACGCTGCTTGAAGCGTTCCAGATAGTGGCCACTACGATAGTTGACCGGTGTAGACAATCCCGCCGGGCCACAAACCCTGCTAACACCGGGGCGACATATAAAGTCTTCTAATCACGGTCGTGAACTGGATAACTGGCAGACATCAACGCTGCACTGCTTTATTTTCCAATTTTCAGGAGGCTTAAATGAAACGTGCTATTGCAATATCGCTGGTCACTGCTCTGTTGTCGGGCGGATGTGCATCGCCAACCCGATCAGATGCCCCTGTGTCGCAGGAGGTCGGCAGCGTTCCTGCCGAGCAGTCCCCGAGCCGGCCGAGTAATGTAGGTATAGGTTTTGGCATCGGTAACTGGGGTGGTCGTGGTTTTGGTGGAATCGGGCTGGGGCTGGGCTTCTAAATCGGTTGAGCTGAACTGACCTGACGTAACAGTTCGCCCGTTCCGCCATACCAGTCATCGCATTTGCAGATAAGTGCTTCCCGACATTGAGCAGGCCTGACGGTCTTTCAAAAGTAGACGCCAACACCCCGAGCAGAGCCGCAACTGCCAATCAGAATATGAGAAGACAGTTGCGGGTAGGCGATGCGTTGAATACCAGCCGCTTCCACGTGCGACACAGGCGCCCACGGCGTTGGGCCGATCCTCGCGGCAGTGCCGGGCATCGATCGCACGTATAGGCAATGTCATCATGCCGACGCGTGGCTTTCTGCCGGGACCAATGCCTGACTCAAAAGTCTCCGTTGGCGTTCTTGCGTTCGGACGGCTCGGCGACGCCTTCAATGGTGTCTCAGTCTTCGGCAATCCTGTTGTCCTGCACCCTGAAGAGATCATAGAAGCGTTGTTTTCCACCGACGGCACCTTCGCTGGCCACCAGCACGAAGTTCCCCTCACCCAGGACTTTGCGTATACAGTCTTAGCGAACGGCCTTGCCAGCTTTGCCATCGCCTCAATTGCCGCGCCCAGGCTGGCTGGAAAACCTAATCCGCAATCCGGGTGGTGTGCTGCTTGTAGTTGTCGCCATCAAAGCAGCCCGCGAGCCGGTCCATGCGCCCATAAATCAGCACATCGTCGACAAACGTCTTCACCCGTGTCTTGTTGGCGGCGAGTTTTTGTGCGAACTCCAAAATGGACTCAGCAACAGGTTAAGCGTTACCGACTACGCCGCACGGAGGGGTTATTCACAAAGCACCTTGTCGCGTGCCTGCCGCCAAGCAAGTCATTGACCGCCGGATAACCCTGGAGGCCAGGCGTTTGCTGGTGCACAGCCAGACCGCGCTTGCTGAAACCGGCCATCAGCTCGGGTTCAGCGAAGCGCCCAATTTCGTGAAATTCTTAAAGCGGGTAACGGGTAGCACGCCAAGCCCCTTTCGAAAAGTAATGACCACGGCATCCGAAATTGCCTGATTCGCCCTTCGGCGGCTTTTGCCCTTAGCCCGGAATGTCGGTAGCAACCACGAACCGGAGCTGTGAAGCGGCTGCAGTTTGATGGCACAGAAACTGCTGCGCTGGCAGGTGGCCACTTCTTCATCATCTGTCGAACACTCCGTACCAGATGCGCCGCCCCAGCGCATCATCAAGATCCGGAGGGACTACAACAGCTGGGTGGGCAGCGAAACCATGGAAGACTACGCGCTGCGCTTTACCCCGCAGCGCTTTCGCAAATGGTCTGAATGGCGGGTGGCCAACACGGCGTTTGGTGCCGCATCCTTTCTGGTACTGGAAGCAGTGGGCGCCACGCTGCTCGTCAAATACGGTTTCACCAATGCGTTCTGGGCCATTGTGGCCACTGGCGTGATCATTTTTCTGGCAGGCCTGCCGATCAGCACCTACGCTGCGCGCTACGGCGTTGACATGGATCTGCTGACCCGGGGCGCAGGGTTCGGATACATCGGCTCAACGCTCACCTCGCTAATCTACGCGTCGTTCACCTTTATCTTCTTTGCGCTGGAAGCCGCTGTAATGGCTTACGCACTGGAACTCGCCCTTGGCATTCCGCCAAGTTGGGGCTACCTGATATGCGCGCTGGCTGTCATACCGCTGGTGACATACGGCGTGTCGACCATCAGCCGCTTGCAGGTATGGACGCAGCCCTTGTGGTTGCTGATGCTGGTGGTGCCCTTCGTATTTGTGCTGGTTCGCAACCCGGATGCATTGTCCGCGGTCATGCACTATGGTGGACAAGAGGGCGCTGGTAGCGGCTTCAATATGCACTTGTTTGGTGCTGCTTTAACGGTCGGTATCGCACTGATCACGCAGATGGGGGAGCAGGCAGACTATTTGCGCTTCATGCCGGTGCAGACAACGGCCAACCGATGGCGCTGGTGGGCGGCCGTTCTGACCGGAGGTCCGGGCTGGGTGGTATTGGGCGTGGCCAAGATGCTGGGCGGCGCCCTGCTGGCTCACCTGGCTATTTCAAACATGGTACCGCCCGAACGCGCGATAGACCCGAACCAGATGTACCTGGCGGCTTACGAATATGTGTTTCCCGATTACCAGATGGCGGTTGCAGCCACTGCGCTTTTCGTGGTGGTATCCCAGCTCAAGATCAATGTGACCAACGCGTATGCCGGGTCGCTGGCCTGGTCCAATTTTTTCTCACGCCTCACGCACAGCCATCCGGGGCGGGTGGTTTGGGTGGTGTTCAACACGCTGATTGCCTTCATGCTCATGGAAATGAATGTCTTTCAGGCGCTGGGCGATGTTCTCGGGCTGTATTCGAACATTGCCATCGCATGGGTCATGGCCGTCGTGGCCGATCTTGTCATCAACAAGCCGCTGGGTTTGTCGCCGGCTGGTATCGAATTCAAGCGCGCTCACCTTTACGCGATCAACCCCGTGGGCGTTGGCGCGATGGGCCTTGCGTCGGTTATCTCCGTAGCCGCTCATCTGGGTTTTTTAGGTCTAACCGCCCAGGCGTTTTCCGCCGTCCTGGCGATGGGCTGCGCGTTTGTGGCATCACCCCTGATCGCCTGGGCGACGCGCGGCCGCTATTACATTGCCCGGCGTGACGAGCCCCTGCTCGGTTCTTGCGCACGCTACGTAACCCAGCGCTGCGTGATTTGCGAGCGCAACTACGAGGCACCCGACATGGCGCATTGCCCGGCCTATCAGGGCGCGATCTGCTCGCTGTGCTGCACGCTCGATGCGCGGTGCGGCGACATGTGCAAACCGCAGGCCAGTCTTTCGGCGCAGTGGTCTGCCGCCTTGCGCTGGCTGCTACCGCGCCGGACCTGGCCGTATCTGGATACCGGGCTGGGTCACTTCCTGTTGCTGATGCTGGTCATCGTGCCTTTGCTGGGCAGCGTCTTTGGCCTGCTTTACCACCAGGAAATGTCAGCGCTGGCAAGGCTTCGGCTGCATGCCCTACCGGATACGGCCCTGCGCTCGGGCTTTGTCAAGGCGTACATGGCCTTGCTGGTGATTGCAGGGCTGGTTGCCTGGTGGCTTGTGCTGGCCCATAAAAGCCGCCAGGTGGCGCAGGAAGAATCGAACCGGCAAACCCATCTGCTGCATGAGCAGACGGAGGCATTGCGCCGTGAAATCGACTCTCACCGGCTGACAGACATGGCGCTGCAGCATGCCAAGCAGGCGGCAGAGCAGGCCAATCAGGCCAAAAGCCGGTACATCAGCGCCATCAGCCATGAGTTGCGCACGCCGCTCAACAGCATTCTGGGTTATGCGCAACTGATGGGTGAAGACAGCTCAATACCAGCGCACCGCAAACAGGCTGTCACCGTCATCAAACGCGGTGGCGAGCATCTGTTGTCACTGATTGAAGGCACGCTGGATATCGCACGCATCGAGGCCGGCAAACTGACGCTTAACCGCAAGCCGATGCAATTTGCCGACTGCATGCATGAGATGGCTGGCATGTTCGAGTTGCAAGCAAAGGCCAAGGGGCTGGGGTTTGTGTTCGATGTCAGCGGCCACCTGCCCGAGGTGGTGCGCGCCGATGAAAAAAGGCTGCGCCAGATATTGATCAACTTGCTTGGTAACGCCATCAAGTTCACCAGCAGTGGGGAGGTGACCTTCAGGTTGCGCCATGCGCGGGAAATGGCCCATCTGGACATTGAAGATACCGGGCCTGGCATGGGCGCTCCGGAACTGGCGCAGATATTCGAGCCCTTTGCACGCGGAGCAACCGTTGGGCAAAGCGCTATGGCGACGCCCGGCGCAGGCCTTGGTCTGACCATCGCCAAGATGCTGACCGACCTGATGGGTGGCGAGATGACGGTTGTCAGTAGCCCGGGACACGGCTCCATCTTCAAGGTGAGGCTTTTTCTGCCTGAGGTGCATGGCGCTGACGACCGTGCAAAAGGCATGCAAAAGGCAGTCTCGAGGCGGCCACGGGGCTATCTCGGGGAGCGCCGAAAATTATGGGTGGTCGACAACGAAGAGCCAGACCGTGACCTTCTGGTGCAGCTGTTGCAACCACTGGGGTTTGAGGTCCGTACCGCAGCCAGTGGGCACGACTGCCTCGATCTGATGGCGGCCGGGCTTCGGCCAGACGTACTTTTCATGGACCTGGCGATGCCCGGCATAGACGGCTGGGAAACCCTCAGGCGCATTCGGCGTCAGGGCGCAGAGGGCATTCAGGTCGCGATCGTTTCGGCCAATGCATTTGACCGCGGACTGGACAATGATGTGGGTGTCCGCGCTGAAGATTTCATCCTGAAGCCGGTCCGCCATACCGAGTTGCTTGAATGGCTGGAAAAGCGGCTTTGCCTGACCTGGATTTATGATCAGGTTCCGCCGACGCCTCCTCTGGCTGCACCGCCAGGGCTGGTGCAGCCCGATGCGCTGCAGCTGCATGGACTGCTCGAACTGGTGAACCTGGGTTTCTACCGGGGCATCATGAACAAGCTTGCTGAAATCGAGAAGCTGCAGCCCCGGGCCGAGGGCTTTGTCAACGAGATGCGGACGCTTGCCCGGGCCTATCAGTTTGAGGCCATGAGTTCCCGGCTAAAGGCAGCAGAAGGCTCACGGTGAGCACACAAGCTGCATCGAACGTCAACGGCTTGTCGGTTGCCAGGGTCGATCAAGTTGGCCTTGATCAGGCGCTGGACCGGGCCAACAGTGATGTGGTGCTGATTGTTGATGATGTTCCCGACAACCTGTCGGTCCTGCATGATGCGCTGGACGAATCAGGCTATACGGTGCTGGTGGCCACCAGCGGAGAAGCTGCGTTGCAGCGGGCGTTGCAGGCCTTGCCAGACATTGTGTTGCTGGACGCCATGATGCCCGGCATGGACGGCTTTGAAGTTGCTCGCCAGCTGAAGGCTCGGACGCAGACAGCGCATATTCCAATCATCTTCATGACCGGGCTGACTGAAACCGAGCATCTGGTGGCAGCTCTTGAGGCTGGCGGTGTCGACTACATCACCCAGCCTATCAAACCCAAGGAGGTGATGGCGCGCATGGGTGTGCATCTGCAGGGTGCACGGCGAGCGCGGCAGGAGGCGCGCCAGGCGGGGCAGGCACGCAACGCACTGGACGCCTTTGGCTATGCCAGCATGACAGTGCGCTTGCAAGGCGAGGGCGCCCGGGGCGACGGCAAACTCATCTGGCAAACGCCGCTGGCCCGTGAGCTGCTGCTGCGCTACTACGGGACCAGTGCGCCCCAGACGCCAGCGCCGGTGCTCGATTGGCTGCGCAGTCAGGTTGTGCAAGCTTGCCGCTCAGGGGAGCCGACACGCTTGTCGGCTGAGCTGGGTCCGCGTCGCCTTACTCTCAGACTGCACCAGCGAACTGGCGACGGTGTGGACGAGACTGCCGATGAAACCGGGTTTGGTGACTGGCTGATCGTCATGCGAGAGGTTTCCGACGACGCCATCATGCAAGCTATGAGCCTGAGCTTCAAGCTGACCGGACGCGAAGCCGAGGTGCTGTACTGGCTGGTCAAGGGCAAGACGAACCGTGATATTGCCGAGATCCTGGGCGCCAGCCCTGCAACCGTGAAAAAGCACCTGGAGCGGGTGTATGTAAAGCTCGGGGTCGAAACCCGCACCGCGGCCGCCGGCATGGCGATGACGCGAATCCGCCAGTTGCACCCGCATTTTGAAGGGTAGGAAGCGGTCAACGCGTGGGCCGCCGACGGTTCCCGTGCGCACCTTGCGTCGGCCAGCTACAATATCTGATTCGACTGACGCAATTGCGTTTTATAACGATGCCTTCCATTCACGGGCGTCGTTGCCAAATGCGGCGCTTCTCAGAGCCCGATTCACGAATGAACACAGTGCCTTCAGTGCCGACACAGCGCTGAAACCTCATCCACTGTTGTCAAGGTGTTATTCACCGGCGAGCACCCTGCAAACGGTGCCCACACCAAGGCTCAATCCGCTTGGCCCCCACAGGGCTTTGCCGGCAGAAGCAAATCCCGTTACCGAATAAACGTTGATCCTGGGTTTTCCAGGCTATTTTTTAGTTACCGATAAATAGGCCGCAGCCCTTTGAGGGGCTTGGCAAAGAGACTTATGACATTTCATCACGATAAATTGGCAGTGGGACGATACCTGGTGTCGCCCCTGGCAAAAGCACAGGAAGCCGGCGGTTTTGCTGCTTCGGTGTCCATCCGTTCTGGCAGTGGCAGCGCAACCCATGACCGTGTGCTGCGCTTTACCGGCCTGTTCGACAGTGCCGCTTCCGCGGTGCAATATGCAACAGAACACGCATTGGGCTGGATTCACGAACGCACCGCGCCAGTCTGTGCCTGATTGCCAGCTTTTGGGTTGCAATGGACTCACAATTGCGCTGACTGACAACAACATTATTTTCACCTTCACGAATTCAAGGAACATCCGACATGGCTAAAGAAGAACTGATCGAAATGCATGGTCTGGTAGACGAGGTCTTGCCGGATTCACGCTTTCGGGTCACGCTGGACAACGGCCACAAGTTGGTGGCTTATACCTCGGGCAAGATGCGCAAGAACCACATCCGGATACTCGCTGGCGACCAGGTGTCGCTGGAGTTGTCTCCTTATGACCTGAGCAAAGGTCGAATCACCTTTCGTCATATTGCAGGACGCGGCCCAGGGCCAGGAGCCGGCGCAGGACCTCGCGGGCCCCGCTGATTTGCCCGACCAAGAAAGACCCTTGCCAAGGGTCTTTTTTTTCGTCCGACGCAACGAGTCTCGCCATCAAATGGCAACTTCCATTCGTGATCAACCGTGCTCAGAGTCAACGCAGCAATAGCATTTTGTGACCATGCTTGTCCTACAAATCGCTTGGTGCAAGGACGACTCGTCTCTGATGACTGGCGCGTAGATTGACTCCAGCAGGCACGTGATGCCCGCTGGATTTTCAACCTCGCCACCTCAGGTGGCTTAAAGGAGACTTCAATGAAAGCTTCAAAAACCTTGACGACCGCACTGGTTTCTGCAGCCCTGGTGGGCGGCATTTCTCTTGCCTATGCCCAGACGAGCGGTACCTCTTCAACAGGCGGCAACAGCACAGCCATGCCTGCAGATTCCTCCACACCAGCCATGCAGAACCAGGGCGCTGCCGGAACCGGTAGCACCACAGGAACCGCTGGCTCCACGGGAAGCATGGGCGCCACCGGTGCCGGAACGCCTGGATCGACGGGCGGCACCGGTTCCATGGGCGCGACGACCGGAGGCGCCACGCCTGATGCCACCGGCGTGACGGAGCGGCCAGCCCAGGCTGACCGTAACTGACGTCCCGCCCGGCGCTGGTAACGTTGACGCATGAAGGGACCGCGCGCCTTTGGCGCGCTGGGTCGAACGATCTGCGTTCACCATAGACCCCTGACAGACCACTGCATTTGCGTAGTCTGGCAGGGGTTTGTTATTGGCGTCTTGCAAACCGTTTCCCGGCCGGCGCGCTGTGAGTGACGCGATCGCCCCGGGCAC
The DNA here is from genome assembly GCA_028291985.1 of Polaromonas sp. GTDB lineage: Bacteria > Pseudomonadota > Gammaproteobacteria > Burkholderiales > Burkholderiaceae_C > Polaromonas. Next base: position 7,889 of record JAQGNE010000008.1, on the reverse strand, counting down.
TTTTACACAATCGACATGCGCCCACATTGGTCTCTTTCGCCAGATATTGCTGACGGGTTGAAGCTGGGCACCCTGATAGCGTGGGCCGTCCTGGTGCTGGCGCTGCCTCCTGCGTCGGTGAACCGGGGCGACGCTATCCGGCAGTCAACAGTGCCGGCGCTACCGCGGGTTGCGGATTTTGCTGGCGAATCTGCGTCAAATGATGCCCGTGCAGTGGCCGACTGGGTGGCCGATTCAGGTGACAACCGGGGCATGAATTTCGTCATCATCGACAAGAAGAATACGCAGGTGTTTGTATTCGACGGTCACGCCCGGCTGTTGGGTGCGACGCCGGTGTTGCTCGGTGTGGCACCGGGTGATGATTCGGTTACCGGTATCGGCAAACGTGCCATTGCCGACATACTGCCACAGGAGCGCACAACACCGGCAGGCCGGTTTGTTGGAGAGCCGGGGCGCAATGTCTCTGGCGAAAACGTCGTCTGGGTTGACTATGAAGCGGCCGTCTCCATGCATCGCGTCAGGGTGGTCGACCCCCAAGAGAGGAGGCTGGAAAGACTGGCTTCGCCGACCATCGACGACAACCGCATTTCATATGGCTGCGTCAACATACCTGTCTGGTTTTTCGAAGAGGTGCTGAGCCCTGCATTTCATCAACGCTATGGCGTTGTCTATGTGTTGCCGGAGGTCAAGGCCCTTGCCGAGGTTTTTCCACGCGCCTACGATCCGCTTCGTAAACATGAACCGGTACAAGGCGCATCTCTTGCAGCCACAGCAGCCGACCCTAAGCCGGTCCGTTAATGCGTTGATACACAGGTTCGCTGACAGGTGCGGGCGCACTTGGCATGCCGGCCTTGGCACAACATCAGTTCATCACATCCCGTGATTTTTACCGCCACGGCGGTTTTTCGGGTGGGCAATCCGGCTTGCTCGTCATTCGTGATGAGCAACAGGCTATCGCCAGATATGAGGTTTACGCTATGAATAAAATTGCGTTTTGGTGACCGCCAGGCGCTGGGCATCGTTCTGGCAGCTTGTGCTCATGGATGAGCCTGGATAACATCGGCGCGGCGTCCGTTCAACCATAAGCGTCGGCTATTCGGCATTCGGTCATCTGCTTTACCAGAAGCAAGATTGTCTGGCCGATACCTTCACACCCTGTTCCGTTTGAAAAATCAGTTTTGCAGCGCAGCCGTTTCGGCTTGCACGGGCCCATTTGCGCCTGCTGCGCACAGGGGTCAGCCTCCTTTCTCGGCGCTTTGCTGGCGGTCTGCGCAGGGAGCGCTGTCTGGGCAGAAATGCCTCCTGCGCCACATCACGCATTTGCCACCATGGACGCTGCCGGTAGCGGCAAGCCGCACGCGGCTACGTCCGCGGATACCCAGTTTGCGCTTGAATGGGTTTTGCAGCATGCCGATCACCAGCGCAAGCCGTTCGCCATTGTTGACAAACGGGCTGCAAGCATTCTTGTGTTCGAGTCCGATGGCCGGTTGCGCGGCAGCAGCGCCGTGCTGCTGGGCCGAGGCAGCGCAGACGCGTCGGTTGCAGATATTGCCACCGGTCAGCTGAATAAGCTTGCGCCGCATGAGCAGACCACACCGTCAGGCCGGTTCGCCTTTGAGCCGGGTCGCAACCTGCAGGGCGAGCACATCGTCTGGGTCGACTACGAGGCCAAAGTCGCCGTACATCGCTTGCGCGCCGATGCTGGTCATGCCTGGCGGGCGCTGGCACTCGCCTCTGGCGGCATCACAGACAAACGGCTGTCGCTGGGTTGCATCGTGATGCCGGTGCGGTTTTACGAAGAGGTGGTTCGCCCGGCGCTGGGCGGGGTTCATGGCGTGGTTCATGTGCTGCCTGAACAGCAGCCGGCTCGCCGCCTGTTCGATGCGCTGCGGGACGCAGCAAACCTGTAGCGTTTTGGGCTTACCCTAGGCCATGCCTAGCCCGATATTGACGACAGGAGAAACCTTGATGACACACACGCTGCCTCGCTTGCTGAAGCCCGCCGGACGCAACTTCTTTATGCCGGTCCTGCTAGCAGGGCTGGTGGCTTGCAGCCCGTCGCTGCACGGCGAGCAGATCGGTGAGGTTGATACGGTTTTCAAATTCATCGGGCCAGACCACAAGATCGTGGTGGACGCCTACGATGACCCGAAGGTGGCCGGGGTGACCTGCTATGTATCGCGTGCCAAGACCGGCGGTATCAAGGGCGCGGTTGGCCTGGCTGAAGACAAGGCTGAAGCCTCGATTGCCTGCCGCCAGGTGGGGCCGGTATCGTTTTCAACACCGCTGCCGCCGCAGGAGGAAGTGTTCAATGAACGGATTTCCCTGGTGTTCAAGAAGCTGCGTATCGTGCGCATGGTGGACAAGTCGCGCAACACGCTGGTTTACCTCGCCTACTCGGACCGCCTGATTGAAGGTTCGCCGCAGAACAGCGTGTCCACCGTACCCGTTGACCGGGCATTGAAGATTCCGCTGAAGTGATGGTTCGCGACCCGGTGTCGCTGCGCGAGCGCCTGACCGGTTCTGGTCTCGATATTCAAGTAAAAGTTGCCTCAAGACCAGTTTTTATAAGGGGTGGTAGCTATGAATAAAATAGCGGAACAACCTTGACCTGAGGCGGGAACGCCTGCGCGCCGGGCGACGCCCGTCTTTACGGAACCTTTACCGGCGCGTTTCCGGGCGGTTGCCAGGCCCAACAACCTTGCAGAGATAATCATTTTCAAGGGGCATCCTTCCCTGGCTAGCATCATGTGCTGTACCCGAAGCCAGCTTATGCGTCATGTGGGCTGGCATCAACGCTCCACAAGGACCATCGATGAACCCGCAAGAAGACGCAAGTCGCGCCAGTCCTGAGCTGTCGGCAAGCGCCCATCCCCATCGTGTTGAACCTGGCGGCATTCCAAATACCCGGCGACTGAGCCACCGAGCCACCGTGCTTGGCAGCCTGATGGCCGTGCTGGTCATTGCTGCCCTGTGCGGTCTGGCCTGGTACCTGACCCGGCCTGCAGCGCCGCCTGGCGGCTCCGGTGGTGCAGGGCCCCCAGCGGCTGGCGGGCAGGGCTCCCGGCGTGCCATACCCAGCACGGTAGGTGTGGCTGCTGCCGAGCGCGCCAGCATTCCCGTCATTCTGGACGCGCTGGGCACCGTGACACCGCAGGCGACTGTCAGGGTGCGTCCGCAGGTGTCGGGCGTGCTTGAAAAAATTCTGTTCACCGAAGGCCAGATGGTCAAGAAGGGCGACCTGCTGGCCACCATAGACCCGCGGCAGTTCGAGATGGCGCTGATGCAGGCATCAGGCCAGCGCCAGCGCGACGAGGCCCAGCTGAACAGCGCCCGGGTAACGCTGGAGCGCTTCAGGACACTCCTGGCGCAGGACTCGATTGCCCGGCAGGAAGTCGACTCGCAGGCCGCGCTGGTCAAGCAGCTCGAAGGCACCATCGCCATCAACAAGGCCAATGAAGGCGCGGCGCGGCTCAACCTGGGTTACACGCGGGTAGTGGCACCGGTCAGCGGGCGGGTCGGCCTGCGCACGGTTGACGTCGGCAATGTGGTCAGCAGCAGCGACACCAATGGCGTGGCGGTCATCACCCAGCTGGCGCCAATTGATGTGGTTTTTGCCGTGCCGCAGGACCAGGTCAGCGAGCTGCAGCAGCGAACCGCCCGGACGCCAGGAAATGCCAGCACGGCTGCCACGCCGATTACCGTGACTGCGCTGGACCGCACCCGCAGCAACGTGCTGGACACCGGCGTCTTTGCATCGCTGGACAACCAAATTGACATCACCACGGGCACGGTCAAGGCCAAGGCGCGTTTCGCCAACAGCAAGCTGACGCTGTTTCCGAGCCAGTTTGTCAACGTGCAGGTGCTGGTGCGGACGATTGAAAACGCGGTCGTGGTGCCGGTGACGGCGGTGCGCAAGGGCAATGCGGGCGACTATGTGTATGTGCTCAACGCTGACCGTACGGTGTCGGCCAGGCCGGTTCAGCGAGGCCAGGCAGCTGTCGACAAGGTCATGATTGCTTCTGGCCTGCAGGCGGGTGAGCGGGTAATCACCGAAGGTGCAGACCGCCTGAAGGACGGCTCGCCGGTAGTGCTGGCGGGTGAGGCTCCGCGCGGTGCCGGCAGCGCCAGCGGAGCAGGGCCGCGCGGAGGCGGCGATGGCGCTGGGGGCAAACGCCAGCGGCCAGAAGGCGGTATGGCTCCGCGTGCAGCAACTACCAGCGCGCCATCCGCGCCAGCGGCAGGCGGTGAGCCAGGCGCCGCTGGCAGCCCGGCACCAGACGCGTCCAGCCCACGGCAACCTCGGCGCGCTTCTGCAGCAGAGGGTTCATGAGCGCTGCCATGAGCCCTTCTGCGCCTTTCATCTTGCGGCCAGTGGCGACATCGCTGCTGATGCTGGCCATTGTGTTGGCAGGCCTGATGGGGTTCAGGCTGCTGCCGCTGTCGGCACTGCCGCAGGTCGACTACCCGACGATCCAGGTGCAGACGCTTTACCCGGGGGCCAGTCCCGATGTGATGGCGCAAACGGTGACGGCACCGCTGGAGCGCCAGTTTGGGCAGATGGCCGGCCTTACCCGCATGAGCTCGACCAGCGCCGCCGGCGTGTCCATCATCACCCTGCAGTTTGGACTGGGCTTGACGCTGGATGTGGCCGAGCAGGAAGTACAGGCCGCCATTAACGCCGGCGGTTCCCTGTTGCCGGCGGATTTGCCTGCGCCTCCGGTGTATGCCAAGGTCAACCCCGCAGATGCGCCGGTCTTGAGCATTGCCATCACCTCCGACACCATGCCCTTGACGGAAGTGCAGAACATCGTCAACACGCGGCTGGCGCTGAAGATCAGCCAGGTCAACGGCGTCGGGTTGGTATCGATCAGTGGCGGGCAGCGGCCCGCGGTGCGCATCCAGGCCGACACGCGTGCCTTGTCGTCGTATGGGCTGGCGCTGGATTCGCTGCGCACTGCCATTTCTGCCGCCAATGCCAATGGCGCCAAGGGCAGCATCGACGGCCCGACCCGCGCGTACACCATCAATTCAAATGACCAGCTGCTGGCTGCTGCCGACTACAAAAACCTGATCATTGCGTTTCGCAATGGTGCGGCGGTGCGTATCTCGGACGTGGCGCAGGTGGTGGACGGTGCTGAAAACATCAGGCTGGGTGCCTGGTCCGGACGTGCTTGTCCCCCCGTGACAGCGTCGCTGCCTCCCCCTGAGGGGGACAACTGCCTTGGGGCGGACCGGCGGCAGTTGGTACCCGCCATCATCCTGAACGTACAGCGCCAGCCCGGTGCCAATGTGATAGCCACGGTGGACGCCATCAAGCAGCGCCTGCCCGAGCTGCAGGCAGGGTTGCCCGTAGCCATGCAGGTCGACGTATTGAGCGACCGCACCACCGGCATACGGGCATCGGTGCTGCATGTTGAGATTGAACTGCTATTTGCGGTTCTGCTGGTGGTACTGGTAATTTTTGCGTTCCTGCACAGCCTGCGGGCCACCGTCATCGCCAGCCTGGCGGTACCGATTTCACTGATCGGAACTTGCGGCGCGATGTATTTGCTCGGCTACAGCCTGAACAACCTGAGTCTGATGGCGCTGACGATTGCCACCGGTTTCGTGGTGGATGACGCCATCGTGATGATCGAGAACATCTCGCGTTACATCGAAGAGGGTGAGGAGCCTCTGGCCGCAGCGCTGAAAGGCGCGGCGCAAATCGGCTTCACCATCATCTCGCTGACGGTGTCGCTGATCGCGGTGCTTATTCCGCTGCTTTTCATGGGCGATGTGGTGGGGCGGCTGTTTCGCGAATTTGCCGTCACGCTGTCAATCACCATCCTCATTTCTGCGGTGGTGTCGCTCACGCTGGTGCCGATGATGGCTGCCCGATGGCTAAAGAAACTACCGCACGGCGAGACAGAAGGCGGCCGCGTCGGCGTCAGCATCCAGCGGTTTTTGGACCGCGTCATCGTGCGCTACGACAGGTCGCTGGTCTGGGTGTTCGAGCGCCAGGGCCTGACGCTGCTGGTGGCGCTGGCCACCATGGTGCTGACGGTGCTGCTCTACATCTGGATTCCCAAAGGGCTGTTTCCGACGCAGGACACCGGCCAGTTGCAGGCCCGCATTGAGACTGCTCAGTCGGTGTCATACGCCCGTATGGCCGAGCTGCAGCAGGCTGCGGCAAGGGGAATTCTGGATGACCCCGATGTCGAGTCATTGAGCTCCTTCATCGGCGTGGATGCAGCCAACAACACCATGCTGCACATCGGCCGGATGCTGATCAACCTGAAGTCCGAACGCGTCGGCAGCCAGCAGGAGACGATGGACCGCCTGAAGGCTGCCGTTGCGAAAATCGCCGGGGTTACCGCTTACTTGCAGCCTACCCAAGACCTGACGATTGACGCCGAAACCGGCCCGACGCAGTTTCGGCTGTCACTTGAAGGCGCCAGCAACGCGGCGGTGGTGCAGGCCGCCACCCGTCTGAGCGAGCGCATGCGTGAGATACCGGCTTTGCGAAATGTGGCATCCGACGCCGGCTCGAGCGGGCCATCGGCCTATATCAATGTCGACCGCGACACGGCCTCGCGGCTGGGCATCGCCACCTCGGCCATTGACGATGCGCTTTACAGTGCTTTTGGCCAGCGCATTGTTTCCACCATCTTTACTGAGACGAATCAGTACCGTGTGATTCTGGAGGCCATGCCTGACCAGCTGACCACGCCGGCTTCGCTGGGCGACCTGCAGCTCAAGACCGGCTCGGGAGGCACCACGCCGCTGTCCAGCATCGCCACCATCCGTGAGCAACCTGCGCCACTGCAAATTACCCATGTGGCGCAGTTTCCGGCCACCACGCTGGGCTTCGACACCGCGCCAGGCGTCTCGCTCGGCAAGGCGGTCGACGAGATCCGAAAGGCCGCCAGCGAAATCGGTCTGCCAGCCAGCGTGACCTTGAGCTTTTTGGGCGCAGCGGGCGCTTACCAGTCTTCGCTGACCAGCCAGCTGTGGCTGATTCTGGCGGCGGTGGTTTGCGTGTACATCGTGCTGGGCGTGCTGTATGAAAGCTACATCCATCCGCTGACGATCTTGTCGACCCTGCCATCAGCCGGTGTCGGCGCCTTGCTGGCCCTGATGATCAGCGGGTCTGATCTGGGCGTGATCGGCATCATCGGCATCATTTTGCTCATCGGCATCGTCAAGAAAAACGCGATCATGATGATCGACTTCGCCATCGATGCGGAGCGCAACGAGGGGAAGTCTGCACAGGAAGCCATCCACCAGGCCGCGCTGCTGCGGTTTCGGCCCATCCTGATGACGACGCTGGCCGCGCTGTTCGCTGCGGTACCGCTGATGCTGGGGTTCGGGGAGGGGGCTGAGCTGCGGCGGCCGCTAGGCTTGGCGATTTTTGGCGGGTTGATTCTTAGCCAGGTGTTGACGCTGTTTACGACGCCGGTGATTTATCTGGGGTTTGATCGGTTGGGGCGGCGGTTTCGGGGTGGGGTATGAGGGTTTTTAAGCCTTTTGGTGCTGTAGCCCAGTATTTGCATTGGGTCTTAGCTATTGAAAGAATAGCGTCTCGGTTGGTGCTGTTTTGGGTGGGCTTTTTGACGCTGGTGGTGATTTGTCGTTTCGTGCGTTTCTTTGAAGTGGGTGGCCGGGGGTTGCCCGGCGGCAAGTCCCTTTTCTTTGCTTCGCCAAAAGACAGTAAACCAAGAAAAGGCGACCCGCAGTCCGGGGCCCTACGGGCGACCTGCGAAAGGGTCGAAAACCGGGTGTCTGCAGAACTCGCCGGCGGCTCGGACAACTGCAGCCCTGATCCGGGTTTGCGCCCCTTGCGCAGGCCCAGCCAGGACGGGGCAGGCGGGCTCGGGAGCGGGGAGGCTCGCTTCGCATCGGACGCG
>JAQGNE010000079.1 GCA_028291985.1 Polaromonas sp. | reverse complement strand
CCCATCCGCAACATTCCGGTTGGCTCGACCATCCACTGCATCGAGATGCAAATCGGCAAAGGCGCGCAAATAGCCCGGTCCGCCGGCACCTCTGCGACGCTGCTGGCCCGCGAAGGTACATACGCCCAGGTGCGCATGCGCTCCGGTGAGGTTCGCAAGATCCACATCGAATGCCGCGCCACCATCGGCGAGGTCGCCAACGAAGAGCACAGCCTGCGCCGCCTCGGCAAGGCCGGTGTGAAACGCTGGATGGGTATCCGCCCGACCGTTCGCGGTGTGGTGATGAACCCGGTTGACCACCCACACGGTGGCGGCGAAGGCAAGACCGGCGAAGGCCGCCATCCTGTCGATCCATGGGGTAACCTGACCAAAGGCTACCGCACCCGCAACAACAAGCGCACGCAAGTGATGATTGTTTCGCGTCGCAAGAAGTAAGGCTCGGCTATGACACGTTCACTCAAAAAAGGTCCCTTTGTCGACCTGCATCTGGTAGCCAAGGCCGACAAGGCTGTTACCAACAAAGACAAAAAGCCGATCAAGACCTGGTCGCGCCGCTCCATGATCCTGCCCGAGTTCATCGGCCTGACCATCGCCGTGCACAACGGCAAGCAGCACGTCCCTGTCTACATCACTGATCAGATGGTTGGCCACAAGCTCGGCGAGTTCGCACTCACCCGGACTTTCAAAGGCCATCCAGCTGATAAAAAAGTTGTGAAGAAATAAGGAAAGACCATGGAAACACGTGCAACCCTCCGGGGCGTTCGTCTGTCGGTCGACAAGGGCCGTCTGGTCGCTGACCTGATCCGCGGCAAAAAAGTGGATCAGGCGCTGAACATCCTGACATTCACGCAGAAAAAAGCGGCTGGAATCATCAAGAAGGTGGTTGAGTCCGCCATCGCCAACGCTGAACACAACGACGGTGCCGACATCGACGACCTGAAGGTGAAAACCATTTACGTCGAACAGGGCGCCACGCTCAAGCGTTTTTCCGCACGGGCCAAAGGCCGCGGCAACAGCATCAGCAAGCCCACGTGCCATGTGTACGTTGTGGTCGGCAACTAAGGGCAGCAGGATATGGGACAAAAAATCAACCCAACCGGGTTCCGCCTTTCAGTCAGCCGTAACTGGTCCAGCCGCTGGTACGCCAGCAACCGCGACTTCGCCGGCATGTTGGCCGAAGACATCAAGGTTCGCGAATACCTCAAGGCCAAGCTCAAGAACGCGGCGGTTTCGCGCGTCCTGATCGAGCGCCCTGCCAAGAACGCCCGCATCACGATTTTCTCGGCACGTCCGGGCGTCGTGATCGGTAAAAAAGGCGAGGATATCGAGAACCTCAAGAAAGAACTGAGCCGCCAGCTGGGTGTGCCGGTCGCCGTGAACATCGAAGAAGTTCGCAAGCCTGAAATCGATGCCAAGCTGATCGCAGACAGCATCACCCAGCAGCTTGAGAAACGCATCATGTTCCGCCGTGCGATGAAGCGCGCCATGCAAAACGCCATGCGTCTGGGTGCCCTGGGCATCAAGATCATGTCATCCGGCCGTCTGAACGGTATCGAGATCGCTCGTTGCGAGTGGTATCGCGAAGGCCGTGTGCCACTTCACACCCTGCGCGCTGACATCGACTACGGCACTTCCGAGGCAAAAACCACCTATGGTGTGATCGGCGTCAAGGTGTGGGTCTACAAGGGTGACACGCTGGGCCGTGGCGATTCACCGGGCGCCAAGCTGGATGCTGCTCCTTCTGACGAAGAGCGCAAGCCACGTGGCCCACGCCGTGACGCTCGTCCGGGTGACCGCCCAGACCGTGGTGCACCACGCACCGGCGCCCGTCCGCCGGCACGTGGCGCCATGGGTGCCAACACTGCTCCTGCCGATGGCAGCGACAAGCCAGCCGAAGCCACACCAGGCGCGGCTGACCCGAAATCCACCGTTAAGCGCGTCCGCAAAGCCGCGCCAGCTGCAGCAGCTGACGGTGCCAAGACCGAGTAATCGGTCTACTAACGGAGAATATAAATGCTGCAACCCGCTCGCAGAAAATACCGCAAAGAGCAAAAAGGCCGTAACACTGGCGTTGCCACACGAGGCAACTCAGTGGCATTCGGTGACTTCGGCCTCAAATGCACTGACCGTGGCCGTCTGACGGCCCGTCAAATTGAAGCCGCACGTCGTGCGATTTCACGTCACGTCAAACGGGGTGGCCGTATCTGGATCCGGGTCTTTCCGGACAAGCCGATCTCCCAAAAGCCTGCTGAAGTGCGTATGGGTAACGGTAAAGGTAATCCTGAGTACTACGTGGCTGAAATTCAGCCCGGCAAGATTGTTTTTGAAATCGTGGGTGTTCCCGAAGAGCTGGCCCGTGAAGCGTTTCGCCTGGCCTCTGCCAAGCTGCCGCTACGCACCACGTTCGTGGCCCGCATGATTGGCCAGTAAAAGGTAAATGAAATGACCAAATCTACTGAACTGCGCCAGAAAGACGTTGCCGGCCTGAAGAGCGAAGTCAAAGAGCTGCAAAAAGCCCACTTTGGACTGCGCATGCAGAAAGCCACGCAGCAATTGACCAACCTGTCCACGCTGCGTTCCACCCGCCGCTCGATTGCCCGTGCCAAGACCATCCTGGCCGAAACCGTTGCTAAACAAGGAGCCAAATAATGACGGAAGCTAAAAAATCCCTCAAGCGCACCTTGATCGGCAAGGTGGTGAGCGACAAGCGCGCCAAGACCGTCACCGTTCTGGTTGAGCGCCGCGTGAAGCATGAGCTGTACGGAAAAATCGTGTCCTTGTCCAGCAAGTACCACGCCCATGATGAAAAGGGCGAGTACAAGACAGGCGACGTGATCGAGATCACCGAAAGCCGTCCGATTTCCAAGACCAAGAACTGGGTTGTGACCCGTCTGGTCGAAAAAGCGGTCATCGTCTGAAACCCGACTGCTGCTGAAGCCATCGGCCCAAGCGCACAACAAAAAACGGCTCACGATGTGGGCCGTTTTTTTTGGCGGCATCGTCGTGGCCTGACTTGCGGCGGTGCTGAAAGCGGTTTACGTCGCTCGCAAAACCAAACTGGGCGAGCATCGATAAAATGCGACCTCTTCTGTTGCCTTAACCGGCTTTTCTCAACATAGCAAACTGGAGCATCACATGATCAAAGTCGGCGACACCCTGCCATCCACCACACTGATGGAGTTTTCGGAAGTTGAAGGCAACGGCTGCAGCCTGGGCCCCAATCCGGTGGACGTCGCCAAGGCCTCTGCTGGCAAGACGATCGCGGTGTTTGCGTTGCCTGGTGCGTTCACGCCAACCTGCTCTGCCAAGCATGTTCCGGGGTATGTTGAACATGTCGAGCATTTCAAGGCTGCAGGTGTGGACGAGATCTGGTGCCTGAGCGTGAACGATGCATTCGTGATGGGCGCCTGGGCGCGAGAGCAGAAGACCGGCGGCAAGGTGCGCATGCTGGCCGATGGCAGCGCGGAGTTTGCCAAGGCTGCGGGCCTGACGCTGGACCTGACGGCCCGTGGTATGGGTGTGCGCAGCAACCGCTATTCGATGCTGGTCAAAGATGGCAAGGTAGCGAGCCTGAATGTCGAGGGGCCGGGCAAGTTTGAAGTCAGCGACGCAGCCACGCTGCTGGCCCAGGCCAAAGGATGATGCCCTTCGTCACGGCGGCAAGGCCGATTGGTAAGGCAGCCTGGCGCCAGGCGCGCGCCTGAACCACAGGACCGTGAGCTTGCGAAAAGCCGTTGACAGGGGTTGGCGGCTTTTTTGCTTCTGGCGGAGAGGCGCTGGCTGCCGATTCAGCCCTGCGTCGCTGGCGTGGCGCCGCATCGTCCGTCTCTGTATCTACAGCCTGACGGATCCTGTATTCTGACTGTTTCGCTATCATAAAAATAGCTGCTAGCCCTTTTAAATAATGGGCTGGCGTCACGTTTTGCCTATAGATCAGCTTTCAAGTAGTGAGCGCCAGCAATAGGGTTGTGGTAGTAAGGCGGCACGCTGACAAACCCCAGGTCCTCGTACAAGGCGCGGGCCGATTCCATGTCGCTCAAGGTGTCGAGCAGCACATGGTGGTAGCCAGCCATGCGGGCCGCATCCATGATGGATTCCGCCAGCTGCCTGCCCAAGCCGAGACAGCGAAACGCTTTGCGCACATAGAGCCGTTTCATTTCGCAGGCATTCGGATAGTCCACCGAGCTCAGCCGGCGCAGGGCGCAGCAGCCGGCCACTTCATCGTCCACCGTTGCCAGCAGCAAGGCGCCATACGGTGCCGCGTAGTCGCCAGGCAGGCCGGCCACTTCAGCGTCGAAGTTTTGAAAACACAGGTCAATGCCAAGCTCGGCGGCATATTCCCTGAAGATTGCACGGCAGGCTTCAAGCTCGTCATGCGTTGCTGGCGTCAGGAACCGGATGGTCGGAGTAGGCAAGGTGATGGCGTGGATAGTCCAGAAACGCTGTAGCGGTTTGCAAGCGTGCCGGATGAACGCCCACTATAGCTGCGCCAATTTAGCCCGTGAACAGCGGCTGACCTGGCAATGCCCTTCGCAAGTGCGCCAGGCCTAGAGGGCCGAAAGACTGGCGACCCAGGCGGCTACACCGGCACAGCCCAAAAACACCAGCAGCGCCGCTGTTCGCGAAACAGCATCGTCGCGTGACCCTGGCACCTCTGCCACCAGTTCCTTGTCGCCATGCAGCATGGCGCCGACCAGATTCTGCCTGCGCCACAAATAGAGGCCAATGGCCGCCACATGTAAAACCACCAGAGCCAGCAGCACCCACTTGCCGATGTTCGCGTGGTAATTGGTGGCCAGGCTCACGCTGGCATTCGAGACAAAACGGGTGAGTGGCCCTGCGAATGAAATCTCGTCATCGCTTAGCAAGCCGGTTCCGATTTGCGCCAGCAGAAAAATCAGCATGGCGAATACCGAGCCCGCGCCAATCGGGCTGTGACCGACCGAGTGTTCTGGCGCGCCGCGGCCCCTCAGGTAATTAATCACGCTGCTGGGCGAATAAACAAACGCGTTGAAGCGTGACCAGCGCCCCCCAACCAGGCCCCAGACGATGCGAAAAAGCAGCAGCGCCAGTGCGGTGTAGCCCAGCCGAAAATGCCAGACCATCGCACTGCCACCAATCAGGCCTGATGCGGCCAGACCCAGCACACACAAGACCAGCGCCCAATGAAAAATTCGGGTGGGCAAGTCCCAGACGCGGACTTTGGTGAGGCTTTTGCTGCTGTACATGGTTGATCCGGTTTTTGGGGTGTAGTTATAGCAGGCTCTGCCAAGTGGCAGCCAATGCCCTAGGCATTGGTTTCGATTCGCCTTATCCACCCATCGCCTCAAGGCAGTGTTTACCCGCAGCAAGCAGTTTGCACGGACCGTTACAGGCTGGCTAAACTCGGGGTCATCTGGCCGCACGGTCCCTGCGCGCTGGACAACCAGATCCGGTCTGCGAACCCCAACAATAGGAATTCCATGAAAGCTTTTGCCTGTATCGCCGCAGCAGTCACGCTGGTGGCATTTTCCGCTCCCGCATCCGCCCAGTTTGCTAAACCTGAAGACGCCATCAAGTACCGCCAGAGTGCGCTGTTCGTGATGAGCCAGCACTTCGGCCGTATTGGCGCCATGGTCAACGGCCGCGTGCCTTTTGATGCCAAGGTGGCATCAGAAAACGCAGATATCGTTGCCGACATGGCCAAGTTGCCGTGGGCTGGTTTTGGGCCTGGCACTGACAAAGGCGGCAACACCAGGGCCAAGCCAGAAATCTGGACCGAGCAGGCCAAGTTCAAGGAAGGCAGCGACAAACTGGTGGCCGAGTCTGCCAAGCTGGCAGCTGCTGCCAAGACCGGCAACCTGGATAGCATCAAAACGGCTTTTGCGGCCAGCGCGGACACCTGCAAGGTGTGCCACGACGCTTATAGGAACAAGTAACCCCCCTGTTGAAGCTCACTTCGTGTAGCTTCCTCTCCCCCGAGGGGGACAGGCGCCTTGCGCCCGGCAGAGCCGGATCACGGCCCCTGCTTGGCTTAAGACGCCAGTTTTGCAGGCCATCGGTAAACACAAAAAAGGTCGACTCTTCACAGGGTCGACCTTTTTATGGGCGCCCGGACAGCGGTTGGGCTCAGGTCTCAGCCAGCAGTTGCTCAATCAACTGGTGCAAAGCAGCAAAGTCCGGCTCGCCCACATAGCGCTTCACAATCTCGCCGCGCTTGTTGACAAGAAATGTGGTGGGCGTTAGCTGCACGTCGCCCCACGCCTTGGCCACTGCGCCAGTGTTGTCGATGGCCACCTTGAAAGGCAGCTTGCGCGACGCGGTGTAGTTGACAACATAGCTTGGCGGGTCGTAGCTCATCGCCACAGCAATCGTGTCGTAGCCCCTTGGCTGGTACTGGTTATAGGTAGAGATGATTTTTGGCATCTCGGCTACGCAGGTCACGCAGCTGGTGGCCCAAAAATTGACCAGTGTCACCTTGCCTTTCATGTCAGCGGTCGACTGCCGGCTGCCATCGAGCAGCACGAATGTGGACTCGGGCGCGGCTTGTGCGCCGCTGCATCCGTAAAGCCCTGCAGCACCTGCTGCCGTCAGAACAAGGGCTGCCGCCATACGGCATACTGAATTGAATGTCATCGGAAAGGTACTCATCATGCAACGTCGTCAGTTTAACCAGGCCACCATCAGCACACTGGGCGCATTGATACTGGCTACCTACCATCAGGCCCATGCAGTTTCAGCGGCCGACCTGGCCGGCATCAGCAACACGGATGCCAGCAATGGTCTGAAAGCCGCGCTGGAAAAGGGCGCCCTTGCCGCGGTGGCGCTGTTGGGCAAGGCTGATGGATTCCTGGGCAATCCGAAAGTTCGCATTCCCTTGCCGGGCTACCTTGACGACGCATCAAAACTGCTCAAGAACCTGGGCCAGGGCAAACGCATCGATGAGTTGGTGACCGCCATCAACCGCGCCGCAGAGGCTGCCGTGCCGATGGGAAAAGACCTGCTGGTGGGCGCTGTCCGGAGCATGAGCGTCAACGATGCCAAGGGCATCCTCACCGGTGGCGACACATCGGTCACCGCATTTTTTGCTGACAAGACGCGCACGCCACTGACTACCCGGTTTTTGCCGGTGGTCATGCAGGCCACTGAAAAAGTCAACCTGGCCCGCAAGTACAACGATTTCGCCGGTCGCGCTGCCGGCTTGGGTCTCGTCAAGAAAGAAGACGCCAATATCCAGCAGTATGTAACCGGCAAATCGCTCGACGGCCTCTACCTGATCATTGGCGAGGAAGAAAAGAAAATCCGGCAAGACCCGGTAGGTACCGGAAGCGCCATCCTGCAAAAGGTCTTCGGCGCGATGAAATAGGTTTTATATAGCCAGACAAGCCTCCAGGCTTTATAAATAGAGGGTTTGTAGCTATAAAAAGAGGAGCAATTGCCAGATGCTCGTCAAACCGGCTTGCGCACATCCGCCGATGACAGCAGGTTTCTGATGGCGGCCTCCGTCTCGTCATAGCGCCCTTCGCCAAAATGCTGGTACCGGATGCGGCCACGCGCATCAACCAGGTATTTGGCCGGCCAGTACTGGTTGGCATAGGCCTTCCAGGTCGCATAACGGTTGTCCTGCGCAACCGGGTGCTTGACGCCGAACCGCCGCATCGCGGTCTGCAGGTTGCTGGTCGAGCGCTCGAAGGCAAACTCCGGCGTGTGCACCCCCACCACAACCAGACCCTGCGCGCGGTAGGTGTCGGCCCAGCGGTTGACATGCGGCAGGGTCCGCAGGCAGTTGATGCAGGCATAGGTCCAGAAATCGATCAGCACCACCTTGCCGCGCAGGCCGGCCATGCTCAGGGGCGCGGAGTTCAGCCATTGCTCGATGCCGTCAAATTCGGGCGCTGTGCCGTGGTCATGCAGGCTGGGCGATGCAACAGCGCGCGCGCACGGCGCAGCAGCCAGTGCCAGCATCGATGCCAGAAAGTTGCGGCGCTGCAGCGCTGAAGAGACGATCAGGGAAGTGGTCATGGTCATAGCCCGGTTTGAAAGGAAGGGTAAAAGTCAGAGAGCCAGACAGCCGCCACGCTGTCGTACTGAAAGTGCATCGCCAGCGCGGTCAGGATCACCAGCACGCCGAAGCCCTGCTGCAGGCGATGCGCCTGACGGGCCAGCTGACGAACATGGGTTGATGCGTACTGGCCGCCGTAGGCAATGCCCAGCATCGGCAGCGCGGCGCCCAGCGAATAACAGGCCAGCAGCACACCGGCCTTGCCCAGTTCAGGTGTGGTTGCCACCAGCGTAAGGATTGCACCGAGTACCGGGCCGGCGCAGGGCGTGAACACCGCGCCGAGCGTCAGCCCCAGCACCAGGCCACCCAGCTTGCCGCTGCCCGCGCCGTCACCCAACGCGTTCACGCGGTTGAGCAGGCCGCTCATGCGCAGGCTGAGCCAGGCAAAAGGGCGCGGCCAGATCATCAGGGTGCCAAACAGCAGCAGCATCACAATCGCCGCCTGGCGCAGCGTCTCTTGCGACAGTCCCAGCACCTGCGAGAAAGCCGTGAACAGCAAGGCGACTGCCGAGAAGGCTACGGCAAACCCCAGCGCAATGAACACCGGGCGGCTGCGGTCACGCTGGCCGAGCGATGCACCGAGCACTACCGGCAGCATGGGCAGCACGCAAGGCGCGGCGATAGTGAGCATTCCGGCCAGCACGGCCAGCAGCGGGTCGATCATGGCAAGCTGCCTTGCGGCTGCGAGCTTTCGCCGGCTGTAGAAGCGCGTCGCCAGAGCTGCGTCTTGCCAAACATCGGCAGGCCAACATAACCGCGCACCAGCAGCTGGTCAGGCGCCGGATGCGTCATCAGCGCGCTGTAGGTCTTGCCGTTTCCGCGGTTGTAGATCTCGCCTGTCCATTCGCCTTCGCCAGAAGCCATAAAGCCTGAAAGCAGCGTCATGCCCACAGCGGGCCGTGTGTCGGCTGATGGCATCTCGGCACCCGGTCCACTCATCGCGCGGTTGGCCAGCACCTTTACTACCGTGCCGCACAGGGCAGCGCCGCACGGCCCGATGGCGACTTCAAGATTGCCTGACTCGGTTACCCAGTTGCCCGACGGCGCATCGGGGGGCGCGGCATGGGCTGGAAGCAGCGCGAAGGTCAGCAGGCCGGCGGCCAGCAGCCTGAGCTGGTAGACGGACGTGTCGTGGTGTTGCATGTGCAGACTCCTGAATGGTGAAGCCGCTATTGCAACGCCAGGGTGTATCCGGCATGTGTTCACGCGCGGCCTTTTTGCAAGCGCACTTGTCTGGCGCCGGCCTTGATACCTGGGCGTACATACCGGCGCGGTGCGGCCCGCCAGATCGGGTACAAACCAGCATGGAAGCAGCCGACCACATCCTCATCGTCGATGACGACGCCGACATCCGCGAGCTGCTGACGGAGTACTTGCGCAAGAACGGCCTGCAGGCCAGCGCGGTTGCCGATGGGCGGCAGATGCGCGCTTTTCTGGCCAGCCACCGTGCCGACCTGATCGTGCTGGACCTGATGCTGCCCGGTGCCGATGGCTTGAGTCTGTGCCGCGACCTGCGCGCCGGCGGGCAAACCGTGCCCATCCTGATGCTGACAGCGCGCGGCGATGAGGCGGACCGCATCCTGGGCCTTGAAATGGGCGCGGACGACTACCTGGCCAAACCGTTTGCGGCGCGGGAGTTGCTGGCCCGCATTCGCTCGGTGCTGCGGCGCACCCGCATGCTGCCGCCCAACCTGCGTGAGGACGCCGAGCCGGCGCGCTGCCTGCGCTTTGGCGACTGGCTGCTGGACACGCACGGACGCCACCTGGCGGATGCCACTGGCGCGCAAGTGGCCTTGAGTGGGGCCGAGTACCGGCTGCTGCGCGTGTTTCTGGCGCATCCGCAGCGTGTGCTCACGCGTGACCAGTTGCTCAGCCTGACGCAGGGCCGCGAAGCCGATGTGTTCGACCGCTCGATCGATCTGCTGGTCAGCCGGCTGCGCCAGCGTCTGGGTGACGACGCCCGCGAGGCGCGCTACCTCAGGACCGTGCGCAACGAAGGCTATGTCTTCAACGCCAGCGTGGCCCCCGGCGAGCTGCTGCCATGACGGCTCGAGTGCTGCGGCGCCTGTGGCCCGCATCGCTTTTTGGCCGGCTGGCATGGATCTTTCTGATCGGCCTGGTGACAGCACATGCCCTGTCGTTCTGGCTGGTCTTCATGGAGCGCGGCATGGCAGCGCGAAGCATGATGGGCTCGTACCTGGCGCGTGATGTCGCCAGCTCTGTTGCCATCCTCGAACGCGTGCCTGCTGGCGAGCGCGCCGCTTGGCTGCCGCGCCTGGAACGCCGCCACTACCGCTTCCTGCTGGGGCCGCAACAGCCGGCCGCCGGCATCGCCTCGGCGCGTGCGCAGCAGTTCGGTACCGTGATCGAAGAGGCGCTGGGCCCTGGTTACCGTGTGCAAGCGTCCGACCCAGCAGACGCTGCAGCGCAGATACGGCTGCAGCTGCTATTGGCAGATGGCTCACCGCTGACGCTGGAGCTGAGCGAGCCCGCGATGCCAGTATCGGCCTGGGTACTGGCGGTGCTGGCGCTGCAACTGGCGCTGTTGCTGCTGCTCACCTGGTATGCGGTACGGCTTGCCACGCGGCCCCTGCAGCGGCTGGCCGATGCCGCCGATGCCCTGTCGCCCGGCGCGCCCACGGCCCCGTTGCATGAAGAAGGCCCGCAGGAGGTGGTGCAGGCCGCGCGCGCGCTCAACGCGCTGCAGCAGCGCATCGCTACCCATCTGGCAGAACGCATGCAGATTCTGGCTGCCGTCTCGCACGATCTGCAAACGCCCCTGACCCGCATGCGCCTGCGTGCCGACCTGCTGGACGACAGTGCCTTGCGCGGCAAGCTGCAGGGCGACCTGGATGCCATGCAAGCCCTGGTGCAGGAAGGCATGGCTTATGCACGCAGTGCCCACAGCGCGCAGGAAGCGCCTGTACGCCTCAGGCTGCATGCGCTGCTCGACAGCATGGCCTGCGACTACCGCGATGCCGGACAGCCGGTGCGCATGACCGATGTGCCAGACCTGACGATCCAGACCCGCCCGCACGCACTGCGCCGCATCGTCGGCAACCTGGTGGACAACGCGCTCAAATTTGCAGGCGAGGCGGAAATTACCGTGGCCACGGCTCGCGATGGTGCAGTCAGCATCGGCGTGCTTGACCGTGGGGCCGGTATTCCCGAGGACAAACTGGAGGCTGTCTGCAAGCCTTTTTACCGCCTTGAACATTCACGCAACCGCGACACCGGCGGTACCGGACTAGGCCTCGCGATTGCCCAGCAGCTGGCGACAGCCATGAATGGCCGGTTGCGCCTGGTCAACCGCACCGGCGGTGGACTGGCGGCCTGGCTAGACTTGAACTCCGATGCCTAGCGCGAAGCACCGGAATGCCGCATTTATAATGAAATAAGCCTCCAGCCCAGCAAATACGCCGCAAAGTAGCTATTAAATAAGTAGCAAATGACGTCGCAAAGCTGGCAAATTGCTGGCCTATGCAGGCAATCAAGGCCTAGCTTTGATCAGCGATCAAGCGGCGCAGTCCAGCAAAATGTTCGCCAGCGCGGCGGGCTCGCTGATCATCGGGTCGTGGCCCGTCTTGAGCTCAATAATGTTTGAGTTGGGCAGCCAGGCGCCATCCCAGAACCGCGGATCCCTGACACGCAGTCGGCTGGGCTCAATCGTGGGCAGCGCTGGCTGCGTGCAATTGACAAAGGTGCGCGGGATTGCGGCCAGGCGGTGCATGTCGAAGTCCAGCAGCGCCTGGTAGGTCTTGCCAGGGTGCGGCGTTTGCCGGCGCTTGACCCATGCATGGTCGGCGTCTTTGAGGCCAAACACCTCAGGGTCGGGTGGCGGAAAGCTGAAGTCGGCAGAGGCTTGCGCCGCCGACAGGCGTTGCTGCTGCGTGGCGGCCGACTGCGTGCTGCTCCAGCTTTCACCCGGCTTGGGCACCACAGCATCAACATACACCAGGTGCCTGATTCGCGTTTGCCGTGTCGCCGCCAAGGGCTGCGCACCATGCGGCGCAGCAAGCGCGGGGTCGCCCAGCCGGTCGGCGACGGCGGTGCCAATCATGCCGGCATAGGAATGCACCGCCAGCACGACATCGTGCAGCTCTTCCGCCTCGATCACGCCCAGCACATCGTTGATGTGTGTCTCCAGCGTGATGGCGGGCGACAGCAGGTGCGCGCGCTCGCCAAGGCCGGTCAGCGTGACCGCAAACACGCGGTGGCCCTGCTGCTGCAGCGCGGCGGTCACCCGTTGCCAGCACCAGCCGCCATGCCAGGCGCCATGCACCAGAACAAAATTGGCCATCAGATCACCTCGCTGCGTTTCAGCTCGGACAGTTGTGCATCGGTGTACTGCAGCACCGTGCGTAACACCTCATCGGTGTGCTGGCCCAGCAGCGGTGGCGGCAAGTCGGTACGTACCGGCGTCGCGCTCAGCTTGATTGGGCTGGCGACCAGCTGCAGGCCACTTTTGACGGGGTGCTCCCACTGCGTAACCATGCTGCGCGCGGCGATTTGCGGGTCGGCAAAAACCTCCGCCAAATTGTTGATGGCGCCGCAAGGCACCTTGGCGGCCTCCAGCGCTGCCAGCCAGTCTGTCTTGCGCCGCGTCTTCATGATGATTTCCAGCAGGGGCACCAGCGCCGCACGGTTGCATACGCGGTCGCGGTTCTTGGCGTACTGCACATCGCTGGCGAGATCAGGGCGGCCTGCCACCGCGCAAAACTTGGCGTACTGGCTGTCGTTGCCCACCGCGAGGATGATGAAGTCCTTCTGGCCATCCGCGTTGGGCGCCACTTCAAAGACCTGATACGGCACGATGTTCTGGTGCGCATTGCCTGCCCGCGCAGGCACCTGGCCACTGACCAGATAGTTGGCGCCCAGGTTGGCCAGCATCGCGACCTGCGTGTCCAGCAGCGCCATGTCCACCTGCTGGCCTTCACCGGTTTTCTCGGCATGGCGCAGTGCTGCAAGGATCGCCACCGTGGCATACATACCCGTCATCAGGTCAGCTACCGCCACCCCCACCTTTTGCGGCCCGCCCCCCAGGTCATCACGCTCACCCGTCACACTCATCAGCCCGCCCATACCCTGAATCGCGTAGTCGTAGCCCGCGCGTTCGGCATACGGCCCGTGCTGGCCAAAGCCAGTGACCGAGCAGTACACAAGTTTCGGGTTGAGTGTTTTGAGCGAGGCGTAGTCCAGCCCATACCGCGCCATGTCGCCCACCTTGAAGTTCTCGACAAACACATCGCAATGGAGCGCCAGCTCACGAATCAGCGCAGCGCCTTCGGGCTTGGCAATGTCGCAGGTCAGCGACCGCTTGTTGCGGTTGGTGCCCAGGTAGTAAGCCGCCTCATGGGTCTCATTGCCCTCAGCGTCTTTTAAAAAGGGCGGGCCCCAGGTGCGTGTGTCGTCGCCGGTGCCTGGGCGTTCGATCTTGATGACGTCGGCGCCAAGGTCGGCCAAAGTCTGGGTACACCAGGGGCCTGCGAGGACGCGGGAAAGGTCGAGGATGCGGATGCCGTCTAGGGAGTTCATGGGGGCATTTTGCCTTGGAAGGCTCAACTACTCAGTTGTTGCCGTCCTTACAGTTCGGGCATACGGCCAGTCCGCTGGCTCTAGCTATACCTGCGTCTCTTATAGCTCAGGAGTTAATGGCGTTAACCGCGCTGAACACGGCCTTAAGACTGCTTGCCTCAATGTTCCGCGTAATGAACACCAGACGTGTCTGCATGTCCTCGCTGGGCCAGCGCTCCAGGGTTAGTGGCGGGTGAAAAACATGGCCCACGCCTTGCACCACGACAGGATTGCCCTCGACGTTCACAATGCCCTTGACCCTCAGCAAATCCTTGCCGCGTAGCGCAATCACCAGTTCCATGGTGGCTGAAAAAGTCGCCCAGGTGAACGCTTGTTCAAATCGCAGCGACAAGGTATTGACCGCCGGGTCATGCCGGGCAGGCATCTTTTCGCCTAGATAGGTGCCCGCTTGCTGGTCTGGCTTTTCAAGGTAAAGCTCACCCAGAAAACGCAGGGTATTGCCATCAGCGCGCAGGTTTTGCAGTCCGATACCGACCAGCGCGCTCGGGTGAAGGTCTCCCATCGTGCACTGCCGGAGTTCGGCATTGGGATTGATGGTGCTTATCGCCTGCTCAAGCGCTTGAGTACCGTCTGCGCCTGCTAGGTCGCATTTGGTGATGAAGATTCTGTCGGCAAGTGCAATTTGCTGCTCGGCTTCAGGCGAGTCTTGAAGCTGCCAGAGCGCATTGACTGCATCGACCAGGGTCACCACGCCATCAAGCCGGTAGTTAGCGCCCAGCATGGTGTCGCTGGCTAGGGTCTGTATGACGGGTGCCGGATCGGCCAGCCCAGTGGTTTCAATCATGACCCGGTCGAAGTCCGGAATCTCGCCAGCCCGCCTTTGGCCAAACAGTTCACGTAGGGTTTCCTGAAGGTCGGTACGAACGGAGCAGCAGAGGCAGCCATTGGCGAGCAGGCTGACGTTTTCCGATGACATCCGCACCAGATCGTTATCGATGCCGATTTCGCCGATCTCGTTGATCACCACAGCCACTCTGTCCATATCGGGGTGCCGGAGCAGACGGCTGATCAGTGTGGTTTTGCCGCTGCCCAGGAAACCGGTAATCAAGGTCACAGGAATTTTTCCTGCCAGTGGGTCGCGCGCCATGCTATGCCTGTCTCGTCCTCAGAGGGTCATGTCAAGAATGTAGAGTCCGCCACCAAACCGGTCGACTGTGTAAACAATCCTGCGCTCGTCCACATAAACGTCGTTCAGCTGGATGGCGCCTGCTGGTGCCAAGCGCGGCGTGCCAGGCACGAAATAGGCTACTTCTTCCACCTGATAGGGATTGCTGGTGTCGTAGACCCTGACACCGGCATTGAAAAAAGTGCCAATGGTTAGCGTTTCAGAGCGGAACGATATCGGCAGCGGCAGATTTTCGTGCAGGTTGTGCGCTCCGAAACGGCCACCGCGCTTGGCAAAGGCGTCATACGGCGGAGCCGGAAAGGTGGAAATGGGCACAGGATTTGCGTCGGAGCGTGCATCCACCATCCAGACCAGTTTGGGCCAGTCCTTGCCGTCATTCTGCACACATTCATCACTGACAACCCACAGGCCGCGATCGAACAGCGGCAGCACCGTGTGTGTGAAACCATTGAAAGGCGGCGAGTGATTCCACTGCGAGGCGACCTTGATGTTCGACCGGTCCGAAATATCCAACACTACCGCGCCGCCATCGATATAACCGACATAGGCCCGGTCCGGCTGCTCGGGAAATACATTGGTGTTGTGGGCGCGAAAACCGGTGTCGAATTGAGCCGGGAGCCGGGTGGGAGGCGGAACGCTGTCGCCAACCCGCGTGCCCGGATACCACCAGCGTCCGCTCTCAACGGGCCGGGAAGGGTCAGAGATGTCGATGATCCTGTAGAACTGGTCGTCTTTCGGGTTGTGGGGCTGAAAGTCAGGCGCACCGGAAGCCATATGCACAGTTTTGCCATCCACGAACCAGACCGCGTGCACGCCGCGCGAGTAGGGGCCGGAGCAGTCAAAATGCGAAATCAGCCGGGGCTGCTCCGGTATGGAGATATCGTAAATATTGATGCCAGCCGGCTTCATGTTCAGTTCTTTGGTCTGGCTGGCCACAACCATGAGGTTCCCCACCACATCGAGTGAATTGGAACGTACCTTCATGTGCGGAAGTTCGGTCTGCACAACCACCCGCGGATTGGCTGGGTCAGTGACATCGACACCGGTAAAGTTCTTGGGGGCTGATTCGTGCGCCATCCATAGGATTCGGCGGCCATCGTCGGCAAGCTGCATGGCGATGCCTTCTCCCATACCTCCAAAACCCTCAAGTTCATGATGCGACAACAGCTTCATGTTGAGTGCCATCGGTTGCTGGGTGCGGTGGTTCAAGCTCGTCTCAATAGGGCTCATCTAATACTTTCAAAAATCTGCATCGGGCTTAGCGGAGCATGGAGGTGTTAGTCGGCCTTGATGCCGTTGTCCTTGATCACCTTGGTGTATTTGGCGTACTCCAGACTTACATATTTCTTGAAGTCGGCTGGTTTGCTTCCGACGGGCTCGGCGCCTTCCTTGGCAAACCGCTCAACCACGTCTGGCAGCTTCAATGCAGCAGCGGTTTCGCGGTGAAGCTTATCAACCACGGTTGCCGGCGTCCCCGCTGGCACGAAGATGCCAAACCACGAACTGATCTCATAACCAGGCAGGCCGGATTCCCCCAGAGTCGGAAGTTCAGGGATAGCGCCTGACCGGGCGGCGGAGGTGACTGCCAATGCGCGCAGCCGGCCGGCCTTGACTTGCGGAAGCACTGCAACGATGGGTGCAAACATAACCTGCACCTCACCAGCGAGTAATGCGTTGACAGCCGGGCCGGCCCCTTTGTAGGCAACGTGGGTCATTTTGGTGTCGGTCCCGCTTTTAAACATCTCCCCAGCCAGATGGCTGGGAGCGCCATTGCCTGCAGAGCCAAAATTGATGAAGTCGGGCCTCGACTTGGCCAGAGCAATCAATTCTTTGACCGAGTTTGCTGGAACATTCGGATTGACTACCAGAATGTTGGGAATTTCTGCCACCAGTGTGACGGGCTGCAGATCCTTGAGCGTGTCGTAGTTGAGTTTTTGATACAGCTGTGGGGCGATGACAATGCTGGTCGACTGGCCCATGAGCATGGTGTATCCATCGGCAGGTGCCTTGGCCGTCATGTCCGCCGCAATGGTGCCGGAAGCTCCTGCGCGATTGTCGATGATCACAGCCTGCCCCATCGCATCGGTCAATTTGAGTCCAACGATGCGGGCCAGAAAATCCGCTCCACCGCCGGGTGCGGCCGGCACCACGAAGCGCAGGGGTTTGTTGGGATACTCCTGGGCAAACGCAGCGGTACACAGTGTGGCTACGGCCACACAAAATGCCCGCCGGGAAAAGATGGAATGCTGGCTCATGATCTTGTCTCCTGTTTGGATAGGTTTACCGCCGCGCTACGCTGCTTGTTTGCACGGGAAATGGGCCGCTCTATGGCGGCTCTGTTCAATTAACGATTGTGTTCGGACGATACGGGTCGGGTTTCACCTGATTCGGTCAGAGTGCGGGTGGCCTGTGGCGACGCATAGGTCCAGAAAATCTTCATGGGCTGACTGTCCGAGAGGTTGCGAAAACGATGCGAGAGGTTAGGCGGTATCCAGGTGGTGTCCTGCGGTTTAAGTGCTACCGCTTCCGCGCCATCCATGTCCAGCATGGCGTGGCCTTCCAGCAACATGACGCTTTCTTCGCAGTTGTGGCTGTGAAAGGGGATCGCCACGCCGGGTGCGAACTCGGTAATTCCATTGATAAAGGATGACGCTCCGATGCCGGGAGACACCAGTGGCGTGGTGCGGGCACCACCGCCACGGTCGTAACTTTTGAGGTCGCCTGGGCTAAGCACTACGGGGCGAAGGTTGCTGTCAGTCATAAAGGCTCCTGATGAAGTTGATGAATGGTTTTGTTGCGTGTTCAGTCAGGCCTGGCGGGCAGGGCCGGTCCATACCGTCTTGGTGTTGGTGAATTCACGCAATCCCTGAGGACCGAGCTCGCGACCGTAGCCCGACTGCTTGAGACCGCCGAACGGCAACCGCGCGTCCGAAGCCACCACACCGTTGACGAACACTGCGCCGGCTTCTATCTGACGCGACAGACGCTGTGCGCGTGCCATGTCGCCAATCCATAGTGCCGCACCCAGCCCGAATTCGGTGCTGTTGGCCACTTCCACCGCCTGCGTCTCATCGCGCACGCGGATGATGGCCGCAACGGGTCCAAACGTTTCCTGCCGGGCGGCCACCATGTCCACACCGACGTGGTCGATCACCGTGGGCGCGTAATAATGACCGGTCTGTGGCAGCATATGTCCGCCGATGCGCAGTACACCGCCCTCTGCAACGGTAGCCAGTACCTGCGCATGCAACTCGTCCCGCAAGTTGGCACGGGCCATTGGGCCGATTTCGGTGCCCGCAACCATGGGATCGCCTACGACCAGTTTCGCTGTCAGTTCGCACAATGCGTCTGCAAACTCATCGGCTACGCTGTCTTCCACGATAAAGCGTTTGGCCGAAATGCAGCTCTGACCGGTATTCTGGAAACGGGCCTTTACCGCCGCTTTGGCCGCGGCCGGAATATCAGCGTCGGCAAGCACGATAAAGGGGTCGGAGCCGCCCAATTCAAGCACCTGTTTTTTGAGGGCATTGCCCGCTTGTGAGGCGATAGCCCTACCCACTGGAGTCGAGCCGGTGAAAGTAACCGCGGCGATGCGCGGATCTTCAATAATCGCGCGCACTGCTGTTGACTCGATCAGAAGCACGCCAAACAAACCTTCAGGTGCACCGGCCCTTGCAAACAGCGAGCCGAGTGCTAATGCGCACTGCGGCACGTTGCCGGCATGTTTGAGAACGACGCCATTGCCCGCCAGCAGGGCCGGAACTGCGGCCCTCATGGCTTGCCAGAACGGGTAATTCCAGGGCATCACCGCCAGCAGTACACCGAGCGGGTCGTATACAACCCGGCTGTCTGTGGCGTTGCTTGCAATCACATCGTCTTCAAGGAAGGCTGGGCCGTGCTGCGCGTAGTAATCGCAAGTGACTGCACATTTTTCGATCTCGCCAGTCGCCTCTGTCAGCGGTTTGCCCATCTCCTGGGTAATGAGGTGTGCATACTCTTCCTTATGTTCGCGTAACACGCGCGCCAGAGAGGTCAGCAAGCCCGCTCTTGCGGTTGGCAGCTGATTGCGCCAAGCAGATTGGGCGGATGCAGCGGCAGCAAGCGTGTGTTCGATCGCCGCAGCATCATGAACAGGATAGGAGGCCAGTGTTTCGCCAGTTGCAGGGTTTACTGAATGGATCATCGTATGTACGGCAAATAGTCTGAGATAATTTGAATAAGCTTGGCTGCCGCCCTGTCATTCAGCTTTGATGCCGTTGTCCTGAATCACTTTGCGGTAAAGGGCAAATTGCTCTTTGGTGGCCGTGCCAAGCTCTGCAGCAGTAGAGCCGCGTAAGGTAACGCCCTGTGCAATCATTTTGTCGCGGGTTTCAGGGTCGGCTAACGCGCTGCGCACTTCAGCATTCAACCGGTCGGATATTTCCTTGGGCACGCCCGCCGGCAGCACCATGGCGAACCAGGAGTTGAAGAAAAAGTTTTTCAGTCCCAACTCGTCAACGGTTGGGACTGTTGGATATTGCGGCAAGCGTTTGGTACTGGACACTGCAAGCAGGCGCACCTTTCCGCCCTGGATCAGTGACGTCACCGTGCCCAGGCCCTGAAAGGCCGCATCGACTTCGCCTGAAGCGACCGCCACCGCGGCCGGCGTTGCACCTTTGTAGGGAACGTGAAGCGAATTGATGCCGGCACTGGCATTGAACAGAGCCATGGCAATGTGCTGTGGGCTACCGCTGCCGCCGGAACCATAGCTCATCTTTCCAGGTGCAGCTTTGGCTGCCGCGATAAAGTCCGCGACCGTCTTGTGCGGCGAATCAGTTTTAACAATCAGTCCCCACTCTATGGTGGCTACCAGCGACAGCGGGTCAAAGTCGGTCAATGCGTTCCAGGGGGCACGCGGATAGATATGCGGCACCATGGTCAGCACACTGTCATTGAACCCGCCTATGGTGTATCCGTCGGGCGCGGCTTTGGCTACCCGGTCAGCCCCTATCAAACCCGACGATCCGGCGAGATTTTCAATAACGATCGGCTGGCCAAGTCCCTGCGACATTTTTTGCGCAAGTACTCGCGCCGCGTTGTCCACCGCGCTACCAGCCGCCAGCGGGATGATCATTTTGATCTGTTTGGCGGGATAGGCGGACTGGGATTGCACGGCGCTTGCGCATGCAAACATGGCCAGGGCCGCGGCGAGTTGGGTGATAAATTTCTGCATCAATACTGGGTCCGGTTTGTAGGGTCTGGCTATCACTCACAGCGTTCTGAAAAAATTCGTAAAGCGTTTTACGCCCGTGCCAAGACGTGCTTAAACCAGAGGAGCAATTCCCAGTTCAAACGCCAATGCTGTCAGGTCGCTTACCTGCCCGATCGGCAGCGGAATGCCATCGGCAGTGTATTTTTCCCGCTTGAGATGGCTTTGCTCGCCAGGCAGCCAGATACGTTCAACGCCGGGCAAGCGCTCACTGTTGCGTATGTCGTGCACAAGTCGGTCAACAGCGGCTTTGAACACATCCGGCTCGCCAAAAGCTGCCAGATCAATTACTAGCACCGACTGACCGGTGTTGGTAGGGGTCACGTCATCATGATTAAAATCGACCACATCGCGACCCATTGCAGCTCCGTTCAGCGTGCCGGCCAGAAGGCCTACGATCAGAGCCAGGCCGTAACCCTTGTGCGCGCCTATCGGCAACAAAAAGCCTTCTTCCGCGCGCTTCGGATCCAGCAACGGTTTGCCGAGCCGGTCAATCATCCAGCCTTCTGGCATCTGTTCGCCGCGTTTGGCTTTGGCTTTTACCTTGCCATAAGCCGCAACGGTGGTGGCCATGTCCAGCACCACTGCCGCTTCGCTTCCGGCTGGTATTCCGACTGCAATCGGATTGGTGGACAGCAGCATTTCCATTCCGCCCCAGGGTGGCAAGTGATTCGCATTGCCCACGGCAAAGTAAAGCGCGATCATGTTGTTCTCAATCGGCTTACGAACATACAGTGACGCTGGCCCGGCATGGTTACTGGCCCGCGCACCGACCCAGCCGATACCGGCCTGGCGCGCTTTTTCCATGGCAACGTCCACTGAATGAGACATGACCAGATGACCCATGGCGTTGTCACCGTCAACTACTGCTATGGCTGCCCGTTCGCTGACAACACGAATATTTGGCCGTGTATTTATACCTCCAGCCAGGATACGCTTGACGTATTGCGGCAGACGTATCACGCCGTGCCCGTCCGAACCCTGCAGGTCGGCCAGCGCCATCAGCCTGGCAACCTTGTCCGCGTCTTGCTCTGGCAGGCCTACACGCTCTAATGCGCAGGCAATAAAAACACTTAGCTGGTCAAATGAGACCAATATCGGTTTGGTATTAGTGGTCATTCTTGGGAGAGAAGGCGGGAGGGCCCGACGAGTACTTGCAATGCGTTCAGTTTATGAAGCGCCTTAGGTGCTGTCCAATGCCAAATTAGAAGTTTGCCATATCATTTCGATATAGAACCCAGAGTAAGACAGTATGAACCTTCGAGCGCTTCGCTATTTTGTGGCCATTGCCGATGCCGGCAGTCTTACCGCTGCCGCCGCTGCAATTTCTATTGCACAGCCCGCGCTGACGCGCCAGTTGCGCGAACTGGAGGCCGACCTGGGCGTGCAACTGCTGCAGCGCAACCCTCGCGGTGTGCTCCTGACTCCAGCTGGTGTCACGCTTTACGAGTCGGCACAGCGCATGCTGGCCGAAGCGACCCGGGTGCGCCAGCAGCTGGCCCGACCACAAAATTCAACCTTTGCGACCGTTGTTCTGGGCTCGTCACCCACTCTTGCACGTGTGCTGCTGCCATCTCTGTTTGAGAGTTGTCGCAGGTCCCTGGCTTTTCAGCTCCGGGCACGCGAAGCGTTCACGCCTGCGCTATTGGACTGGCTGGAAAGAGGCGTCGTCGATATGGCAATCGTGACCAACCCAGAGGCAGGGCGAGCTCTTACCTTGCATCCCCTGCTGGGCGAACCTTTCGCATTGATATCTCACAAGTCTCTGCAATTCGGACCGGTAATATCTATCAGCCAGCTGGCCCGTATTCCCTTATTGATGACCAGCTTGCACCGCAGCATTGTGGAGCGGCAATTGCTGCCGCTGGGCGGGCACCTCAATATCCAGGGAGAAATCGACTCGGTCGATTCGATACGTGAATTGGTCATGCAGGGGCGCTGGGCCACCGTCATGCCGGTTTCAGTGTTCAAGGAACCGCGTGCCAGCGAAGCAGTCGCCATGTCGGAAATATCAGGCGTGCAGCTCAATCGGCTGCTGGTGCTTGCAACCCGGGTAGAGCGCCAGGACAACAGCGCGCTCTATGTTTTGCGCGAAATGATTGAATCAGAAGTGGCTCGGCTTACCCGCAAGGGAATGTTCAGCTTTGCGTCCGGGCTGCCCAGCGGCCATGCTGGCGCCGATCTTTCATAACTGCCCGCAGGTGAGGCCAACCCTTCAATCGGAGTCGCATGAATGGCACGTGGTCAGTGACATCGGAAATTGCAGAACACAGACCTTTGGTCTTAAAGAGCCCTATCTTGTGCACGCGGCATCTTTGCCTAGCCACCGTTGGCCACGATGCTGCATTGATAAGACCTGAAAAGCAAAACTTGATCGCGGTGCCGTAGACGCCACGATTTCCCAGCAACAAAAGCTCAGCAGTTCCGTAGATAAAGGGCTGGCACCGAGGCGTCCCACAGAAAAGGTCTGAGTGCGAATCGCACTAACGCCCAGCTGACGTGACCACGCCTCCTGCAAGGAGGCCAGACCTGAGCGCTTTGTCGGTAAGCCGGAGCCGCAGTGCTCTAGACTAAAGCTCTTCAGCTAACAACCAATAAGGACACACCATGCGCAATTTCTCTGGCAAAGCCCCAACCTTCGTCGTGTGGGTGATCTCCCTGGTGCTGTTTTTGATTGCGCTACTCGCACAATTTGGCCTGGTCCACATGGGCGCACCGATTGCGACCTGGTCGTGGATTATTGGTTTCGGCTTGCTGTTGCTTGCATGCCGGATCAAAGGTCTCTAACGGATAAAAGGCTCGTGCGCGGGCTAGTAGGGCGCCACACAGCACCCTGGGTTATCGGCATCAATAAGTCCTGTACGGCAAAAACTTACCCGACAGCACCACATTTACACGATCCCCCCTGGGATCTGCCGTGCGTTTGATATCCATCGAAAAATCAATCGCGCTCATGATGCCATCGCCGAACTCTTCGTGGATCAG
>JAQGNE010000050.1 GCA_028291985.1 Polaromonas sp. | reverse complement strand
ACACCATAATGGCAGAGCTTCCTCTAGGCTTACTTTTTTCAGCTCACTGCCCTAAAGCCCATGCGCCTGCGCCATATCGAAGTCTTCAATGCCGTCATGCTCACGGGCAGCGTCAGTGGCGCGGCGCGCCTGATCAATGTGACGCAGCCTGCGGTGAGCCGGATTCTTCAGCATGCTGAGTTGCAGCTGGGCTTTGCTTTGTTCGAACGCACCAAAGGGCGGTTAGCGCCGACGAGCGAGGCACTCACGCTTTATCCGCATATCGAACGGCTTTTTGCGCAGCTTGACGAGGTGCAGCGGCTGGCGGTCAATCTCAAAAGCGGTGACAGCGCGAAGGAGTTGCGTATCCTGACCGTGCTGGCGCTCAGCTACGAGGTATTGCCGCATGCAATCAAGCTGTTTCGTGTCAAACATGCGCATGTACCTATCACCGTACGGGCTTTGCACTCGCCACAAATTGTGTCGGCGCTCGCGCTGCAGGAAGCCGAGGTAGGGTTTCTGTTCAGTCCGGTCACGCACTCGGCACTGGCGCAGGAGCATCTTGCCGATGGTTGCATGGTGTGCGTGGTACCCAAAGGCATGATGCCGTCAAGGGTTGCAAAGCGAGGCCGCGCGAGTCTGGCGGACTTGACCCGTCTGCCGGTCATCGGACTGGATGTGCACGACCCCGTCGGGCGCAGCCTTAACCAGGCTTGCCGCGAGGCAAATGTCAATCTTGACTT
Source organism: Polaromonas sp. (assembly GCA_028291985.1). GTDB lineage: Bacteria > Pseudomonadota > Gammaproteobacteria > Burkholderiales > Burkholderiaceae_C > Polaromonas. Next base: position 35,852 of record JAQGNE010000050.1, on the reverse strand, counting down.
TGCGATCACGGTGCAAACCTATCACTCGGCCCTGGCCCTTGCGCACCATGGTCTGGGTATTGCGGTGGTGGACAGCTGCACCGCAGTTTCGGCCGACCTGGCTCGGGTTGATGTGCTCACGCTGGCGCCACTCATCCCGATACCTATCAAGGCGCTGTTACCGGCCGGCTTGCCGGGCTCCGTGACGGTGCGCGCATTCATCAAGTGCTTTCAGCAGGCGCTGGCCTACAACGGCAAAAGCCCTGCAAAAGTTGAAGACGACAACGCCACAACCGGCAGCAAGCCATTCGTAGCCGCTTCAGTTCAATAGCTCCGCAACGCGCTCGGCAGAGCCAAAGGCCAGCGTGAAGCCGAGGGCGCCATGCCCGGTGTTAAGCATCAGGTTGCTGGGTCCGCCAGGCTGTAGGCCGACCAGGGGCAGGCCAGTGGGTGTGGCCGGACGCAGACCCGCCCATGGGTTGAGGGCTGCAATACCGCAGCAACCGGGAAAAACGCTTTCTGTCGAGGCCCGCAACGACGCTATCTGGCGCGGCGAAAGGGCGGTGTCATAGCCCGAGAGTTCCGCCATTCCGGCCACGCGAAGTCGTGAACCCATGCGTGCAAAGACAACTTTGCGGGCGCTGTCGGTCACGCTCACACGAGGAGCGGCGCTGGCGTTGCTGCTCACGTCAAGTGTGATGCTGTAACCCTTGAGCGGGTAAACCGGCAGACGCATGCCAAGGCTTCGGAGCAGCGGCGCGGAGGCCGCACCGAGGGCCATCACAAAGTGGTCCGCCTCTACAGCGCCTGCTGATGTATCAACCGCTGCGAGCAGCCGTCCTCGCATAACCAACTGGTCAATTCGGGTGTTCAGCAGCAGGCGGACGCCGCGCGCGCGCAGCACCCCGACCAGCCCATCACATGTTTTCTGGCAGTCGGCAGCGCACTCTCCCGGCGTGTAGATGGCTCCGGCGATACGGGCGTGCTGGTGTGCCAGCGCCGGTTCCAGTTCAACGCATCGGTCTGCGGTGACGGCTTCCTGCAGGCAGCCCATCTTGCGCTGCAGATGCATCTGACTGACGGCTGCAGCCAGGGCGCTGGCGTTGTCATAAAGCACCAGCTTGCCGCTTGCCGCAAAGTCGCAGTCCAGCTGCTCCCGGGCCATCATCTGGTCAAAGGCCTGGCGGCTCTGGCCAGCCAGTGCCAGTAACTCGGCCGTGGTGCGGCAGGAAGTGCTTGCATTGCAGGCCTGCAAAAATTTTATGCCCCACAACCACTGGCATGTATCGAATTGGGGCGTCAGCTTGAAAGGTGAAGAGGGGGAGAAAAGCAGCTTGGGCAACTGCCGCCAGATCGCCGGGTCTGCCAGGGGCTGCACATAGGAATAGCTGAGCTGGCCGCCGTTGCCGCCACTGGCGCCACTACCTGCGCCCGCCTTGTCGATGACGGTGACGGTGTGGCCCTTGAGGCTGAGCGCATACGCGCTGGCCAAACCCACAATGCCAGCCCCAAGAACACATACATGCATCGCCCGCTCCCGTCGAAAAGGCTGGACTTTACGCAGCGCCTGCGCATTTGAACAATGCTGAATCGTCACTTGCCATGACTTCGCGTTATGGCATCGTTCAGACAAAGTTTTGAGCGTGTTCTCAGGGAAATCCCTTGCACCTGAACAGTGCTTCTGCCGTATGCGACGCACCGTTTCTGTCATACGCTGGCAAACCATGAGTTTTGATCATGGGCTGCCGCTGAAAATGTATGGCGCCAACGGCCAGCTTGTTTTTACACTTGCGCTGCCAACGCGGGTAAACCTGGTTTATCTCTTTTTTGTTCCACCGCACTGACACGATCCCGAAAGGACACGCATGAAATTCTCGACACTCATGAAGGCCGCATTGATGGCTGCTGGTCTGGCAACGCTGCCGTTTGGGGCTGGCGCCCAGACGCTGAAAAAAGTTGCTGACAGCAACAAGATTACCGTTTCCTATCGCGAGGCATCGGTGCCTTTCAGCTACCTGATCGGCTCGACCAAGGCGGTCGGTTTTTCAGTCGACCTGACCGAAGCCATCATTGACGACGTCCGAAAAAAGCTCAAGAAGCCCGCGCTGGACGTGGCCTACATGCCGGTCACTTCGCAAAACCGCATCCCGCTGCTGGTCAATGGCACATATGACCTGGAGTGCGGCTCTACCACCAACAACTCGGCCCGCGGCAAGGACGTCGCTTTTGCCATTAATCACTTCTACACCGGCACACGCCTGCTGACGAAGAAGACGTCCGGCGTCAAAAATTATGCAGACCTGGCCAAGAAGACGGTGGCCAGCACCACCGGCACCACCAATGCGCAAGTGATTCGCAAGTACAGCGCGGAAAAGAATCTAGACATGCAGCTCATTCTGGGCAAGGACCATGACGACTCGCTGTTGCTGGTGGAAAGCGACCGTGCGCTGGCTTTCGCGATGGATGACATCCTGCTGTTCGGGCTGATGGCGAACTCCAAGAACCCGGCCTCGTTGCAGGTGGTCGGTGACTCGCTGCAAGTCGAGCCTTACGCCTGCATGCTGCGCAAGGACGACCCTGAGTTCAAGAAATTGGTCGACGGCACCATCACCCGCCTGATGAAGTCTGGCGAGTTCGCCACGATGTATGCCAAGTGGTTCGAGTCGCCGATAGTTCCCAAGGGCACCAACCTGGCGTTGCCGATGAGCACGCAGCTCAAGGACAACCTCAAGGCATTGAGCGACAAGCCGGCGCTTTAATTTGCCGGGCCCAGGCTCCCCGCCAGGGGCAGCCTGTTCAGGCCCTTGGCTGAAGGTCAGGGCAGCCCAGGCCCGGGTGCATTCGCAGGATAGGCGCACCGTTTTCCCTCCAACGCAAACAGTCGGGCTTCCAGCAAGGATGCTGGTCGGGCGCAAGCCTGCGCATTGTCATTGATAAACGAGGTATGTCATATGAGGCAGACACGGGTAGTCGGTATCCTGGGCGGTATGGGGCCGGCAGCGGGCGCGGACTTTGCCCGGCTGTTCGTGCAGGCCTGTGCGGCGCACTTGCAGGACCAGGGGGTCACCGTTTCAGACCAGGCCTTCCCTGAACACTGGCTGGCGCAGGTGCCGGTGCCTGACCGCAGCGCTGCACTGCATGCGCCCGGGTTTGGCGCCCACCAGCCGCTTGAGCCCATGCTTCAGGCCATGGGAAAGCTCTCTGCGCTGGGGGCGACCGCCGTCGCGGTGGCGTGCAACACGGCCCACGCCTGGCACGCCCAATTGCAGCAGCGGTTTCCCCACATCGAGGTACTGCACGTGGCACGCGAAGCGGCCCGCACGCTGGCACATGAAGGCGTCAGCCAGGTCGGGCTGTTGGCAACGGAAGGCACTTATCGCACCGGGATTTACAGCGAGGTCTTTCGCGACGCGGGCGTGAGCTGCGAGATCCCGACGGCGGCCGAGCGTGAGACCTTGATGCATGGCATTTACCAGGGCGTGAAGATGGCAAACCTCCCACTGGCGCAGATGTGCTTTGCGCAGGTGGCGTCCGATCTGGCCAGACGTCACGGGCTGACCACGCTGGTGCTGGGCTGTACCGAGATTCCACTGGCACTCAATGCCGTACCGGGCGTTAAGACGATGCGCCTCTTGGACCCGTCCTGGATTCTGGCCGAAGCGCTTGCACGGCGAGCCTATTCGGTTCATGAGCCTGATATCCGCTTCGCTGACGCCTAAAGCAAAAATTAAGTAATAAAAGCTTCCAGACCAATGAATAAAGGAGGTATGCGCTATTTAAATAATAGCATTTATGATGCTGCTGCGAGCCTGGCCATAAGTCATACAGCCTTGCCACATCGATCGCCGAATCCCGCCGCAGCATCCAGTCACCGTCGAAAAAAAACCATCAGTCCGGCGTTGCCGCCAAGTTGATGGCCAAGGAGTGCCGATGCGGTCTACCCGCTGATGGTGAAAGTTTAGGGAGCCATGGGGCCACCCCTTACCGTCGAGCCTGTAGCCGAGCTACCTGTCCCCATCGTTCCAGATGACCTGCCCGAGCCGCCGCTGGCTGCGGATTCCCATCCATGTCGAACCGCAGCCTTGGTGCGCTCCCAGGCGCCGCCCTGGTTTTTGGAACTCCAGTCCTGCTGGGCCTGTGGCTCGATGTCTTCCCATGACCGGTTGGAATAACGGCTGTCCGATCGCAGGGTCGAACCGTACTGGTAGGCGGGCTCGTAATCTTCATAGCGGTCGCCAGCGCTGGCGAAATTGTTCTGGAAGTGGGTGCGGTACCCCGCCGAGCGTTCCTGCATCGCATTGCCAGCCGTGTCACGGTCGACCTCGACCACGGTGTTGCGCACATTGTCGGAAATGGTTTCGGTTTTGCTGGCCGACTGCGTTCCTACCGTCACCTCTTCCACCACACGGGCAGACTTGTTGACGACAGCCCGCTCTGCCGTTTCACGCACCTCGATGGTGGCGTCTTTGAACGCATTGAGGTCCGCCTCGGTGGCAGGCCGGTCGACGGGGCGGCGGTCAATTTCCGCATGCTGTTCGCGCAGTTCAATCGTCTCATTGACGGGCCGGCTTTCGGTGCGGGCATAGACCCGTACGACACCCAGATCAACTTCACGCTTGCCGACCTCAAGCTCTTCTCGCACCACTGGAATAACCCGGCCGCGTTCAGCCTGAACTTCATCGGACTTAAAAGGCTGGGCGGCAGGATCAAACCCGGCATAACCCTGCTGGCGCCACTCGTCGGCACGCTTGTCGATGTTGACCGCACCTGCGGCGGCCAGCGCAGCGCGTGCCTCGTCAACCCGGTCATTGTCCTCAACCGATACGGTAACGACCGAGCCGCCACGGCGAACAGCTTCCGAATAATGTCCGGTGTCATCGTTATCACCGCCAAACAAGTCGCTGAAAAAATTGCTCACGCTGGACATGAAGCCGCCGTCGTCATGCCCGCGGGCGGTTCTCGAATCGCTGATACCGGTATCGGCCTCATCAGGATGCGACTGAACACTGACCGATGACGGCCCGAACCCGGCGTTGACGAGCTGCTCACGTGCCATCTGTGCGTCGGCTGCGCTGTCAAAAACCCCAACTACTGTTTGCATGCTGATGCTCCTTGAAAAACGGTTTTCTTAAAAGATTCAATAGGCACTGGATGTCTGCAACGCGCTGCTAGCTGCTATCCAGCACCCACTGCCGGGCCTCGGGGTCGAAGCGCTCGACGATGATTTCCTCTTGCCGCAGCGTCACGGTTTCCTGCGACTGAACGGTTTCCCTGCTTCGCCTGACATGGATCTCTTCGACCAGATAAAGCTGTTTGACCAGGCGCTCTTCATAGACCGGAACGATCAGCACGCCAGACTCTTCTCGCGAAGGTTCGGCAACCCTGACCGGGCGGTCCACACGCACCCGCTCGATGTCGACGCGCTCCTGGGAACCCGTCAAGGTCACCGACTCGTCGCCATGCCGCGTTACCTTGCGCACGCGAACCGTTCCGGTGTGTTCAGTCACGGTGTCGATCTCCAGCTGCTCCTGCACAACAGGAATAGAGGTCGGACCGGCCTGGTTGCTCCCGTCGTCCGTCAGGGATCGGGTGTGGTGTTCGCTGTTCATCAATCGGTAAATGCCTTCAATGAATATCATCTTGGACATCACCGATTCATCAAATGAGGGTATTGAACGTGTGAGCCTGTCAGCCAATTCCGATGGCCCCGGGTGTGGCCCGGTGACTTCAGCTCCCGTGCAGTTTTTGGCTCACAAGCGTGGCAGGGCGCTCACTTTGTGTGTCATCAGTGGACCCGCGCATCGCAGTTCGGCGGCAAGCTGCGGGCGCGTCGCTCAGTCTGCAGAGGCGCTCCAGCGGCTGTCCCAGTCGTTGCCGTGCGCCTTGTCCAGTGACCGGCGGTCACGCTTAGTGGGGCGGCCATGCTCCAGGCTGGCGGCCGGCTCTATGCCGGCGCGCCGTTGCTCAGCCAATAGCGCACGCCGCTGGATGCTTTCGGGTGTTTCTTCATAGAGCAGCTGGGCAACCGGCGCGCCGGCCCGCTGACCGCTGATACCGCGTACCGTGACGGTCCGGGTGATGGCGCCTTGCCGGATGACAACGCTATCCCCAGGCTTCACCTCGCGTGCGGGCTTGGCCTCCTGATCATTGATCAGCACACGGCCCTTATTGATCTCATCCACAGCGAGTGACCGTGTCTTGTAGAACCGGGCTGCCCAAAGCCATTTGTCGATGCGAATTTTTTCCATGAGCCGCTATTTTGTGCCTATTGCCGGCATCCGTCATCGGCTGATGGTCAGGTTCTGCCGCACTCTGCAAAGTCCGGCGCGAGTGGTCAGCGTTTGCGTGGGCTACCATGGCTGAGCTTGCCGCCTTGCGGTTGGCGCAAGACCGTCATTTTTGACGCTGTGAGAACGCTCCTAGCGCTTTCCCTAGTGTTTGACAGCGTTGGGGCAAGGCGAAAAGGTGCATGATCCATGGCACGGCCGCAACGCCCGGCTCCGGCTGGTCGCTCGCGCCACAACACAAAAACCTGTTCATTTCAAAGGAGTCCATCATGCGTCGTCAAACCTTTCTCAAGTCCATGGCTGCCCTGGCGGCTGGCGGTGCCTTGCCGCTGTCCGCGCTGGCTGCGGCCAACGTCAAGATGATGATTCCTGCCAACCCTGGCGGCGGCTGGGACACCACCGGCCGCGCGTTGGGCAAGGCGCTGCAGGACTCTGGCGCCGCATCATCGGTGACCTATGACAACCGGGGCGGTGCCGCTGGTGCGCTGGGGCTGGCCCAATTTGTCAACGGCAGCAAGGGCGATCCCAATGCCCTGATGGTGATGGGTGCCGTGATGCTGGGCGGGCTTATCACCGGCAAGCCGCCGGTCAGCCTGTCGCAGGCCACGCCCATCGCCCGAATTTCCAGTGAATACAACGTGTTTGTGCTGCCAGCCAACTCACCCTTCAAGTCCATGAAAGACGTCATCGAGCAGCTCAAAAAAGATCCCGGCAGCATCAAGTGGGGTGGCGGTTCGCGTGGCTCCACCGAACACATCGCCGCGGCCATGATTGCCCGTGAGGTTGGCGTTGACCCCTCCAAAATCAACTACGTCGCCTTCCGTGGCGGCGGTGAGGCCATCGCCGCCATCCTGGGCGGCAATGTCAGCATCGGCGGCAGCGGTTACAGCGAATTTGCCGAATACATCACCAGCGGCAAGATGAAAGCGCTGGCGGTGACCTCCGAGACTCGGTTGCCGGGAACCACAGTTCCAACGCTCAAGGAGCAGGGCATCAATGTGGTGCTGGGCAACTGGCGCGGCGTGTATGGCGCGCCTGGCATCAGCGCCGACCAGCGCAAAGCTCTGACAGACATGGTTCTTGCCGCGCTCAGGTCCAAGACGTGGATAGAAGCCTCGCAAAAAAATGGCTGGACACCCGCGGTATTGACCGGTGCAGCCTTCGATAAATTTGTTGACGATGATTTCGCCAGCCTGCGTGCAACGATGGCCAAGTCCGGCATGATCTGACGCGCACTGAAAGCCAGCTCGACCGAGCTGCTGCACCCGTCTGACGGGTGCCACGTGCTGTCCGTGCAGATAGGAAACTTAACGATGCAAAATCCTGCCCCCGTGGCGGCGTCCGCCGGCGAGTCGCCCGACAGACGTGCCGCAGACGCTTTGTGGCCGCAAACGATGGTTGGCGTCGCTGTTTTTCTGACGGGACTTGCCCTTGCCTTCGGTGCTGCAAGCATCTCGTCGGACGCAGGCTATGGGGGTGTCGGCCCCAACTTCGTGCCTTGGCTGTCAGCTGCGGTGTTGACACTGTGCGGCGTGCTAATCATTCGTGAGGCCCGAACCGGCGGCTTTCGCGAACTGGAGGTGCCCTCTGGTGCACGGCGCGGCAACTGGTCGGGGCTGGTATGGGTATCGGCCGGGTTGCTCTTGAATGCGAGCCTGATCACGGTCATCGGATTCATCCTGAGCTGCACGTTGTGTTATCTGCTGGCTGTCCAGGGCCTGCGTCGGGCAGCCGGCCAGCAGGTGGCCATGGCCCCACGCACCTGGCTGGTAGACCTGTTCACCGGTTTCGCCATAGCAGCGCCGGTGTTCTGGATGTTCACGCAGTTTCTGGCGATCAATCTGCCGGGCCTTACCTCTACCGGATGGTTGTGACCATGGAAGTTTTCAACGCTCTCATGGCCGGCTTTGCCGCCGCCGTCACCCCCGGCAATCTGCTCTGGTGCCTGGTCGGCTGCGCGCTGGGCACAGCGGTCGGCGTGCTGCCGGGGATAGGCCCCGCGGTCGCGGTGGCCATGCTGCTGCCCATTACCGCCAAAGTTGATGTGACCGCATCAATGATCTTTTTCTCGGGCATTTATTACGGCGCCATGTATGGCGGTTCGACCACCTCCATCCTGCTCAATACGCCAGGCGAAACCGCCAGCATGGTGACGGCGCTGGAGGGCAACAAGATGGCCAAGAGCGGCCGTGCCGGCGCCGCCCTTGCAACGGCTGCCATCGGCTCATTTGTGGCCGGCACGATTGCCACGGTCATCGTTACGCTGTTCGCGCCTTTTGTTGCAGAGTTCGCTGTCAAGCTGGGCCCGCCCGAGTATTTCATGCTGATGGTGCTGGCCTTCACCACAGTAAGCGCCGTGCTCGGCAAAAGCACGCTTCGCGGCATGACGGCGCTGTTTATCGGGCTGGCAGTGGGCTGCGTGGGGCTGGACCAGATATCGGGGCAGGGGCGCTACACCGGCGGCATTCCGGAGTTGCTTGACGGCATCGAGATCGTGCTGGTCGCAGTGGGTCTTTTTGCAGTGGCCGAAGTGCTGTACGCCGTCATTTATGAGGGGCGGGTGGCGGAGGGCCAGAACAACCTGAGCCGGGTACACATGTCCGCCCGTGACTGGAAGCGCTCAATACCAGCCTGGCTACGCGGTACCGCCATTGGCGCGCCGTTCGGCTGTATTCCTGCTGGCGGCACCGAGATACCCACATTCCTGAGTTATGCCACCGAGAAAAAGCTGATCAGGAACGAGCAGGAGCGGGCCGAATTTGGAACGACCGGCGCCATCGAAGGCGTTGCCGGACCCGAGGCCGCCAATAACGCCACCGTGACGGCGGCGCTGATACCGCTGCTCACGCTTGGTATTCCAACATCCAATACCACAGCCATTCTGTTAGGTGCGTTTCAGAACTACGGCATTCAACCCGGGCCACAGCTCTTCACCAGTTCCGCATCGCTGGTCTGGGCGCTTATCGCGTCGCTGTACATTGGCAACCTGATGCTGCTGGTGCTGAACCTTCCGCTGGTCGGCCTGTGGGTCAAGCTGCTGAAAATCCCCAAGCCGCAGCTTTACGCCGGCATCCTGATCTTTGCGACGGTGGGGGCTTATGGCATGCGGCAGAGCGCCTTCGATCTGTACCTGCTGTATGCGATTGGTCTGATAGGCGTGCTCATGCGGCGCTTTGACTTTCCGACCGCGCCGGTGGTGATCGGCCTGATCCTCGGCCCGCTGGCCGAGGCGCAACTGCGCAATGCGGTGTCCATCGGCGAAGGCAGTGCGATGGTGTTTGTGCAGCGTCCGATGTCGCTGGCGCTGATCGTCCTGGTGGTGTGTGTGCTGTTGCTGCCCCGGTGGTTCAAGCGAGTGTCCAGAAAGCGGTTGGGAGCGGATCCTGCACGGTAGCGTGCCGGCCTGACCCGCATGGCGGGACGGGTGCCGGGCCTACTGCTGCGGCTGTTGGCAGCGATAGTTGATTTTGAATCAAATATGCCGTCAGCCCTTATACATAAAGGGTACATAGCTATGAAAGATATAGCATTTAAGAGAGCTGACGTTCAAGGCTGGCAGGTATGTTCGGGCTAATGCACAGCACCCAAAGCCTTCGCGGCGCTGCGCGAAGCGTCACGGCCCGCTTGGGCATCCGGCAGGGCTTGAACCGGCCAGCCTGACAGGTGGTTGATCGTCAGGTCCGCCAGCGCAGCCAGCCACACCGGGCTGTCGTTCAGGCAGGCGATGTAGTTGTAGCTCTTGCCGCCAGCTTCCATGAAAGCGTGGCGCGCCTCCATGTTGATCTCTTCGAGTGTTTCCAGGCAATCGCCGGTAAAGCCGGGGCACATCACATCTACGCTTTTGACACCGGTTGACGCCAGTTTGATCAGCGTGGGCTCGGTATACGGTTCAAGCCATTTGGCCTTGCCAAAGCGTGACTGGAAGGTGACCTGATACTGACCGGGTTTCAGGCCCAGATGCACCGCCAGCAAGCGTGCTGTCTTGTGGCATTCGCAGTGGTAGGGGTCGCCCAGCTTCAAGGTGCGCTCGGGAACGCCATGAAAGCTCATGATCAGTTGCTCCGCCCGCCCGTTGGCCTGCCAATGCGCCTTGACGCGGTCCGCCAGTGCATTGATGTAGCCTGCTTCATCGTGGTAATGGTTGACAAAGCGCAGCTCGGGCAGGTGCCGTACTTTCGATGCCCAGATGTACACGGCGTCGAACACGCTGGCGGTGGTGGTGGCGCTGTACTGCGGATAGGCCGGCATGATCAGCACCCGCGTGACGCCTTCGGCTTTGAGCTGGTCCAGCTGCGAGGCGATGGAGGGGTTGCCATAGCGCATGGCGTAGCGCACATCTGCCGGCTGACCCCTGACGGCAAGATAGCCGCGCAGCATCAGGGCCTGCTTTTCGGTCCAGACCTTGAGCGGCGAGCCTTCGGCCGTCCAGATGCTGGCGTACTTGGCCGCGGATTTTTTAGGCCGCACGCGCAGGATGATGCCGTGCAATATCAGCCACCAGACTGCCCGCGGAATCTCCACCACCCGATGATCGCTCAGAAATTCCGCCAGGTAACGGCGCACGGCTGCAGGCGTTGGAGCGTCTGGTGTTCCCAGGTTGCAAAGCAGTACCGCGGTGGTCGACAGTGCCCTGGGTGCCTGACCATGCTGATAGGGGGGTTCGGTGGCAAAAGACATGGGTTATTCTCGCCTACCTATGCTTGACCTGAACTTGATCAAGGCGATCACCCTGGACCTGGACGACACCTTGTGGCCGGTCTGGCCGGCGATTGAAAGGGCCGAAAAGGCGCTGGAATCCTGGCTTCATCACCGCGCACCGATGACGGCCGCCTTGTTTTCCAACCCGTCGGCCCGCCACGATATCCGTGAGCATGTGTCGCGCTCCCGGCCCGAACTCAGACACGATATGTCGGCGATTCGCCGTGAGGCGATCAGGCTGGCGCTGTACCGCTCAGGGGAAAACGCGATGCTGGCCGACGAAGCCTTCACAGTTTTTTTTGATGAGCGCAACCGGGTCGATTTGTTCGAGGACGTGATTCCGTCGCTTGAATTTTTGTCAAGCCGCTTTCCGCTGGTGGCGCTGTCCAATGGCAACGCAGACATCAAACGGATTGGCATCGGTCAGTATTTTCAAAGCAGTATCAACGCACAGCAGTTCGGCGTAGGCAAGCCCGACGCGCGCATATTTCACGCAGCCGCGGGCGCTGCTGGCTTCGCGCCTGCCCATGTGCTACATGTGGGCGACGATGTGATGCTCGACGTGCTTGGCGCGCTCAATTGCGGCATGCAGACCGTCTGGGTCAACCGGGGTGACCATTCCTGGCCGCATGCCGAGACGCCGCATGAAGTCGTCACCACCCTGACCGAGCTTTGCGATGTTTTTGGACCCTGAACCTTTACCTGGACCCTGCGTCTCAGACCGTGGGCCTGCGTATTCAAGACAGGTTACGGGCGGCAGCAAGCCCTGATATGACCGCACCTTCCAGCGTGGCCGGATAAGGCCCGTCCACATAATCGCCACAGGCCAGCAAACCCGGCGCCACTTGTATGGCAGGCCGCACCAGTCCCGGCTTGCAGGCAAAGGTGGCCCGCTTTTCGACGATGGTTTTCACGAGCTGCAAATTCGCCATGCCCAGCTGCCCGTCCGCCTGCGCAAGCACCTGTGCACCCAGGCTGGCACTGTCGCCGGTGCTGGCGCTCACCACAAAGGCCAGCAGGCCGGGCGGCCCACCCAGCTGTGCACGGTCAAACACAAACTGAGCAGGCCAGCGCGCGTCTGCCGGCAGCGCCAGCATCGGGGCACCCAGGCGGGCCCCGTCAGCATGGGCATAGACGGTGGCGATTGCCTCGTGACACAGCGCGTCTGCCTGGGCACGCCAGGTGTCGCCCGCCGGCCCGCTGCCCTGCACCAGTCTCGCCGCCTCTTGCGGCGTGCATGCCAGAACGACGGCATCAAAGAGGGCGGCGCCGTCGCCGTGCTCTGCTTGGACCGACCAGGCTCCGTCTGGACCAAGCGATGGCGTGACACCACGCACCCGCGCCCCCAGCAGGACCTCGCCGCCCTGTTGCCGCAGCCACGCCAACGCCGCCTCCGGCAGCAGCGCGCCGAGATCGGCGCGCGGCAGCAGGAGGTTCGAGCTGCCGGTACCTGCGAAAAGCGCGTCCTTCATCACCCGCAAGAAAACCTGGCCGCTGGCCCGGTCAGGCGGTGTGTTGAGCGCCGAAATACAAAGCGGCTCGATGAGCGATGCCATGACGCCCGGCGCCAAGCCTTTGCATACGTCCGCAACAGACTGCTGCGGCGAGCACTGAAAATGGCCGATGCGCCAGCCAGCGGCGAGCTTCAACAGCGAGAGCTTCTCGCCCCACGACCAGCCGCGTGCGCCAAGGATACCGACCAACGCATCCAGCGGGGCAGCAAGGCGCGGCAATGCCAGGCCGGTGCCATCTGGAAACCTTATCGTCAGCGGTATGCGCAGCAGGCTGGCTTGCGGGTCCACGCCCAGGTCGGCCATCAGTTGCAGGGTCTCGCGGTAAGCGCCAATCAGAATGTGCTGCCCGTTATCAAGGGCAACGGGTTTGCCCTGCAGGCTGGCAGCAACACTGCGCGCGCGGCCGCCGGGCGCGCGCGAGGCTTCATACAGCGTGACCGTATGTCCACGGCGGGTTGCTTCTACGGCCGCGGCGCAGCCCGCCCAACCCGCGCCTATGACGGCTACTTTCAAGCGCGCCAGCCCGCCACTGCGTTACACCACACGGCCAAATGCCTGTGTTTTCCAGGCCAGCCAGAACTTGCGCAGCGGCGTGAGGCTGACGCGCTGGTGCAGCACCTGGTAGTTGTCAGCGGCAATTTCGCGCAGCAGCGTGCGGTAGATGCTCGCCATCATCAGGCCTGGTTTTTGGGATCGCCTGTCGGCTGGTGGCAGCAGGGCCAGCGCCTCGTCGTACAGGGCCAGCGCGCGGTCGGTCTGAAATGTCATCAAGGCTGTGAAGCGGTCCGAATACTGGCGCTTGAGGATTTCATGCGCTTTGACATCAAACTTTTGCAGCTCGTTGACCGGCAGGTAGATACGGCCACGCAGCGCGTCTTCGCCCACGTCGCGGATGATGTTGGTCATCTGGAATGCCAGGCCCAGCTTGTGCGCATAGGCGGTGGTGGCTTCATCGGTCTGCCCGAAGATGCGCGCCGCGACTTCACCCACGATGCCTGCCACCAGATGGCAATACCGCTGCAGGTTGGGGAAATCAAGGTAACGGTTTTGATCCAGGTCCATCTGGCAGCCTTCGATCACCGCAAGCAGGTGCCGTGCCTCGATGCCGAACGGCCCTGCCAGCGGCATCAGCGCTTTCATCACCGGGTGTGTGGGCTGTCCGGCAAAGCTTTTGGCAACCTCGGCCTGCCACCATGCCAGCTTGGTGCGGGCGACGCCTGGGTCCTGCACTTCGTCAACAACGTCATCGACTTCGCGGCAGAAGGCGTAAAAAGCAGTAATGGCAGCGCGCCGGTCTTTCGGCAAGAAAAGAAAGGCGTAATAAAAGCTGCTGCCTGATGCGGCCGCTTTTTGCTGAACATAGTCCTCAGGCTTCATCGGGCAATTGTTGCATGGGGTGGGCAGGCTGAAAGAACGGCTGAAGCGCAGGCTCTTGCGGACTTCCTTTCAGGGCGGCAGGGCGCGCCGCCCGCATGTCGCTACATCCGTATGGCGCGCCACAGCATCACCGCAACGTCCCATTTGCCCAGCTGGGGTCGCCGCTTCAAGGTCTGGTAACCCGTGGCCTCGATCTTGTCGAGTATGCGCAGCCCGCCTTGCACCACCAGGCGCAGTTCCCAGCCGCCACGGCCGGGCACCGCTTTCGGAAGATTCAAGCCTTTTAGCATGGTAGCCCTTGAAATCCCTACGTTCTCGGCTATCAACTTTATAGTGTTGTGGTTGCTTTGAAGGTGCAGAAGTTGCGCTTCATCAACCTGGTGGCGCGCCCAGCCATCCGCCGGCAGGTAAATCCGGCCACGCGGTATGTCTACGCTCAGGTCTTGCCAGAAGTTGATCAATTGCAAGGCGGTGCAGATGGCATCGCTTTGCGCCAGCGATGCGTTGTCGCTCACGCCGTAGAGGTGCAGCAACAGGCGCCCGACCGGGTTTGCCGAGCGTCGGCAATAGTCCAGCAGCTCAGCCTGGTCCGCATAGCGGGTTTTGTGCACATCCTGCTCGAAAGCGCTGAGCAGGTCGTCGAGCAGGTGGACCGGAAGCGAGAACCGGGCAATCACAGGTGCCAGTGGCTCGAAAACAGCGGGCCATCGGCCGGAGGTCGGCAGGCCGCCGGCGCAGGCGTTCAGGTCAAGCCGGTACCGGGCCAGATCGGCCAGCCGCTCTTCAGGCGGTGCATCGCCCTCGTCGGCGATGTCGTCTGCCGTGCGTGCGTACCAGTAGATGGCCGTGATGGCGGGCCGCAGCGCGGGCGGACACAGCCAGGAGGCGACCGGAAAATTTTCATAATGGCCGACGCCGCTGGCACCGGCAGGGGCCGCCACGCCGTTGAGATGGCCGGCCGCTGGCGGTGCCGCTGCGGCGCTCCGCTGGCCAGCGGCCGTGCCGTGCAATGTCTGGCTTTTTTGCTCATCGGTGCGCGCAGGGATCATGGCCCGGATTGTCGCTTGACAAGCCGATGGCTTTCCCCTAGATTACTAACCGGTCAGTCAGTAGCGGGTGCGCGTATTGCTTCCGCCTGTACTTGGCTTGGTCCGCTCAGCCCCGATTCAGTCCTGCTTCAGCCCCAATCTCATGAACAAAACGATCCTCGCGCTGGTCAGCGCCACTTTACTGCTGGGTGCCTGCTCAAAGCCAGCACCTGCAGAAGAACCGGTACGCGCTGTCAAGGTGATGACTGTCGGGCTGAACACCTTTTCGTCAGGCTATGAGTTTGCCGGCGAGGTCAGGGCGCGGTCGGAGTCCCGGCTGGGCTTCCGGGTAGGCGGCAAGATCATCCGGCGCCAGGCCGAAGTGGGCCAGCGGGTAAAGGCCGGGCAAGTGCTGGCGCAGCTTGACCCTGAGGATTTGCGGCTCGCAGCCGATTCGGCCAGGGCGCAACTGGAGTCGGCAGCTACCAGCCGTGACTTGGCCGCGGCAGACTTCAAGCGCTTTCGTGAACTGAAAGAGCAGAACTTCATCAGCGGCGCCGAACTCGAGCGCCGGGAAAGCACCTTGAAGTCAGCGCAGGCGCAATACCAGCGGGCGCAGTCGCAGCTGTCGGTGCAGGGTAACCAGGCCAGCTACGCATCGCTGGTGGCCAATGTGGCGGGCGTCGTTACTGCGGTAGAGGCCGAGCCGGGCCAGGTGATTGCGGCCGGTGCGCCGGTGGTGCGTCTCGCGGCAGACGGGCCGCGCGATGTGGTGTTTTCGGTGCCGGAAGACAGGGTGATGTCTTTCAAGCCCGGGCTGAGCGTGAAGGTCAGGAGCTGGGCACAAGACCGCAGCAAGCCGCTGCTGGAGGCGACGGTGCGTGAAGTCGGTGCCAGTGCAGACCCTTCCACCCGCACCTATCCGGTCAAGGTGGCGCTGGCCGGGCAAGAGCAGTCATTGCCACTGGGCGCGACGGTGTATGTGCAGGCGCAGGGGCTGGACGGCGCGTTGCCACAAGGCCTGCAGGTGATCAAGCTGCCAACATCCGCCCTTCGCCAGGAGGGCCAGGGCAGCGCGGTCTGGTTGCTGGACACCGCCAGCATGACGGTGAAATCGCAACCGGTGCAGGTAGCGACCGCCGACGGCAATGAGGCCGTGATTGCTGCCGGCCTGCAACCGGGCATGCAGGTGGTGAGCGCGGGTGTGCATGTGCTGTCGCCGGGGCAGAAGGTCAGCATCTATAAGGAAAAAGTAGCCGCAGCCCAGGCAGTACCGGGGCTGGTAGCTACTAGAAACATAGCGGGGAGCGCTGCACCTGCAACCATGGCTTCGGCTCCGGCATCGGCCACCACAGAGCCGGCTTCGGCATCAGGTGCGACGCCGGCTGCACCATCTGCTGCATCATCAAATGCAACAGCTGCTGCAGCACCTGCCTCCGGCGGTGCCAACGCCGCGCCTTTGCCACCACCCCGGTAAGGCGCGCCATGCAGACTCCACCCAATTCCACGGCCGCGCCACCGCCGGCCAAGGGCTTTAACCTGTCCAGATGGGCGCTGGATCATCCTGCGCTGACCCGCTACCTGATGGTGGTGCTGATGGTGCTGGGTTTTGCGGCGTATTTTCAGCTGGGGCAGGATGAAGACCCGCCCTTTACCTTTCGGGCGATGGTGGTGCGAACGTACTGGCCCGGTGCCACCGCGCAGCAGGTGGCCGAACAGGTCACTGACAAACTGGAGCGGACACTTCAGGAGGTGCCGCACGCGGACAAGATTCGCAGCTATTCCAAGCCGGGTGAGTCGCAGATCATCTTTCAGGTCAAGGACAACTTCAACCCGGCCGAAGTGCCGGACGTCTGGTACAGCGTTCGAAAAAAGATCGGTGATATCCGCGGCACGCTGCCTGGGGGCGTGCAGGGCCCCTTTTTCAATGATGAGTTTGGCGATGTCTATGGCGTGATCTATGCGCTGGAAGCAGATGGCTTCAGCTATGCCGAGCTCAAGACCTTTGCCGACGATGTGCGGCAGCGACTGCTGCGCGTTCCGGATGTCAGCAAGGTCGAACTGTTCGGCGTGCAGGACGAAAAGCTGTTCGTCGAAATATCGCAAAAGCGCCTGGCGCAGCTGGGGCTGGACTTCAACCAGGTGCTCAACCAGCTGGGCCAGCAAAATGCCGTCGAACCGGCGGGCGCCCTGCAGACACCGCTGGATGTGCTGCAGGTCAGGGTAGGCGGGCAGTTTCAGGCAGTTGACGAACTGCGCGCCATGCCGATCCGCGGAAACTCTGGCAGCCAGTTCCGCCTGGGGGACATCGCCGACATCAAGCGCGGGTATGTTGATCCACCGGTGGTCAAGGTCCACCACCAGGGCAGAGAAGTGATTGCGCTGGGTGTTTCGATGACCAAGGGCGGCGACATTGTGAGGCTCGGCAAAGCGCTGGGCACGGTCTCTACCGATATCAGGAAATCGCTGCCGGCGGGCATCAGCCTGGTGCAGGTGCAGGACCAGCCGCAGGCGGTGACCACATCGGTCAACGAGTTTGTGAAAGTGCTGATTGAGGCGGTGGTCATCGTGCTCGCGGTCAGCTTCATCAGCCTGGGTTTTCATGCGCGGCCAAAAGTGCCGGGCCGACCTTTGCCATGGTGGAGGCGCTACTACATCGATATACGGCCAGGGCTGGTGGTGGGCATCACGATTCCGCTGGTGCTGAGCGTCACGTTTCTCGCCATGCTGTACCTGGGCATCGGCCTGCACAAGATATCGCTGGGCTCGCTCATCATTGCGCTGGGCCTGCTGGTTGACGACGCCATCATTGCGGTGGAGATGATGGTGCGCAAGATGGAGGAGGGCTATGACAAGGTCAAGGCCGCCACCTTTGCGTATGAGATCACGGCGATGCCCATGCTGACAGGCACGCTCATTACTGCGGCAGGCTTCCTGCCCATCGGCCTTGCGAAATCGGTTACCGGTGAGTACACCTACGCGATTTTTGCGGTGACCGTGATTGCGCTGGTGCTGAGCTGGCTGGTGTCGGTTTATTTTGTGCCCTACCTCGGCACGCTGCTGCTCAAGAAGCCTGACCATCTGCCGGAAAAAACCTATGCCGCAGATGGCACCGAACTGCCGTACGACCATGACATGTTCAATTCAGGCTTCTACAACGCTTTTCGACGGGCGGTAAATGCCTGCGTGGAGCATCGCTGGCTCACGATTGGCGCGACGGTGCTGGTATTTGCGCTCGGTATTGTGGGCATGGGCAAGGTTCAGCAGCAGTTCTTTCCGGATTCAAGCCGTCCCGAAATCCTGCTGGATATCTGGTTTCCGGAGGGAACGTCCTTTGCCGCTAACGAAGCCGTGACGCGACGCGTCGAAAGCCGCCTGATGCAGGAAGCTGGCGTCAGCTCCGTCACCAGCTGGATCGGTTCGGGCGTGCCGCGTTTTTACCTGCCGCTTGACCAGGTGTTTGCGCAAACCAATGTGTCGCAGTTCATTGTGCTGCCCAAAGACTTGAAGGTGCGCGAGTCTTTGCGCAACAGGCTGCCAGCGCTTCTGGCGACGGAATTCCCGGAGGTGCGCGGCCGTGTCAAGCTGCTGCCCAACGGTCCGCCCGTTCCCTATCCGGTTCAGTTCAGGGTGATTGGATCAGACCCTCAGATGCTGCGCATGCGTGCGGATGAGGTCAAGGCGGTGTTCAGGCAAAGCGCCAACACCCGCGGCGTCAATGACAACTGGAACGAGTCGGTGAAGGTTCTGCGGCTCGACATCGACCAGTCCAAGGCCCGCGCATTGGGGGTGACGAGCCAGTCGATTGCGCAGGCCTCGCGGGCGATATTGTCAGGCGCACCAGTAGGCCAGTTCCGTGAAGGCGACAAGCTGATCGACATCGTGCTGCGCCAGCCGCAGGATGAACGCAATGCCATCACCGATATCGCCAACGCGTATCTGCCCACCTCGTCAGGCAAGTTCATTCCCCTGACGCAGATCGCCAAACCCGTGTTTACCTGGGAGCCGGGTGTGATGTGGCGTGAAAACCGTGATTACGCCATCACCGTGCAGAGCGACATCGTCGAAGGCTTGCAAGGCGCAACCGTCACGCAGGAGCTTGCGCCGCAGCTCAAGGCGCTGGAAGACAGCTGGAAGAACCAGGGTTCGGGCAGCTACCGGATACAGGTGGCCGGTGCGGTGGAAGAAAGCAGCAAAGGCTCGTCGTCGATTGTTGCGGGCGTGCCCATCATGCTGTTCTTGACTTTCACGCTGCTGATGCTGCAGTTGCACAGTTTCAGCCGCGCCTTGCTGGTATTCATCACCGGGCCACTGGGTATTGCCGGTGTGGCCGGCGCCTTGCTGTTGCTGGGGCGGCCGTTTGGCTTTGTGGCGCTGCTCGGGGTGATTGCGCTGATGGGCATGATCCAGCGCAACTCGGTCATCCTGATTGACCAGATCGAGCAGGAGATTGCGCGGGGAATGCCCGCTTGGGATGCGATTGTGGAGTCGGCGGTGCGCCGGCTGCGGCCGATTGTGCTGACGGCTGCTGCTGCCGTGCTGGCCATGATTCCCTTGTCGCGCAGCGTGTTCTGGGGGCCCATGGCGGTTGCCATCATGGGTGGCCTGATCGTGGCTACTGCATTGACCCTGCTGGCGCTTCCGGCCATGTATGCCGCTTGGTTCCGCGTCAGGCGTGAGCCAGCTGGTCGCTCATCCAATACAGGCTAAAATAAAAAGTTGACCGATTTCAGGCGGTACCTTCGAAGCAACACTCGATCTGCACGCTGGCAGGCGTGCTGCTGGTACTGCAACATGTTTCAGGCGCGCGGGTGGCGAAATTGGTAGACGCACCAGGTTTAGGTCCTGACGGTAGCAATACTGTGCGGGTTCGAGTCCCGCCCCGCGCACCATTTTAAAAATTGCAGATCGACCGGCTATCGTGGATTTCGAGGCCGGTCGCGTTCTGTTGAATCACTTCGATATTAGGAAACTATCATGGCCGTGACCGTTGAAACCCTTGAAAAGCTGGAGCGCAAAATAACCCTGACGCTGCCTGTAGGCGCCATCCAGACCGAGGTGGATACGCGTTTGAAAAAGCTCGCGCGCACCGTCAAGATGGACGGTTTCCGCCCAGGCAAGGTTCCGATGAATGTGGTGGCGCAGCGCTATGGTTACTCTGTGCATTACGAAGTCATGAACGACAAGGTTGGCGAGGCATTTGCAGTCGCTGCCAATGAGGCGAAGCTCCGCGTCGCCGGTCAGCCGCGAATCAGCGAGAAAGAAGGCGCACCTGAAGGCGACCTGATGTTCGACGCGATCTTCGAGGTGTACCCTGAAGTCAAGATCGGTGATCTCGCTGGCGCCGAAATCGAAAAAGTCAGTGCGGAAGTCAGCGACGCCGCCATTGACAAGACGCTAGACATTCTGCGCAAGCAGCGCCGCACATTTGCACAGCGCGCACTGGACGCCCCGGCGCAGGAAGGCGACCGCGCCACGATCGACTTCGAAGGCAAGATTGATGGTGAAACATTTGCCGGCGGCAAAGCAGAGGACTACCAGTTCCTGATTGGTGACGGCCAGATGCTCAAGGAATTTGAAGAGGCGGTGCGCGGCATGAAAAATGGCGAAAGCAAGACTTTTCCCCTGAACTTTCCTGCGGACTACCACGGCAAGGATGTTGCAGGCAAGCAAGCTGACTTCATGGTGACCGTCAAGAAACTGGAAGCTGCCCATCTGCCTGAAGTTAATGAGGCGCTGGCCAAGTCGCTGGGGATCGCTGATGCGACGGTCGAGGGTTTGCGCGCCGACATCAAAAAGAATCTTGAGCGTGAAGTCAAATTCCGCCTGCTTTCGCGCAACAAGAATGCTGTCATGGATGCGCTGATTGCCAAGGCAGAACTCGATCTTCCAAATTCAAGCGTTCAGGCGGAACTGGACCGCATGATTGAAAACGCCCGCGCAGACCTCAAGCAGCGCGGCATCAAGGACGCCGACAAGGCACCGATTCCTGACGATATTTTCCGCCCTCAAGCTGAGAAGCGGGTGCGCCTTGGTCTGGTCGTTGCTGAGCTGGTGCGCTCTAATGATTTGCAGGCGAAACCCGAACAGTTGAAAGCGCATATCGAAGAACTGGCTGCCAGCTATGAAAAACCGCAGGAAGTCGTGCGCTGGTACCTGAGCGACAACCGCCGCATGGCTGAAGTCGAGGCAGTGGTGATTGAGAACAACGTGACCGATTTCGTGATGTCAAAAGCAAAAGTCACAGAAAAGACGGTGTCGTTCGACGATCTGATGGCCCAGAACTAGACAGCGGATGAGCGTTTCCAGACTTGGGGTTTGTGCCTGGCTTGAAGTCCATGGCGCAAGCCCCATTTCTTTTAGGTACAGTGAAAACAGGCAATCGTGTTTTCGCCTTTTGACAGGCAACATCCCGGAGAAATTTGATGTCCAGAAACAGCATGAACAGTATTTACGGCGCATCCCGCGCAGACACGCAGATGGGAAGCCTCGACACCCAGGGTCTGGGAATGGTGCCCATGGTGATCGAGCAGTCGGGTCGGGGCGAGCGCTCTTACGATATCTATTCACGTCTTTTGAAAGAGCGGGTTATTTTCCTGGTAGGGCCTGTGAATGACCAGACAGCCAATCTGGTGGTGGCGCAGCTGCTCTTTCTGGAAAGTGAAAATCCTGACAAGGATATTTCTTTTTATATCAACTCCCCAGGGGGCTCAGTGACTGCGGGGATGGCTATTTATGACACCATGAAGTTCATCAAGCCCGACGTGTCAACCTTGTGCGTGGGCATGGCTGCCAGTATGGGTGCATTTTTGCTGGCTGCGGGTACGAAGGGCAAGCGCTTTTCACTGCCGAATTCACGTGTCATGATCCACCAGCCGTCCGGCGGTGCCCAGGGTCAGGCTACCGATATTGAGATCCATGCCCGGGATATCCTCAAGACCCGAGAGCAGCTCAACCGCATCCTGGCTGCCAATACCGGGCAGACCGTCGAAAAAATTGAGCGCGACACCGAGCGCGACTATTTCATGTTTGCCGATGAGGCTCAAACGTATGGTGTGGTGGATCAGGTGATCTCGAAACGCCCCTGAGTACCAGCTCATGAGTTGGTCTCCGGACGCATGGTGTCCGGTCGCAGCGCTTTTCTGTAACAGAAGGCGCTGTTTTTTATTGGTTATCATTGAATAACAGCTTTTTAGCGACTTAACAAGGCACCTCATCAATGGCCGAAAAAAAAGGCTCTTCCAGCGAAAAAACCCTGTACTGCTCTTTTTGCGGCAAGAGTCAGCACGAGGTCAAAAAGCTTATTGCCGGTCCTTCTGTTTTTGTATGTGACGAATGCATTGATCTCTGCAACGAGATCATTCGTGACGAATTGCCAGCTGGCGAGGATGTACGCGAAACGCGAGGCGATCTGCCAACTCCTCTGGAAATCAAGACCACACTCGACGGATATGTGATCGGTCAGGAGCCCGCCAAACGAACCTTGGCCGTGGCGGTTTACAACCACTACAAGCGTCTTCGCCATCGCGAAAAGGCCAAAAAGGACGATGTTGAGCTGACCAAAAGCAACATCCTGCTGATTGGCCCGACTGGCTCCGGAAAGACACTGCTGGCACAGACGCTGGCGCGCACACTCAACGTCCCATTTGTCATGGCAGATGCGACCACGCTGACCGAAGCAGGCTATGTCGGCGAGGATGTTGAAAATATCATTCAGAAACTGCTGCAAAGCTGCAACTATGAGGTTGAACGTGCGCAGCAGGGCATTGTTTACATCGACGAAATCGACAAGATTTCGCGCAAGTCTGACAACCCGTCTATCACCCGCGACGTCTCCGGCGAGGGGGTTCAGCAGGCACTGCTGAAGCTGATCGAGGGAACCATGGCGTCGGTCCCGCCGCAGGGAGGCAGAAAGCATCCGAATCAGGATTTCCTGCAGGTTGACACCACAAACATACTATTTATCTGCGGTGGTGCTTTCTCCGGGCTTGAGAAGGTTATCGAGAACCGGACCGAAGCATCGGGAATCGGCTTTGGCGCCGCAGTCAAGAGTAAGAAAGCCCGCAGCCTTTCCGAATCGTTCAAGGAGGTCGAGCCTGAGGATCTGATCAAGTTCGGGTTGATCCCCGAATTGGTGGGACGCATGCCCGTAGTGGCAACACTGGCTGAACTGACTGAAGACGCATTGGTGCAAATTCTCACCGAGCCGAAGAATGCAGTGGTGAAGCAGTTCAGCAAGTTGCTGGCCATGGAAGGCGTCGATCTTGAGATTCGGCCTTCGGCTTTGAAGGCGATTGCGCGCAAGGCCCTTGCCCGGAAAACCGGGGCTCGGGGTCTGCGTTCCATTCTCGAGCAATCTTTGATTGACACCATGTTTGACCTGCCGAACGTGAGCAACGTCGACAAGGTGGTGGTTGACGAGTCAACGATCGAGGAAAACAAGCCACCTCTGCTTGTCTATCGTGAAGCCGCCAAAAAAGCATAGTCTGCTAGCGCTGGAACGGCCACCGTGATGATTTATCGAGGCGCTTGAAAACGCGTCTTATCGCCTCACATCAGAAGTGACCAGGGAGACCAGGGCCCGCCCATCCAGGTTCTCTTTCAAGGTCTTTTATTAAGGCTCATATGTCCGGACAAACGTCATTGCCCCCAATTCCCTTGACCCTTCCGTTGCTGCCACTGCGCGATGTTGTGGTGTTTCCGCACATGGTCATTCCGCTTTTTGTGGGCCGTCCCAAAAGCATCAAGGCTCTAGAGTCCGCGATGGAGTCCGAGCGCCGCATCATGCTGGTCGCCCAGAAAACTGCTGCAAAGGATGAGCCTTCTGTTGAGGATATGTTTGAGGTGGGTTGCGTAGCCACGATCCTTCAGCTTCTCAAATTACCCGACGGTACGGTGAAGGTATTGGTTGAAGGGCAGCAACGAGCCCGCGTTAACCAGATCGAGGATGGCGAGCATCATTTCAGTGCCAACGTCACACCCGTTGAAGCAGCCGTCATTGCAGCAGACAAGACGAGTGAGATCGAGGCTTTGCGCAGGGCAGTAATGCAGCAGTTTGACCATTACGTCAAACTCAACAAGAAGATACCGCCTGAAATCCTTACCTCGATCTCAAGCATCGATGATGCGGGAAGGCTCGCCGACACTATTGCTGCCCATTTGCCACTGAAGCTGGACGCCAAGCAGGTCATTCTGGATCTGTCCGGTGTCAAGGAGCGGCTTGAGAGTCTTTATGAGCAGCTTGAGCGTGAAGTCGACATCTTGAATGTGGACAAGAAAATCCGCGGCCGTGTCAAACGGCAGATGGAGAAGAATCAGCGCGATTTCTATCTGAACGAGCAGGTCAAGGCTATTCAGAAAGAACTGGGCGAAGGCGAAGAGGGTGCAGACGTCGATGAGATCGAGAAAAAGATCAAGTCGTCGAAGATGCCGCAGGAAGCCCGGAAAAAGGCAGAATCCGAGCTCAAAAAACTCAAGCTGATGTCCCCGATGTCAGCTGAAGCGACGGTTGTCCGGTCATACATTGATGTCCTGACTGCATTGCCGTGGAGCAAGAAAACAAAGATCAAACATGATCTTGTGAATGCCGAGAATGTGCTGAACGAAGACCATTACGGTCTGGAAAAAGTTAAGGATCGGATCGTCGAATATCTGGCAGTGCAGCAGCGCGTAGACAAACTCAAGGCTCCCATTCTCTGCCTGGTCGGCCCGCCGGGCGTCGGCAAGACCTCATTGGGTCAGTCGATTGCCAAGGCTACTGGCCGAAAGTATGTTCGTATGGCTTTGGGCGGCATGCGCGACGAGGCGGAAATTCGCGGCCATCGGCGCACTTATATTGGAGCGCTTCCTGGCAAGGTGCTTCAAAGCTTGTCGAAAGCTGGAACGCGTAATCCGCTGTTTCTGCTTGATGAGATTGACAAGCTCGGAACCGACTTCAGGGGTGATCCTTCAAGCGCCTTGCTTGAGGTTCTTGACCCTGAGCAGAACCACACCTTTGGTGATCATTATGTGGAGGTGGATTTCGACCTGAGCGATGTCATGTTCGTGGCGACGTCAAATTCGATGAACATCCCGCCAGCCCTGCTTGATCGTATGGAGGTGATTCGCCTTTCGGGTTATACCGAAGACGAAAAGACCAGCATCGCCATGCGTTACCTGCTTCCCAAGCAGGTCAAGAACAACGGGGTGAAGCCTGAAGAACTTGATGTACAGGAGCAGGCCGTCAGGGATATCGTGCGCTATTACACGCGTGAGGCCGGGGTCCGTTCGCTGGAACGTGAGCTGTCCAAGATCTGCCGGAAAGTCGTGAAGGGTGTCCAACTCAAGAAGATGGCATCTCAGGTTGTGGTGACGCCAGACAACCTCAATGAATTTCTGGGTGTGCGCAAATTCAACTATGGCCGTGCCGAGCAACAGAATCAGGTCGGGCAAGTGGTTGGCCTTGCCTGGACAGAAGTTGGGGGCGACCTTTTGACCATTGAAGCCGCAATGATGCCTGGCAAGGGCGTGATCACGCGTACCGGCTCATTGGGTGATGTGATGAAGGAATCTGTAGAGGCGGCTCGCACGGTGGTGCGAAGCAGGTCCCGCCTTCTGGGCATCAAGGACGAGATGTTCGAAAAACGTGATATTCATATCCATGTGCCTGACGGCGCCACGCCTAAAGACGGTCCAAGTGCGGGCGCTGCCATGACAACTGCGTTTGTGTCCGCCATAACAGGTATTCCGGTCCGGGGCGATGTAGCCATGACTGGCGAAATCACGCTGCGTGGTGAGGTTACCGCTATCGGCGGCTTGAAAGAGAAACTGCTGGCGGCTTTGCGTGGAGGTATCAAGACGGTATTGATTCCAGAAGAGAACCGAAAGGACTTGCAGGAGATTCCTGACAACGTGAAGAATGGCCTCGAAATCATTCCGGTGAAGTGGATTGACCAGGTTCTGCAGGTGGCGTTGGAGCGTCAGCCGGTTCCATTGACGGACGAAGAAGTCGCCATGGCGAATGCAGCTGTCGTACCAGCAAGCAATGAGCTGTCGGGCAATATCAAGCACTGATCGTTTTTTTCACAAGCTTGCTTTAGTCATCAAAAATAGGCTATACTTTGAGGCTTGAAACGCGGGAGTAGCTCAGTTGGTAGAGCGCAACCTTGCCAAGGTTGAGGTCGAGAGTTCGAGACTCTTCTCCCGCTCCAAATTAAAAGGGCAGCACTTCAAAATGCTGTCCTTTTTCATTGGATCTGCCGTTTAAAGAAACTGGCTTGTCTTGAGAAAATCAGTGCAAGCAACGAAGCACATGGCGCGGTAACAAAGCGGTTATGTACCGGATTGCAAATCCGGCTAGCCCGGTTCGACTCCGGGCCGCGCCTCCAGTCACATCAGCAAAAGCCTCCTTCATAATGGGAGGCTTTTTTGTTGAAGTCACTCTGCCCGAGTGGTGAAATAGGTAGACACAGCGGACTTAAAATCCGCCGCTTCGTTAATAGCGGGCGTACCGGTTCGATTCCGGTCTCGGGCACCAAGTCACAGACTCAACCCGCGCTACGCAGATGAGTAGCCTACTCGCTGGCTAAGGATGGCCTTGGCTGGCCGTCATCGCTATGCCGCTGGTGACTGGAAGCCCTCTCCTTTGCGTTTGGCGTGCTCCAACAACTGGTTAAGATCGTTTCCATGGCGAGTTATCACACCCCTTTTGAGATTCACGTGCACGGCGACGTTCCCTTGCGGCACGATGTGACGTATGAGCAGTTGCAGGACGCTTTGAAGCCGCTTTGGAGGTACTCCGGTGCCAAGTCGCTGGCCGATGCCGCTGAAAGCGCTTATGAGGAAGAACCTGGCATTCGCTTCGATGTGCCCAAGCACATGCTTCAGATGTGCTGGACGGTCCCGGGTGATGACGATTTCCGGCAGGCCCTGGATGAGATGTGCATGGCATTGAATGAACTGGCGCAGGACGGGGCGCCCATTGAGGTGACCTTCTACGATGCCGACTATGACGACGAAGAAGAGTCCGATGAGGACGAAGCACGTGACGATTTCGCCATGTATTTCGTGGGGCCCACTCCGGCCGCCATCATGCAGGTGCAACGCGATTTGTTGGTGCAGGACATGATCGGTTTGATGGAGCGGCATTTTGATGGCTCCGAATTGGGCGAGGTCGTAGCCGCTGTCGACAAGTTGTTTGAACAGCGTTTTGATGCGCTGACCCATTCCATGCAACTCGGCCGGCCGCCGCGTGGTTCAGGTGGGTCTTCCGGCGGCTCGGGTCATGGCGGCGGTCGAAAGCCCCGCCACTTGCACTAGCGGAATTTTCTTGACTTGCACGGTACTTTTTGATCGAATCCACTACCGAATCGATGATCCTTGCGACAAGTTGACGTCCAGTGAAGGCATCTCGAAAAGACCGGATCAAAGACCTCCGCACGCCGTCATTTATCGCCCTATTTGAAACCAAGCCCTGACAAATAAACGCGGGTCAGTTCACGTCCGCTTGCGGTCAGCTCAAAAGCTGCGGTATCAAGCAGCCAGTTTTGAATCAACCCATCCGCAAGCGCATGCAGCCCCCGGGCGGCGTGTTCAAACGGAATCGACACGACCAGTTCTTGGGCACTCGCAGCGTCGCGCAGACCGTCTTCCATCTGCTGGATGAACTCGTTTCTGACTTTCAGGTGGCGTGCGCGAACAGCTTGCAGCTCATCGACATACTCGACTTTTTGTGTTGCCACTTCGAACACCCGTCGTGTGTGCGGGTCGTTGGCGATCTGGGCGAAGGCTACCCCCAATGCATGTCTGATGCGGCTCAAGGGGTTGGTGTGCGAATCGTCCGCAGGGTTTTTAAAAGCTTGTTCAAGCGGTAGCGTGACCCTTTCCATCATGGCGTTGAACAGGTCAGCCTTGTCCTTGAAATGCCAATACACAGCGCCGCGGGTTGCGCCAGCTTCACGGGCAATGTCATGTAACGAAGTTCCGGATACCCCGTTCAGCTGAAACAACTTTTCTGCAGCATCCAGCAGGTTGTTGCGCGTGATGAGCGCATCTTCTTTGGTACGGCGGGCCACTGCATGCTCCGGTTGAGGGTCTTTTCTACTTCCGAATATACATTCATAAATGTATGTAAAATCCCGGCCCGGGGATAACCCTATCATGGACGCCCGGTGGTTTTCGAAGCGTCATCTTCCGTGGTCTTCTCATTCTCCAATCCGGTTCTCCCGTTCTCTCCATTCAAGGAAGCAGTATGCCCATGCCACGCATGACCCTTTCGCGCCTAGGTGCCAACATGGCTTTATCGGGGGTTCCCGGTCGTGTCGTGACGATGTTGGCGCTTTCGCTGATGACAGTCGTGGTCGCGGGTTGCGGGAAAAACGGTGCTGCTGCGCCAGGCGCCGGAAGCGGGGCAAGGCCACCGGCAGAGGTAGGTGTGGTCACGGTGGCACCGCGCGATATCGGGCTGGTGACGGAATTGCCCGGACGTCTTGAGGCATCCCGGATTGCGCAGGTTCGCGCTCGCGCTGCTGGCATTCTGCAAAAGCGGCTCTTCAAGGAGGGTAGCGATGTCAAGGCCGGACAAGCGCTGTTCGCCATCGATCCTGCGCCCTACACGGCAGTCGCTGCCAGCGCCAGAGCCAACCAGGCGCGTGCCGAAGCCAATGTAGCGCAGGCGACCGCGCTGGCAGAACGCTACCGGCCGCTTGTGGAAGCCAATGCCATCAGCAAGCAGGAGTACGCCAACGCTGTTGCGGCGCAGAAACAGGCCGAGGCAGATGTTGCGGTTGCAAAGGCCAATGTGCAGACGGCAAGCATCAACCTCGGCTATGCATCGGTCACGTCGCCGATTTCAGGCCGTATCGGACGTGCACTGGTGACGGAAGGGGCACTTGTGGGGCAGGGCGAGGCTACACCGCTGGCGATCGTGCAGCAGATCGATCCTGTGTTTGTGAATTTCACCCAGTCCGCTAGCGAAGTGCTCAGACTGCGCAATGCCATGGCCAGTGGCCAGTTCAAAAAAGCCAGCGGCCCGGACGCGGCCAGCGTGCGCGTGGTGCTGGAAGACGGCACTGAATATGCGATGGCAGGGCGTTTGCTGTTCTCGGACCTGACCGTCGACGCGACGACCGGGCAGATCACCCTGCGTGCAGAAGTGCCAAATCCGTCGGGTCAGTTGCTGCCGGGCCTGTATGTGCGGGTGCGGCTGGAGCAGGCTCAGGCAACTAATGCGATTACCTTGCCGCAGCAAGCAGTCACCCGTACGGCGCAGGGCGATACGGTGATGGTTGTCGGAGACGACGGAAAAGTCAGCTCCCGCACCGTCAAGATTGGCACGGCCAGGGAAAACGACTGGGTCATCCTGGAAGGCTTGAAAGCCGGCGAGAAAGTCATGGTGGATGGCTTTCAGAAACTGCAGCCCGGGGCTACCGTGAGGCCCGTGCCGTGGAAAACCGCCGCGGCCCAGCCTCCTGCAGCAGCAGCCTCGGCAGCGTCGCCAGCTGCTTCCGCGCCAGCCGCTGCAACGAAATAAAGGGCTGACCAATGGCCAAGTTTTTTATCGACAGGCCCATCTTTGCGTGGGTGATCGCTTTGTTCATCATCGTGATGGGCGGCGTCGCCGTCACGCAGCTTCCCATCGCGCAATACCCGCCTGTGGCGCCGCCCGCGATTGTGGTATCTGCCAGCTACCCTGGTGCGTCTGCACAGACTCTTGAAGACAGCGTGCTGAGTGTGATCGAGCGTGAGATGAACGGCTCGCCGGGTCTTATCTATATGGAGTCTGTCGCACAGGCCAACGGCACCGGCAACATCACACTGAGCTTTGAGCCCGGCACCAATCCGGACCTTGCCCAGGTGGATGTGCAGAACCGCCTGTCAAGGGCAACGCCGCGGCTGCCGCAGGCCGTCACCCAGCAGGGCGTTCGGGTAGACAAGTCCAACGCCAACTTCCTGCTGTTCGTCATTCTTTCATCCAACAACCCGGCGATCGATCCGATCGCCCTGGGTGACTATGCGTCGCGCAACGTGGTTCCTGAATTGCAGCGCCTGCCCGGCATTGGCCAGGCACAACTCTTCGGCACCGAGCGTGCCATGCGGATCTGGATTGACCCGGCTAAGCTGGCTGGTTTCGCGCTGTCATCCAATGACGTGACCAATGCCATCCGTGCGCAAAACGCGCAGATCGCATCGGGCACCATCGGCGAGCTGCCCAATGTGGCCGGGCAGGGCATTGCGGCTACGGTCGTGGTCAATGGCCAGCTTTCCGGTGTCGAGCAGTTCGGCAACGTCGTACTCCGTGCCAACACCGATGGCTCGTCCGTTCGCCTCAAGGATGTCGCCCGGATCGAACTGGGCGGTCAGACCTATGCCACCTCGGCAAGGCTCAACGGCAAGCCGTCCACCGGTATCGGCGTTCAGCTCACGCCTGGCGGCAACGCGCTGGAAGCCGCCAAAGCTGTACGGGCCAAGATGGAGTCGCTCAAGCCGTATTTCCCGCAGGGCGTGTCGTATGCGATTCCGTTTGACAGCTCCGGTTTCGTCAGTATCTCGATCCGCCAGGTGGCCGTGACACTGGTCGAAGCTGTCGTGCTGGTGTTTTTGGTGATGTTCCTGTTTCTGCAGAACTTCCGCTACACCATTATCCCGACCATCGTGGTGCCTATCGCACTGCTCGGCACGTTGGCAACGCTGCTGGCGCTGGGTTTCTCCATCAACGTCCTGACAATGTTTGGCATGGTGCTGGTGATCGGCATCGTGGTGGACGATGCGATCGTCGTGGTCGAGAACGTCGAACGCATCATGAGCGAGGAGGGCTTGCCGCCGCTGGAGGCCACTCGCAAGGCGATGGGGCAGATTTCCGGGGCCATCATCGGCGTGACGGTGGTGCTGATTTCGGTGTTCGTGCCGCTGGCGTTTTTCCCCGGCTCTGTGGGCAATATTTACCGGCAGTTTTCTGCTGTGATGGTTGCCTCCATCAGTTTTTCCGCGTTTTTGGCTCTGTCCCTGACGCCCGCACTTTGTGCCACCTTGCTCAAGCCGGTCGAGGCCGGGCATCATCACGCAAAGACCGGTTTCTTTGGCTGGTTCAACCGCGGTTTTTCGCGCACTGCCAAAGGTTACGAGAGCCTGGTTGCGCGTTTGCTGCACAGAGCGGCGCGCTATCTGGTGATCTATGCAGCCATCATTGCCGCCGTGATCTTCAGCTATTCGCGCTTGCCAAGCTCGTTCCTGCCGGGCGAGGACCAGGGCAACATCCTGGTCAATATCCAGTTGCCACCGGGCGCGACGCTGGAGCGCACACGCGGGGTGATTGAACAGGTCGAGGCCTTCATACTCAAGCAGCCTGAAGTACAGAGCATGGTCGGCGTGCTTGGGTTCAGCTTTTCAGGGCAGGGCCAGAACGCAGCGCTGGCATTTGTCACGCTTAAGGACTGGTCTGAGCGCGAAGGAAAGGACCAGTCTGCCGACGCTTTGGCCGCTCGCGCTTTCGGCGCGCTGTCGGGCATTCGTGATGCGTTCATCTTTCCGCTCAGCCCGCCGCCCATCCGCGAGCTGGGCAACGCCAGCGGGTTCACCTTCCGGTTGCAGGACCGTGCAGGTGCCGGCCATGAGGCGCTGGTCAATGCGCGCAACCAGTTGCTTGGTATGGCCGCCAAAAGCCCGGTGCTCGCGCAGGTCAGGCCGGAAGGCCTGGAAGACGCGCCGCAGCTGCAGATCGACATCGACCGGGACAAGGCGAACGCGCTGGGTGTGAGCTTTGATGCCATCAACAGCGCGCTGTCAACCAGCCTCGGTTCGAGCTATGTCAACGATTTTCCCAACCAGGGCCGTTTGCAGCGGGTGGTGGTTCAGGCCGATGCGCCGGCCCGCATGCAGCCGGATGACCTGCTCAAGCTCAATGTCATCAATGCACGCGGGCAGCAGGTGCCGTTTTCCGTGTTCGCCAGCACGCGCTGGGTGACAGGTGCGATGCAGACGGTTCGCTACAACGGCTATCCGGCCATGCGCATCAGCGGCGCGGCGGCACCAGGTTACAGCACTGGTGCGGCGCTGGCGGAAATGGAAAGTCTGGCAGCACAGCTGCCGCAAGGTTTTGGCTATGAATGGACGGGCCAGTCGCGTGAGGAAAAGCAGGCCGGCTCCAAGTCAACGGTTCTTTATGCCTTTGCCATCCTGGCGGTCTTCCTGTGTCTGGCAGCGCTTTATGAAAGCTGGAGCATTCCATTGGCCGTGATCATGGTGGTTCCGCTCGGGGTGCTGGGCGTGCTGCTGGCAACATTGCTGCGCGGCTATTCCAATGATGTGTACTTCCAGGTCGGCCTGATCACCATCATCGGCCTGTCAGCGAAAAACGCGATTCTGATCATTGAGTTCGCCAAAGACCTGCAAGCCCAGGGCAAGGGTGTCATCGAGTCCGCGCTGGCCGCCGCGCACCTTCGCTTCAGGCCGATTGTCATGACCTCGCTGGCCTTCATGCTCGGTGTTCTGCCGCTGGCTATCGCCAGTGGTGCAGGCTCGGCCAGCCAGCGTGCCATTGGCACTGGCGTCATCGGCGGCATGATTACCGGCACAGCGCTTGCCGTGCTGTTTGTGCCGATCTTTTTTGTGGTGGTGCGTGGTTTCTTCAAGGGCAGTGCACGTCAGCAGCAGGTCTACGCTGAGCACGCCAGGGCAGCCGGTGTTTCAGACCACCCGCATCATCCCGACAATGAGGTAAGAAACCATGGTTAATGCGGCGGTTCACAGGCTTTCAGCCCTTTGCACGGCCCTGCTGATGGCCGGCTGCTCGATGATTCCCGTTTACGAGCGACCGGCCGCGCCAATTGCCACGGACTGGCCTGCCACCGGCGGCGGGTTTGAGCCTGGGCCAGGGTCCCCAGGCAGCAAACAGGCGGCCGACATCGAGTGGCAAAACTTTTTCAGCGACGCCCGGCTCCGGCAACTGATCGAGACATCGCTGCGCAACAACCGCGACCTACGGGTTGCAGTCCTCAATATCGAGCAGGCCCGTGCACAGTTTCAAATCCGGCGCGCTGACCAGTTCCCAACGGTAGGCGCTGCTGTCAGCGGTGCACGTCAACCGGGCGTTCCCAATGCCAGCGGAGACCGGGGCATTGCCAGCACCTACACGGCAGGCCTTTCCCTGACAGCGTATGAGCTTGATTTTTTCGGACGTGTGTCCAGCCTGAAAGAGCAGGCGCTGGCCCAGTACCTGGCGACGGAAGAGGGGCGCAAGACCGCGCAGATCAGCCTGATTGCCGCGGTTGCCAGTACCTACCTGAGCCTGCTGGCCGACGACGAACTCCTGGCCATTACCCAGCAGACCCTTGCCACCCGGCAGGAGTCGTTTCGCCTGAACAAGCTCAGGTTTGACAATGGTGTGAGTTCCGAGCTGGACCTGCGCGCTTCAGAGTCGTTGACAGAAGCCGCCCGTGTGACGCTGGCCCAGCTGGTGCGCCAGCGCGCGCTGGATGTGAATGCGCTGACGTTGCTGGTAGGCCAGCCCCTCATCGGTGACCTGGCTGACCTCTCACTTCCCGGCGGCAAGAGCCTGGCGAGCGCGCCGATCATGCAGGATGTCCCTGCGGGACTGCCGTCCGACCTGATAGCTCGACGGCCTGATGTACGCCAGGCCGAGCAGCAATTGCTGGCGGCTAACGCCAGCATTGGGGCTGCACGTGCCAACTTCTTCCCACGCATCTCGTTGACGGCGAGCGCCGGCAGCGCAAGCTCGCACCTCAACGACCTGTTCAAAAGCGGATCGTTCGGCTGGACACTGGCCCCCCAACTGTTGCTGCCGCTGTTTGACGCGGGCCGTAACCAGGCTGGTCTTGCATCTGCCAACGCGGTCCGTGATATTGCGGTTGCGCAGTACGAAAGGTCCATCCAGGTTTCATTTCGCGAGGTAGCTGATGCGTTGGCCGGACGCGCCACCCTGGGCGAACAGCTGCGGGCCCAGCAGGCACAGGCCAATGCCGAGTCCGTACGCTTCAGGCTTGCCGATCTTCGTTTTAGAAACGGTGTGGCCAGTTCATTGGATGTGCTGGATGCGCAGCGATCGCTCTTTACCGTGCAGCAGTCGCTGGTGCAGACCCGTCTGGCGCAACTGCAGAACCAGGTAGCCTTGTACCGGGCTCTGGGCGGGGGCTGGACGGAGCCGGCGGCCCCGGTGGCTGGTACTCCAACATCTGTTCCCTGATGTCAGTTTGCTATTGAATGAGTAGCTACCAACCTTTGTATTGCAAGGGTTGGACACCGGTTTTTGCTTAGTATTGACACTGCTTTCCGGAGAGCATGTCAAGCGCACGCACCAGATGCGATAGGCCGGTCATGGGCTTCAGACGGCAAGCCCGACCCCAGGCCACCAACATGGGCAACCAGCGTCCTAGAGCTTGAGGTGGGCCGTATCACAGCGCAAACCCAGCCAGCGCTGCGTGGCAGCCTGAAGCAGCAGCGGTTGTCCGGTGGTGAGCAGACTCAGCTTGCCAGTTGGTCGCTGCTGCTGTGCGAGTTCGTCAAGCGTGCCGGCGGAATGGGCAGGATCGACGACACGTCTGGTCTGCCTGGCCACCGCTTCGCCCGCGGCCACCAACTGCACCCCCGCGGGCAGCAGCGCAGCCAGATGCTCGCTGGCAAAGGGGTAATGGGTGCAGCCGAGCACCAGGGTGTCCATCTCGCCATTTTTATGACCAAATTGGCCGCTAGCCCTTACATAGCGATCGCGTATAGCTATTAGTTTTGTAGCATCTTCATGGTCGAGCTGCTGCTCGATGGCAGTGGCCAGACCGTCGCAAGCCTGCAGCTTGAAGTGAACCCCGCCCGAAATTGATGCCAGCAGCGCCCGAAATTTGGGGCTGGCCAGGGTTCCCGGTGTCGCCAGAACGCCGATGTGGCCGGATTTGCTGGATGCCGCTGCCGGCCGCAAGGCGGGCTCGACGCCAATGATGGCAAGCTTCGGATGAGTTACGCGCAGCAGGTGAATGGCGGCGGCGGTGGCGGTGTTGCAGGTAATCACCAGGGCTTTGACGCCCAGGCCTGCCATATACGCCGTGATGGTGGCTGCCCGCGCGACGACATAAGCCTGATCGCGCTCACCGTACGGCGCGTGGCCGCTGTCGGCGATGTAGACGAAATCCTGCAGGGGAAGCGCTTCGCGAATCGCCTTCAGGAACGCTCAGCCCACCAAGGCCAGAGTCAAAGACGCCTATGGGCGCAGCAGGTTCAAGGCTCATGGCGTGAGGCGATAGGGCACCGCGTTGCCCAGGGCTTCACGCATGACTGCTTCATGGCCGCCACCGCTGGCGGGGCAATGGCCCGCCAGCCGCTCTGCATCAGAATGTCTGCAAGAGCGCCGCATCTCCCCTGTGGCCAGTCGGTAGCGTGGCTGCGGAATGAAAACCTCAGGCGGCCGTTACGCCGATGCCTTTGAATTCGCCGGTTTTCACCCCATCGGCGATGCGCTTTTGCCATTCGGCAGGCCCGGTGATGTGGGCACTGGTGCCACCAGCGTCAACAGCCACTGTCACCGGCATGTCGACAACGTCGAACTCGTAGATCGCCTCCATGCCCATGTCGGCAAAACCCACTACGCTGGCATGTTTGATGGCTTTTGACACGAGATACGCCGCACCGCCAACGGCCATCAAATAGGCGCTTTGGTGTTTCTTGATGGCTTCAATCGCAACCGGTCCGCGCTCGGCCTTGCCGATCATCGCAATCAGTCCGGTTTGCGCCAGCATCATCTCGGTAAAGCCATCCATCCGGGTTGCTGTCGTGGGGCCTGCGGGTCCGACGGCTTCACCCTTGACGGGATCGACCGGGCCCACGTAATAGATTACGCGGTTGGTAAAGTCAACCGGCAGCTTCTCGCCCTTGAGCAGCATGTCAGCAATGCGCTTGTGGGCCGCATCGCGCCCGGTCAGCATCTTGCCGTTCAGCAGCAGAGTGTCGCCAGGTTTCCAACTGGCCACTTCCTCGCGGGTCAGGGTATT
>JAQGNE010000048.1 GCA_028291985.1 Polaromonas sp. | reverse complement strand
GCGTCACGATTCCGCATGCCACGGGGCTGCTCGGTCATTCCGACGCGGATGTCCTGCTGCATGCCGTGATCGATGCCTTGCTGGGTGCGGCAGGGCTTGGCGATATCGGCAAACATTTTCCGGACACGGATGCCCGCTTCAAGGGCGCTGATTCGATGAAGCTGCTACGTGAAACCGGTCATTTGCTCACGGCGGGTGGCTGGGCCATCAGCAATATCGACAGCACCGTGATTGCGCAAGCACCCAAGCTCGCGCCTTTCATACCGCAGATGCGCGAGCGGATCGCTGCTGCGCTGAGCCTCGACACCAGCCGCGTCAATGTGAAGGCCAAGACCGCCGAGAACCTCGGCCCGGTCGGTCAGGGCTTGAGCATGGAGGCGAGGGCGATAGCGTTGGTGGTTTCGCGGCCGACGTAAAGACCACCTCAGCGCTCTTGCCTGCATAGCCGGTAAACGCCTGGATGCTATTGAAATAAGAGCTGAAGGCGATCGTCCTTATTGGGCTAGAAGCCTTTTTAGCTTGAAAAGTCCGGTCCTGCCCTGGCACGTGGCCGAAGGCGCAAAACGAGATGCTGTCAGCTCTTGCGCAGCTTGATATGAGCCGCCAGCCCACCCGAGCCGGTGTTCGCCAGGTTGAAGACACCCCCCATGCGGTGGATGGTTTTTTCAACAATCGCCAGACCCAGGCCGGCGCCAGTGGCAGCGGTGCGCGCCGCGTCACCCCGGAAAAACGGCCGCGTCAGCTTGGGCAGGGTTTCGGACGATACACCCATGCCATGATCCCGCACCTTGATCAGCACCCACTGATCTCTCGCCTTGGCCGCAATCTCGACCCGGGCGATACCGGTTTCCGGAGTCTTGCCATAGCGGCGCGCGTTTTCGATCAGGTTGGTGACGATGCGCAGCAGCTCGGTTTCGTCAGCCAGCACCTGCAAGTTGGGCGGAACGGACACCGTGATGCGCAAATCATCATGCTCCCTCACCCCATAGACCGCTGATTCAACCACCGCTGCCAGCGACACCGGCGCCAGTTCCACCGGGTCTTGCCGCGCGTAGTCCAGAAACTTGTCAATGATGGCATCCAGCTGGGCGATGTCTGCCGCCATGTGGGCCCGCGCGTCCATGTCGGCCACGCTCATTTCGGTTTCAAGTCGCAGCCGGGCCAGCGGTGTGCGCAGGTCATGCGAGATTCCCGCGAGCATGATGACGCGGTCCTGCTCGATTTTTGACAACTGCTCGGCCATGCGGTTGAAGCCGATGTTGACCTCGCGTATTTCACTGGTGGCCACCTGCTCGTTCAGGCGGCTCGCATCGAAATCGCCGTCACGCATCCGGCTAGCTGCAAACGACAGTTGTTTCAACGGCTGGTTGATCAGCCGGGCAATGAAAGCCGCGCCCGCCAGCGACAGTCCTGCGGCCGTGCATAGCCAGATGATCCAGGTGCTGTTGCGGGTGGGACCCAAGCGCGAGGGGTCGGTCAGCAGCCAGTAGGCATCTTTTTCAATCGAAAACCCGACCCAGAAACCTTTTTGCCCGTTGACCGAGGTGGCTACCACCGTGCTGGGACCCAGCCGCGCAGCCAGCTCTTCGCTGATGCGGCGACCGAATTCGTCCTCTTCAGCCGGCTCGAAAATGTCCTTGGGTTCCCGCATCGTGATGCTGACGTGCTCTTGCTCGGCGAGCGTCTTGATCAGCGACACCCGCGCAATCGCATCCGAATAACGCAACGCTGCACGGCTGAGGTTGACCATGGACGCCAATTGCTGCGCGCTTTGCAAGGCACGCGGTTCGGATTCCAGCGCGCGAAAAGTTTGCAGCCACGCGACGATGGAGCCAAACAGCAACAGCGCGAGGAAAAAGAAAGTACGCCAGAACAGGCTTACCCCGCGCCGGGGCCGCATCTCCAGCGGCGCTGGCGCGGTCTCTAGCATGATCGGCTGGGTGATATCCATGGGTCAGACGCCGCAAGGCAGATGGCTGTCATGTCCAAGCGGCAAGGCGCATGACATGCGGCCCGCCGCCAGCGCTTGAATCAGGCGATGCGTCGACAGAGGCGCTGTGAAAGCAGGTATGTGCATGGGCGCCACAAGCATAGCCTGCAGGGCATGCCTGCGCACCAAAGATGTGGCGAGGTTGCCTAAAGAATGGGTTACCGGGCGTAAGTCACGCGGCTGACGGTTGCACGAACTTTGCCCGCCCAATGATTTTTTCGATAGCAAGCGCGCAGTGCCTGAGCGCAGATATCGCTCGCCTGTCAGCCGCTAGTCCGTTAACGCGCCAGGCCTCAGTTCGTTCCGTCCGGCACGAACACATAGCCGATGCCCCAAACGGTCTGGATATAACGCGGCACCGCGGCATCCACCTCTATCAGCTTGCGCAAGCGCGAAACCTGCACATCGAGGCTGCGGTCAAAAGGCTCGAACTCGCGGCCGCGCGCCAGCTGGGCCAGTTTTTCGCGCGACAACGGCTGACGCGGATGCCGCACCAGCGTTTTCAGCATGGCAAATTCACCCGTGGTCAGCGGCAGCTCCTCACCGTTTTTATGAAGCGTGCGCAGGCCCATGTCGAAAGAAAACGGTCCAAAGGTCACAACCTCCTGATCGATCGATGGCGCCCCGGGGACTTCTGCCGTGGGCCGGCGGCGCAGTACCGCATGAATGCGGGCCAGCAGTTCGCGCGGGTTGAAGGGCTTGGAGAGGTAATCATCGGCGCCCACCTCGAGGCCGACAATGCGGTCTACATCCTCGCCTTTGGCCGTCAGCATGATGATCGGCGTGCGGTCGTTCGCGGCGCGCAGTCGGCGGCAGATCGACAGGCCGTCTTCGCCCGGCATCATCAGGTCGAGCACGATCAGGTCGACCGCGTCACGAAGCATGATGCGGTTCAGCGCCTTGCTGTCTTCCGCCAGAATGACCTCAAAGCCTTCCTGCGCGAGGTAGCGGCGCAGCAGGTCGCGAATGCGGGCGTCATCGTCCAGGATCAGGATTTTGTCGGCGCGCGTAGAGGTTGTGGCTAGGGTCATGGCATTTCTGTAATTTGTAACAGCGCCATTTTGAGGGCAACTGCCGTCGAATGTGGTTTTTTTTGATCACAGTCACATAATGTTTCAAAAGTTTCGTAACTGCGTGACTCTGTGACCTGCTGGCATGGTCATCCCCGCGTTTTGAGAGGGGATGAACCGAAAACTCTGGCACGCCAGACCATGTTTGAGCTTCCATCCGGCGGCCCGGCTAGCGATTTAGCTATTGACAACATCCAAGAGAAATACCGTTTTCGAATCGAGTGGATTAATAGCTTGTGACGACACGCGAAATCGTCTTTGTGTCTCCTTGCGCCGTGCGGCCAGCGCCTGGTTGTCCGACCGCGGATTTAGCCTGTGCGCCATGTTGCGCAACTTGCCTACACTGCGACTTTGCGAGTTCGCAACAACAGGCGTATTCAGGGGCGCACCGCAAGCTTCAGCACCGCC
Source organism: Polaromonas sp. (assembly GCA_028291985.1). Lineage (GTDB taxonomy): Bacteria > Pseudomonadota > Gammaproteobacteria > Burkholderiales > Burkholderiaceae_C > Polaromonas. Next base: position 11,907 of record JAQGNE010000048.1, on the reverse strand, counting down.
CATTTAACCCACCGGACTTGAAACCATGAAATTGAATGCCGTATCGTCACTTGCCCTTGCATGCGTTTTTGCTGTGTCAACCGGAAGCGCACTGTCGCAAAATGTACCGCCGGGCAACTTGCAGAACGTAGCGCAGATTTCGGCCAGCGGCACGGTGGAAGTGCAGCAGGACTTGCTGTCCCTGTCGCTGACCACTGCCCGCGATGGCGTGGATGCCAGCGTGGTCGAGAACCAGTTGAAACAGGCCCTGGATGAAGCGCTGGCCATCGCCAGGGTTTCGGCCCTGCCAGGGCAGATGGACGTCCGGACCGGCAGCTTCGGTTTGTATCCGCGTTACGGAAAAGAAGGCAAGATCAGTGGCTGGCAAGGGTCGACCGAATTGATTCTGGAAGGCCGTGATTTCTCGCATATCACATCAACCGCCGGAAAAATCCAGTCCCTGACCTTGGGCAGCGTGAATTTCGGCCTGAGTCGTGAGCAGCGCAGCAAGGTGCAGAGCGAAGCGCAGGCGCTGGCAATCGAGCGTTTCAAGGCCAAGGCGCTGGAGGTGTCCCGGGCCTTCGGTTTCTCGGGCTACGCTCTGCGCGAGGTTGCCGTCAACAGCAACGACATGGACAACCTGCCGAGGCCCCGCGTGATGAGCATGGCAAAGGCCGAAACGTCCGCGGCCACCGTTCCGGTAGAAGCTGGCAAAAGCACGGTGCAGGTGACGGTGTCGGGCGCGGTGCAGATGCAATAAGCGCTGCCACGCCGCGCTGGAGTTGGGGAAATGCGCTGACAAACCGGCCCTTGAGCAGCGCTTATGCTGACATGCATGAGCTTTTCTTCTGTGCCCGTCGGGCCGCCTGCTGTTGCCAACGCCGCTGAACCGACTGCGGCGACCGCTGCGTCGGGCCCCCTGTTTGTTGTGTTGAATGCCGGTTCAGGCAGCAATGATGCGGCTGATGAGCAGGCCATCATGTCGCGGGTTTTCAAGGAAGCTGGGCGCGAGTTTGAGTTTTTCCATGTTGGCGACCCTGCCCAGATCGGAATGGCGGCACGTCAGGCGGTGTTGCGCGCACAGGAGCGCCACGGCGTCGTGGTGGCAGCAGGCGGCGACGGCACCATCAATGCGGTAGCAAGCGCCACCCTTGGAAGCGGCTGCCCGTTCGGCGTGTTGCCACAGGGAACTTTCAATTATTTTGGTCGCGCCAATGCCATACCGCAAGGCACGGAGGCGGCTGCAAAAGCACTGGTGGGCGCAAGCGTTACGCCCACGCAGATCGGTCTGGTCAACGGACACGCCTTTCTGGTCAATGCCAGCCTGGGACTCTATCCGCAAGTACTTGAAGACCGGGAAGCCTGGAAGCAGCGGCTGGGCCGCAGCCGGCTGGTCGCGTTTTTGGCGGCACTCGTCACCCTGGCGCAGGCGGGCCGTCAGTTTGACCTGCAAATTGACATGGCGGGCCAAAGCACCGCGCTGCGAACGCCCACGCTTTTTGTGGGCAATAACCATTTGCAGCTGTCCCGGGTGGGCATGCAAGACAAGCTGGTGGAGGCGGTTGAAGACGGGCGGCTCGCCGGTATCGCGCTGCGGCAAACCAAGACACTTGCACTTCTGGGTTTGTTGCTGCGAGGGCTGATGGGCACGATGGGCGATGACGACAACATCACCGCTTTTTCATTCAAGCGCCTGACGGTGAAGGTGCCCCACCGGACACGTGTCAAGGTGGCTGTTGACGGCGAGATTCTGTGGATGAAAGGGCCGCTGGTTTTTGAAGTCAGCCCCACGCCGCTGATGCTGCTGCTTCCGGCACCTGCCGACCGTGCAGAGGTGGCATGACGCTGCTGCTTCAGGTGTCAGACCCGCATTTCGGCACCGACCAGCCGCCGGTGGTCAAGGCACTGCAGCAGCTCGCGCAGTCGCTCAAGCCTGATGCGCTGGTGCTGTCAGGCGACATCACGCAGCGCGCCGAAGCAGCGGAATTTGCGGAAGCACGAGCGTTTTGCGACAGCCTCGGTATTGCCCGGACGCTGGTTGTCCCCGGCAACCATGACATTCCGCTGTTCAACATTTTCGGTCGGCTGTTCAACCCCTATCAAGGCTACCGCCGCGCTTTTGGGCCGGAGGATGACAAGCTGCTCGAGTTGCCCTTGTTGCAGGTTGTTGGCGTGAACACCACCCGCTGGTGGCGTCACAAGAACGGGCAGGTGTCAGCCGCGCAGATCGCCTGGGTATCCCGGCAGCTCTCGCGCGGCGCTCCCGGCCAGTTGCGGGTGGTAGTGGTGCACCAGCCGGTCTATGTGCTGAAGGCTGAAGACGAGCATGACCGCCTGCGCGGCTGGGAGGCGGCTGTGCGCGCCTGGGCAGCGGCCGGTGCCGACATCGTCATGGGCGGGCATATCCATCTTCCGTATGCCCGCGAGCTGTCAGCAGTTGTACCGGCGCTGGGCAGGCGGATGTGGTGTGTGCAGGCCGGAACCGCAGTGTCATCCCGGATACGGCGGGGCGTCAGCAACTCGGTAAATGTGCTGCGGTATGACGGCGCGGTTGATGCGCCCCGCCAATGTGGGCTGGAGCGCTGGGATTTCCGCATGGCTACCGGAAGGTTTGAGCTGGGTCAGACAACCCAGATGATGCTGGGTGCTGACAGTAGGTCAGCCGTCCAGTGCCGGACTTGAGAACCAGGAAACCGGTGTCAGCGTTTAAACGTCGATTATTAGAAAAAACTGCCTATAGCCCTTTACATGAAAGGGATTACAGCTATTAATAAAGTAGCAAAATGGCTAATTTCACATGCAAAAAAAGCCTGTGGCGATTCGCGCACACAGGCTTCTCTTTACTGTCCAGGCTACTTGCAGGGCGACGTTTTGCTACTTACCACCAGGCCCATGCACAGCCACCATCAGCCGACTCAGAACCGGTATTTCAAGCCGATGCTGGCCACACCAACGCTGTCGCGGCCGCTGCCGATGTATTTCAAATCGTGTTCGTCATAGCGCACGACTGCGGAGAGGTTTTGGTTGAATGCATATTCAGCGCCGATGCCGTAAGAGAAGCCAAATCCGCTTTCCTTGCCAGCCGTGATGCCCGACGCTGCCACGGATGACACTTCGGTACGGCCGTAGGTGCTACCCAGGCGACCGGTAAGGCTGAAGGCCTGGCCCACCGGAATCCGGCCCACCAGGCTCAGGTTTGCACCGTAGGCCTCGCTGGTGCCGCCGCCGCGGGAGATGTCGCCAAAATCGATATAGGCCAGCTCAAGACCGAAATTGGGGTTGAAAAAGCTTCCACCATAGATGCTGTAAGCCGAGCCTTTGTCGTCGGTGTTGAAGGCTCCGATGCCGCTTCCCAGGTCAAAGTACGAACGGCCGGCGCTTATGCCCACATAGCCCGTGCCTGGTGTGTACATCTGAAACCCGCCCAATCCGCCGGAGCTTGACGTGGACTGGGCCTGCGCGCTGGCGCCCAGCGTCAGCGCTGCGGTTGCCAGAACAAGGCTCGAAAATTTAAAACCGCGTGTTTTCACAGTAGCTCCTTAGAGGTTTGGCGCACCTGTAGCATGCGTCCATTTGTTGGGGTCTATTCAATGTATGAATGGGCGATGTCAGCTTCTGTAGGAACGGCAGTGCTGTTTATGTAGGATGCGCCTTAGCACATCAGGGGCACGACCCTTGGCGCTGCGGCAGATCCGGCGCCTCCTCGGTTCTTGCCGGTAGTGCAGTGCAACGGCTGCAGCGCTTGAATGCATTGAGCTGTTCGGTCTGACAAGCAGGCACAGGCGATGCGGGCACAATAAAAGCATGACTCTGCCCCAATCCCACATCCGCCATCTTGAAGCCTTTGACGCAGCAGCGACCGGCGACTCTGCGCCCATCCGCACGGTTACTGGAAGCTCGGCGCTGGTGCTTGACTCGCCGCACAGCGGCACCAGCTACCCGGCAGACTTTCGCTTTGCCTGCGACCTTGCAGAGTTGCGCACCGCCGAGGATACCCATGTCGAGAAGCTTTATGACTTCGCCCCGCAACGGGGCGTGCATTGGGTGGAAGCGAATTTCCCGCGCAGCTACCTGGATGCCAACCGCAACACGACCGAAATCGATCTGACGCTTTTTGAAGCGCCCTGGAAGGGGCCGGTGGAAACCGACCCTGCCATTTTGTCAAAGGTGCGTTTGGGTAAAGGCCTCATCTGGCGCACCACTGACGACGGACTGCCCATCTATAAGCGAAAGCTGGCGGTGGACGAAGCCCAGGCGCGCATCGACAACTGCTGGAAGCCCTATCACGCCGCGGTGGCGCAGGCCATCGATGAAGCATACCGCCAGCATGGCTACAGCATTCACATCAATTGCCATTCGATGCCCGCGGTGGCGTCCAGAAGCGCCACGGAGTATCCGGGCGAAAAGCACGCAGATTTCGTGGTGGGCGACCGCAGCGGCACAACCGCCAGCAGGGGCCTGTCGCAACTGATTTGCCAGCAGCTGAGCAGCCTGGGCTACAACGTTGCCTACAACCACCCCTACAAAGGTGTCGAACTGGTGCGCCGCTACAGCGATCCGGGCCGGCACCGGCACAGCATCCAGCTGGAGATCAACCGCGGTCTCTATATGAATGAGCGGACGCTCGAATTGACCGAGGGTTATGCGCCTCTGAAAGCAAGCTTGCAGCAACTGGTCGACAAGCTGCTGCAGACCGATCCGCGCAGCCTGTAGTGCCGGCCATGATCTGCATCACCAATCCACAGCACCACCGCCATGCACCTGCTTTCGAAATCTTTCGTGGCAACAAGGTGCCGTGCCACGAAACCCCGCAGCGGGCCGAAAACATCGAGCTAGAGCTGGTGCTAAGAGGCCATATGCTCTGTGCCCCGCACATCGACAGCCGGGCAACGCTGGAGCAGGTGCACAGCCGTCGCTACCTGAAATTTTTCGAAAATGCATGGCAGCACTGGCTGCAGATCAGCCCCGCCCATGCCGATTTGCAGCCGTTTCCATCGGTATGGCCGGTACGCAGCCTGCGTAGCGATATCGAGCCGAAGAACTTCACCGCGTGCCTCGGGCTTTATTCCATGGACAACGGCTGCGCACTGGTTGAAGGCAGCTGGCCCGCGGCCAAGGCCGCAGCAGATGCAGCCGCCAGCGCGGCAGCACTGCTGCTGGCAGGCGAGCAGGCCGTTTTTTGCTGCACCCGGCCACCGGGGCACCACGCCGGTGCTGACTTCATGGGCGGCTACTGCTTTTTGAACAATGCCGCGGTTGCTGCGCAGGCTTTGCGTGATGGAGGGCTTGTGAAGGTGGCGCTGCTGGATGTGGACTATCACCACGGCAACGGAAGCCAGAGCATTTTTTATCAGCGCCATGACGTGCTTTTCGTCAGCATCCACGGTGACCCCCTTACCGAGTACCCGTTTTACCTCGGGCATGCGGATGAATGCGGCGCCGGCGAGGGCGAGGGCTTCAACTTGAACCTGCCATTGCCTGCCGGCAGCAGGGCAGAAGCCTGGTTTGCCGCGCTCGAATCCGCGTGTGTTCGCATCAGCGCCTACCAGCCGCAAGCGCTGGTGGTGTCTTTGGGCCTGGACACTTTCGGGGGTGACCCGATCTCGACTTTCAGCTTGCACAGCAACGACTTTACGGCGCTGGGCGAGCAACTGGCGCGGCTGGGTTTGCCCGTGATCTTTGTGCTGGAGGGTGGTTACGCTGCAGCCGAGCTGGGTATCAACGCCGCGAATGTGATGGACGGCTACGAACGAGTATGCAGCCAACAGGCTGCGGTGGGCGGCCAGACGAGCGCCAGTGAAACAACGTTAGGAGCCAGGTGATGGTGCAGGCAGAAGATGTGGATTGCGTAGTAATTGGTGCGGGTGTGGTGGGGCTGGCCGTCGCCCGTGCGCTGGCGCTACGGGGCAGGGAGGTGATGGTGCTGGAAGCCGCCCATGCCATCGGCACCGGTACCAGCTCGCGCAACAGCGAGGTCATACATGCCGGCATCTACTATGCCAAGGGCTCCCTTAAAGCCACGCTGTGCGTGAAGGGAAAGCAGATGCTGTACGCCTATTGCGCCGAGCGCGGCATCGCGCACAGCCGCTGTGGCAAGCTGATCGTTGCCACCACCGAGGCGCAGGTTGCACAACTCCAGGGCATTCTGGAAAAGGCCGCCGCCAACGGTGTGACCGATCTGGTGCTTCTGGACGCGCAAGCCGCGACTGCGATGGAGCCGCACCTCACCTGTCACGCAGCCCTGCATTCGCCCAGCACCGGCATTGTTGACAGCCACGCCTACATGCTGGCGCTGCAGGGTGATCTTGAGAACGCAGGCGGATTTGTCGTGCTGAATACCCCTGTAGCCCAGGCTCTCTGCGGGCAAGGTGCTATCGAAGTCGTAGCAGAAGATGGCACGCGCCTGCGTGCAAGAACAGTCGTCAACTCGGCCGGCCTGTCTGCCCCCGGGCTGGCTGGCCAGTTCAGCGGCTTGCCCCGCCAGCATGTGCCTGTCGCCTATTACGCCAAAGGCAATTACTTCACGCTGGCGGGCCGGTCACCCTTCAAGCGCCTGATCTATCCGGTGCCCGAGGCGGCAGGACTTGGCGTACACCTGACGCTGGACCTGGGCGGCCAGGCCAAGTTTGGCCCCGACGTGCAGTGGGTGGACTCGCCCGATGACCTGCTGGTGGACCCCGCCCGCGGCGACGCGTTTTATGCAGAGGTGCGCAAGTACTGGCCTGGCCTTGCGGATGGCGCCCTGATCCCCGGGTACGCAGGTATCCGCCCCAAGATCAATGCGCAGAGCGACCCCGCGCGCGATTTCGTCATCGAAGGCCCGGCGGTGCATGGCGTGCCGGGCCTGGTGAATCTCTTTGGCATCGAATCACCTGGGCTCACCAGTTCGCTGGCTCTGGGCGAGCACGTCGCTGATCTGCTGTAGTCGGCCATGCCGGGCGAATGGATGCTGCCACGCCGATTCGTTCATCGATGCTGTAGCAGCGACGTTGCTGCCAGGAGGGCTGCCATACCGGACACCTTCGTCTGTGCATTTTCCGAGCCTCAACAGTGGCGTTGAAGGGCGCGCGAGGCAGGCTCTGCTGTTGTGATGGCAGCGCTTCCCACATCGGGAATCCCCTAGCAAAATCAACGCGTTTGCAAGCCAATACGCCAGTTGGCCGCGTTAAAGTCGCGCTTGGTATGCTTTTTGCGACTCACCCTCGCAACCGGCCGGTCAACCTTTTCACACCTGGAGAAATCATGCTGAAACAGATCAAAAAATTGGGCCTCTTGTCTGCTGCGGTCACAACGCTCGCGATGGCGACCGCGCCTGCCCACGCCGGCAAGACGCTGGACGCCATCAAGGCGCGCGGTCAGGTCATCTGCGGGGTCAATGTGGGTCTGGCCGGCTTCTCCGGCGCAGACAGCAACGGCGTGTGGACCGGCCTTGATGTCGATGTCTGCAAGGCCATCGCGGCTGCGGTGTTGGGCGACGCCACCAAGGTCAAGTGGGTGCCGCTCAATGCGCAGCAACGTTTCACCGCGCTGCAGTCTGGCGAAGTCGATATCCTGTCGCGCAACACCACGTTCTCGCTGACACGCGATGCATCGCTGGGCCTGCACATGACAGCCGTCACCTATTACGATGGCCAGGGGTTCATGGTGCCGGTCAAGGGCAAGGTGACCAGTGCCAAACAACTTAAAAACGCCACCGTCTGCGTGCAGTCCGGCACCACCACCGAGAAGAATCTGACTGACTACAGCCGCGCCAACAACCTGGGCATGAAGCCGGTGGTGTTTGAAAAACTCGAAGCCGTGAATGCTGCTTACTTTTCAGGCCGCTGCCAGGCTTACACCACAGACGCGTCCGGACTGGCGTCCATCCGCAACAAGGAAGCCACCAAGCCGACGGATCATCTCATCCTGCCAGAGCTCATTTCCAAAGAACCCCTTGGCCCCATGGTGCGCCGCGGTGACGACGAGTGGTTTGCCATCACCAAGTGGGTGGTCTACGGCCTGATCGAGGCTGAAGAATACGGCGTGACACAGGCCAATGTGGAAGCCATGGCCAAAGACAGCAAGGACCCGGTGGTTGGCCGCCTGACCGGCAGCGGCGAAGACACCGGCAAGCTGCTCGGCCTTGAGAAAGACTGGCTGGTAAAAGCCGTCAAGGCAGTGGGCAACTACGGCGAGATCTTTGAGCGCAATGTTGGCCCCAAGACTGCCCTGGCCTTGCCGCGCGGTGCCAATGCCCAGTGGAACAAAGGCGGCCAGATGTACGCCTTCCCGGTGCGCTGATCGGCTGGATTGATCCTGACTTTTTGAAAGTCTGGCCAGACGGGCCCATCGGCGTAGTACTGCGCAGGATGCGGCCCGTTCTGGTTTCAGCAACCGGGTTTTTGCAGCCCGCTACGTCAACCCAGGCCACACCATGTCAGATCTGCAGCCCTTATCAGGCTTGATACCACCGCGCGCCGCGCCCCGTGGCAGGCGCAGCGCGTTTTCATGGCGCAGCAAGCAGACCCGAGGCTGGGTTTACCAGGTGCTGGTGCTCGGATTGGTTGCATTTCTGGTGTGGCTGCTGGTGAGCAACACGCTGGCCAACATGAAGGCAAGGGGCATCCAGAGCGGCTTCGATTTTTTGATGCAGGCAGCCGGTTTTGATATCGGCGAGCACTGGACCGGCTTTGACCCCAACCAGCCGTACTGGCGTGCGTTTCTGGCGGGCACCGTCAACACCCTGCGGGTGGCGGTGATAGGGATCGTGCTGACCACCATCCTGGGCACCTTGCTAGGCATAGGACGGTTTTCGCGTAACGCCCTGCTGCGCGGCATCTGCTATGGCTATGTGGAATGCTTTCGCAACATACCGGTTCTGCTGCAATTGCTGATGTGGTACCTGATCTTCACCGAATACCTGCCGCAAATCGGCGAGGCCTGGAACATCGGCAATCTGGTGTATCTCAGCAAAAACGGTGTTTCATTTCCAGCACTGGTGTGGCAGGACGGGCATACGCTGGCTATCGCCGGGCTGGTACTGGGCGGCGTTGCCGCCTATGCCTATGCCTCGTTTGCCCGGCGCTCGTTTGAGAAAACAGGCAAGGCGAAGCCAGTGTGGCTGGTAGCGCTGGTGCTGCTGCTTGCCGGCGCGATGCTGGGCTGGCTGGCAGGCGGCGCGCCCTTCAGCTGGGACATTCCACAGAAAAACGAGATACAGGTTGAAGGCGGCGGCGCACTGACACCGGAATACCTGGCGGTGTTGATCGGGCTGGTGCTGTACACATCGGCGTTTGTGGCCGAGGTGGTACGCGGCGGCATTGCATCGGTGTCATTGGGCCAGCATGAGGCGAGTGCATCACTGGGGCTGCGGCCGGGGCTTTCAATGCGTCTGGTGGTGTTGCCGCAGGCGCTGCGCGTCATCATTCCACCCATGACCAACCAGTTTTTGAACCTGACCAAAAACTCGTCGCTGGCAGTTGCCGTCGGATATCCGGATGTGGTGTCGATTGCCAACACATCACTCAACCAGACCGGGAGGGCGGTCGAATGCATCGCGGTGATCATGGGGGTGTACCTCACGCTGTCACTCCTGACCTCTGCCTTCATGAACTGGTTCAATGGCCGAGCGGCCATCAAGGAAAGGTAAGGGCAGGCTGCATGACTGAAATCTTTGTCAGCAAGCCGGCGCGGCCGGCACCGGTCCATACCGCGGGCCCGGTGGCCTGGCTTCGCGCCAACCTGTTTGCCAGCCTCCCGAACGCGCTGCTTTCCATTTTGATTCTGGGCGCGCTGGGCATGGCGCTGATGGCCGCCCTGCGATGGGGCGTTTTTCATGCCGTCACTGCCGCCGATGCCGATCTGTGCCAGGCCGCGCGTGGCATAGGCGCCTGCTGGGGCGTTGTCAACGAGAAAGCACGCCTCATCATGCTGGGGCGCTATCCGCAGCCCGAACACTGGCGTCCCGCGCTGGCAACGGTGCTGCTCCTGGGCCTGGTGGTGGCCAGCTGCAGCCGCTATTTTTGGAAACCTTGGCTGGTACTGCTGTGGGCGGTGGTGCTTGCGGCATTCTTCACCTTGATGAGCGGCGGCCTGCTCGGCCTGTCCAAGGTCACCACCGATCAATGGGGAGGCCTGCCACTGACCATCATGCTGACGGTGATTTCCATGACCATGGCCTTCCCGGTTGCGGTGGCTGTCGCCCTGGGCCGGCGCTCGGGGCTGCCGGCCATCCGAAGCCTGTGCGTGGTGTATGTCGAGCTGGTGCGCGGCGTGCCTTTGATATCGGTCCTGTTCATGGCGTCATTCATGTTTCCGCTCTTCATGCCGATGGGAAAGTCCCCGGATGTCCTGGTGCGTGTGGTGATCGGCATCACGCTATTTGCAGCCGCCTATATGGCCGAGATCGTTCGTGGTGGCCTGCAGTCCCTGTCCAAGGGGCAAACCGAGGCGGCCGCGAGCCTAGGCCTGGGTTACTGGCAAACACAAATCAAGATCGTGCTGCCACAGGCGCTGGGTACGGTGGTGCCACACATCATGAACAACTTCATTTCGCTGTTCAAAGACACCTCGCTGGTGACGATCGTGTCACTGTATGAGCTGACCGGTGCCCTCAGCCTGGCCGTCGGTTCAGACCCGAACTGGCGGCCTTTCAAGATCGAGGCCTATCTGTTTATTGCGGCTATCTACTTCATCTGCTGCTTCTCCATGTCGCGCTACAGCCTCTGGATTGAAAAGCGGGTAGCCGTTGGCAAAGAGCGCTAGCTGACGTAGCCAGGCCCCTTGTATCTGAAATTTGCAGTCTGAAGGCGGCATCCCTTCCAAGTGACGACCGCCCCTTTCATCCCACCGACAAGAACCCGGCAAAAGGACACCCGATGAGCCAACCCATCATCCAATTCGACAAGGTCAACAAGTGGTACGGCAACAATTTTCATGTCTTGCGCGATGTCGACTTGACGGTTGTACAAGGCGAGCGCCTCGTGATCTGCGGACCGTCTGGCTCGGGCAAATCGACGCTGATCCGCTGCATCAACGCGCTCGAAACCTACCAGGAGGGCACGCTCTCCGTGGCAGGCCATGTGGTGGGGGACGACATCAAGGCTGTCGATGCGGTGCGCCGCCAGGTGGGCATGGTGTTTCAACAGTTCAACCTGTTCCCACATCTGACGGTGCTGGAAAACCTGACGCTGTCGCCGACCTGGGTGGCGGGCATGCCCAAAAAAGAAGCCGTCGAGCGGGCCATGCACCAGCTTGAACGGGTACGGATCGGCGAGCAGGCGCAAAAGTACCCCTTGCAGCTGTCAGGTGGGCAGCAGCAGCGTGTGGCCATCGCCCGCGCGCTGTGCCTTACGCCCAAGATCATGCTGTTCGACGAGCCGACATCAGCGCTGGACCCGGAGATGATCAAGGAAGTTCTGGATGTGATCATCAGCCTGGCCGACGGCGGCATGACCATGCTGTGCGTGACGCACGAGATGGGTTTTGCCAAGGCCGTGGCTGACCGCGTCATCTTCATGGACCAGGGGCAGATCGTCGAGCAGAACAGCCCGGACGAATTCTTCACCCATCCCCGGACCGACCGCAGCAAGGACTTCCTGTCCAAAATACTTGGCCACTGAAGGTTGATCAGCGCCCGGAAAAGCGTCGCAATCCTGCCAACAGGCGGCGCGTCTTGTGAGTAATCGATAGCCACAGGTAACACGTTGAAAATACAATCGTCCAATGTGTCAACTGCTAGGCATGAACTCTGCCACGCCGGCGGACATGCGGTTCTCCTTCACTGGCTTTGCGGCGCGCGGCGGCCTTACTGACCATCATGGTGACGGTTTCGGCGTCGGATTTTTTGAAGACAAGGCCTGCCGGCTTTTCATGGACAACCAGCCAGCGGCATCGTCTCCGGTGGCCGACCTGCTCAAGCAATACCCCATCAAATCGCGCAACGGGGTG
>JAQGNE010000006.1 GCA_028291985.1 Polaromonas sp. | reverse complement strand
CGCGCTTGCGCTGGCGGAATGCTCAAGTGCGGGCAGGCGTGTCGCCGGCGCCCAGGTCCCAGTAAAGGCCCGCCATCACCTTCAGGCCGTCGCGCAGCAACTCCGGCGGCAAATGCTCGTTGGGCGCATGTTGCGAGCAGCCAGGGTAGGAGTGCGGCACCCACACGGTGCGCAGACCCAGCACGTCGGTGAAGATATCGTTGGGCAGCGAGCCGCCCAGGTTGGGCAGCACGGCGGGTTTCTGGCCGCTGGTTTTGGCGATCGAGGCAGTTGCCCACTGGACCCATTCGTCTTCCGGGTCGATGCGCGTTGCAGCAAACATGGCCTCGCCCGTGGTGACGATCTTGACCATCGGGAAACCCTGGCGGTCCAGATGGCGGCGCAGCGCCGGAAGGATCTGCTGGGGATCGATACCCACCACGAAGCGCAGCTGGCAACGGGCCCACGCGCGCGGAGGAATGGCGTTGACGGGGGTGTCAGGATTGCCGGTTTTATAGGCCAGCACCTCGAAGGAGCACCAGCCAAACACGCGCTCGGCAGGCGAAAGGCCGGGCTCGCCCCAATCGGGCTCGACCGTCGGGCCATCCGCCCCGCCATCGACTTCGCAATCACTCAGCGCGCGGCGCACCGATGCGGGCAGCTCCTGGGGAACCCACTCCGGCACGCGGATCTGGCCCGTAGGCGACACCAGGCTGGCAAGGGCATGGGCCAGTTGAATGCCAGGGTTGGAAATCAGGCCGCCCCAATTGCCCGAGTGGTGTCCGCCAGCGCGCGCTTCGATCGACAGGTCAAAGTTGAGGCTGCCGCGCGAGCCCAAAAATACGGTGGGACGCTCCGCGCGCAGGCGCGGGCCATCGGAGGCGATCAAGAGGTCTGCCGCAAAGCGCTGGGCGTGTTCCGCGCACAGCTCACGCAAACCGCCCGAGCCGGTTTCTTCGCCCATTTCGATCAGGTATTTGGCATTGAAACCGAGACGGCCCCGCGTCTTGAGCACGGCGCGCAGGGCTTCCATGTTGACGCTGTGCTGGCCCTTGTTGTCGGCAATGCCGCGTCCGTACCAGCGGCCGTCCCTGCTGGTCAAGGCCCAGGGGCCCAGGCCTTCCTTCCATTCCTTGTCCAGCCCGCGGATGACGTCACCGTGGCCGTAACCAAAGACGGTCGGAAGATCTGCGCCCTCGATACGTTCAGCATACAGAAAAGGGGCCAGTGCCTTGGGATGCGTGAGCAGCTCGCAGGTAAAGCCCATCGCTTCAAACGCGGGCCGCATCTCATCCTCCAGATAGGCTTTCAGTTCGACTCCCCGGTTGGGGTTCTGGCTTTCGGTCGGTATGGCGATGCGGCGTGCCAGCGTCGCCTGAAAACTGCCACTGTCGAACTCGTGTTCGACGTGGGTGATGGTGCTATCTCGTGTCATGACAAGGCGTTTTCATGTTGGGTTGCAGGAACATACAGGTGGCAGGCGACCTCGCCCGGGAGCCCCGAGGAATCGTCTTCCAGCAAGGGGCGCTGGCTGTCGCATACCTCCATCCGGTGCTTGCAGCGTGGATGGAAAGGACAACCGCTCGGCGGGTGCAGCGGGTCGGGAAACGACAGGCCCAGCCCCATGTCGGGGATACCGAGGCCGGTCTCGGGCGTCAGCACCGATGCCAGCAAGGCTTGTGTGTACGGATGGCGTGGGTGCTCAAAAAGCGTCGCTGTCGGCGCCGTTTCGACGATGCGGCCCAGATACATCACGGCAACGTGGGTCGCAATATGCTGCACCACTGCCAGGTTGTGGCTGATGAAGACATAGGTGAGATCGAACTCCTGACGCAGCTCCATCAGCAGGTTCAAAATTTGTGCCTGCACTGAAACATCCAGGGCTGACGTGGGTTCGTCGCAAATCACGATTTCAGGGTTCATCACCAGCGCCCGCGCAATCGCCACGCGTTGGCGCTGCCCGCCCGACAGCTGGCCAGGCGAGCTGTCGGCATAGCGCGCTGGCAGGCCTACCCGTTCGAGCATCTCGATGGCCTTTGCACGGCGCTCCGTGGCGGTGCCAATGCCGTGGACTTCAAGCGGGAAGGACACGATTGATGTGATGCTCTTGCGCGGGTTAAGCGACGAATAGGGGTCTTGAAAGACAGGCTGGACGCGCCGGGTGAGTTCGCGGCGGTCCAGCCGTGCAATGTCCTGGCCATCAATCTCGATGGTGCCGCTGCTGGCCGGCGTAAGGCCCAGCAGCATGCGCGCCAGCGTCGACTTTCCGCAACCCGACTCCCCAACAATGCCGAGCACTTCGCCGCGCTGCAACTGCAGCGTCACGCCGTTGACCGCGTGCAGCGTCTGGCGCGGCTTCATCATGCCGGCGTTCACGGTAAATGACCGGTTCAGGTCATGGGCCTGGATCAAGGGGGTCATCGGCCGGCTCCCTCTTTATGTATGCAGAGCCATGTGTGTTCGGGCGCGCCATAGGCTGGAATGTCGCGCTCGCAGGACACTTCCGCATACGCGCAGCGGTCGCGGAAGGAGCAGCCCCGCAGGTTACCGACCAGAGAAGGCACCACGCCGGGAATGGTGCCCAGGCGACCGCCGGCCGGGGTCCGCCCCGGAATCGGAATGCAGCTCATCAGGCCGTTCGAATAAGGATGCCTGGGTGACAAAAAGATCTGCTCAGCGGTGCCGGTTTCAACCACCTGGCCGGCATACATCACGCCGACCCGGTCCGCGATGCGCGCTACGACGCCGAGGTCGTGGGTGATCAGCACCATTGCCAGGCCGAGCTCCTTTTGCAGGTCCGCCAGTAGACGAAGAATTTGTGCCTGGATTGTCACGTCCAGTGCAGTGCTGGGCTCGTCGGCAATCAGCAGTTCAGGCTCGCACATCAATGCAATCGCGATCATCACCCGTTGGCGCAGGCCACCGGACAGTTGATGCGGGTACTGGCCTAGCCGTTGACCGGCAGAGGCAATGCCCACTTTCTCCAGCAACTCGATGGCTCGCTTGCGCGCCTGTTCAGGCGTTGCCTTCTTGTGGTGGCAGTAGTGCTCGGTCAACTGCTCGCCAATGGTGTAGGCCGGGTTAAGCGCCGTCATCGGCTCCTGAAAAATCATGGCCATCTTGTTGCCGCGAAGGTCATTGATACGGCGTGCGCTGGCCTGGGTCAGGTCTTCCCCCAGCAGCGACAGGCTTCGTGTGGTGCGCTGGGCCACCTTGGGTAGAAGCCCCATGATGGCCAGCGAGGTCATTGACTTTCCGCAGCCTGACTCGCCCACCAGACACAGCGTCTCGCCCTGGTGGACCTGAAACGACACGTTGCGCACAGCATGAAGCGTGCCCTTCGGTGTCTTGATGTTGACATTCAGGTCCTGGACATCCAGCACCAGTTTCGGGTCGGTCATGCGTCGGCTCTTTCCTGCGGCGTCAGCGCCTCGTGAAGGCCATCGCCTGCAAGATTGATGGAAAAGATCAGCAGCGCCAGAGCGGTGCCAGGAATGGCGATAAGCCAGAACGAAAAGAACATGTACGACTTGGCTTCAGAGATCATCAGCCCCCACGAAGGCAAAGGCGGCTGCACGCCCAGGCCCAGGAAAGATAGCGAGGCCTCCAGCAGGATGGCGCTGGCCGCCTCGAGCGTGGCAATGACAATGAGATGCGGAACCACATTGGGCAACACCTCACCCAGGATGATGCGCGTGGTCGAGGCGCCGGCAGCTTGAGCGGCCGAGATGTACTCCAGTGAGCGAACCTGCTGCGTGGCACTGCGCATCACCACCGCGAAACGGTCCCACTTGAGCAGGCCAAGTACCGCAATGATGACCCACAGCGACCCACCCAGGATGGCAACAGTCGCCAGGGCCACCAGGATCACCGGCATGGCCAGCCGCGTCGTGACCACGAACGACACGAACATGTCGGTACGCCCGCCGAAGTAGCCCGCCAGCATCCCCATGGTCGTTCCTATGAAGCCAGAGATCAAGGCAACGCTCGCGCCGATCAGCAGCGAAATGCGGGCCCCGTAGATCAGACGCGACAGGTAGTCGCGCCCGAGCTGGTCGGTTCCCAAGGGATGGAGCCAGCTGCCCTTGGCATACCAGAAGGGCGGGACGGTGCGGTTCGCCAGATCCTGGGCATACGGATCATGCGGCGCTAACCAGGGTGCGAAAAGGGCAATCAATAGCATGGCCAAAAGCAGGCCGCCGCCAAACAGCAGCGCTTTGTTGCGTCGGACCCGGCGCAGCAAGGTGCCTGTCTTTGACATCTTGTTGTCGAGGGGTAGGTGGGAAAGTGGTGCGCTTGCGGCTGTGGTGGTCATAGGTCAGGCAACCCGGATGCGGGGGTCCAGCCAGGCATTGGCAATGTCGGAAGCGAGCGTCAGCAACACATAGATTCCCGACAGTAGCAAGACGATTACCTGCATGACCGGAAAGTCTTTGAAAGTGATGCTTTGATAAGCCAGGTAACCAATGCCGTTTAGCGCGAAGATGGTTTCAATCACAACCGACCCGCCGAGTAGAAAACCCAGCTGAACGGCGGCAAGGGCGACTACCGGAACGATAGCGTTGCGCAGCGCATGCTTGAAGATCACCGTGCTGGCCGGAAGGCCCTTGGCCCGTGCCGTGCGGATGTAGTCCGCGCTCAAAACCTCGATCATTCCTGCGCGGATCAGCCGCATGAAGGCAGGCGCCACGTAGTAGCCGAGCGCAATGGCTGGCATCACAAAGTGCTGCCAGGTATCGCTTCCCGACACCGGGAGCATGCCCAGGTAAATCGAGAAAAACATGATCAGCAGCAGCGCGAAGAAAAAGTTGGGCAGTGCCTGGCCCAGCACGGCCACGGCCAGGCAGAGACGATCGATCCAGCTGTTCTTGTAGATCGCCGCCAGCACGCCGAGTGGTACCGAGATCAGCAGCGCTACACACAGGGAGTAGACGCCCAGCAGCAAGGTGGTGCCGAGCTTGTCAAAGATCAGCGGCCCGACGGCTGTCTTGAAGTACACCGAGGTACCAAAGTCTCCCCGAAGAAGCTTCCAGAGCCAGTCGGCGTACTGCACGGGGATCGGGCGGTCCAGGCCGTAAGCCTGGCGCACCATGTCGATATCAGCCTGCCGGGCGCCCTCGCCTGCTAGCGCGATGGCAGGGTCGCCTGAAAGATGCAGCAGCAGGAAGGCAAGTACCGAGACCGTGAATGAGACCAGCACCGCCAGCCCCAGTCGTTTGAGGACATACCAAAACATCAGGAAGCTTTATTTCCAGCTCATTTCCCAGAAGCGGACAAGCTCATCAGGATAGGGCTTGAAGGCGACATCTTTGTGGGCAACGTAATACACCGGCAGCGACCACAACGGAATCGCATACGCCTTGTCGGCAATGATGTTCAAGGCCTTTTTGTACAGCGCTTTACGCGGACCGATATCGATGGTGTGGTCGCCCTTGTCCAGCAGTTCACGCACTTCGGGGTCGCGGGTGATGTCGTCATTGCCAAACCCGAAGTACACCGGTGTCGAGGCCGACACGTCGTTCACCAGGTTGGATGCCCAGGTCTGATGGGTGAGGCCCGCCTTGTTGGCGCGGATCATGTCGCGCATGGCCGCGTACTGCAAGTAGCTCAGCTTGGGCTTGATGCCCACAGCCTGCAGGTAGTTCATGATGGCTTCGGTCTGCTGACGCTCGCGGTAGCCCACGATGTCGATGTTGAACCCGTTCGGGAATCCGGCCTCCGCCAGCAGCTTTTTCGACAGCGCCGGATCATAGTTGTACACCGTAGCGCCCTCATCGGTGCAGCCGGTCTGTGACGGCGTGCAGATGGTGTTGAGGATCTCGGCGCCCTGGCCGACGATGTTCTTGATGATCGCCTTGCGGTCAATCGCATGGGCGATAGCCTTGCGAACGCGCACGTCCTTGAGTTCAGGCGATGGCGTGCCTTCCTGGATGTTCATTTGCATGAACACGATGCGCATCGTATTGCCGCTGACGACCTGGACGGTGGGCACAGTCTTCAACTGCTCGGCCTGGTCTTGCGGCACATGCATGATGAAGTCAGAGCCGCCAGACATCACTTCGGCCACCTGGGTCTGGCGATCCGGGATGAAGCGAATTTGGACCTTGCCGATCTTCGGCTGCGGTTTAGGCGAGTCCTTGAAGTAGGCGGTATTTTTCTCCAGCATGATGGATTTGCCGGGCACGTACTCAAGCACCTTGTAAGGCCCTGTGCCGACCGGCTTGGCATTCATGCCGCTTGGTCCGACCTCCTTGTAATACTTGGCCGGATGAATGGCGACGGTCGTGGACAGGTATTCCTTGGCACCGGGGAAAGGCTGCTTGCTGATGACGCGTACCTTGTACTTGCCCAGCTTTTCGACTTTGTCTATCCAGCTGACGTTTTGCTGCGTGACGGCCTTGTTTTTCGGATCTGCCACAAACGTCAGGGTGTACAGCACCGAGTCAGCGTCGAAATCTTCGCCATTGTGAAATTTCACGCCTTCACGCAGGTCGAATTCGAGCGTCCGGTCATCGATCTGCTTCCAGCTTTTGGCGAGTTGACCCTTGTACTCGTTGGTTAGCGGGTCGCGGTACAGCAGGGTGTCCCAGACGTTGGCCGCAATGATCACGCCAATACGAACATTGTTGAAGTAGGGATCGACGCTTTCCGGCGCCTGGTCATAGGCCATGCGCAGGGTGTCGTTTTTTTTGTCGGCCAACGCGGGACCGCTGACACACAAAACACTGGCTGCGAAAAGGCCCGCGGCAACGCTTTTCAGGACGTATTTACCAAACGAGGGCGTCGAAGGAATTTGAGTTTT
>JAQGNE010000072.1 GCA_028291985.1 Polaromonas sp. | reverse complement strand
TCATCAGGTGCATGCGCTCGTTCTCGGCTTCGTCCAGCAGCTGGCGTATCCAGCCCTCGTCATCCTTCATGCTGCGCAGCGACTTCAAATGAATCAAGGCGCCGGCCACCATGCCAGGCACAGCGGCAACGGTTTCCAGCACGACCGCGCGGTTGCCGTAGCGCCCGGCAAAAAAGGTATCGGCCAGAAAGCGCAAAAAGCGGGTGGTGCGCCAGGCAAATCGCCCCGAGAAATCCGATTGCTCGTGATGGGAAGCGGCATAGGGCGTAGCAGACATGGACACCTCATCAATGGCTAAAGAGATGTCGAGTGTGCGCCTGTTCATGCCCTGCGTGTGCGGCAGGCAGTGCCTTCCTTGATGCGCAACCGGATTCTCGCGTCCGCGGCAAAGAGGAGGAGGCGTAACACGGGAAAAAAACACCAGCCAAGTGATCAGGAAGGCGCTATACAGCGCTTTGTCCATCCGCTTCCTCTTTGTCAATTAGCCTCTTTTTTAATAGCTGCGACCGCCCTAATCTATTGGGCTGGGGCCACTTTTTGCTTAAAAATTTGCCTTGCGTTGGTTCAAGCGCCAAAAGCTGCTGCCAGGTATGCGCCGCCACAAAAAAGCCCGACCCAGTGACGGATCGGGCGCTGATGGCTACTGCACCACGGCTGGCGGCTGCTCTTCAAATCTCAACTGCCAATCAACCCGCCATCATGCTTGGTAATCGCCAGCGTTGCCGAGCGCGGCCTTGCGTTGGCACCGCCCGCGCCGTAACCCGCATTGCCAGGCCAGTGGCTGGTGAATTTGGAGGGGTCGGCAATGTTGGCTTTGGATATCGACTCGCCCGGATGCTGGACATTGATGAAGACGGTTTTGCCATCCGGTGTTTCGCAGCAGCCGGTGATCTCGCAATCGACCGGGCCGACCAGGAAACGCTTGAGGGTATCGGGCGCGGGCTTGGCGCCCATGCGGGTCTGAATCGTCACGGCTGAACCGTCAGCCTTGGTGTAGCTCAGCGTCGGCGTGGTGCCGTCGCCCACTTTGCCGGGCTTGCCGATCAGCATCATGCAGTTGGTGGCATCGGTGTAGGCGCCGTCGTCGGTCTGGATGAAGCAAAAACCCGTTTTGGGGCTGAACCAGAGGCCGTCAGGGCTTGAGAAATCCTGGTCATTTGTCAGCGATGACAGGTTGACCTTGGCGGCATCGGCATCGGCCTGCGCACCAAACAGATACACGTCCCAGGTGAAGGCGGTGGCGGCCTGCTCGTCGGCATTTTCACGCATGCGGATGATGTGGCCGTTGACGTTGCCGAGTGCGCCAGCAGCCCCGCCATTGAAGGAATCGGCATACGAGCGCGGGTTGGCCGCATCCACAGCGGTCTGCGTGCCGGTGGCCTCGACCTTGCGGCTGGAGTTGTTGGTCAGTGTGTAGTAGATCTCGCCGGTGACGGGGTGCACCGCGCACCATTCGGGGCGGTCCATTTTGGTGGCGCCTGCTGCATCGGCAGCCAGGCGCGAGTTGATGGCGACGTCACCGTTGTCGGCAAATTTGTAGCTGGCATAAGCTGCTATCGCGGGGTTGGCGATATTCAACTCTATCCACTGGCCGCTGCCGTCGGCGTTGAACCTGGCCACATACAGCTTGCCGGCATCGAGGTACTTGTCGCCGGTGGTGATGCGGTTGGCCGGACTGGCATCGGCTGCGCTCCAGGCTGCGGCGGACACAAATTTGTAGATGTACTCGCCGTGCGAATCGTCGCCCATGTAAACCGCCAGCGGCTTGCCGGCGGTCAAACGGCCGAAGACACCGCTTTCATGCGCAAAGCGGCCGAGCGTGGTGCGTTTGCGGATGGCCTGGGTCTTGTCGTAGGGGTCGATCTCGACCATGTAGCCGAAGGTGTTCAGCTCGTTGCGGTAGTCGTCGCTGCCGTCCGGCGATGTGCCGGTCTGGCTGATGTTCCAGCGTGCGTACTTGTCTTCAGTGCCGGCGGTTTCCCAGCCGTGGCGGCTGGTGGCGCCTTGCGCGCGCCCGTAGCGGTTGAGCGAAACCACGCTGTTGGCTGCAGTGCCGCCGCGTGCGGTGTTGTCGGTGCTTGAGCGGGTGAAGTAGCCGGCCCAGTTTTCCTCGCCCGTCAAGAACGTGCCCCATGGCGTGTAGCCGGTGCCGCAGTTGTTGATGGTGCCGCGGCAGTCAAAGCCGGCGGGTGAATACCGGGTCTTCATCAACCCATGGGCGCGTGCCACGCCGTTGATCTGAACGGGCGTCAGCGGCGTGATGCGGCGATTGAGGGGCGAGCCTTGCTGGTACGCGAACTGGCCGTTGGCGCCCTTGCGCACTTCAACAATCGACACGCCATGCGCCGGGATTTCCTTGTCGGCTTCGCTGACGGGGCGCGGCCGGGCAGTCACGCCGTCCACATGCAAGAACTGACCGCTCAAAGCTTCATGGTTCATCACCAGCAGGCCGCGCTCGCTGCTATTGGCATCGCGGCCGGTGCCGGCAGCATTCAGGCCGAAGTACTCCATGCCGTCATGGTGGTCGCCAGCGCGGTTGTCGAAGTCGGTGTCGCTGCCGTCATTTTTGTACGCGGGCGTGGCTGCCGTCAGCGGGTCACCCAGGGCGTAGATCGGTGTGGCGGTGTAGCCTGATGCAATCACGACGGCATCGGCCTTGCTTTTGGCCACGGCCACAAAGCCTAGGTTGTTGGCAACCACCACCGGCGGCGCTTCAACCACCGGCGTGGCCGCAGCGGGCAGCGGCAAGGGGTCGCTGCCGCCGCCGCAGGCTGACAGGCTCACGGTGCCCAGCACGGCGGTGCCCGCGGTGCCGATGGCGGCTCTGAACATGCTGCGGCGGCTCAGGCGCGTGTCGATCACATCGTTAAAGGAGGGGTTGCTGCTGGTGTTGCAGTTCTCGTCGTCATGGGCGGTGAGCGCGGTGTGCTCGGGGCGGGTGAATGCATTCATTACAGGCTTTCGTGGTTTGTCGTTACCCGGCAAGAATAGGCAGCCCGCGTGACGCCTGCATGGCAAAGGCATGACAGTTTCGTGACGCCAATGCTGTGGCTCAGCAGTTGCCTCTGATGATGTGCGGCGTCCCCATGCGATTTGCGCCATTGGCCTGCAAGCGGTCGAGGCGGCGGGGGTGGGCGGCGGGCCGTGGCACGGCTGACGATGTAGGCTACGCACCGGCCGGCCAAGGCGCAGCAGGCCCGAGCCGCGCGGCTGATCGTCAACCTTGCCCAGCACAAACCTCAACACCGTAAAGGACCTCTGATGGCGCAGTGGATCATTCAATTCATCACCGAATACGGCTACGTTGCCATTGCGCTGCTGATGCTGCTGGAAAACGTGTTTCCGCCGATACCGTCCGAATTGATCATGCCGTTTGCCGGCTTTGTGGCGGCCCGGGGCGACCTGCACCCTGCAGGTGTTGTCATCACCGGCACCCTGGGCTCGATAGCCGGAACCCTGCCCTGGTACTGGGCCGGACGCGCCATCGGGCTTGAGCGTTTGCAGGCCTGGGCAGACCGGCACGGCCGCTGGCTGACCGTCAGCCGCGAAGACCTGACCAAGGCGCAGGCCTGGTTCGAGCGGCGCGGCTGGGTCGCCGTCACCCTGGGCCGCCTGGTGCCCGCGCTGCGCAGCATTATTTCTGCGCCGGCCGGTATCGCCCGCATGCCAATGCACAGCTTTCTGTTCTGGTCCGCGCTGGGCTCGCTGGTGTGGACCAGCGCGCTGACCGCGGTTGGCTACCTGCTGGACAACCGGTATGAAGCCGTCGTGCACTGGCTGGACCCGGTGACCAAGGCGGTGCTGGCCCTTGCGCTGCTGACCTATGTGTGGCGGCTGGTCACTTTCGGCAAGCGGCACAAACCCTGACGCCAGACGGTGCGAGATGCCGCGGCGCCGACAGTTTAGTGTGTTCTGGCGACATGGTGGCGACAAGCTTCGTCCTGGGCGGGCTGGTGAGCGGCTCCATGGACTTCCTGGCCGGCGTGGGGTTCGCCTACCCTGACCGCATTTACCTGGCCAACGGCAAATCGCTGCGGTTCGTGCATGGCGACGGCACACCGGTGCGCACGCCGCTGGTCGCGCTGGAGGCCAAGACCGGTGACGACGGCAACATCACCTTGTATTACCGGCCCGGTTCACAGACGCCTTTGCTGACCTGACCAGGCTGCAAGGCCGCAGGACCGGCAAGGACACTTTCAATGCCAAGCGCCTGGCCGAATCCGACAGCTGCCAGCGGCCATTGCTGGCCGCCACGACCGCGAAAGGCGCGGGCTATGAGGTGCACCGCATCACCTGCGCCAGCCGCAACGAGGTGATGGTGCGCTGCGAGATGGCGTCTGCCAGATCGCAGACGGTCAATTGGTTTCGCAGCGCGAAGCGGCGCCTTCCGCCGCGCCCGGATGCATGGGCTTCTTGCAGGGCCAGCTGATGTGTGGGCCTGCAGCCTAAATCAGCCGCGCACGCAGCGCAGCATGAGCGGCAGCAGCGGGTAGCGCACGATCGCTTCCTTGCCGCTAGAGCCCAGGCCGAATTCGGCGCGCATGCGCGGGTTGCTGTAGAAAGCCTGCCGCGGGCCTTGACCGCCGGCATCGCGCTGCAGCAGGTCATGGCCACGGCTGCCGTCCAGAATGGCGGTGTCATCCACAAACTTGACGCTGAATTCAACGCCCTGCTCGCAGCGGTAGTGCATCTGCGCAGCATTACCGCCCAGCCCGGCGCAACCGGTGATCAGGCTGCCAGCGGCCAGGGCAGCCGCAACGGGATAAGCGGCATTTCTTAAGCCTTTTAGGGTGCCAGCCCAATCAATATCAGGGGTATGCGCTATATTTTTCATAGTATGCTTCAGTTTCTGTGGATCGGGTCTTGACCGGTGCGCGACGGCTTACCGCGGCCACAGCGCCCACAGGCGCAGCGGCTGGTTGACTTTGGACGCAAACAGGCCGGCCTCGGGGCCAGTGCCGGCAAAATAGTCGGCCCGCACCGCGCCCACAATGGCACTGCCGGTGTCTTGCGCCATCACCAGTTTTTGCAGATCGGCTGCCGTGCCTCTGGAGGCCAGCCACACTGGCGTGCCGTAAGGAATGCCGCCCGCGTCGACTGCGATCGACCGGCCCGGCGTCAGCGCCACGCCCTGTGCGCCTTTGGGGCCAAAGGCGGCGTCAAAATCGCTCAAGGGCTCTTCCCTGAAGAAGATGTAGCGCGGGTTGCTCCACAACAGCTGCTGCACCCGCTGCGGGTTTTGCACCGCCCAGGCCTTGGTGGCTTCCGGCCACGGGTTGATTTTGGTGACGCCCTGGTCCAGCAGCCACTGGTTGACGCTGCGGTAGGGCTGGTCGTTGGAGCCTGCAAAGGCGACCCGCACGATGCGCTGGCTGCCATCAGGCTCGGTGATGCTAAGCCGGCCCGAGCCTTGTATGTGGAGCAGCAGCACATCGATCGGGTCGGACAGCCAGGCGATCTCGCGGCCCTGGAGCGCGGCGCGCGCTTGCGGCAGGGTGTCGATTTCCTGGCGCGAAAACCAGGGTTTGCGGCTGCCCAGCCCCACCGGCGCCTGGTAGATGGGGACTTCAAAGCCTGGGCCGGCCTGACGACTGGCCTTGAGCAACGGCTCGAAATAACTGGTGAGCTGCCCGTCGGGCGAGCCTTGCAGCGACTCGACGCGATACGGCTGCAGGCGCGCCATCATCCAGGCGCGCTGCTCGTCGGGCTGGGCGATGCTGAGCCGGCGCACCTCGCTGCACATCGGCGCAAACACCGGGCCGGGCCGCTCGCAGCTTTTGAGCCACGCGTTCCAGGCCTCAAACAGGCTGTCTTCCTGAAAGCCTGGCAGCTCGGCCCAGCGCACCGGAACCCAGCGTGCCTTGCCCTGCACCCGCGCCGGCGGCAAGGGGGCGTTATCGGCCATGCTGCCGGGAATCGCCAGCTCGGGCCGGGTGGCGGCAGGTGGGCTCGCCGGCGGCGCATCACGGCTGCTAGGGCCGACGGCGCAGGAGGCCACGGCGAGCGCCAGCATCAGGCTTGCGATAATGCGGCTGCTACCTTCAACCCCCCCAAATCTTGTTAGGCATGTCATGGTTTTGTTGTTGCTTGAGGCCTTGCTGGCGCTGGTGATACTGGTCTTCATGGTCTGGTGGACGATGTTTTCTGGCCGCAAGAACGGTGAGCTCAAAAGTGATAAGGCCGACGAGCCTGGCACTGAAGGCCAACCGGCATCGGCCAAGGGTAACGCAGAGCCCCCAGACAAGCCATAAGCGCGGCGCCCGCCAGGCTTACCGCAGCAGGTTCGCCAGCTCGACCGCTGACTTGACGCCCATTTTGTCGAAAACCCGGGAGCGGTGAACCTCTACCGTCCGCACACTGATGTCGAGCTGGTCGGCCACCAGCTTGTTGGGCAGGCCGTTCAGCACCAGGCGCATCACATCGCGCTCGCGCTCGGTCAGGCCGTCAAGCCGGCTTTGCACGCTGCTGACATGGCTGTGCTGGGTCAGCGCCTGCGCAGAATGCTGAAGTGCCTGCTCAACCCGGTCGACCAGCGCGTTGTCCGAAAAAGGCTTTTCACAAAAATCAAAAGCGCCGCGCTGAACGGCGGCGACGGCCGTGGGCACATCGGCATGCCCTGTCAAAAAAATTACCGGCAGCGTGGCCTGAAAGCCGTATGCAATGATTTTTTCAAACATGGCCAGGCCGCTCAGCGCGCCCATGCGCACGTCCAGCAGCACACACGATGGCGAAGTCACGCTAAAGCGCGACGACAGGCGCGCATCAAAGGCTTCAGCGCTGTCAAAACACTCCCCCAGCAAATGCCGCGAACGCAGCAGCCAGGCCAGCGCATCACGGACGCCGTTGTCATCATCAACGATATAGACGGTTGCGTTTTTTATCGGTTCCATAGGTTTGTCAACGCCGGGTTGGATGGTTGATGCGGCTAGGCAGCGAGGTTGACGCTGCTGCCGGTGGAAAGCTCGGCCGTATTGTCGGGCTCGGCGGCAATGGCGTGGCCGGGGACGGGCTGCGGCTCGCCGTCCAGCGGGCCGGCCACCGGCAGGGTAAAGCTGAACACCGTGCCACGTGGCGCCACCGCTTCAAAGTTGAGGTAACCGCCATGCTGCTCGATCACCGTGCGGCACAGGCTGAGGCCCAGGCCCATGCCCTCGGCGCGGGTGGTGAAGAACGGTGTGAACAGCTGCGCAGCCACCTCGTCAGAGATGCCTTCACCCTGGTCGATCACCGCAAACTCGACCCACCTGCTGTGCGCGTTGGAAGCCGCAGGCTTGACGCGCAGAGTGAGCAGGCGCGGTGCAGGATCGTCGCCCGGATGATGGCGCATCGCCTGCATGCCGTTGCGTGACAGGTTGAGCAAGACCTGCTCGACCATGGTGCGGTCGCACAGCACCGGCGCGCACTGCAGGTCCACATCCAGCGCCACGCGCACCGACAGCTTGCGCGCCTGCAGCGACACCAGCGGCATGACGGCATCGATCAAGGCCTGCGGGTTTACGGCCTCGCGCTGCTGGTCGCGCCGGCGCACAAAGTCGTGCACGCTTTTGATCACCCTGCCGGCCCGCTCGGCCTGCTCGGCAATTCGTCGCATGGCCTGCTGCAGGTCATCCGACAGGCTGTCGTCGGGCTCGGGCAACTCCGCCGGCAGCGGCCGGGCTCTGGCGTCGGACTGGTACTTCAGCAGGTTCAGCGAGCCGGTGGCATAACTGGAAATGGCGGCCAGCGGCTGGTTCAGCTCATGGCTCAGTAGGGACGCCATTTCACCCACCATCGCCAGGCGGGCTGTGGCCTGCAGACGCTCCTGGCTCGCACGCGAAAGCTCCTCCACGCGGCGCTGCTCGCTGACATCCAGAATCGCGCTCATCCAGCCGGTGTGCTTGCCCAGCGCATTGAGCAGGGGCGCCTCCATGATCAGCACCGGAAACCGTGTGCCATCAGGCCGCATGAATTCGGACTCGAACCCTTCGCGCGGCAGGGCGCTGCCTGCCAGGCGCAGGGTTTGCCGCTCCAGATAAACCTGGGCAAGTTCGGGCGGCCAGTAGGGTGACGGAAAGCTCCGGTGCAGCAGGTCCTTGGCCTCGATGCCCACCATCTGGCAGAACGCCGGGTTGACATAGGTGATGCGGCCCTTGAGGTCGCGCGCACGCAGCCCGGTCAGCACCGAGTCTTCCATGGCCTTGCGAAAAGCCAGCGCCTCGCCCAGGTCATGCTCCACTTTCAGGCGCCGCCTCATGTCACGCGCCAACAAAAACAGCACCGCCATCAGCGCCAGCGACATGGCGGTCACCAGCGCCGTCAGGACATTGGGAAACAGGTCGGGCAGGCCCTTGCGGCTTTCCAGCCGCAGCACCAGCGTGTTGCCCGGCAGGTCCAGCAGGTGCTGGGCCATATAGATGCGGTTTCCCTGTGAGGCCGGTCCATAGAGGGCCAGTCGGGTGCCATCCGGCTCGGTAAACGACAGGCTCTGCCCGCGCGCCAGCTGCCTGCTCACCAGTTCGGCCAGCACATCCTGCAGGGAATAGCTGGCCACGGTAAAGCCGACCAGCTTGCCGGCCGACATGATGGGCAGGCACATGTCCAGCATTTCAAAACCCAGGCCATCAATCTGCGGCATGAAATAACTGGTGGAATACGCAGCGCCGCTGAGCCGGCGCGCCGTGGTGCAAGCCAGGCTGACATCGGCCTGCGTGGCGATCCGCCCCAGGCGCTCGAAAGCGGGCATGCGGTAGGGCGTTTCTACATGGGCGAGCACCTGCAGGGATTCATCACGCCACTCGATGCGCATCAGCTCGCGTCGCTCCCTGAGCACAACCGCAGCAAGCGAGGGCCATGCCTCGAGCGACTGTTCGGCCGACTGAAGGGCCTGCAGGCTCTGGATGTTACGGGTCAGACCGGACCGGATATCGGTCGAGATTTCGGTCGCGTCCAGCTCCAGCCGGCTCTGGATCTGGCTGGCCTCATACCGGCCGGCCAGCCACACCAGGGTGGCGAGCAGCGATGCCACCAGCGCCAGCAGCGAGACCCAGAGCAACGAGCGCCTGAGGCCAACCTGCAGGCCAGCCCAGGGTGCGGACACCACGGCCTGTGGGCCCAGCCTCAAGGTGCGCCGGTTGAAGGATGCGCTTTTCACGTCAGGCGCCAGCCCGGCGCGGGCTGGTGACAGCCACCGCATGGTCGAGCGCCGGCAAGCGGGCCCTGTTGGCATCCAGCCGGGCTTTCACGACCTCGGCCATCACCACGCCGGCACCCTCTTGATCGCGCTGGCCGAGCAGTTGGCCCCAGGGATCGATGATCATGCTGTGGCCCCAGGTGCGGCGCGCGTTTTCGTGCACGCCGCCCTGCGCTGGCGCCATTACATAAGCGAGGTTTTCAATGGCGCGGGCCCTGAGCAAAACCTCCCAGTGCGCCTGGCCGGTGACGGCGGTAAACGCGCTGGGCACCAGCAGCACATCGGCCTTCATCGCGCGGTACAGCTCGGGAAAACGCAGGTCGTAGCAAATGCTCAAGCCCACGCGGTAGCTGTTGCCGTCCACAGACTGCAGATCAAATGTGACGGTTTGCCGCCCGGGCTGCAGCACACGCGCCTCGTCATAGCTTTCCTGCCCATGGCTGAAGCGAAAAAGATGAACCTTGTCGTAGCGCGCCACGCAGGTGCCGCCCGGGTTGTACACCAGCATGCTGTTGAAGGCGCGGGTTTGCACCGAAGCCTGCGCGTCAGTTGCCAGGGGCAGCGTTCCGCCGGCAATCCACAGCTTGAAGTCGCTGGCGCACTGGCTGAGGAAATCCTGGATCGGGCCGCCCCCGGGCTGTTCGGCCACCCGCAGCTTGTCGGTGTCCTTGTGGCCCATCAGGCAAAAATACTCGGGCAGTACGGCCAGCTCGGCACCCTGGCCAGAGGCCTCGGCAAGCAACTCGCGCGCCGCTCGCAGATTGGTCTGCAGATCGGTTGCGGAAACCATCTGGATGGCGGAAACAATCATGGCTTGCGCTCCACTTTCGTGATCCTGGGGTCGGCCCAGCTGCCGTCGATATGGAACTCTTGCGTGTTGGCGCGAATCAGCGGTTGGCGCAGAAAGTACTGTGCCAGAAAGGTACCCAGCCCGATGGCCGGGTTGATGACGGTTGCAATCAGCGACGCCGTGCCTGCATTGATTTCAGGCACCACCACGACCTTGATGTCCTGCGTTTCCCTGGCCAGGTCAGCGCTGCCCTCCAGCAGCACTGCGGCGTTCACGCCTTTCATCTGCAGGTTGTTGGTGGCGGCCAGGCCATCCTTTATGTTGACATCCCCGCGCACAAAGTCAAAGGCAAAGCCGGCTGAAAACACATCACGGAAGTCCAGCGTCAGGCGGCGCGGCAGAGCCTGCAGGCTGAGCACGCCAAGAAGCTTGGCAATACCCGGCTCGGCTTTCAAAAACTGGCCCGACTCCATATTGATGTTGAACTGCCCGTTCATGCTGGGGTAGTCGAAACTGAGCGGAGATCCTGTCCAGGCGACCTGGCCTTCCATCTTTCCCTTGCCGCGGCGGATCACGTCCTTCATGCCAAAGCGCGTGAGCAGTTCGCCCGAGTCGGCGATGTCCAGCTTGAAGTTCATGACGGTCCGGCGCTGGCCAGACGGTGGCGCTGGCCGGTCGCCTGCTGCGGTGGTCGAAGCTGGGGCACCGCCGGCGGCCCAGTTACCTGTTGCGGTGAGCACGGCCTCAGGCAGCGTGACATTGAACTTGTTGAGCCGCCATTCGCGCACGCCCCCGTCGCGCGCCAGGGCTTGGGCGCCCCCGTTCACCGCCGCGATCTCGATGCGACCCAGCTTGCGGCCGCGCAGTTCAAGGTCATCCACCACGATGTCCAGCGCGGGAATGCTGGAGGGCTGCTCGGCCAGCAGCGACTCGACCTCGCTTGCTGTGCCTTGCGCCAGGCTCAGGCGCGAAAGCCGCGCAAACACACGGCCTGCACCTGCGCCGCGCGACTGCGTGAACTCGAGGTATCCATTGAGCTCTTCAGCGTCGATGTTGGCACGCCAGTTAATCCCGTCACGCGTGCCGCCTACCACCACCTGGTTCAGCTTGTAGCCTGCGACAACCAGCTCCCTGGCGCGAATAGCCATGCGGTTCGGCAGGTACTCGCTGACCGAAGACGGGGCCGCGCCGCTGCTTGAGCGCAGCGTGCCAGCAGCCGCTGGCACAGGCTCTGCCGCCGGGGTCCGTGCATTCGGATGGGTGACGGGCAATGACAGCACCTTTTCCCACTCGTCGAGGTCAACTTTCGCCAGGTTGATGTTGGCTGCCACGCCGCTGTCCGGCAGCGGCATGGATTCGCCGGCTTCCAGACCGACGCCAATGGCGCCCCTGAGCACGCGCGCTTCGGCGTCCGCAACATCACGCAGGTATTCCACCGAAGCGAGTGCGCCGAGCGTCACACTGATGCGGTCCTGCAGACGTTGACCTGGCGCCAGGGATGGCGGCACCAGTGACTGCTCGAACCGTATCGGCAGGATTGAGTCTGCGGTCTTGTTCAGTGGCGCGGGCAGGTCCAGGCGCATGCCCTGCAGGTTGCTGGAAACCGCAATGTCGGCCATGCCGCGCCGGATGGCCACGCTGGCGTCATAGGCCGCAGAACCGCTGGCATTTTTGGCCAGCCGCAGCGCAAAGCCTGCGGCTTTTGACTCGTCCCTGATTTGCCGCAGGCCCTCTGCCGTCAGCGTGCCCTGCACCCTGAAAACCGGGCCTTCTCCGGTAGCGGCGGCCTTGTCTCGCGCGCCGGGCGGCAAGCCGCCTTCAAAACGCACATCACCGCCCAGAAACCGCCCCTGCCCGCTAGCCAGGGTCAACCCGTTTTCATTGAAGGCAGCTGTGCCTTTAAGCCCCGCCAACGGCGGAAGCGCTGGCGTCACCTGCAGGTCATTGCCGGGCAGGGTGACCGTGCCCAGCACCCTCGATTTTTCGGGAGCTGACAAGGGTATGGCCAGCTTCAACGCATGGTCCGCCTGTCCGGTCGCGACGGCATTTTGCAGGGTGCCGCCGGTGATCGCTGCCAGCGGCGAGGTGTTGACGAAAGCCAGGGCCGACGCGGCCGGCCCTTTCAGTGCCGCACTGACTTCCACCGTCGCCGCATGCAGCAGATCAGGAATCCGCGCATCGGCCTTCACCACCTGCAGGGCGGCAAGTGCCGGCGTACCGGCAAAGCGGGCCGAAGCACCATTGACCTCCAGGGAGGTGCGGTCAAAGACCAGTTCGCCATCAAGCTCCGACAACGCGGGCCACAAGGGAGCCCCTGGCGGCAGCAGCGACTTGGGAACATAGGCAAACAGGCCTTCCTTGACCTTGGCCGAGATCCTGAAGTCGCCATCGGCAGGCCGCGCAAACGGCATGCGGTCGACCGGTCCCTTAACCTTGAACCTGACATCGCTCAAGTCGCCTTTGAGCACGGCGTCCCGTACATAGTGACGCACCGTGGCGGGCAGCACCAGCGGCAGGTAGCGGTGAACCCGCGAACCGGTGCCGCGGCTCAGGTTGCCTTGCAGATCGAGCACGCCCAGCGCCGAAACTGGAGCAGCCGCCTGCGGCCACGCGCCCGCCTTGGGTGGCACGGCATGCGAAGGTGTTTGCGTATGCCAGTTCGCCTGGGCGGTGCCTTGTGCATCGGCATTTGAAAAGCTGATGTTGTGCAGTTGCACATCGGTTTTGCCGTCTACGCGCTTCCACTGGGTGTCTGCCGACAGGCTGTCGAACGCGATGCGTGGCTCCTCAAACACGCCTGGCAGAACCAGTGCCCCGTTGGCAATGCTCACGCTTGCCTTGCCGCCCGCCTGCGTCATATCAAAATCAACGGTGGCGCCGGAAACCCCGGGCCGTCCGACCAGGTGTGAAGCCGTGCCGGCTGCCACGCTCTGGGCGGGCAAGGCTGCAATATCAAGGCCGGTGACGCGGCCCCTGGCAGAAAAGGTTTCAGGCGCCTGGGCCGGGCCTTGCCAGCGCGCTTGCACGTTTTCAACCAGCCCTTTTGGCGCATAGGACGCGATGAGCGCATGGCTGGATGCGCCCAGCGGAAGCCGGTTGGCGATCTGCGCCAGCGCTGCCAGATCGAGCCGGTCAGCCTTCAGCTCGGTTTTTTGCGGGGACGTACCGGACGCCTCGTGATGCAGCACGGAAACATTGCCGCCCGGCCACTGCAGACCTTGCCGGGTTTTGAAGTCCAGCTGCTCGGTGGTGAAACCCAGCCCGTCCGGGAGTCGGCGCAGATCGAAACGGCCGGCCAGCGTGTCCAGCATCAGAGGTTCAAGGCGCTCGCCCAGCCGGGCATTCACATCCAGAAGCGCCACATCGGCAGTGGCGCTGGTAACCTCACCCGTCTTGAGGTCAGCCCAGGCTCGCATCGGCCCCAAGCCTGCATTTAGCTCAAGATGCAGTGATGAGAAGTCAGCATATGGGCCAACGCGCGACGCATCGACACGGGAAAACTCGGCATATACCTGGCCTGACCAGTCCTGCCAACGGCCGGCGTCGGTGGACAGCAGAGGCTGCCTGAAAATGCCGCGCAGGCTGAACCTGTCACCCCAGGCCGGCGGCGGCGTGGCGTCCAGCCGCATCAGGTGGCTGCGCCTGCCGTTGCGCATGACGGCATCCACATCGGCGAGCTCAAGCGCGGGCACTTGCCTGAACTCGTCGGTCCAGCGCACACTTCCGCCGCGTATCGCAAATTCGGCCTGCGAAAAGAACCAGTCGGCTGCGGCATTGCCCTCACCGCGCGGCTGGGACATGTCGAGTCCGCCGACAAAAATTCGCCCATCGCTGGCACGGCGGATCTCCAGCGCCGGTCGGTCGACCACGACCTGCTCGAACCCCAATCCCCACACGGAGGCGGGCGACAACGCGACCAGCAGGCGCGGCAGGCGCAGCGCTTCACGGCCCTGCCCATCGAGCAGCTGTACATCACGCAGTTCGAACGACGGAATCAGGCCGACGGACCGGGCCGTGATCTGGCCGATACGCACACGGGTACCCAGGGCCTTGCTGGCCTGGTGCTCCAGGCGCGGGCGAAACTCTTCGATTCGCGGCACAATCCAGCCGTGCAGCAGACCCCAGGTTGCGCCAAACAAAAGCCAGAAGCTGACCACCAGCCAGAGCAGCAGGCGAGCCCCCGATGCCAGCCAGCGCAGACGCCGCGCGGGAAGGGCTTTAAAGGTATCGATTGATGAAGTCCTTGGGTCCATTGACATGAGAATTATGACCGTCCGCCTTGTTTCGATCGCGCCTGCCAGCTGGGCACGGCGCGCCGTCCGGGATGCCAAAGCGGTTTATGGAGTCCTGGCATGACACCGGTTTTCGACGCGGCAAGCACGGCGAGCGCCCAGCGGCACTGCGCGGCGCACCCCGATGTACAGGTGGCCGCGGGCTATTCACGCTTTGTCCAGCGCATACGCCGTCGCTATGCCGACGTGCTGCCCTTGCTGGAAGAAGGCCCCCCCGCGCGCGCCAGCATGCAGGCTGCACTTGAGCGCCTGCAGGCAACCGGCCTGGCGCTGGACGCAGCCTTGCGGGTCTTGCGGCAATTGGTGATGGAGCGGCTCGCGGCACTGGACTGCGACCTGGACGACGATGGCACATGCGCCCGGCAAGCCCCGCTGTCGGTCGTCACACGGGCCATGACCGAACTCGCTGAACTCGCGCTCGACCTGGCCTTGGCCGAATCCGGTCAGGCGCTGGACGCCCTGCACGGCGCACCGCAGGCGCACCAGCCGCAAGACGCTGGCGCCGGGGCGGCAGCGCAGCCAACCAGCGCGCCGGTAAGGGCGCAGCTCTGGGTCATCGGCATGGGCAAGCTCGGCGCGCGAGAGCTCAATGTGTCAAGCGATATCGACCTTATCTATGTTTATGACCACGACGGCGAAACCGCCGGCCGTGAAGATGGACGCGGCAAGATATCCAACCAGGAATATTTTGCGCGGCAGGTCAAGGCCATCTACACCTTGATCGGCGAGACCACCGAACACGGTTTTGTGTTTCGGGTGGACCTTGCGCTGCGGCCCAACGGAAACTCCGGCCCGGCCGCGGTCTCGCTCAATGCGCTGGAGGAATACTTCCAGATACAGGGCCGTGAATGGGAGCGCTTTGCCTGGCTGAAGAGCCGGGTTGTGGCGCCGCAGGACTGCGTCAAGGATGGTTCAGCCGCAGCGCTGCGGGGCTCGGTTCTGCCATTTGTCTTCCGGCGTTACCTGGACTACAGCGTGTTTGATGCGCTGCGCGTGCTGCACCGGCAAATCAGGGAGCACGCTGCCAAGCGCTGCGCCGGCCATCCCGAGCGCGCCAATGATGTGAAGATGTCCCGCGGGGGCATCCGTGAGATTGAATTCACCGTGCAGCTGCTGCAGGTGGTGCGCGGCGGCCAGTTCCCGGAACTGCGAACCCGCCCGACAGTTGATGCGCTGCAGCGCCTGGCTACTGCCGGGCTGATGCCGCAGGAAACTGCCGATGCGCTGGCAAAGGCCTATGATTTTTTGCGCCGGGTAGAGCACCGTATCCAGTACCTGGACGACCAGCAAACGCATGTGCTGCCAACGCGTGATGACGATCTGACATGGATAGCCGGCACGCTGGGTTACCCCAGCTACTGCCCTTTCCTTCATGCCCTTGACGCACACCGTGAACTGGTGGCTGGCGAGTTCGACAAGCTGTTGGGCGGCAAACCCGCCTGCAAGGGCTGCAGGCCTGGCAGCAGCACCATGGCAGCGCAACCGCTTGATGAACTGCTCGACAGTGCCCTGCTGTGGCCCGAGAAGTTCAGGTCTCGCCTGAACCTGTGGCGGCAAAACCCCCGTGTGCTTGCGCTACGCGACGATTCCCAGGCACGCCTGAGCATCCTGGTGCAGCGCACGGCGTCATGGCTCGGTGAAGGGTGGGCCAGTGAAGAAGCGGCCATACGCCTGATCGACTGGATAGAGCCGCTGCTCAGGCGTGAGAACTACCTGGCCTTGCTGATGGAGCGCCCTGC
This sequence comes from Polaromonas sp., assembly GCA_028291985.1. Lineage (GTDB taxonomy): Bacteria > Pseudomonadota > Gammaproteobacteria > Burkholderiales > Burkholderiaceae_C > Polaromonas. Next base: position 28,086 of record JAQGNE010000072.1, on the reverse strand, counting down.
CGTGCATGAACGCCTGTTGCGGCTGCTGGGCGCGGCCAAATGGCCGGCCCGCTATTTGTTGCAGCACCCGGGGGTGATTGACGAATTGGCCAGCGACGAGATGCTGCACCAGCGTTTTGATGCCGCGCAGTTCAGCCACGAATTACAGCAGCGCCTCGCATCGCTCAAGCGCACCGGCGAGGACGATGAGGAAACCTGCCTGAACCTGCTGCGCCGTGCGCACCATGCCGAAGTCTTCAGAACATTGGCGCGTGATGTCGAAGGTGTGCTCACGGTGGAGCAGGTTGCCGACGACCTGAGCGCGCTGGCCGAAGCGGTGCTGGGCATCACGGCCGACTGGTGCTGGTCGCGGCTTAAAAACAAGCATGTCGAGAGGCCTCAATTCGGCATCATTGCGTACGGAAAGCTCGGCGGCAAGGAGCTCGGCTATGGCAGCGACCTGGATATCGTTTTCGTCTATGACGACGAGCACGAGCAGGCGCCAGAGGCGTATGCCACCTTTGTTCGCAAGCTGATCAACTGGCTTACGGTCAAGACGGGCGAAGGCGATTTGTTCGAGATCGACACCGCCTTGCGGCCTAACGGCAACTCCGGCTTGCTGGTTACCAGTTTTGCAGCCTATACCCGTTACCAGCAGCAGCGCGGCAGCAATACCGCGTGGACCTGGGAACACCAGGCCATGACGCGCGCACGCTTTGTCATCGGGAGCGCGGCATTGCAGGAACAGTTCGAGCAGGTGCGGCTGGGCGTGATCAGCGCGCCGCGCGACGCCGGCCTGCTGAGACGGCAGATCGTGGACATGCGCGAGAAAGTTTGTGCCGCGCATCCGGTCAAAAACGGCCGCTTCGATGTCAAGCACAGCCCGGGGGGCATGGTGGACGCCGAGTTTGCGGTGCAGTTTCTGGTGCTGTCGCAGTCGGCGGCGCATCCGGAACTGGCGGCCAACGTGGGCAACATTGCGTTGCTGATGCGTGCGCAGGCTGCAGGCCTGCTGCCTGACGGCGTGGGCGTTACGGCAGCCAGCGCTTACCGTGAACTGCGGCGTGTACAGCACAAGGCGCGCCTGAACGAGGAGCCCACCCATGTGACGCCGCCCGCGCTGCAGCACGAGTGCGCGGCCATCCTGGCACTGTGGAAAGCGGTTTTCATCGCCGATTGATGCCGGCCGCATCGGCGGCTGCCTCTATGTTTCACCCGTTGGGCAAATGAAGACGGTGCGTCCATTAACGAATCTAATTAAATCAATCGTTTGATTTATATGATAGATTCGCCGGCATGCCGAATCCGTCTCCGATCACGCCGCTGGCAGTTGCGCCAGAACCAGTAGCCCCGCCGCCACGCCGCAAGCAGCGCTCGGACGGCGCAGAAGCCCGCGAGCAACTGTTGCTTGCCGCCCTTCGGCTGTTTTCCGACAAGGGTTTTGCCAAGACATCCACCCGCGAAATCGCGCTGGCTGCCGGCGTCAACATTGCAGGCATCAGCTATTACTTTGGCGACAAGGCAGGCCTGTACCGCGCGGTGTTTACCGAACCCGTCGGCAGCGCACGCGACGACATACCGTGCTATAGCGACCCTGAGCTCAGCCTTGCAGATGCCCTGGGCGGGTTTTTTGCCAGCTTTCTGGAACCCTTGAAGCAGGGTGAGCGGGTGCAGCTCTGCCTGCGCCTGCACTTTCGGGAAATGCTGGAGCCCACGGGCCTGTGGGCCGATGAAGTGGACAACGGCATCAAGCCAGCCCATGCCGCCCTGCTGCAGGTGCTGGCCCGGCATCTGGGCTTGCCGGCCGCCGACGACGAGCTGCACCGGCTGGCTTTTGCGATTGCTGCGATGGCGATCCAGCTGATTGTGGGCCGCGACATCATTCATGCGATCCGGCCGGAGCTGCTGGGCACGCCGGCAAAGACCGATGTGTGGGCCGCCAGGCTTGCAGCGTATGCACTGGCCATGGTCCAGGCTGAAGGCGAACGCCGTGCCGTCGAAAACGCACAGGCATCGCATCTGATGGCCAGCGCCCACACCGCACGACACCTGGGCAACAGGACAAACCCATGACGCACATCATGCGCAAACCGACCCCCCGCCGATCAGCTTCCGCGCGAAGGCGGTTGTTGGCAGTTTTGTTGACGACAATTTTTGCAGGTGGCTGCGCGACCCAGTCGCCACCGCGCGGACCTGCTCTGCAGGCAGCGCCGCAGTGGTACGCAACCCTGCCGCACGGCGGCAGCATCACCAGCCTGTCGGCCTGGTGGCAGCAGCAGGGCGACCCGCTGCTGGCCGGGTTGATCGAGGAAGCGCAGCAGGTCAGCCCGACGCTGGCCAGTGCCCGATCGGCCATCGAGCAGGCACGTGCCGCACGTACCGCCGCAGCTGCCACACTGCTGCCGGGGCTGGACGCCACTGGCAGCGTCAGCCGCAGTCGATCAGCGCCGTTTGCAGGCGCGCCCACCCTGGCATCCAACCAGGCGCAGGCAGCCCTGCAGACCGCCTGGGAAGTCGATGTGCTGGGCGGCAACCGCGCTGCACGCAACGCTGCCGATGAGCGACTGCAGGGCGCGCAGGCGCAGTGGCACGACGCGAGGGTGCTGGTAGCGGCTGAAACGGCACGCCAGTACTACGCACTGCGCGCCTGCGAAAAGCTGGTGCAGGTCACCGCAGCCGATGCTGCCTCGCGCAGCGAGACAGCGCGGCTGTCGGCGCAGGCCACACAAGCCGGCTTTGAAGCGCCAGCCACTGCGGCATTGGCCCGTGCCAGCGCATCGGCCAGCCGGGCAACTGCCACGCACCAACAAGCGCTGTGCGACATCGATGTCAAGGCACTGGTTGCCCTGAGCGGTGTTGAAGAGCCCCTGCTTCGGCAGCGGCTGGCGCAAGGCGCGGCTGACGCGCGCGGTACCGGCAGCGGCAACGCCGGCATGGCCATTGACGCACGGCAGCAGGGCATCCACGGCATTCCGGCCTTGCCCGCCGATGTGCTGGCGCAGCGGCCCGACGTGTTCAATGCCGCGCGCGCGCTGGCAGCCGCCAGCGACGACGTGGGCAGCGCCGATGCGGCCCGCTTTCCCCGCTTGAGCCTGTCCGGCGCCATCACCACCGGGCGCGTCAGCGCCAGCGGTAGCAGCCAGGGCTTTGACACCTGGTCCATCGGCCCGCTGGCGCTGACGGTGCCGCTGTTTGACGGCGGTACGCGCCGCGCCAATCTGGCTGCTGCACAGGCCCGCTACCAGGACGCAGCCAGCCGCTACCGGGCGATTGCGCGCCAGGCGGTGCGCGAGGTTGAGGAAGCACTGGTCGACCTGCAAAGCACCGCCGACCGTACCGGCGATTCCTTGCGCGCCGCCGAAGGTTATGCCGCTTTCTTCAACGGCACCGAGGCGCGCTACAAGGCGGGCCTGGCCAGCCTGGTGGAACTGGAAGATGCGCGCCGCACCCTGCTGGCAGCGCAAAGCGCGGTGGTCAGGCTGGAGCTGGAACGCAGCTACGCCTGGGTCGCGCTGTACCGCGCGCTGGGCGGCGGCTGGACGCCTGGCATGCCTGAGGTGCAGGCCTTTGCGCCCGATGTGCCGCCGCGCGCTGCTGCTTCCCGCCTGCCCTGAGCCTTAAGCCAGCCGCGGCACCTGCTCAAACCGACCGATGTGCCGCCTGCACCCGCCGACGACACCCTATCAGCGATACGTTCGAAAGCCCCTGCCATGACCTTCTTCAAACGCCATCGGATTACTATTATTTTGATAGCTATTGCGCTCCTGATTGCGGGGGCTGTGGCTATTTATTTCATAAATTCCAAGCCGCCAGCCGAGAAAGCGGCTGCGGCCCCTGCCAAGCCAGCGCTCACCGTAACCACCGCCCGGCCCGAACCCGTCAGCCTGCCGGTCAAACTCAGTGCCAACGGCAATATTGCCGCCTGGCAGGAAGCCATCATTGGCAGCGAAGCCGCCGGCCTCCGGCTGACCGAGGTGCGCGCCAATGTGGGCGACCGCGTCACCAAGGGCCAGGTGCTGGCGGTGTTTGCGCTCGAATCGGTGCAGGCAGAAGTAGCGCAAACCCGGGCCAGCCTGGCCGAAGCCGAAGCCACGGCGCTGGATGCCGCCGGCAACGCGGCCAAGGCCCGCACGCTGCAGGCTAGCGGCGCCTTGAGCGAGCAGCAGATCAACCAGTACCTGACGCTGGAAAAAACCGCCAAGGCCCGTCTGGAAGCCGCACGCGCCACCTTGACGGTGCAACAGGTGCGCTTGCGGCAAACCCGGCTGCTGGCGCCGGACAACGGCATCATTTCAGCGCGCAGCGCCACCGTGGGGGCAGTGGTGGGTGCGGGGACCGAACTGTTTCGCATGATTCGCGGCGGGCGGCTGGAGTGGCGCGCCGAGGTCACATCGGCCGAGCTGGCGCGCATCAGGACGGGCACGCCGGTCACACTGGTGGCTGCCAACGGGGCCGAGGTCAACGGCAAGACGCGCATGGTTGGGCCGACGGTCGACCCGCAGACGCGGTCGGCTTTGGTGTACGTTGACCTGCCGGCTGCGGCTGACAACAACCCGTTCAAAGCGGGCATGTTTGCACGTGGCGAGTTCGAACTGGGGAGCACCAACGCACTGACGCTGCCGCAACGCGCCATCGTCGTGCGTGACGGCTTTAACCACGCTTTTGTGCTGGGCGATGACAACCGGGTTCGCCAGGTCAAGCTGCAAACCGGGCGGCTGGCAGGTGACCGGATCGAGATTCTTTCAGGCCTGGGCGCTGACGCGCGCGTGGCGGTGGATGGCGCCGGGTTCCTGAATGATGGTGACCTGGTGCGTGTCAATGACAAGCAGCCGTAGCGACAGGTGCCTTCCGGTCGTATGCAACTGATAAATATCAGCCAAATACGCCGCTATCCCAATAGATATAACGGCATATAGCTATCAATAACAGAGCCTTCAATATGAACGTTTCATCCTGGTCCATCAAGAATCCGATCCCGGCGGTGATGCTGTTTGTGCTGCTTACCTTTGCCGGCATGCTGGCCTTCAAGGCGATGAAGGTGCAGAACTTTCCCGACATCGATCTGCCCACCGTCAGCGTGTCGGCGTCGTTGCCAGGCGCTGCGCCGGCTCAGCTGGAAACCGAGGTCGCGCGCAAGCTCGAAAACTCGATTGCCACGGTGCAGGGCATCAAGCACATCACCACCAAGGTACAGGATGGCGGCGTCAGCATCATGGCCGAATTTCGCCTTGAAAAGCCGGTGCAGGAAGCGGTTGACGATGTTCGCTCAGCGGTGGCCCGGGTGCGAGCCGACTTGCCTGCAGATGTACGCGACCCGGTGGTGAGCAAGGTCGATCTGTCGGGCCAGCCGATTCTGGCGTTCACGATTGCATCAAGCCGCATGGATGTCGAGGCACTGTCCTGGTTTGTGGACAACACCGTCACCCGCAAGCTGCTGGCGGTGCGCGGCGTCGGCGCGGTGACGCGGGTGGGCGGCGTCACGCGTGAGGTGCAGGTAGCGCTGAGCCCGACCAAGCTGCAGGCGCTGGGTGCAACCGCAGCCGACGTGTCGCGCCAGTTGCGCCTGGTGCAGTCAGAAACCGCCGGTGGCCGGACCGACCTGGGTGGCAGTGAGCAGCCCGTGCGCACGCTGGCCACCGTCAAGTCCGCAGCCGAACTGGGTCAGCTGCAGTTGGCCCTCAGCGACGGGCGGCGGATTCGGCTCGATCAAGTCGCCACCATCAGCGACACGGTGGCCGAGCCGCGCTCGGCCGCGCTGCTGGACGGCAAACCGGTTGTGGGTTTTGAGGTGTCACGCAGCCGCGGCGAAAGCGAAGTTGCCGTTGGCCGTGCGGTTCAGGCAGCGCTGGAAGAACTGAAAATTCAGCGCCCCGATATCCAGCTGACCGAGGCTTTCAATTTTGTCGATCCTGTGGCGGAAGAGTACGACGGTTCCCTGCACCTGCTGTATGAAGGCGCGATTCTGGCGGTGCTGGTGGTGTGGCTCTTCTTGCGCGACTGGCGTGCCACCTTTGTCTCGGCGGTGGCGCTGCCGCTATCGGTGATACCGGCCTTCATCGGCATGTACCTGCTGGGCTTTTCGATCAACACGGTAAGCCTGCTGGCGCTGTCGCTGGTCATCGGCATCCTGGTGGACGACGCCATTGTGGAGGTTGAAAACATCGTGCGCCACTTGCGTATGGGCAAGACGCCCTACCAGGCGGCGATGGAAGCGGCCGACGAAATCGGCCTGGCGGTGGTGGCCACCACTTTCACGCTGATCGCGGTGTTTTTGCCGACCGCCTTCATGAGCGGCATTGCGGGCAAGTTCTTCAAGCAGTTCGGCTGGACGGCGTCGCTGGCGGTGTTTGCCTCGCTGGTGGTGGCGCGGGTGCTTACGCCCATGATGGCGGCCTACATCCTCAAGCCGCTGGTAGGCGCGCACAAAGAGCCGTTCTGGATGCCGGGCTACCTGCGCGCCGCTGCCTGGTGCCTCAAGCACCGGCTGGCCACCATGGTGATGGCAACGCTCTTTTTCATCGGCTCGATTGCGCTGATTCCCCTGCTGCCTACCGGCTTCATTCCGCCGGATGACAACTCGCAGACGCAGGTGTACCTGGAGCTGCCGCCCGGCTCGACGCTGGCGCGCACCCAGGCGGTGGCCGAGCAGGCGCGCCAGATGGTGGCAGGTGTCGAGCATGTGCGCAGCATCTACACCACGATTGGCGCCGGCAGCGCCGGCAGTGACCCGTTCGCCGGCTCTGCCGCGCAGGAAGTGCGCAACGCCACGCTGACCGTGCTGCTGGCAGAACGCAGCGAGCGACCGCGCAAGCAGGGCATTGAAAACAGGATACGCACGGCACTGGAGCCGCTGGCCGGCGTGCGCAGCAAGGTCGGCCTGGGCGGCTCGGGTGAAAAATACGTGCTGGTGCTGACGGGCGAAGACCCGGCGGCCTTGCAGACAGCTGCGATGGCGGTCGAAAAGGACCTGCGCACCGTACCGGGCTTGGGCAGCGTGGCGTCAGGTGCCAGCCTGATCCGCCCTGAAATTGCCGTACGGCCTGACTTTGCCCGTGCCGCTGACCTGGGCGTCACCAGCGCAGCCATCGGCGAAACACTGCGCATTGCCACACAGGGCGATTACGACGTGTCGCTGCCCAAGCTCAATCTGGCCGAGCGCCAGGTTCCCATCGTCGTCAAGCTGGAAGACAGCGCCCGCAAGGATTTGAGCGTGCTCGAACGCCTGGCGGTACCCAGCAACCGCCCCGGTGCAGGGCCGGTGTTGCTGGGGCAGGTTGCCACCCTGGAGATCGCCGGCGGCCCTGCCGTGATCGACCGTTATGACCGCTCCCGCAACATCAACTTCAACATCGAGCTGTCCGGACTGCCACTTGGTGATGTAACCCAGGCGGTGCAGGCGCTCCCGTCCATCAGGAACCTGCCCGTAGGCGTCAATGTGGTGGAAGTGGGCGATGCCGAGGTGATGGGTGAGCTGTTTGCCAGCTTTGGGCTGGCGATGCTGACCGGTGTGCTGTGCATCTATATCGTGCTGGTGCTGCTGTTCAAGGACTTTCTGCACCCGGTGACGATTCTGGCGGCGCTGCCGCTGTCGCTGGGCGGTGCGTTTGTCGGCCTTTTGATTGCCGACAAGAGCTTTTCCATGCCGTCTCTCATCGGGCTGATCATGCTGATGGGCATTGCGACCAAAAACTCGATCCTGCTGGTGGAATACGCCATCGTGGCAAGGCGTGGCCATGACGGCAGCGACGGGCAGCCGGTGGTCGCAGGCATGAGCCGCACCGAAGCCTTGCTGGACGCCTGCCACAAGCGCGCCCGGCCGATCATCATGACCACGCTGGCGATGGGGGCCGGCATGATGCCGCTGGTGCTGGGCCTGGGCGCGGCCGACCCGAGCTTTCGCTCGCCGATGTCGGTGGCGGTGGTCGGCGGGCTGATCACCTCAACCGTGCTGAGCCTGCTGGTAGTGCCGGCCGTGTTCATGTATATGGACGATCTGGAGCAGTTGATCAACCGCAGCGTAGGACGGTTTCGTGGCAGGCCGGCGGGCACCCACACGGCGCCAATACCGCCGGCTGCTCACCCTGCACACCATTGACGGCCCACGCCAGCGCGTCGCGACGAAGCCTTTATCTCGAAAACCCAGGGCAACGCTAGGGTAGCCTACCGTACCACCGGTCTACGTCAGCTGCGGATCTTGTCGACCAGCGCGGTGGTCGAGTAGCCGTCAACGAACGGTATGGCCAGGGCCTTGCCGCCATAGCCCTCGACAACAGCCGTCTCAGCCAGCTTGCGCATGTCGTAGTCACCGCCCTTGACCAGCACATCGGGACGCAGTTCGGTGATCAGCTCGAGGGGCGTGTCCTCGTCGAACCATGTCACCAGGCTGACGGACTCCAGGGCGGCGACCAGTACCGCCCGGTCAAGCTCATTATTGAGCGGCCGGTCCGGGCCTTTACCCAGGCGCCGGGCTGACGCATCGGTGTTGAGGGCCAGCACCAGGCTGCCGCCCAGTGCGCGGGCCTTGGCGAGGTAAGTGACATGGCCGCGGTGCAGCACGTCAAAAACGCCATTGGTAAACACTACCGGCCTGGGCAGGCCCGCCATGCGCGACGGCACTTCATCGCGCGGCGCAATCTTGGCAAGAAAAGGGGGAGCGCTCACACAGCCTGCGGTTTGGCCTCGGTCGCCATTGAGCCGGCAATCTCGCGGCTCAACTCCTTGCGGTAGCGGTTGAGCTCCTGCACAGTCTTGAAGCTGCGGTTCATCAAGAGGCTCATGTTGTGCAGGATGCGCTCAACGACCTTGCCTTCCCAGACCGCGTCAAACTTGATCTGCGTGTCCAGCCAGTGCTCCAGCCACTCCGGGTTGGGCAGGCGCGACTGGATGGTGTCGCGCGGAAACAGGGTCTTGTTGACATGCAGATTGGTGGGGTGCAGCGCCTGGGCAGTACGCCGCGCGCTGGCCATCAGCACGCCAACCTTGGTAAACGCCGAGCGTGCATCGTTGCCAAAGTTGTTGATGGCGCGCTTCATGTAGCGCAGGTAGGCTCCGCCGTGACGCGCTTCATCCTGGCTGAGCTGTGTGTAGATCTGCTTGATGACCGGTTCGGTATGCCATTCGCTGGCTCGCCGGTACCAATGGTTCAGGCGAATCTCGCCGCAAAAATGCAGCATCAGGGTCTCGAGGGCCGGCGCGGGCTCGAACTCGAAGCGCACCTCATGCAGTTCCTGCTCGGTGGGCGCGAGGTCGGGCCGAAAGCGCTTGAGGTACTCCATCAGCACCAGCGAATGCTTTTGCTCCTCAAAAAACCAGATCGACATGAACGCGGAGAAATCGCTGTCGTCCTTGTTGTCGCGCAGGAACATCTCGGTAGCCGGCAGCGCCGACCACTCGGTGATGGCGTTCATCTTGATGGTCTGCGCCTGCTCGTCAGACAGCCGCGAGGCATCAAAGCTGTCCCACGGAATATCCTTGTCCATGTCCCATCGAACGGATTCCAGCTGTTTGAACAATTCGGGGTAAAGCATATGAACTCTTTCATTCGATAAGGGCCGAAAGCCGGCAATGACCGCGGCAGCATAGGGTGTAATTTTATGCGGCCCGCGATTAACACTCTATTTAAACCCTTTTGCCGGTAAATTCAACCGGTGATTCCTGCGGGCGGTATGAGGCTGCAGGAAAACAGCTTTTCATCCTACAAACCGCTCAGCTATTTGCTGCGCGCGCATCTCCAACCCCACAAAGCGCGTACAACGCCTGACGGTTCATTTAAAAACCATTACTCCATGCCATTCAAAACCGCACCTCTTTCTGCCTTGATGCTGGTGGCTGCGCTGGGGGGTCTTGCCCCTGGCCTGCATGCGGCAACACCTGCAGCCCCCAACGCATCCGCTGCCAGCGGCAAGTCGTGTCCGTCACTGCTGCAGCAGACCTTTCCCCGCCTGCAGGACGAAAAGCCGCAGTCGCTTTGCCAGTACGCCGGCAAGGTAGTGGTTGTCGTCAACACCGCCAGTTTTTGCGGTTTCACACCGCAATACGAAGCACTGGAGGCGTTGCACAGCCGCTATGGCCCTCAGGGTCTGGTGGTGCTGGGTTTTCCGTCTAACGACTTTTCACAGGAATCGGGCAGCAACAAGGACATCGCTGCATTTTGCGAAAACACCTTTGGCGTGAAGTTTCCGATGTTTGCCAAGTCCAGCGTCTCTGGCAAGGATGCCAACCCCCTGTTCAAGCAGCTCGCGGCCGCGTCAGGCACCGCGACCAGATGGAACTTCTACAAGTATGTGGTCGGCCGCGATGGCCGAACGGTCACCAGTTTCAACCCAATGGTTGACCCGGCGGGTCCGCGCTTTATCAAGCATATCGAGCAAGAACTGCGCAGCCAGTAGCCGGCTGACGCGCAACGCTGGCGCTACCGCAGCCGCTTTCGCCCTTTGCATTCGATGCTCGTCTGCGCCTGCATCCAGGATGAGCCGGAACGAACCGCCGGCTGTGGGTCGTGCCTGCACCTCACCGGCTGCCACGCTTCGCCAACAAAAGCACGCCACTGAAAAATACCGCTCGGTCACTATTTGACCATACGGTATCTTGGTCTTATGATCACCGGCAAACGCTGCTGTGCACCCATCCCGGGCGGCAGGCACTGGCGCATTCTCCAGCGGTCCTATGTTCACAAATCTTTACGCTTTCGCGGCCCCCGGGACGGGGAACTCCTGGCCAGCGGCGACGCTCTTAACGAGGTCTTCGGTGCACATGCAAGCGTGTACGACGAAGCACCCTACAGTTTCATTGTTGCGAGGCCTTCCAGATCTTTCAGGTCTGGCTGAAATCCCGGAGCGGTTCTCCTCCTCCTCCCTCCCCCCCTCGTTCGCGCCGGGGCGCTTCGCAGCATTTTTATATTCGGGCGGCTGACCATGCTCAGCCCGCACCGTGTTTCCTTCACCGGCCTGCCACGCGTTGCCATCGTGGGCTCTGGCATTTCCGGTCTGATGGCCGCGCATACGCTTCGCGGCAAGGCCGACATCACGCTCTTCGAGGCTGGCAATTATTTTGGCGGCCACACGCACACGGTTGATGTCACCCTTGCCGGCCCGCACGGTCCTGTCACCCATGGGGTCGACACCGGGTTTCTCGTCTTCAACGAGCGAACCTACCCGCATCTGATGGCGCTGTTCGCCGCGCTGGACGTCAAGACTGCCAAATCGGACATGTCGTTTTCCGTGCAGGTGCCAGCTGCTGGCCGGCATGGCGCGCCGCTCGAGTGGAGCGGCTCCAGCCTCAACACCGTTTTTTCGCAGCGCGGCAACCTGCTGAACTGGCGCTTTCTGCGCATGCTGCGCGACATCACCCGCTTCAACCGCATCACCAACGAGCTCGCATCCTCCGGAGCAGACGCCGCGCTGATGCAGCCGCTGGGCAGTTTTCTGCAGGAGCAAAAGCTTTCCGATGAATTTCGGGACTGGTACTTTTTGCCGATGATGGGCTGCATCTGGTCTTGCCCTACCGACCAGATGCTGCAGTTTCCGGTCGCGACCATGATCCGGTTTTGCTACAACCACGGCCTCATCCAGGTGGCCAACCGGCCGCAATGGTGGACCGTTGAAGGCGGCGCCCGCAACTATGTGGACAAGATCACGGCGCAGATTTCCGACAAACGCCTTAACACGCCGGTGCAGACAGTCGCACGCGACGCCGATGGCGTTGACATCGTGACCGAAAGCCGCATCGAACGCTTCGACAAGGTGGTGCTGGCGGCGCACTCTGACCAGTCCCTGGCCTTGCTGGCCGATCCGTCGCTGCAGGAACAGCAGGTGCTTGGCGCAATTCGCTACCAGCCCAACCGCGCGGTGCTGCATACCGATGCCAGCGTGTTGCCGAAGAACAGGCTGGCCTGGGCCGCCTGGAACTATGAGCGCGCGCCACAAACCAGCCGCGAATCAGCCCAGGTCTGCCTGCACTACCTGCTCAACATGTTGCAGCCTTTGCCCTTCAACGCTAATCAGCCGGTGCTGGTGTCGCTGAATCCAGTTCAGGACATACCGCGTAATCTCATCATGGGTGAATTTGACTACGCGCATCCGTTTTTTGACCTGGCGGCCATACGCGCGCAGCGTGAACTACCGGCCCTGCAAGGGCATCGGCATACCTATTTTTGTGGCGCCTGGACCGGCTACGGCTTTCATGAAGACGGACTCAAGTCTGGCCTGCAGGCAGGCACGCAACTTGGCGCTGCCCTTGAAAAGCCCCTGGCGCAAGGACCACTGCGGTGACATTCGAAGGCAGGCAAGCAGCGCAGCACGCAGCGGCTGCATCGCCTCTCCTCGGCTTCGGCCAGGTCAGGCACACACGGCTCAAGCCTGTGCGCAATGCGTTTGCCTACCCCAGCTATTTTTTGATGCTGCCGATGCGCGCAATGCAGCAGGCGGGAGGTGGCGCGCTGGCCCACAACCGCTCTGGCCTGCTCAGTTTTTTTGACCGCGACCACGGTGACGGACGCAGCAACGCTGTCGCCTGGCTGGACGAGCTGCTGCACCGCGAAGGCGTTGAAGACACCGGCGGCGAGATCTGGCTTCACACCTACCCACGGGTGCTCGGCTACACCTTCAAACCCGTCAGTTTCTGGTACTGCCATGGGGCAAATGGCAGCCTGAGCGCCATCGTGGTTGAAGTCAACAACACGTTTGGCGAGCGCCACTGCTACCTGCTCGACAAGCCCCGCTATGGCCAGGAGCTGAAGGCCGGCAAGGCATTCCATGTCTCGCCCTTTTGCAGCGTGGAAGGCGGCTACCGGTTTCGCTTCATGCGCACCGTGCGCGGCGGCGTCGAACACACCATCGCCTGCATCGACTATGACGATGCCACCGGCCCCCTGCTGCAGACCAGCGTCAGCGGCAGCCTGGAGCCCGTCACCGCGTTCAGCCTGCGTAGAGCCCTGTGGTCCTACCCGGCCATGACCGTCGGTGTGGTGGCGCGCATTCACTGGCAAGCCTTCAAGCTGTGGCGCAAGCGTGTGCCCTTCATTTCCAAACCCCCGCCTCCAAAAATAGCCGTGACGCGATGAACACTTCCAACACCTCACCGAACCCGTCGGCTTTTTCCATGCCGGGCGATGCACCTTCGGCTGCGCGGGCAGCGCTGAAGATGCTGCTGCGCCTCAAACACGGCACGCTGACCGTCAAGCTGCCCGACGGCTCGGTGCAACGCTTTGGCAACGGCGAAAGCCCGATGGCCAGCCTGCATCTTCTGAACTGGAATGTATGCAGCGCCGCCCTCAAGTCCGGCGACATCGGCTTTGCCGAAAGCTTCATCGCCGGCGACTGGACGACGCCGCACCTGACCGAACTGCTGCGCGTCTTCATCGTCAACCGCAAGGAGGTTGAGGATGTCATCTACGGCACCTGGCTGGGCCGCTTGGCCTACCGCGTCAAGCATTTGTTCAACCGCAACACCAGGGCCAACAGCCAGAAAAACATCCATGCCCATTACGACCTGGGCAATGCGTTTTATGAGCTGTGGCTGGACGGCACCATGAACTACTCATCAGCGATTTTCGAGTCGCCCGAGAGCACGATGCGCGAAGGCCAGCATGCCAAGGTACGCCGCGCGCTGCGCATGGCCCGCGTCAAACCCGGCGACCGCGTGCTGGAGCTCGGCTGCGGCTGGGGCGCGCTGGCTGAAAAAGCGGTGCTCGAGTTCGACGCCTCTGTGGTGGGCGTGACACTGAGCACCGAGCAGCTGGCCTGGGCCAGGGCGCGCATGGAGCGTGAGGGCATCTCTCAACTGGCTCGGGGTAATCGTTTTGAAAAAGCTAGCGCCAGTGGTGAAGCTCTGCCCAAGCAGGGGCCGCGGGACCCCCTTTGCCGGAGCGCAGGCGCAGCGGCTTTCAGCTCGAGCCGCGGGACGCAGCCCTTCTTCGTGCCGTCCAAGCCTGCACTTGCAGGCTCTGAGCCGCGGCACGAAGCCCCCTCGGGGTGCAGCGAGCCACGCGCAGTGGGGAGCGTGGGGGCCACGTACGCCGATCTACGGCTTCAGGACTACCGCGACATCGGCAAGACCACCGAAGACGCACCGTTCGATGCGGTCTGCTCCATCGAGATGGTGGAAGCGGTGGGGCGGGAATACTGGCCCGAATACTTTCAGACGGTGGCGCGCCTGCTCAAGCCCGGCGGCCATGCCTGCATTCAAAGCATCGTGATCGCCGACGACCTGTTTGACCGCTACATCGCGTCAACAGATTTCATCCAGCAATACATCTTTCCGGGCGGATGTCTGCCCTGCCCGCGCGAGTTTCGCCTGCAGGCCCAAGCCGCCGGCTTTGAGGTGGTCGACGAGTTTTCATTTGGCCAGGACTATGCGCGCACGCTGCAGCTGTGGCGCGAAGACTTCATGGCGCAAGAGTCACGCGTGCTGCAACTGGGGTTTGACAGGCGCTTCATCCGTATCTGGGAGTTTTACCTGGGCTACTGCGAAGCAGCCTTCGCAGAGGCCAATACGGACGTGGTGCAGTACACGCTGCGCAAGCTCTGACAGCCGCTGCTGCATGCCCATCAAGATCTCTAACGCTACACAAATGATAGCAGACATCTTCTGTGTTCATTGGGCTAGAGCATTAAAACGCTTGGATTCTTCCTATGAAACCGGTGTTTGACCTGTCGGTGGCATCCGCCGCCCGCCACGCGTTAAGCGCCGGTGTTACCGCTTGCCTGCTGGCCGGCATGTCAGGTCTTGCGGCAATCGCTTGTGCACAGCAGCCCACACCGGCAGCGCCTGCCGCGCAAGCCCCGGCACCCTTGGCAGCGGCCGATACGCGGCCGGAGCTCAAGGACTTGCTGCCCGAGCAACGCCTGGTCGGCAAGACGCGGCTGACGGTATGGGGCTTTCAGTTATATGACGCCCGTTTGTGGGCGCCGCCCGGCGTGACGGCCGCGCAGTTGCCAGGCCGGCCTTTCGCGCTGGAGCTTGCCTATTTGCGCCACTTTGACAACAACGATATTGCCGCCCGCTCCCTGGTCGAGATGCGCCGCTCGGCCAGCATCAGCCGGGCGCAGGCTGATGACTGGACGGCCGCCATGCTGCGCGTCTTTCCCAACGTCAAGAAGGGCGACCGCATCATGGGTGTAAACCAGCCCGGCGTGGGCGCGCTCTTTCTGGTCAATGGAAAGGGTGCAGGCGAGATACGCGACACCGAATTCGCCCGCCTGTTTTTTGGCATCTGGCTGTCTGAGAAAACGTCCGAGCCCGAGATGCGCGATGCCTTGCTGGCGGGTGCGCGATGAATGCCCTGGTGCAAGCCCAATGGCGTCCGGCGCTGGTCAGTAGCGTCGCCAGACGCGGCCATGTCTTGACGCCATCCACGCCACCCACGCGCACCTGACACACTGGCCATGACGCTGCGCACCGCCTTTTCCCCCCGCCAGGGTCTGGCCTATGGCCTGCTGGGTTTGCCGCTGGCGTTTGTGGCCTTGCCGCTCTATGTGATTTTGCCGAACCACTACGCCCGTGCGTTCGGCATGCCGCTGGCCACACTGGGCATCATCCTGCTGGCAGCGCGCCTTTTTGATGCATTGATCGACCCGCTGCTGGGCCGGCTCAGCGACCGGCTGTTCGCCCGGTCTGCGAGGTCCGTGCTGATGTTTGGCGCGGCAGCTTGCGTGCTGCTGGCGCTGGGTTTCATGCTGCTGTTCTTCCCGCCGGTCCGCACGCCCGGTGCCCTGATAGCGTGGGTCAGCGCTGCACTGGTGCTGACCTATGCCGCGTACAGCGCCTTGAGCGTGTCGCATCAGTCCTGGGGTGCAATGCTGGGCGGCAATGAGGCCGAGCGCAGCCGCATCGTCGCGTGGCGCGAAGGCCTGGGCCTGGTCGGCGTGGTGCTCGCATCGATCACGCCTGTGACCCTTGGTTTGCCTGCCACAAGTGCTATCTTTGTGATAGCGCTGTTTGCCGGTTGGCTGGCTTGGTCGCGGGCCGTTCGGCCTATAGCGACGCCGCCTGATGCAACGGCCTTGCTTGCGCGCGCCGGCATGCCCGGCGCGATCTGGCGGCCCTTTCAGCACGGGCGCTTCAAACGCCTGCTGGCGGTATTCATGCTCAATGGCATCGCCAGCGCGGTACCGGCCACGCTGGTGCTGTTCGTCATCCAGGACCTGCTACAGGCGCCCGCCGCGCTGGAGCCAGCTTTTTTGGGCAGCTATTTCGTGTCGGCAGCCGCGTCGATACCGGCGTGGCTCGCCCTCGTCAAACGCATCGGTCTGGCGCGCAGCTGGCTGTGCGGCATGCTGCTGGCGATTGCCGTTTTTGCCTGGGCCACACAGCTTGCTGTCGGGCAGACCACCGCATTTCTCATCATCTGCGCGCTGTCGGGCGTAGCCCTGGGCACCGACTTGGCCCTGCCGGGTGCCATGCTGGCCGGCGTCATCCAGGCGCAGGGCGACTCGGGCAAGGCAGAAGGCGCGTACTTCGGCTGGTGGAACTTTGCCACCAAGCTGAACCTGGCGCTGGCCGCCGGGCTGGCACTACCGGTGCTGGGGCTGTTTGGCTATTCCCCCGGCGTGCGTGATGCTGACGCGCTGTCGGCGCTGGTGGTGGCGTACTGCGTGCTGCCCTGCGTGCTGAAGCTGGTTGCGGCCGGCCTGCTTTACCAATTGATCATCAAGAAACCTGCCGCTGTACCGGCGGCCACCACAGCATGACTTGTACAGCCCATCTGCCCGCTGCCGGCCGCCTGCTCGCACCTTTTCAACGGCTCGCCAATGCCAGCCTGCTGGCCGCTGCGCTGGGTCTGGGCGCTGTCATCACCGGCTGTGCGGGCCCGCAGATCACCGACTATGCCACTGAACAACCGGTGCTGGACATGCGTCAGTACTTCAGCGGCACGCTGGACGCCTATGGCGTCTTCACCGACCGGTCGGGCAAGGTTGTCAAGCGTTTCACGGTGGTCATGACCTGCACCTGGACCGGCCTGCCAGGACAGGAGACCGGCGTGCTGGACGAAGACTTCACCTATTCGGACGGCACCAAAGACCGGCGCATCTGGACCCTGAAACGCAGCGCTGATGGGAGCTACACCGGCGCCGCAGCCGACGTCGTGGGCCAGGCAGCCGGCCAGGAAAAAGGCAATGCTTTCCGCTGGGGCTACACCTTGAAGCTGCCGGTTGACGGCAAGGTGATTGAAGTCCAGTTTGACGACTGGATGTACCTGATGAGCGACAAGGTCATGCTGAACAAGGCCGAGATGAGCAAGTTCGGCATCAGGCTGGGAGCGGTCACGCTGTCCTTTGTCAAGCGCTGAGAGTTCCCAACACCCCGATTTATGCATCGAATCATGCCCCAGCCTAATGGAAACAAGGGCCAGCTGCTATCAAATACATATCAATGATTTACACCCCATGTCTTGCAACCCTCCCCTGACCGACTGGCGCGGCAAAAGCGCATGGCTGGTTGGCGCGTCCAGCGGCATCGGTCGGGCAACCGCGCATGCCCTGCATGCCCAGGGAGCGCAAGTGTTTGTCTCGGCCCGCAACCAGCTGGCGCTGGACGCTTTTGTGCTGGAGCATCCGGGTGCAGTGGCGGTGACCCTGGACGCCGGAGATGCCGCGTCCGTCAAGGCCGCCGCCGGGCGTGTGCTGGAAAGCGGCGCGCTTGACATGGTGCTGTACTGCGCCGGCCACTACCGCGAGATGCGCGCCACTGCGTTTGATCTGAAAGACATGCTGCTGCATCAGCAGATCAACTACATCGGCGCGCTGTATGTGCTGGACGCCCTGCTGCCGCATTTTCTGGCGCGTCAGAGCGGCCATATCAGCCTGATCAGCAGCGTTGCCGGCTACCGCGGCCTGCCCAAAAGCCTGGCTTACGGGCCCACCAAGGCTGCCCTGATCAACCTGGCTGAAACACTGTTCGTTGACTTGCAGCGCAGCCACATCGGCGTCAGCCTGGTCTGCCCAGGCTTTGTCGAGACACCCTTGACCGCACAAAACCAGTTCAGCATGCCAGGCCTCATCAAACCGGAAGCAGCTGCCACCGAAATCTTGCGCGGCTGGGCGCAGGGCCGCTTCGAGATTCATTTTCCGAGACGCTTCACGCTGTGCATGAAAGCCCTGGGCCTGCTGCCCAATGCGCTTTATTTTCCAGTGGTACGTAAATTTACCGGCCTGTGATGAGCGAGTCGCTTCACCGCCAGCAACCCCTGGCGTCCGCCATGACATCCGAGCGCGCTACTGCACAAGTGGTAGCTCTTTTTGAAGCATGGACGCCAGCAAGCCTTGACCAGCTGAACACGCTCTACACCGCCAACGCCTACTTCAAGGACCCCTTCAACGAGGTGCACGGCCTGGCCGCCATCCACGGTATCTTCAGCCACATGTTCGTTGCCCTCGACAAGCCCCGCTTCATCGTGACCGAAGCGTCATCCAGGGCGGGCAATGCTTTCTTGCCTGGGACTTCGAGTTTTATTTCAAGAGCGGCAAACCCGCCAAACCGCAAGCCGTGCGCGGCGCCTCGCACCTGCGGTTCAGCAGCGAAGGCCAGATCGAGTTTCACCGCGACTACTGGGACGCGGCTGAAGAGCTGTATGCGAAGCTGCCGCTGGTGGGGGCGGTAATGCGCGGGTTGAAGCGACAGATAAGCACCTGAGGTTCCTCACGCGCGATCGGTTTCACATGCGGCATCCCCTCCGATGCTCCAACGCTGACCGAATAAGCACGCCATGGACGGCCGGCAACACGACTGTCACTTATGACACAAACCCCACCCTAGACGTCGCCAGTCTCGACAAAACTCGGACGCTGGGCCAGTTTCTCCTGAAGCCTGGCCAGGTTGGGATAGCTGTCGCGCCAGTCGATCTGGGAAAACCGCAGGTCCAGATAGGACAGGGCACAACCGACGGCGACGTCGGACAAGCTGAAGTGCGTACCGCTGCAAAACGATTTGTCACCGAGGCCCACGCTCATGGTCTTGAGTGCAGCATTGATTTTGCCCATCTGCCGCTCCACCCATGCAGCGCTGCGCTGCGCCTCGGTGCGGCCTGCCCAGGTCTCCTCAAGGCGAGCCAGCAAGGCGGCATCCATCAGGCCGTCAGCCAGGGCCTCCCAGGTTTTGACTTCAGCGCGTTCGCGCCCCTGGCTTGGAATGAGTTTGCCTACCGGAGACAAGGTATCGAGGTATTCGACAATCACGCGCGAATCAAAAACAGCTTCGCCGCCTTCCATCACCAGGCAGGGTACTTTTCCAAGCGGGTTGGAATCGGTGATAGTGGTGCCGGCGGCCCACACATCTTCCAGCACGAACTGGTAGTCAAGCTTTTTCTCATGCATCACGACGCGCACTTTTCGCACATAGGGGCTGGTGATGGATCCGATGAGTTTCATATATATCTGGTGCCTGAAGCGGTGGCCGGAAAAATAACGGCGGGTATGCATTCTATCGAGCAAGCCAGCCATTGGCTCACGGCTGAAGCAACCGGTCTGGCCCTGGCCGCGCCCACACCACCCAGCGGAGGCGCCGCCTACAATTGAAGCAATGAGCTCTGCCAACCCTCCATCTCCACCGCTATCCCCGATAAACGCACTCTCGCCCCTGGACGGACGCTATGCCGCGAAATTAGGCAATCTGCGCCCTCTGATGTCTGAGCAAGGCTATATGCACCGCCGGGTGCAGGTTGAAATCGCCTGGCTGATCGCATTGTCGGACGCCGGCTTTGCTGAGTTCAAGGCACTTAGCCCGGGAGCACGTACTTACTTGCTAGGTCTGGTCAAAAACTTCTCGGAAGTCGACGCTGCGGCCATCAAGGACATCGAAAAAACAACCAACCACGACGTCAAGGCGGTCGAATACTGGATCAAGTCCAAATTTGAAGCGCGCCCGGAACTGCAGGCGATCAGCGAATTTGTGCACTTTGCGTGCACCAGCGAAGACATCAACAACACGAGTCACGCGCTGCAGCTCAAAAGCAGCCGCGAGCAGGTTTTGCTACCCGCCATCGACAAGGTCATCGCAAAAATGCGTGAAATGGCGCATGCCTACGCTGCCGAACCGATGTTGAGCCGTACCCATGGCCAGACGGCGAGCCCGACGACAGTCGGCAAGGAACTCGCCAACGTGGTGGTGCGTCTGCAGGCCGCGCGCGCAAAAATCGCTGCTGTGCCGCTGATGGCCAAGATGAACGGCGCAGTCGGCAATTACAACGCGCACCTGTCGGCCTGGCCAGACTTTGACTGGGAAGCTTTTAGCCGCAAGGTGATCGAAACGCCCGAGCCGATCGGTCTCGGCCTGACGTTTCAGCCATACAGCATCCAGATCGAGCCGCATGACTACATGGCAGAGCTGTTTGACGCAATAGCGCGCACCAACACGATCCTGATCGACTGGTCCCGTGATGTGTGGGGTTATGTCAGCGTGGGGTATTTCAAACAACGCCTCAAGCCAGGCGAGATCGGCTCGTCGACCATGCCGCACAAGGTCAACCCGATTGACTTCGAGAATGCGGAAGGCAACCTCGGACTGGCCAATGCGCTCCTCAAACACCTGAGCGAAAAACTGCCGATTTCACGCTGGCAGCGCGACCTGACAGACAGCACCGTACTGCGCAACATGGGCGTGGCTTTCGGCTATGCCGTTCTGGCCTACAACTCCCTGAGTGTCGGCCTGGGCAAACTGGAGCTGAACAGCGAGGCCCTGCAGGATGACCTGAACCAGGCCTGGGAAGTGCTGGCGGAACCGATCCAGACGGTGATGCGCCGCTATGCGGTACAAGGCGCGTATGAAAAACTCAAGGAAGTCACGCGCGGCAAAACCGTCAGAGCGGAAGACCTGCACAGGCTGATCCGGTCGCTTGAGATACCTGAAGCTGAAAAGGACCGTCTGCTGGCGATGACGCCTGCGACATATGTGGGTATGGCGGCTGAGCTGGCGCAAAGGGTTTAACCAGCCCACGGCTGGACGTGGCCCCACGGTCGCTCTACTGGCGGGTAGCTCCTGCCCCCAATCCCTGCCCCCGAGGAAGCCGCTGCGCCTGCGGTCTGGCGAAGCCAGTCCCGCGACCCCCGCTTGGAAAGACAAGAATGCCTACGGTCGTACGGCTTACCCTACCTTTTCCCTCTTCTCTCTTTTCACCAGTGCTGCCCCTCATTTCAGGGCCGCGTGGCAGTTAGCGCTCAAGTGCTGGCGGGCATGGCTGCACCGCATTGCCAGCAGACTTCGAAACCACCTTCAACCGCTTCGCCACAGCCGCTGCACACCCAGCGCCGCTGGGGCAGGTTCTGAAGCTGGTGCAATAGCGCTTTGGCTTTTGGCTCCTCGTCGTCCCGCGTCAGCCAGACTTCGGGCAGGCATTGGTCGGGTGGCAGCTCACCGGCCAGTCCGCCCAGAAAATAACGTTGGACGCTGGCTGAAAAACCGGCCTGCTGCAAGGCATCAACCCATAGCGCAGCAATGGCGATGTTGGGGGCTTGGGCAAGTCGACGCATACGAAAGTGTAACCTGACACTACCAAATTGATAGCTGCAACCCATTACATCTATTGGTCTACAGGCGTAAAAGGCTTTAATTTTTGGGTTGGAGGCGTCTTGGCGCGCCTGGCGAAAGCGCGGAATGGCTGCTTGTCGCAGTCAGGGTTGCCAACGTATGCGGCCAATTCCTGCCGTCATTCGTCTGCCGCTTTTTTCTCAAGCGCCCTGTCGGCATAACGGCCAAACCGCCATGCCGCACCTTCCAGCGTGATACGCCGCCAGGTCTGGCGTTTTTCTGCCGGGGTCATGGCAGGCCAATGCTGGACTTCTTCAAAGCTGCGGCCGCATCCCTTGCACATGTCGTCGCCCTGGCTGGTCGAACAGATGGCAATGCAGGGTGTGTCGGCAGTGGTGTCGTACCACGATTGCCAGGCGCGCATGGCATCAACAGGAAAGCTGTTTTCGTCGGCCTCATCCTCATGGTAGAAAACCATGAGTGCATAGACCTCAGCCAGCGCACGCAACTCCGGTGCCAGCGTGATGCCGTCGGGAGACGGACGTCGCTCGCGCCAGTAGTTGATCGCGGACTCAATATCGGTGATGTGAATGCCAGCCATGGTTTGCGTAGATTGAAAAGTCAGGATCAGCCGGATGCAGCTGCAGCTGCGGGGCGTGCATTATGAATCGACCATCCTAGGCCCTGGCCGGCTCAGGCGCTGCAAGGATTGATGGGCTTGGCATGCAGAACAGCTATTTTCTGGTGATGGGGAACATTGTCGGCACATCCGCCTCTGACCGTCTGGTGACAAGGGTGCGCTGCTTGTCGAAGCCGCTGTCCTGTGCCTGATTCCTTTCAACCTGCAACTGGTAAAGCCCATGAATTCGATCATCGTGTACGTTGACGACGCAGCCTATGCCCTTCAGATGCTGCAACAGCTACGCGGGGCTGACAACTTTTCTGCGCAACATCCTACCCAGTGGATCGTGGTGGGATGCGCGCCCCGGGTCACGCATCGGGCCAGCAAATGGGTGACCAACAGCGCACGCGAAAACTGGCGTGGCCGGTGGGCTGACAAGGTGTTTGCCGGTATCGTGCCCTGGTTGCAGCGGCAGCACGGCGATGTGGTGGTCACCCGTCTGGCACAGTCGACACTGCGCACCCAGACCGAGTCATTGAGGGGGGAATTCGGCACTGCACAGGTTGTTGATGCCAGGCGGCCGCGGGCGAGCCTGGAACTGCGCGGCGCGGCGCCAGTGGATGCGAGTGGCTACAAGGGCATGGGCATCGTCAGCTACGCAGCCGCGTTCATGGGCGCCGGCCTGATGCTGGCCGATTGACGCAGCACGAACAACCTTGAGGCTTGAGCAATGAGAGCCTCACGTCCTCACGAACTTGTCTGATGCGATGGGCGTCGCCTGTACCGGGCGACGCCATTGCTGGAAGCCGGCGCTGGCGAGCCAACTGCGCAAAACGCAGTGGTATTCTTCAACGATGAAACTCATCCTCAACTGGCTTCTTAGCGCTGCCGCACTGCTGGCAGTGGCCTATTTATACAGTGGTGTCGTCGTCACCAGTTTTACAGGCGCGCTGATAGCTGCTGCCGTGCTGGGCCTTCTCAACATCATCGTGCGGCCGATTCTGGTGGTGCTGACACTGCCAGTAACCGTCATCACGCTGGGTCTCTTTTTATTCATCGTCAATGCGCTGATGTTCTGGGCAGCAGCAGGGCTGGTCAGCGGACTCAGTGTGACGGGTTTCGCTGCCGCCTTGATCGGCTCGCTGCTGTATTCCGCTCTGCAGCTAGCGATCAACTTTGTCCTGGAGCGCCTGTTCCTTGACCAGTAGATCGACCTGCCTGGCGCGGGTGTCAATGATGGAAGCCTCTACAAAATCGGCACTTGCCGGGTTACTGCGCATGATGCCCTGGGCTGCTCGAAACCGGTCCAGTGCGCCGGCGTAGTCAAGCTGCGCGAAGCGCGCCTCCGCCTCGGCCCTGACGGCACGCACATTCTGGCCCTGGTTGCCATAGGCAACAGCCAGCAGTTGCCAGGCTGCACTGTCCTTGGGATGGCCAGAAACCCAGGTTTGCAGCCGATCAGACACTTCCACAGCGCGACCGGCGGCCAGCAGCATGCGGCTTTTGATCAACACATCGGCGCGCTTGTCTGCCGTGGACAGCTGGAAGGAGGCCGAGGCGTCTGCCGCTGTCGTGCCCGCCATGAGCTGGAGTTCGAAGGTCAGCAACTGGGCTGCCCGGCTGGCCTCCGGATGGCCTGACGACAGCGTCTTCAAACGAGCAGCGAGCGATTGCGCCACAGGAAAATCGCGCATTTTTCCGGCAGCGAGCGCGCCCGCATACAGCGTGCCGGCCGCACCCGAATCTCCGCTGTAAGGCGACGGGGCGTCCGGCTTGGCGGGTTTGGGCTTGCCATCCAGCCCGCTGACAACGCGCTGCGCGTCAGCCGTCATGGCGCGCAGGACATCTATGCCAGGCTCGACCAGCACACGTGCCCGCGCTGCCATCATCAGATGCAAAAACCGCGCTTTTTCCGATGTTTGAGCCGCAGCAGTTCCGGCAGCAGGCGCAGGCTTGGCAGACAGCTGGTAGCGCGACTGAGCTTCGGCGATTCGCTGGGTATTCAGGGGATGCGAGCGCAGATAGGGAAAGGATCCGTTGTCATTCAGGCGTGATGCCTGCTGCAGCTTCTCGAACATGGCTGCGACGCCGCGGCTTTCAAAACCGGCATCCATCATGAGGCCAAAGCCGACGCGGTCAGCCTCACGCTCCATGTCGCGCGAAAAATCAAGCTGGTTTTGCGCCGCCACAGCTTGCCCGCCCACGATGGCGGCACTTGCGGCTTGGGGATTTTTGCTGGCGGCCAGCGCCCCGAGGATCATCGCGCCAATGACCCACGGCGCCTGACGGGCTTGCTGCGTCAGCAGCCGAGAGATGTGCCGCTGCGTGACATGACTGAGTTCATGTCCCAGTACCGCAGCCAGTTCGTCGCGGCTCCCCACCACGCTGATCAGCCCGAGGTGAATACCAAAATAGCCACCGGGCAACGCAAAGGCATTGACGGTCCTGTCGCGTATCAGGAAGAGATCCCATGCGAAGCGCTCCTGAAGCTCGTCATTGAGCTCGCCCCGGGAACGGGCCGCGTCCATCAGCGGCTGCCAGATACCCTGAACATAGTCCCACAACACAGGGTCGTCGATGTAGTCCGGGTCACGGTAGATGCTGGCTGCAATACGGTCACCGATGCGGCGCTCGGCGGCTGCCGCAAGCTCGGAGTTGTCGCCCAACGACGGTAGGGCGCCCGATGACGCGGTGTTTGGAGCTCCAGCAGGCAAGGAGCCAGCGGTCTGGCCCATGGAGGAAGTGGCGCATATGCAAATGGCCAGCAGGGCAAAGGGCCATCGAATGACCACGTTTGACGGGCGTTTACTGATGCCGAACCTAGAACGAGTCGATGGGAACAAACGCAATCACCTCCGCTGTGTTGGCATCAAGCAAAACGGTCCAGAAGGTGCTGCGGCCCACCATCGGTATGTACCCAACTGCCGAGGTGGCATCTTGCGGCTTTCTGGCCGACGCCAGCGCAGCATCTACGGCAGCCGCTTGCGCCGGAAACCGATTTTTCAGTTCACTCAATGGCTTCATCCGGGCCAACACCTGCGGCTTGGCCAGCGCATAGCTCTGCCAGAGATCAGGGCGGGCGCCCAGGGAAATACCGCCTTGCAACGCCGCCATGGTGGCTTCAAAGCTTTCATTGCTGTTCTTGAACTCACGTACCGACAGCAAACTAGGACCGGTCAGGGGAAGCTGCTGCAACTCAGGCGGCGCCTTCGGCAGCAATTCCTCTGGCACTTCAATGGCATGCACCACGCGAAACCGGTCGATCTCAAAGGCGAGATGCACCGGGCGCGCTACAGACACCGTCCATAAGCCATAAGCCAGTGCCGCGAGTTGCAGCAACGCGATGATGGCAATGTCCCGTCTGAGTTCTGTGCGCGGCTTGCCAAGGTTGAACACCGCCAGCGTCATCAAGGGCCCCAGAATGACATCCACGGCAACCACCAGAAAGAACAGTTCGCGCCCGCCCGAGATCTCGCGGTAAGGGTAGGGATACCAGACAAAAAATACCAATAGCGCAGCAACGGCGGCGATCAGCAGGCTGATGACGAGATGCATACCGGCAGCTTTGAGTCGGCCGCGCCAGAAACCGGGATTGAAAAGCATGGTCTTATGATGAGGGTTGGTTGTAAAGGTTCTGTAACTCCATCATGCCCACTTCGACACTTACCCACTTCGACGCCGAAGGACAGGCCCACATGGTTGATGTAGCGGCCAAGGCCGCGACGCACCGCATAGCCATTGCAGAGGGTCGTATCGTAATGAATTCGGCAACGCTGTCCATCATTCTTGAAGGGACTGCCAAAAAGGGAGATGTACTGGGCATTGCACGGGTAGCCGGCATCATGGCCGCAAAGAAAACCAGCGAGCTGATTCCCTTATGCCACCCGCTGGCACTAACCCGGGTGGCAATTGATTTTCAAGCTGATGAAGAAGCCCACGCCATTGCATGCCGCGCCACGGTTGAAACGGTCGGACCGACAGGCGTTGAAATGGAGGCCCTGACTGCCGCACAAATTGCACTGTTGACCATTTATGACATGTGCAAAGCCGCTGACCGCGGCATGACCATCACAGACGTCCGGGTGCTGGAAAAGCATGGCGGCAAATCAGGCAGCTTTGTGAACAACTGATCGACGCCACATGCCGTGACAGGTGATGGCAAAACGCCATGCGCAGCGCCAGCGTTCGGACTCAAAAGCCACATGCACCTGGTCAGAACAAGCGACTGTTTGCTTTTTGAAGCGACTGCGACCACCGCGCATGGTCAGTTGGAAAAGCCGCCCGATACCGCGCCAGATGACGCAAGGCTTCATCATCACGCCCCAGCAGGGTTGCGCTTTCGATCAGCTTCTCTATCACTCTGGGCTCGGGTGAAAAATGCAGCAGGCAGCTCGCCACGTCAAACGTCCATTGCGCATTTTCCTGCGTCAGCGGCGTAAGGTTCAACTCGGCAAAAAGAACCTGGTTACCGAAAAACCATGACCCCTGTATCTTGCTCAGCGTATCGTCACGGTAGGCTGCACTACGCTCATCTGGCGACAGATAAACCTGGCTGATACGGTGGTAATCCCACGCCAACACACCACACGCTATCAATAATATAGCTGCAACCCCTCGGCATATATGGGCTAGAGGCCATTTTGGCCCACATTCTTCCTTTACACCATCGACCCGGAGCGTTTGCCACAATATCCATAAACACATGCCCACCGCCATTTGAAACGGCCCGTACCACAGCGGGTATTCAAGCATGCTGTGCAAACCGATCAACGCCAGCACAGCCCACGCCAGTTGCCGCGCGGGATTCTTTTCGCGCCAAGGACGTTGGCGCCATATCCACCATGCAATGGAGGCACATATAAGTAAAGCTGCCGGCACACCAAGCTCGACCGCTAAATGCAACGGCAGGTTATGAGCATTATCCAGAATGTCGCAAAACCGCGGCCCTTCAAACAGCGTGATGTAGTGGGCGTAATCCAGTTGGCCCCATCCCCAGCCAAGCCATGGTTTTTGGGCAATCAGGTCCAGGACATTCGACCATAGAGTAAGGCGGCTGGCACACATCGGGTCGCCGTCACTCAACCGTGCAAACATACCGTGGACTGATGCGTCCAGCCCAAACGCGTACGGCAGCGCCATAACAGCCAACGCATATGTCAGCACAGCTGTTATCAACAGGTGCCTCATTGCTTGTGTTTGCCAGCCGCCCCAAAGAGTAAACATCACACAAAGCAAGCCAACCTGAACCAAACCAGTACGTGATGCTGTTGCAGCGTTGGCAACTGACAGTAATCCTGTAGCCGCCAATCCAAAAAACGCAAGCGCCCGCGAAGCGGTGACGGCTCTTTTCATCATTGAATATGCCAGCAAGGTAGCCAAGCCTATATTGGTCAGGCTTGCAAATTGATTCCGCTGCCGCAAGTTGGCAAAAGCGACTCCAGGCTCAGCAAGATTGATCCATGGCGCAAATATTATCTCAATGTCAGCATATTGGATTAGCGCTAACCCGCTACTTATTAGGCTCGCCGAAAGAAACGATGCGCTGAACGGGGCAAAACACTTAACTTGCGACCAAGCTGCTTTAGCTGGCATCCCATGACTGCTCGCCCAGCTTAAAAGGATCACCAAAAAACCAGATAACCCCCAGCAAAATAACCAGGGTAGAAACACCAGTGATGGCCCAAATGTAAAAGGGTTGAGCCACGGCAGCGTTAAAAGTAAAGAAATCCAAAAAACCCAAGGTCTGGAGCAATAAGTCCCATAAGTCATTTGACGTGATTGCAATGGCAATTTTTGAAATCAGCTTCTCACCCACTGACAAAAGCCTGCAAGTACCCCTTTGACCTATGAGCCAGTAAGAAGTGCTTTGGCTTCCGCGTTCAATGGACACTTAGCTTCGTGCTCTCTTACCTTAGCAATCATCGGTAGCGAAGCGTTTGCCTTCACCCAACGGGAGTAAGCGACCGGAAACGCAACACAATACCGGAACGAGTAAGACTGTAACTCCGCATAGTCCCGCTGTTGCC
>JAQGNE010000049.1 GCA_028291985.1 Polaromonas sp. | reverse complement strand
GCGCCCAACGAGCATTTGCCGCCGGAGTTGCTGCGCGACGGCCTGAAGGTGATGGCGGGCCTTTACTGGGACCTGGGCGCCGGCGACACGCCTGCCCGCACTTGAGCATTCCGCCAGCGCAAGCGCGCTGGCCTTGCAGTGCATGGGAAAATCCTCGCCCATGGGTGAATTCGACCTGATCAAGCGGTATTTCACGCGCCCCACCAGCCGCGCCGCGCTGGGTGTGGGTGACGATTGCGCATTGCTGCAGCCGGCGCCCGGCATGCAGCTGGCCATCTCCAGCGACATGCTGGTGGAGGGGCGGCATTTCTTCGCGGATGTTGATCCCCAGGCGTTGGGGCACAAGGCGCTGGCCGTCAACCTGAGCGATCTGGCCGCTTGCGGCGCCCGGCCGCTGGCCTTTACGCTCGCGCTGGCATTGCCGCAGGTTGATGAGTCCTGGCTGCAGGGGTTTTCGAGTGGCCTGTGGACACTGGCCGAGGCACATGGCTGTGAGCTGGTCGGCGGCGACACCACGCAAGGCCCGCTCACTATCTGCATTACCGTCTTTGGTGAAGTCCCGCGCGGCCAGGCGCTGCTGCGTTCAGGCGCTCAGGTGGACGACGATATCTATGTCAGCGGCACGCTGGGCGATGCCCGGCTGGCGCTGGATGCCTTGCGTGGCAAGGTGGCACTGCCCCCTGATCTGTTTGAGCGCTCGCGTATCAGGCTCGAAAGGCCCGAGCCGCGCGTGGCACTCGGCCAGGCCTTGCGCGGCATTGCCAGCGCTGCCATCGACATCAGCGACGGCCTAGGTGGCGACTTGCAGCATGTGCTGCACGCATCCGGCGCAGGCGGCCGCATCGACATCGATGACGCTATGCAATTCATAGCTGATGGCGCTCGTATTGCTTGGGCTAGCGGCCTTTTTTCATATGAAAACCTGCTGCAGTGCGTGTTGGCGGGTGGTGATGACTATGAGCTGGCTTTCACCGCGCCTGCGTCGGCCCGTGCGGCTGTGGCCAGCGTCGCCGAAGGCTGCCAGACACCCGTTCACCGTATTGGCAAGGTCGAGCAATCGCGCGGGCTGCGCATCGTCGACGCGCAAGGACAGGAAATCACGCACCGCTTTTCGTCGTTTGACCACTTCGCCTGAGCTGCCCCGCGCCGGTGTCAGGCCAATAAGCATATGCACAAACGCTCAAGACCAAAACGCTAAGATTGATGCCCTGCGCGGGCGCGCGCCAGTGCTGGCCTGCCAGCTATCGACAACGGGGCTGCCCATAGCAGCCATACTTGCCGCGGGTTGCAAGCAGTCGCTGCAGTCTGTTTGGTTTGCCCTCCATCCTTTCCATACCGTTTACCTTCACTGCTTACCGCCGACCGTCCAACATGAGTGCCTTCAACCAAGAAACCGTGCTGTCCGTCCACCACTGGACCGACAAACTGTTCACATTCACAACCACCCGCGATCCGTCGCTGCGCTTCAGCAACGGTCACTTCACCATGATCGGCCTGCGTGTCAACGAGAAGCCGCTGCTGCGCGCCTACAGCATCGTCAGCGCCAACTATGAGGAGCATCTTGAGTTTCTGAGCATCAAGGTCGCTGACGGTCCATTGACATCGCGCTTGCAGCACATCCAGGTCGGCGACAGCATCATCGTGGGCCGCAAGCCCACCGGCACCTTGCTGATCGACTACCTGCTGCCCGGCAGGCGGCTGTATTTGCTGTCCACCGGCACCGGTCTGGCACCCTTCATGAGCATCATCCGCGACCCCGCAACCTATGAAGCCTTCGAACAGGTGGTGCTGGTGCATGGCGTGCGCCAGGCCGACGAGCTGGCTTACCACGACCTGGTGGTCGAGCACTTGCCGCAGCATGAATTTCTGGGCGAAATGGTGTCCAAGCAGCTGCTGTACTACCCCACCGTCACCCGCGAGTCCTACCGCAACATGGGCCGCGTCACGCACCTGATGGAAACCGGCAAGATGTTCGAAGACCTGAAGCTCCCCGTGCTAGACCCTGCCACGGACCGGGTCATGATCTGCGGCAGCCCGCACATGCTCAAAGACCTCAAGCACATGCTAGAAGGCCGCGGCTTCAAGGAGGGCAACACCTCCCGGCCTGGCGACTTTGTGATTGAGCGGGCTTTTGCGGAGCAGTAAACACGCATCCAACGGTCTGGCTCCCTCCCCCGCTGGGGGAGGGCTGGGATGGGGGCCTGCTGCGCCAGTATGGATATGTGTAGTGGGTATTGGCGTGGGGCCAAGTCATACCATTGCCAAGCAACGTGCCAGCCGCACCATTGGGGATGATGGTCGATGGTTTGATGCGATCAAGCATTTTTTGGTGCAGTGCAACTGATACACAGACGGGTGCGATTCAGTGCTTGTGCAAGCCCAGCTTGTCGAACAAGATACGGTTGCGTCGCCCCGCGTCTTTAACAAGCTTGTCGTAGGAAATAATTTCTATGCATCCATTCCCAGCCGCAAGGTTGAAAAAGTACCCTTCGTTATCCGCTGTGCGGTGGTAGCGACCATAGACCTGTTTGTGCAGCGATGGTTTTAGGTCCGCTATTAGGTATCCGGTGTACCGAAGATTCGCGGGGTTTATTTGCCGCCCATCAATATCGTTTACATTGCCATCGCTGATTTCCCTGAATCGCTGAATGATTTGGTCAGCGGGGTCCTTGTCATAGTCGTCCCGTCCTGGACGTTTGAATTCAATGATGATGACACCCCCACTGGGTAAGTTGTCAGACTCAGCCACTCCAATGGGCGTGTCGTAAAAGAACGCAAAAATGTCAGGCTCTTTGCCAGACGTGCCTTTTAGCCCCGGAACACTGTTGAGCTTTTTGTCTGATGTCAGCAGGGTGTGATAGCAGAGCCGTTCATCAATGACCCACAGATTTTGCTGTTCAAAGAAACTATCTTTTGAAGTGGCACCCATCGGAAAAATCATCTTATGAAGTACGCGCTCGAACGGGTATTTGTCGTCGGTACGAACCCTCTTCAAGCTGTGGCTTACGAGGTCGAGTATGGTTCTGCGGTGGGCAACGTAAGCCGCCAGTTGCGCCTTCCCAATTTCATTGGCTTGCTCGGCAACAATCTGAAATCGTTCTTGATACTGCTCGAAGGTTTCGGTTTCAAAAAGCGCGGCTACATGACGCACCTCTTTGCGAACCGAGTCTTCAACATCACGTTTGACATGCAGTAGTGCCTCGTCAAGCTTTTCAGTCGTTAAGCCGGGTTGAATTCGTTGTTCGATCAACTCCTTGTAGCGGGGATGAGTAAGGGCGCGATACTCCGGCGCTTGCTCTACAAATTTTTCGATCTGTGACCGCTTTTCTTCATTTGTAGATTGCAGGTCATCTGCAAGGAGAGGGCGCAGTGTGTCTGTTATTCCTCGATTCAGCGATTGTCGAGAAACGAGGGTTTCATCAATATCGGGTTCATCGTCTGACTGAAAGGAAATTCTGGTGCGTTCCTGATTAGCATGGTCGTCGAGGTATTCGCCAGTAACCAAGACAATCAGCGTGTAAGGCTCTTGGTCAGCGTCCAATAACTTTTCAGGCAACTCGGGCAACAAGTCACGTAATTTGTTGGTTGTGACCTCCCGCCCATTTGCGCACAAATGCAGGTCGTGCCGCGAACGGCCGTCCCGATGTCTATAAGCTTGGAGAGCAAAGGTGTGCCCAAGGACATCAAAAAATCTTTCCTCAATATGAGTTAAGACAGTTGTTTCAAAAAGCTTGTGTAAGTCAATAGGCGCGTGTCCCGGTGATTCCAATGTCATTGGGGGACAAGAGCGTGCTGCAAACCGGATTAGAAAGTGCGCAAGGATTCTCTCGGCAATGATGGCCGGGTCATGCGGCCAGCCACCTTTAAATTTTCCTTCCATTCCCCGCATTGATAGTGCAGTGCCCCGCGTCTCTTTCACGGGGGTAACTTTGTCGGCACCTTTCAACTCGTCGGCGATTGAGAAGTCAAATTCACGCAGTAGGGCTTCGCCTTGTCTTTGAAATACGCTGCGGATGTGGACGGTGGAAAAGACTTTCAAGAAAGTAAAACGGCCAACGCCTTTGCCACCAACTTTGACCTTGGAGAGGGTGTGAGCCTCTTGAAACGAAGCAAGATTTCCATCGTCAAAACCAACGCCATCATCGGAAATATCGAAGCCATCCAAAACAAGAGCTTCGTCGCCGCCTTGGTGAGCCAAATCATGGGTGGAGATGAGTCGAATGCAAATTGAATGGCCCGAAAACCCATCCCTGTGCTCCTCAATCGCGTCGATCGCGTTTGATATAGCCTCAAACAGCGGCATCATGGCCTTAGCTTGAGAAAGCTCCAGACGGTCAACTAACCCTTTGATATTTGCAAGCATGTAGTCTCCGTTTTAGATGGCTGATTGGATCAAAGATTTCCAACCAGCTTCAACGCATCTCCCACAACCTGAGAAGCCGCGATCAAGGCAGCGGTTATCTTCCCATGTTTTATTGCTCCGGCTCGATGAAGTCTCAACCGAATCAATGTTGCAACTAAGCCAGCATCCCCATGAGATCCCCGTTTCTAGCTAAACGTCGGCGAGTGTCCACCTGAAAGGCTTGGGTGACATCCGCCACGCGCGCGGCCCAGTAGCGCCAGCAATGAATAACGGTGCCAAAAAAAGCTGCAAGAAACTTGGCAAATGACTTAGAGTAAATGTCTGAAATTCTAATGGAATCATACATTTACAAAGTTTTAAAACTTGGCAAAATGATGGGGTGTACAGCGACCCTCACCAGTTTGAACCCTTATTGCCTCGCGACTCTCGCATGGAGCCTTTGCTGGCCAAAGCGCATGACCTGTCGCGGCTGGCCACACCATTAGCCGGCAGCCGCGTGCCGCTGGAGTTGCGTGCCTTGTTGCGCAGCATGAACTCGTACTACACCAACCGCATAGAAGGGCAACACACCCGACCGCACGAGATCGATCAAGCCTTGCGGCAAGACTTCTCCAAAGACGCAACGCTTGCCGCCAAGCAGCGTTTGGCGGTAGCCCACATCAAGGCCGAGCAGGCGCTGGAGCAACGCTACATGGGGGAAGCCGGCGCACGCGCGCTGTACACCGTGGACGCGCTGCGGCACTTGCACCGCGAGCTGTTCAGCCAGCTCCCAGTTGCCGATCTGAGTACACCCGAGGGTGAGCCCATCGCCCCTGGTGAGCTGCGCCAGCGTGACGTCAAGGTGGGTCAGCATGTAGCGCCGGCCCACGCCAGCGTGCCTTTGTTTCTGGCGCGCTGGGCTGCTGGTTACGGTGGTGTGCGGCGGGGCGAAGCGGCACTGGTGGCCGTGGCTGCTGCGCACCAGCGGCTGGGCTGGCTACACCCTTTTTTGGACGGCAATGGGCGGGTCATGCGGCTGCACACCCACCTATGGCTGACTGCCCTGGGCTACACCGGCGGCCTGTGGTCGCCGCTGCGTGGTTTTGCCCGCAGCACCGAGCGTTACTACGCACTGCTGGCGGATGCTGACAGCCTGCGCCGGGGTGATCTGGACGGACGCGGCAATCTGAGCGAGGAGGCTCTGATCGCCTGGATCGACTACGTGCTCGAAACCTGCATGGATCAGGTCCGTTTTATGGCGAGCATGCTCGATTTTGAAACCATGAAGGCGCGCATCGAAGCCTGTTTGGTGTTTGAGTCCACAGTGCTGAAGCAAGGTGTACGCCAAGAGGCGCTGCGCGGCCTGCATTACCTGTTTTTGAGTGGTGAAGACATGGCGCGCGGCGACTTCAAGGCCATGCTGGGCATGAGCGAACGCGGCGCCACCGACGCGCTGGGAGCGCTGGTTAAACGCGGCCTGCTCAAGTCCGACTCGCCGCAAGGTAAGGTGCGCTTCGGCTTGCCGCAGCATGCCCTGCGCTTTATGTTTCCCCGTTTGTGGCCTGAGGCTGAAGCAGACGCGGCCATGTCTGATTAACCGAAGCTTGCTGCGTTGGTGTCGCGATCATGTTGCTAAGCCGTTATTAGTCAGCTCTTCACCGCCAGCTCCGCGCACAGCAGATGCAGCGGCATAGCGACCACACCATGGCCCAACGGAAACGCCTCGTTGCCCGGATAAACCACCAGCTTGCGCACGGGCGAAAGGTCGTCACAGGCGGCATGAAAGCCGCGCTCGACCTTGGGACTTAACGAGCGCTTGATCTCTATCGCCCACAAGGTGCCATCGGGCCAAGCCATTAGCAAATCGACCTCGGCGCCGCCGGTTGAGCGGTAGAAGTGTCCTTGCACGCCATCGGGGGCGCAGCTGAGCAGGTTTTCGATCACAAAACCTTCCCAGCTGGCACCGACGATCGGGTGGGACAGCAGGGTTTCCCGGTCGCCAATGTCCAGCAGTGCGTGTACCAGCCCACAGTCGCGCACATAGACCTTGGGCGACTTGACCAAGCGTTTGCCCAGGTTGGCATGCCAGGGCGGTAAGCGTCGCACCAGCAGCAGCGCGCACAGCAAGTCGATATAGCTTTGTGCGGTTTTGCTATCGACACCGATGTTGCGGGCCAGTTGCGCCACATTGAGCAAGCCGCTTTGATGGTGCGCCAGCATGGTCCAGAAGCGGCGCAGGGTGGCCGCCGCAATGCGAGGCCCGAACTGCGGAACGTCACGCTCCAGATAGGCGCGGATGAAGTTTTGCCGCCAGCGCAAGCTGCTGGCGTCGTTGGGTGCGGTAAAACTCTCTGGAAAACCGCCGCGTAGCCATAAGGCGTCGGCTGCGCTACCCGATAAATTAGCGCTGAC
The DNA here is from genome assembly GCA_028291985.1 of Polaromonas sp. Lineage (GTDB taxonomy): Bacteria > Pseudomonadota > Gammaproteobacteria > Burkholderiales > Burkholderiaceae_C > Polaromonas. Next base: position 2,755 of record JAQGNE010000049.1, on the reverse strand, counting down.
TTCCAAAAGATTGAGCGGCCCCAGTTCAAGATAAGCGATACGGCCGGCCAGTGTTTCGCCCGATTGCTGCAACAAATCAAGTGATGCCGAACCCAGCAGCAGGTATTGCCCAGCACGCCGGCCCTCTCGCCTTGCCTGGTCGATTAAGCCTCGCAATACGGGGAAAAGGCCGGGCGCTCGGTGCACCTCGTCAAGGATGACGAGTTTGTCCAAATGCTCGGACAAATAGAGCTCAGGCTCCATGAGCTTTGCGCGGTCGCGGTCTGATTCAAGGTCCAGGTAGATACTGTCGATTGACCGGCTGGCATCCAGTGCCAAAGTGGTTTTGCCCACTTGACGCGGCCCCAACAGGGCAACCGCTGGCGAATGTTGAAGCTCGTCAATGATTCGGGGACCTAAGTTTCTGGAAAACATCCTTGCAATTATGGAGTTTCATTCCATGATTTGCAAGGATAAACAACAATGTTTAGATTGCCCTTTGAACGGAGCAATGCAGAGGTGGCGCTCTTTACGCTATTAAAATAGAAGCTGTATACCCCTATATCTATTGGGCTAAGGCCATTATTTATCGAAATCTGGCACTGCAGTAGCGCCCAGCGGGCAGTGGATGCTGGAAGCTTGAACCGAGCGAATGTCTGCTTGCCACCCAGGGCGCGGATTGGTCGCTAGCAGACGCATCACCATCGGCTGCGTAGACAAACCGCCCTCCCCCAGAGCTGTCAAAATCGCCCCAGTTACACATGTTCGATAAGGAAGCTGATGACAATGCAAATTAAATGGGTACGCGCTATCAGTCTGCTGGGTTTGCTGGCCTCGGCGCTCAGCGCACATGCCCAGGGCGTGATCAAGATCGGTGAGATCAACAGCTACAAGGCGCAGCCGGCTTTTCTGGAGCCCTACAAAAAAGGGATGGAGCTGGCGGTTGACGAGATCAATGCGGCTGGCGGCGTCAATGGCCGCAAGCTGCAGCTGATCACGCGCGACGACAACGCCAACCCGGGGGATGCGGTGCGGGCGGCCGAAGAGCTGCTGTCGCGTGAAAAAGTCGACGTCCTGACCGGTACCTTCTTATCCAACACCGGGCTGGCGGTGGCCGACTTTGCCAAGCAGAGAAAATTCTTCTTTCTGGCCGGTGAGCCGCTGACCGACAAGATGACCTGGCAGGGCGGCAATGCCTACACCTTCCGCCTGCGGCCCGGCACTTACATGCAGGCTGCCATGCTGGTGCCCGAGGCTGCCAAGCTGAAGAAAAAGCGCTGGGCCATCGTCTACCCCAACTACGAATACGGCCAGTCGGCGGTGGCTGCCTTCAAGCAGCTGCTGAAAGCCGCCCAGCCGGATGTGGAGTTTGTGGCCGAGCAGGCCACGCCGCTGGGCAAGCTGGACGCTGGCAGCACGGTGCAGGCGCTGGCTGACGCCAAGCCGGATGCGATTTTCAATGTGCTGTTTGCGGCTGACCTGTCGCGTTTTGTACGTGAGGGAAACACCCGCGGCCTCTTCAAGGACCGCACGGTAGTGAGCGTCTTGACCGGCGAGCCGGAGTATCTGGATGCACTGAAAGACGAAACACCGAACGGCTGGATCGTCACCGGATACCCTTGGTACGGCATCCAGACACCCGAGCACAAGGCCTTCTTCCTGGCCTACCACGGCAAGTACAAGGACTATCCGCGCCTCGGCTCCGTCGTCGGCTACGCCATGATCAAGTCCGTGGCGGCAGGCATCACCAAGGCCCAAGGCACCGAGAGCGACAAGCTGGCGGCAGCCTTCAAGGGCCTGCAGGTGGGCACGCCGTTTGGCCGCATCACCTACCGCCCGGAAGACCACCAGTCGACCATGGGTGCCTTTGTCGGCAAAACCAAAAACGACAACGGCAAGGGCGTGATGGTGGATTACAGCTACTTCGACGGCGCCAACTACCAGCCGACAGCGGCTGAGGTGAAGAAGTCCCGCGCTGCCAACTGACCGCCTGAAGCACGCGATGCGGTTGACGCTGCCTGATGCCCGCGCCACGGCCGGTCGTACATGAGTTTCTCCGGCTTCATCGTCCAGCTGCTGAACGGCCTTGCCGGCGCATCGTCGCTGTTTTTTGTCGCAGCGGGCTTGTCACTGATTTTTGGCGTGACGCGCATCGTCAACTTTGCGCATGGCTCGTTCTTCATGCTCGGCATCTACACTGCCTACACGCTGGTGGACAGGCTGGGCACCGGCTTCGGTTTCTGGCCCGCGCTGCTGCTGGCGGCGCTGGCAACCGGCGTACTGGGCGCGCTGATCGAAGTCGTGCTCCTGCGCCGCATCTACAAGGCGCCCGAGCTGTTTCAGTTGCTGGCCACCTTTGCGCTGGTGCTGGTGATCCGCGATGCAACGCTGTACTTCTGGGGGCCCGATGAACTGTTCGGCCCACGCGCGCCTGGTCTTTCTGGCTCGGTCGACATCCTCGGGCGGCAGTTTCCCAGCTATGACCTCTTCATGATGGCGGCCGGCCCCGTGGTGCTGGGCTTGCTGTGGCTACTGCTGACCAGGACGCGCTGGGGGACCCTGGTGCGAGCGGCCACGCAGGACCGCGCCATGGTGAGCGCGCTGGGAGTCAACCAGGCGTGGCTTTTCACTGCTGTATTTGGTTTGGGGGCGATGCTCGCGGGCCTCGGCGGCGCGCTGCAGCTGCCGCGTGAGCCGGCCACGCTGGACATGGACCTGAACACCATAGGCTCGGCCTTTGTGGTGGTGGTGGTCGGCGGCATGGGCTCGATACCGG
>JAQGNE010000034.1 GCA_028291985.1 Polaromonas sp. | reverse complement strand
GGATGTCGGTCAGCACGGCAAAGCGGTTGTCTTCCTTGATCAGGCCCATGGCGATGCCGGCCACATGCGCCTTCATGGGAACGCCGGCGTCCATCAGCGACAGGCAGCCGCCGCAGACCGAAGCCATGGACGAAGAACCGTTGGATTCGGTAATTTCGCTGACCACGCGCATGGTGTAGGGGAACTCGTCCTTCTCGGGCAACACAGCGATCAGCGCGCGCTTGGCAAGGCGTCCATGGCCGATCTCGCGGCGTTTCGGGCTGCCGACGCGGCCGGTTTCACCGGTGGCGAACGGAGGCATGTTGTAGTGCAGCATGAAGCGGTCTTCATAGTCGCCGCTCAAAGCGTCAATACGCTGGGCGTCGCGCTCGGTACCCAGCGTGGTGATGACCAGCGCCTGGGTTTCACCCCGCGTGAACAGGGCCGAGCCGTGGGTGCGCGGTAGCACGCTGTTGCGGATTTCAATGGCGCGTACGGTACGGGTGTCACGGCCGTCGATACGCGGCTCGCCCGCCAAGATCTGGCTGCGGACGATCTTGGCCTCGATGTCGAACAGCATGCCTTCAACCGTCACCCCATCAAAAGCCACGCCTTCGGCCTTCAGGGCTGCCATGACTTCTGAGGTCACCACGCGGCAAGCCTGGGTGCGGGCCTGTTTGGCGCGAATCTGGTATGCCGCCTGAAGCTTCATACCAGCCAGCTCACCCACCTTGGCGATCAGTGCTTCGTCCTTGGCAGGTGCCTGCCACGCCCAGACAGGCTTGCCCGCGTCACGCACCAGTTCATGGATGGCGTTGATGGCGATGTTGCCCTGCTCATGGCCAAACACGATGGCACCCAGCATGATTTCTTCGGACAACTGGCTGGCTTCGGACTCCACCATCAGCACAGCGGCTTCGGTGCCCGCCACGACCAGATCCATCTTCGAATCCTTCAGCTGCGTCTTGCCCGGGTTGAGGACGTACTGACCGTCGATGTAGGCCACGCGCGCGGCGCCGATCGGGCCGTTGAACGGAATACCGGAAATCGACAGCGCTGCGCTGGAAGCGATCAAGGCGGGAATGTCGCCTTCCACTTCAGGGTTCAATGACAGCACATGGATAACCACCTGCACTTCATTGAAGAAGCCTTCAGGAAACAGCGGGCGAATAGGCCTGTCGATCAGGCGCGAGGTCAGAGTTTCAAGTTCGCTGGGGCGGCCTTCGCGCTTGAAAAAGCTGCCCGGGATACGGCCCGCGGCGTAGGTCTTTTCAAGGTAGTCAACGGTCAGCGGAAAGAAGTCCTGGCCGGGCTTGGCATCGGTCTTGGCGACCACGGTGGCCAGCACCACCGTGCCGTCCATGTCAACGACGACAGCGCCGCTTGACTGGCGCGCGATTTCGCCGGTTTCCATGGTGACCTTGTGCTGGCCCCACTGAAAGGTTTTGGTGACTTTGTTAAAAATGCTCATGTTTTTGCTCCACTAGGTGCGCGCACTTGAGGCAGTGCGGAGGCCCGGAGATAGGGCGGGCTGAACACGATGCCATTCCACAAAATGCCTGGAAACCGGAGCGAAGACTTCCGGTCAACCAGGGCTTTTCTTGTGGAATGACACAGCGCGTGCTCGTTTTGCCTGACTCCGAAGTAAAAAACGCCTGAGCTAGTTAACTAACTCAGGCGCTTTCAAATCGTTTTCAGCGTTTACTTGCGCAGGCCAAGTTTGGCAATCAGCGCAACATAACGGTCAGCGTCCTTGGACTTCAGGTAATCCAGCAGCTTGCGGCGGCGGCTTACCATGCGCAGCAGGCCGCGGCGACCATGATGGTCTTTGGCATTGGTTTTGAAGTGAGGGGTCAGTTCATTGATGCGGCCGGTAAGCAGCGCCACTTGAACTTCAGGACTGCCGGTATCGCCGGCGGCACGGGCATTGTCCTTGACAATCTCGGCCTTGATTGATTTTGCAATCATCGATAGCTTCCTTGCACGTCAGTGCACTTGCGGGCCATGCAGCCTTCCCGACATGGGATTTGACCGCGGTTGACCCGTGATTCCGGCAGCCAGCCATGAGTAGCCGTACTGCGCAGAGCCTCGGATTATAGCCTAGCGGGCTGGCGCTGCAGCCAGCCCTGCAGGCGCTTAACGCCCTGCTCCAGCCGCCCCAGGTCCTGGCTGGCAAAACACCAGCGCAGCCATCCCTGCGCCTCTGGCGTGGGGTTGACCATGAAGGCGTTGCCGGGCGCAAGCCCAAGGCCCGCTTCAACCACCAGGCGTTTGGCCGTCGCCAGCGAATCACCGAAACGGTTCTGGTCTTCGAGCCTGAAAAACGCATACATGCCGCCTTTTGGCATGGCCACCTGTACCCCGTCCGTCTGCTGCAGCAAGGGAATTAGCTTGTCACGGCAATTCTTGAGGTGACCGACCACGGCAGGCGTCACCTCTGCGGCGGCTGCAATGGCAGCCAAAGCCGCCCGCTGCACAAACACCGGCGCGCAGGATGTGTTGAATTCGATGAGCTTTCCCAGATGCGGCGTCGCCGATGCCGGCATAACCAGCCATCCCAGGCGCCAGCCGGTCATCAGGAAACTTTTTGAAAAACTGTGCGCCACCATGAGCCGGTCCTTGTCATGCGCCAGATCCAGAAAACTGGGCGCCGCGCCAAGTGCGGTCGGCTCGAAATACAGGCGCTCATAAACCTCGTCAGCCAGGATCCAGGTGCCAGTGCTACGGCAATGGGAAAGAATCGCCTCTTGTTCGGCACGACTCAGCGTCCACCCGGTCGGGTTGTTCGGCGCATTCAGGATCAAGAGCTTGCACGCAGGGGTTACTGCTGTCAGCAGCTCGGCAAGGTCAAGCTGCCATTGCCCGTCCACGGGCCTCAGACTCACACAGGTCACCGATGCGCCCATGATGGCCGGTTGCGCGATCAGATTCGGCCATACCGGCGTCAGCACCACCACCTCGTCGCCCGCGTCCACCAGCGCCTGCACCGCCAGCATCAAGGCGTTGACACCGCCTGATGTCACCGCGATCCGGTCGGCGCCAACTTTTGAGGCGCCTGTGGCGCGTAAACCCGAGGTGTAGCCCGCGATGGCTTCGCGCAGCTCCGGCAGCCCCAGGTTATGGGCATAAAACGTTTCTCCCTGGCGCAATGACGCAGCAGCGGCCTCGCGGATAAAAGCGGGCGTGACCTCATCGCTTTCGCCAAACCAGAACTTCAGCACATCGGGGCGCCCCATGCCGGCATTGGCAACCTGGCGGATCATGGATTCTTCAAGGTTCAGTACAGCTTGGCGCATGGGTAGTTGCCCTTTCGAGGGCTTGGGTTGTTCAGGTTAAGCGGGTTACGCAGGCTGAAGGACTCAGGGTCGTATTCGCACGGGCAATACAGCCTGCAGTGCGGCCCTATGGTCGCACCATCGCACATGTTGTCGGCAACTGGGTCCGGGCAGCAGGAATCGTCTTGATCACACGAAAACCGTAGCCTGAACCTTCCACATCAAACTTTGTTCCAGGCGCGCCCTGCCTGTCCATCAGCGCAACCTGAAGCTGCTGCTGCAACTGATGATCTGTCGGGCGCATGGTTGCCTGGAAGCCTGCAAGGCTGACGCTTACCCCCTCCATTTTCGATGCCACCGCAGCAGTCTCCACGGTTCCGGCTTTCTCGATGCCCCGGGCCAGCGACTCCACCATCAGTTGCATGCGCATGTGCATGTAGTCATCCTGCGGCCTGGGGAAGCGCTGGCGAAAAGACTGATAAAAAGTCTCGGAAGCCGCACCGTCTGCGTTGGCAAACCACTCGGCCACGGCAATCACCTTGCCGACACCGGCTTCGCCCAGGGCTGCCGGCACGCCCAACGCATTGCCGTAGAAGGTGTAGAACTTGCCTTCATAGCCCACTTCCTTGGCGGCCTTGATCAGCAGGGTCAGATCATTGCCCCAGTTGCCGGTCATCACCGCCTGCGCACCACTGGCCTTGATCTTCACGGCATACGGAATAAAGTCCTTCACCCGGCCAATGGCGTGCAATTCATCGCCTGCAATCTGCACATCGGGCCGCTGCAAAGTCAGTTGCTTGCGTGCTTCCCGCAGCACTGCCTGGCCAAAGCTGTAGTCCTGCCCTATCAGGTAGATGCTCTTAACCGATTTGTCTTCCTTGAGGACATCCATCAATGCCGCCATCCGCATGTCGGCATGCGCATCAAAACGAAAGTGCCAGAAGCTGCATTTCTCGTTCGTCAGCGCTGGGTCGACGGCGGAGTAGTTAAGAAACAGCACTCGGCGCGCTGGCTCGCGTTGGTTGTGCTTGTTGACCGCATCGATCAGGGCTGCAGCAATGGCTGACGAATTGCCCTGCGCAATCACGGTCACGCCATCGTCGATAGCCGAGCGCAAGGCTGCAAGCGCCTCTTCGTTCTGACCCTTGTTGTCATAGCGCTCGATCACCAGGTTGCGGTTGCCGCTGGGCAGCTTGACGCCGCCACGCGCGTTCACCCGCTCGGCAGCCCACACCAGGTTGCGAAACACGGCTTCGCCGGTGTTGGCGAAAGGCCCGGACAGACTTTCTATCAGGGCCACACGTACCGGTGACGATGATGTCGGCTGTGCCAGGGCGCTCACGGAGGCGCAAAGAAATAGGGTTGACGAAAAGCGTTTCAAGAGTCGAAGCATAAAAATAAAGTGTTCGTTTCGGGGCTTGGAGAAGCTTGAAAAAAGGGTGCTCGCACTCAGCTGTTGACCATGCGGCAATCACGGTGAGCGCCGCGCAGTGTAAGGGAAACATCCTTGCCAACAACTGATGGAGTCCACATGTTTTACTCGCTGTCCACGCTTCCCGTCCGCTCGTCAAAAGGTTTTCATCGCAACCATGCGCCTGTGGTCAGCAACGGCGCGCTTGACCGTTTTCTGAACGACACGTTTTCATCGCTTCAGGACGCAGGCCCTGGCAGGGCTGCGTCGTTCGAAGACCTTGAAAAATCCTATCTGCTGTCACTCGACGTTCCAGGACTTACACGCGACCAGCTGGACATCGGCATCGAGGGCGATGTGGTGCGCGTGGCCAGCAAGCAGCACGCCCCGCGCAAGGTCAAGGCAGCCTGGCGTTTCCCGCTCGAAATCGATGCATCCGCCAGCACGGCCAAGCTTGAAAACGGCGTGCTGACGCTGTCGCTGGGCAAGCAGCTGCCGGTCAGCAAGGTGACGCCGCTCGCCATCGAGTAAGCCGTTTATGGGTAAACAAAAAGCGGGGTGCTATACCCCGCTTTTTTTCTTCTCCAACCGCTTTTCCTTTAAGCCGGCACGGCCTGAAGTTCAGACAGTGGCCAGCGCGGCCTGACTTCAAAGTTGTACGTTGCCGCCGCCGACAACGGCTCAACTCCCGTCTGCAGGCGCATGCCGGCCGCCAGCGCAATCATGGCGCCGTTGTCGGTGCACAAATCCAGTTCAGGGTAGTGCACCCGGATGCCCCGCTGGCGGCAGGCATCACTGAGCTCGCGGCGAAGCCGCGCATTGGCGCCAACCCCGCCTGCCACAACCAGCCGCTTGAGCCCGGTCTGCCTCATCGCACCGAGCGACTTCTTGACCAGTACCTCAACGATGGCGGCCTGGGTTGAAGCGGCAAGATCTGCCTTGCGCGACTCAAGCGCATCACCGAGCTTTTTGGCCTGGGTCAGCACAGCCGTTTTCAGGCCGGCAAAAGAAAAATCAAGGTTGCCACTGTGCAGCAGGGGTCGCGGCAGCTTGAAAGCCTTGTCATCGCCCTGCTCTGCCAGCTTCGACAAATGCGGCCCGCCCGGATAAGGCAAGCCCATCAGCTTGGCTGACTTGTCAAAAGCCTCGCCTGCGGCATCGTCAATCGACTCGCCCAACAACTCGTAGGCACCGACACGTTCAACCCGCATCAGCTGGGTATGGCCGCCGGAGACCAGCAATGCCACAAATGGAAACTCCGGAGGATCGGCACTCAAAAAAGGACTCAGCAAATGCCCTTCCAGATGGTGCACGCCCATAGCCGGCCTGCCCAGCGCCGCCGCCAGCGATACCGCCACGCCCGCACCCACCAGCAAAGCGCCAGCCAGACCCGGCCCCCGCGTGTACGCCACCACATCCACATCGGCCAGCGAAAGCTGCGCACGGCGCATGACCTCGTGCGTCAGCGGCAATACGCGCCGGATGTGGTCACGGCTGGCCAGCTCAGGCACCACGCCGCCGTAGGCCTGATGCATGTCGATCTGGCTGTGCAGCGCATGTGACAGCAATTTCGGTATGCCCTCGCCAGATGTGTCGACAAGCGCGACGCCGGTTTCATCACAACTCGATTCGATTCCAAGAACTAGCATGGGTGGAGTTTAGGCTCCCCCCGTCCGGGCTCGCTTCGTGTAGCCCGTTTTCCCTCAGGGGGCGGCGCCTGCAGTCTGGCGCAGCCAGCCCCGCGGCCCCTGCTGCTCTGCTGGTTCTGGGCGCTATATTTCTTCAACCAAGCAGGGGCCCGCGGAACCGGCTTTGCCGGGCCGCAGGCGCAGCGGCCCCCCTCGGGGGCGGGGAGCCACACGCAGTGGGCGACCGTGGGGCACGCTTCTTGCACGACTTTTGCCATGGCCCCCTCCCAATCGCTGCGTCTGGTCATCATCGCGCCGGATCTGCTGGACGGCATATCCACGGACGAGAACGCCCGTGCGCAGGCGGAGCGCTCCCGCCAATTGCGCATCGGGCTGCTCGAAAACGGCTACAACGTGGTGGCCGTGCTGCCTTCAGACACGTTTTTGCAGGAGCGACTGGGCCAGTTGCAGCCCGACATGATCATTGTGGATGCCGAAAGCGAGGCGCGCGATTCACTGGAGCATGTGGTGATGGCAACCCGCGACGCCCGGCGACCCATCGTTTTGTTCACCAATGACAACGACACCAGCCGTGTCAAGGCGGCGGTGGCGGCGGGTGTGTCGGCCTATATTGTTGCGGGCCTGTCACCCGAGCGCATCCGGCCGATCCTGGATGTGGCCATGGCCCGTTTTGAGCACGAACAAGGCCTGCGCCGTGAGCTGGCTGACGCCAAGACCGAGCTGCAGGACCGAAAGATCATCGACCGGGCCAAGGGCATGCTGATGCAGCGCCAGGCCTTAAGCGAGCAGGCAGCCTATGAAAAGCTGCGCAAGGCCGCCATGGACAAGGGTTTGCGCCTCGCCGACGTGGCGCAGCGCATGCTGGATGTTGCAGACCTGCTGGGTTAGCGCTGCGCTCAAGCCGGAAGCGCCTGGATGATGGTGAAACGGCGGCAGCTGCGATCACGTTGAACCGTCAAGGGTGCGATGCACAAGCGCCGTGCAGCCGCCCAGCATACGCACCATAGACGCACCATGGCAATGGTTGCTTCTTTATTCATAGCTACGAACTCTCTAATCTATTGGGCCAGAGGCATAAATAGCTTAACAATATCGGATTTCACTGCCGCATCCGGTGACTGGCACGGGGCTTGCTCATATCTCGCATCGGCCATAGATGGCCACCGGTAAGGCACATCAACGGCGATGTACCCGGCCACCAGGAACAAAGGCGTTCGCACCCGCAACCACGCGCAACCGTGACCACCGGGGGCGAGCGCTTTTTTTATGCTTATTTATGACGCGGGAGTTATCAAGATGACCGAATTGCCGAAACCATCGCTGACCCGCCGTACCGTGTGGCAGGCTGCTGCCGTGGGTGCCGTTGGCATCACGCCCGCCCTGCGCGCCGCAGTCTATGCACAGGGCTCCGACGCACCTGAGAAAAAAGAAATCAGGATCGGCTTCATTCCGCTGACCGATTGCGCATCGGTGGTGATGGCATCGGCGCTGGGCATCGACAAGAAATATGGCGTCACCATCATTCCGAGCAAGGAGGCCAGCTGGGCCGGCGTCAGGGACAAGCTGGTCAATGGTGAACTTGACTTTGCGCATGTGCTCTACGGCCTGATCTACGGCGTGCATATGGGCACATCGGGGCCGAAAAAAGACATGGCCGTGCTGATGAACCTGAACAACAACGGCCAGGCCATCACGCTGTCGAAAAAGCTGGCTGAAAAAGGGGCGGTCGACGGTGCCGGGCTGGCCAAGCTGATGGCCACCGACAAGCGTGAATACACCTTTGCGCAGACCTTTCCGACCGGCACCCACGCCATGTGGCTGTACTACTGGATGGCGGCGCACGGCATCAACCCGATGAAGGATGCCAAGGTCATTACCGTGCCGCCGCCGCAAATGGCGGCCAACATGCGGGTGGGCAATATGGACGGCTTTTGTGTCGGCGAGCCGTGGAACCACCGCGCCATCATCGACGGCATCGGCGTGACGGCAACAACGACGCAAGACATCTGGAAGGACCATCCGGAAAAGGTGTTGGGCGCTACCGCCGAGTTCACCAAGAAATACCCCAACACCGCGCGTGCTGTCACCGCGGCAATTCTGGAGGCCGGCAAGTGGATTGACGCAAGCCTGGCCAACAAGCAGAAGATGGCTGAAACCATTGCCGACAAGAGCTATGTGAACACCAGCGTGGATGCCATCAACCAGCGCATCCTGGGTCGCTACCAGAACGGCATGGGCAAGACCTGGGACGACCCGAACTACATGAAGTTCTACAACGATGGTGCGGTCAACTTCCCGTATCTTTCTGACGGCATGTGGTTTATCACGCAGCACAAGCGCTGGGGCTTGATCAAGGAGCATCCGGACTATCTGGCGATTGCCAGACAGGTCAACCAGATCGACATCTACAAGCAGGCGGCCACTGCAGCCAAGGTCAGTATTCCCAAGGATGTGATGCGCAGCAGCAAGATGACCGACGGCGTGGTCTGGGACGGGAAAGACCCGAAAAAATATGCCGACGGCTTCACGGTTCGCGCCTGATCCCGCCCACTGCTCCAAACACCCGACGACACATTCAAGAGGTACCCACATGGTCAGTGCTGTATTCCATAACCCGCAGGGCAAGGCGGCGGAGCTTGAGCCGGCGCAACGCCACGGGCATGGCGCTATGCATTCAATAGCTGCAGGCCCAGTTATTTCGCTGGCTACAGACCAAGATAGCTTGAAAAATGGTGTGCACAGACTCGGCACGCCGCCTTCTGACCAGCGATGGCCCGATAGGTCGGTGTTCTGGCTGCACATCCTGCCGCCCTTTCTGGGCCTTGGCTTGCTGGGGCTGGTCTGGGAAATGGTGTCGCTCGGCACGGGCGCCAGCATTCCATCACCGAAGGACACCTTCCTTCAGGCGCTGCAGATCTTCAGCGACCCGTTCTACAGCAAAGGCCCCAACGACCAGGGCGTCGGCTGGAATGTGCTGTCATCGTTGCAGCGCGTGGCCATGGGCTTTGGCCTGGCAGCGGCAGTCGGCATTCCGGTAGGCTTTCTGATCGGACGGTTCACCTTTTTAAGCCGCATGCTCAACCCGCTGATCAGCCTGATGCGGCCGGTGTCGCCGCTCGCCTGGCTGCCGATTGGCCTGCTCGTCTTCAAGGGTGCAAACCCGGCGGCCATCTGGACGATCTTCATCTGTTCCATCTGGCCCATGATCATCAACACCGCCGTCGGCGTGCAGCGCGTTCCGCAGGATTACATGAACGTGGCGCGCGTGCTCAACCTCAGTGAATGGAAGATCGTCACCAAAATTCTGTTTCCGGCGGTGCTGCCCTACATGCTGACCGGCGTGCGCCTGGCGGTGGGAACGGCCTGGCTGGTGATCGTCGCGGCGGAGATGTTGACGGGCGGCATCGGCATCGGCTTCTGGGTCTGGGACGAGTGGAACAACCTGAATGTCAAAAACATCATCATCGCGATTTTTGTCATCGGCATTGTTGGCCTCTTGCTGGAATTCGCCCTGATCAAGCTGGCCACCGCCTTCACGTTCGAAGACGTGAAGAACTGAGGCCTTCATGCCTGCTGCGGCTACTCGAACCGATTGCTTCCAAAACGCCAGGAATACCATGACCACACTCGCCAGCAAATACATCGACATCCAGCATGTCGAGCAGACCTTCAAAACCCGAAAGGGTCCGTTCTGCGCGCTGAAGAACATCAACCTCACCGTTGCCAAGGGCGAGTTTGTGGCCCTGATCGGGCATTCCGGGTGCGGCAAATCCACCCTGCTCAATCTGATCGCCGGCTTGACCAGGCCGACCGAGGGCCTGCTACTGTGTGCCAACCGGGAGATCGCCGGGCCGGGGCCCGAGCGGGCGGTGGTTTTTCAGAACCATTCGCTGCTGCCGTGGCTGACCTGTTTTGAAAACGTCTACCTGGCTGTCGAACGCGTGTTCTCAGCCACCGAAAACCGGGCGCAGCTCAGGGTCCGCACCGATGCGGTGCTGGCCATGGTCGGCCTGAGTGCCGCCGCGCAAAAGCGCCCTGGCGAAATCTCCGGCGGCATGAAGCAGCGAGTAGGCATTGCGCGCGCACTGTCGATGGAGCCCAAGGTACTGCTGCTGGATGAACCCTTTGGCGCGCTTGACGCCCTGACACGCGCCAAACTGCAGGACGAGTTGCTGCAGATCGTCGCCAACACCCACAGCACCGTCGTCATGGTGACCCATGATGTGGACGAGGCGGTCCTGCTCAGCGACAAGATCGTGATGATGACCAATGGGCCATCAGCCACCATCGGTGAGGTCTTGCCGATTGAGCTGGCACGGCCGCGCAACCGGGTAGAGCTGGCAGAAAGCACGGACTACCTGCACTACCGCAAGGCCGTCATCGACTTCCTCCACAACCGCCACGGGCACGTCGAGAAAGCTGCCTGAAACACACGCTGGACGCGGTCATACAGCCCCGGGGCAGCCGCAGGGCTGGTTAACCGGCCGACGCTTCCTGCCCCGAAAGCCGGCACGGGTTTCGCATTGGCGGGCCGGATCACAAAGGATTTACACCAGCCTCAGCATGACAGGCGTGGCACGGCTTTTGCATTAAATGATCCGGGCGTGACGATGCGCCCGGCCTTAGCGAATGCACTGCGGGTTCTGCGCACAAAGGCGTGCGTAGTGATGTGCCTCCACGTCGGCGACCCTGCCGAATCCTGTTCAGGAAGAGAGCATCATGAATTTCACAACGCGGCATCTATGCCAGTCGAGAGTCGCACCGCGACTGCGCAACCTCTTGCGTGCCTGCCAGTTGCAGTGCCCCCGCGCCCAACCCTTTTTGCCACGCGCTGCCCACAGCAGCGTGGGTGCGCCCTCATCCCTGAACTGAACGGAGCAAAACACATGAAAAAATCAAAACTGGTCATGGTGGGCAACGGCATAGCCGGCGTGCGCACCCTGGAAGAGCTGATCAAGCTTGCGCCCGACCTGCACAACATCACGGTCTTTGGCGCCGAGCCGCACCCGAACTACAACCGTATTCTGCTCAGCCCGGTGCTAGCCGGCGAGCAGACGCTGGACGAGATAGTCCTGAACAGCTGGGCGTGGTACGAAAGCAACCACATCACGCTGCACGCCGGCAAGACGGTCACCGAGGTGGACCGCATCAAGCGGCTGGTGCGCGCCACCGATGCAAGCGGCGCAGTGACCGAGGCCGAATATGACCGCCTGTTGATGTGCACCGGCTCCACGCCTTTCATCCTGCCGGTACCGGGCAATGACCTGCAAGGCGTGATCGCCTACCGCGACATCGCCGATACCACCGCGATGATCGACGCCTCCGTCAAGTACAAGCGCGCAGTCGTCATCGGCGGCGGCCTGCTGGGCCTGGAAGCGGCCAACGGCCTGATGCTGCGCGGCATGGAAGTTACCGTGGTGCATGTAATGCCGTGGCTGATGGAGCGCCAGCTCGATGATGTTGCCGGCAAGCTGCTGCAAAAATCGCTGGAAAGCCGCGGCCTTAAATTTCTTATCGGCGCGCAGACGCAGGAGCTGTTCGGTAACGCTGAAGGCCGGGTTAGTGCCATCAAGTTCAAGGACGGCACCGAGCTGGCCGCAGACCTCGTCGTGATGGCTGTGGGCATACGGCCCAACACCGCGCTGGCTGAATCCATGCGGCTGCATTGCAACCGGGGTATCGTTGTCAACGACACGATGCAAACAGTGACTGACGCGCGCATTTATTCGGTGGGCGAATGCGCCGCGCATCGGGGCATTGCCTACGGCCTGGTGGCGCCACTCTTCGAGCAGGCCAAGGTCGCAGCCAACCACCTGGCGCAGTTCGGCATTGGCCGCTACACCGGCTCGCTGACCTCGACCAAACTGAAAGTCACTGGCATCGACCTCTTTTCGGCGGGTGACTTTTCAGGCGGCGAAGGCACTGAAGAGATTGTGATGAGCGACCCCTTTGGCGGTGTCTATAAGAAGCTGGTCATCAAGGATGACCAGCTGATTGGTGCGTGCCTTTATGGCGATACGGTTGACGGCAGCTATTACTTCAAGCTGCTGCGCGACGGGCGCAGCATCAGCGATATCCGCGACCGGTTGATTTTTGGAGAATCGAACCTGGGCGATGCCGGGCATGAAGGGCAGAACAAGACCGCCGCCATGCAGGATGACGCTGAAGTCTGCGGCTGCAACGGCGTCAACAAGGGCACCATCTGCAAGGCCATCAAGGAAAAAGGCCTCTTCACACTCGACGAGGTGCGCAAGCACACCAAAGCCAGCGCGTCCTGCGGCTCCTGCACCGGTCTTGTCGAACAGATCCTGATGTCTACCGCGGGCGGCGACTACTCGGTCACGCCCCAAAAGAAAGCGGTGTGTGCCTGCACCGATCACAGCCATGCCGATGTTCGCAAGGCCATCAAGGACCACAAGCTGCTGACGATTGCCAGTGTCTACAGCTTCATGGAATGGCGTACGCCCAACGGCTGCGCCAGCTGCCGCCCAGCCATCAACTACTACCTGATCAGCACCTGGCCGAAAGAAGCCAAGGACGACCCGCAAAGCCGTTACATCAACGAGCGCAGCCACGCCAACATCCAGAAGGACGGCACCTACTCGGTCATTCCCCGCATGTGGGGCGGCCACACCACGCCCGATGAGTTGCGCCGCATTGCCGATGCGGCTGACAAGTACAGGATACCGACCGTCAAGGTTACCGGCGGGCAACGCATCGATCTGCTCGGCGTCAAGAAGGAAGACCTGGCAGGCGTGTGGAAAGACATCGGCATGCCGTCGGGATTTGCCTATGCCAAATCGCTGCGCACCGTCAAGACCTGCGTGGGCAGCGAATGGTGCCGCTTTGGCACGCAAGACAGCACGCAGATGGGCAAGGACCTGGAGCGCGCCCTGTGGGCGATGTACTCGCCGCACAAGGTCAAGCTGGCGGTGAGCGGGTGCCCTCGCAACTGCGCCGAATCCGGCATCAAGGACGTCGGCATCATCGGTGTTGACTCCGGTTGGGAAATCTACGTCGGCGGCAATGGCGGTATCAAGACCGAGGTGGCTCAGTTTTTTGTCAAGGTCAAGACGGCGGCCGAAGTCATGGAATACGCCGGTGCTTTCCTGCAGTTGTACCGAGAGGAAGGCTGGTACCTGGAGCGCACCGTCAACTACATCCACCGGGTGGGCCTGGATTCCGTCAAGCGAAAAATTCTGGATGATGCCGCAGGGCGCAAGGCCTTGTGGGACCGGCTGCAGTTCAGCCTGGACGGCCAGCCCGACCCCTGGTTCGAGTCCGACCAGGCCCAGGTTGACACGCGGCAGTTTGCCGCCATCGGTGCCTGATCTTCAGCCTATTTTTGCCGCAGCTTTTTCAACGACAGCACAGGGAACAACAGCCTATGACGCATTCGATGAAGCGCCGGACTTTTTGCGGGGTCGCAGTCACGACCCTGGCCGGACTCGGCAACGCGCAGGCCCAGGTTACCGGCATCGGCGACGCCATCAACAAGGCGGGCCGCCAGCGCATGCTGTCGCAGCGCATGGCCGAGTTTTACCTCGCCAGCAGCTCGAATGTCGACGGCGCAGCCAGCTTGCTGGAGCTAACCAAGGCGCGAGACGAGTTCGTGCCCGCACTGGAAGTGTTGCGCAATGCGCCGGAGGCTAATGGCGAGATTCGGCAGGAGCTGGCGCTGGCCGATGGCCAGTGGTTGTTTTTGACAATGCGCTCAAAGCCAGCGTCAAAAGCGCTAAAACCTCCAGCCACGTCTTCATCACCAGCGAGAACCTGCTGCAGGTCGTGGACCGGGTCACCGGCACGTATGCGCCGGTCGTTGGCTAACCCAAAGGATTGCTCATGAGCGAATGGAAAAAAATCTGCCTGGTGACGGACATACCCGTTTTGGGCTCACGCCGCGTGGCACGGCCCGCCGGGCTGGATGTTGCCGTCTTCCGCAACAGCCAGGATGAGGTTTTTGCCCTGCTGGACCGCTGCCCGCACAAAGGCGGCCCGCTCAGCCAGGGCATTGTGTTTGGCACCAGCGTCGCATGCCCGCTGCACAACTGGACCATCGGCCTGGCCGACGGCTGTGCACAGGCGCCTGACGAAGGCTGCACACCGCGCTTCAAGGTCGAGGTGAGCGGCGGCGCTGTTCACCTGAGCACCGCCGAGCTGGCCAGCCACGCGCTGGACCTGACGCGGCCTCTGGCGGGGCCAGGGCCGCATGCGGAAAGCGGCGCTGTCGATGCCGGTCATGCCTGAGCTGGGGCAGCCTTCATACCGCGCCCAGCCATGTCCAAGCGTTCATGGTGCTATTTTTAAGCAAAATATGGCTCTAGCCCAATTCAATGCAGGGGTTATCGCTATAACTAAGATAGCAAATGAGCTTACCTATAACTGAAACCCGATCGACCTGTCCTTACTGCGGCGTCGGTTGCGGCGTGGTCATTGAAAGCCAGGGCAACCAGATCACGGGCGTGCGGGGCGACCCGGACCATCCTGCCAACTTTGGCCGGCTGTGCACCAAAGGCTCGACACTGGCGCTGACGGCCGCAGCGCCGATCACGCGGCAAACCCGTTTGCTGCAACCGCTGCAACGGGCGCACAAGGCCGCAGCGGCCGAGGCGGTGTCGTGGGACGACGCATTGGCTTTTGCCGCGCAAGGCTTTGCCCGCATCATTCATGAACACGGGCCTGATGCGGTGGGTTTTTATGTGTCCGGCCAGCTGCTGACCGAGGACTATTACGTCTTCAACAAGCTGGCCAAGGGCCTCATCGGCACCAACAACATCGACACCAACTCGCGCCTGTGCATGAGCAGCGCCGTGGCCGGCTACAAGCAGACGCTCGGTGCCGATGCGCCGCCTGCCTGCTACGAAGACATCGACCACGCCCAGTGCATCTTCATCGTCGGCAGCAACACCGCCTATGCGCATCCCATCCTGTTTCGGCGCATCGAAGACGCCAGGTCGGCCAACCCGGCGTTGAAGATTATTTTTTGCGATCCGCGCCGTACCGACACCGCGGAAATTGCCGACCTGTACCTGCCGATTCAACCCGGCACCGATGTGTCGCTTTTCAACGGCATGCTGCACATCATGCTGTGGGAGGGCTGGACCAACAATGCTTTCATTGCAGCGCACACCCATGGTTTTGACGCCCTGAAAGCCACTGTACGCGACTACACGCCCGACCTGGTGGCTGAAACCTGCGGCGTCAGCAAGGCCGATCTCTTCACCGCCGCAAAGCTGTTTGCCACATCGCCAGCCACGCTCAGCCTGTACTGTCAGGGGCTGAACCAGTCCAGCAGCGGCACCGCAAAGAACGCGGCATTGATCAACCTGCACCTGGCAACCGGCCATATCGGACGGCCGGGCGCCGCGCCTTTTTCATTAACGGGTCAGCCCAATGCGATGGGCGGGCGCGAGGTGGGCGGCCTCGCCAACCTGATCAGCGCGCACCGCGACATGGCCAACCCCGTACACCGGGCCGAGGTGGCTGCGCATTGGGGAATTGCTAGCGTGCCCGAGAAGCCCGGTTTAACGGCGGTAGAGATGTTTCAGGCCGCTGCCGACGGACGGATCAAGGCGCTCTGGATTGCGTGCACCAACCCTGCCCAGTCGATGCCCGACCAGTCGACCGTGCGGCGTGCACTGGCGCGGGCTGAACTGGTGATTGTGCAGGAGGCTTTTTCGACCCCGTCCAGCTGTGACTATGCCGACCTGCTGCTGCCCGCCACCACCTGGGGCGAGAAAACCGGCACCGTCACGAACAGCGAGCGGCGCATCAGCCGGGTACGGCCCGCTGTGGCGGCCTCTGGGCAAGCGCGCCACGACTGGTCGATCGCGGTTGACTTCGCCCAGCGGCTTGAGCGCCTGCTGCAGCCACAAGCTTCACACCTTTTCCCCTACAGCCTCACCGACGCGTCGGCGGGCGTTGAAGCGATCTGGAACGAACACCGCGAATCAACCCGCGGACGCGACCTGGACATCACCGGCATGAGCTACGCCATGCTGGAGGCTGCCCCGCAGCAATGGCCGCTCAAAACCGGCGACGCGGCTGGCAAGGCGCGGCTTTATGGTGACGGCAGGTTCCCGACGCCTGACGGCCGGGCGCGCTTTGTCAACACCGTCTACAAGCCGGTAGCCGAGCCGCGTGAATCACGCTACCCGTTTTCGCTGACCACCGGACGCCTGCGCGACCAATGGCACGGCATGAGCCGCACCGGGACGCTGGGCCGCCTGTTTGGCCATGTGGCCGAGCCGTCGATCCAGATGCATCCGCAGGACATGGCGCGCCGGTTGATGAAGGACGGCGACCTGGTGCATGTGACGTCCAAACGCGGCTCCATCGTGGTCCCTGTGCAGGCCTCAGCTGAAGTCGCGCTCAGCCAGGCGTTCATGGCGATGCACTGGGGCGAGGAATACCTGAGCGGCGTCTCGAGCATCGGCGAGCCGCTGGCGGGCGTGAATGCACTCACCACGTCAGCCTGTTGCCCTGATTCGAAACAGCCCGAGCTCAAACATGCGGCGGTCAAGATTCTCAAGGCTGAGCTGCCGTGGACGCTTTTGGGCATGGCCTGGCTGCCGCAAGACGCTGCGCTGGCTGCACGTGCCAGCTTGAAGCCGCTGATGAAGGCCTTTGCGTTCACCAGCTGCACGCTCTTTTCCGGCAACACGCCGCTGTCGCCATCAGGGGGAAGCAGCGGCCATGAGCGCTGCGGCGTGCTGTTTCGGGCAGCCGGGCATGAGGCGCCGCCTGATAGCGTGCTTGCCACCATCGAGCGCCTTCTGGACCTGGAAAGCGCCGACACCCTGCATTACGCGGACCGCAAGAAGGGCCAGCGGCGGGCGATGCACCTGCACCGCATCGGCGAGCGTGCAGAGCTGACCGGTTTTGTTCTGTCAGGCGACACCAGCGCCCAGGCCTGGATCAAAACCCTGCTGCAGGACGAGCTGCCCGCACAGGCATACGGACGCCTGCTGCTGCTGCCGGGTTCCAAAGCGCCGGTGGCGGTGCAATCGCGCGGCAGGCTGGTGTGCACCTGTTTCAACGTGACCGATGTGGCGATTCGCGAGCATCTGGCGCAGGCCGGCGAAGCCACAGCAGGCGAGCGATACCTGGCAAGCCCCGACGACAAACTGGCTTCGCTGCAAGGCGCACTCCAATGCGGCACCAATTGCGGGTCGTGCATTCCGGAACTGAAGAAAACGATCCGCTTCATGGCGCCAGCTGACGCACAGGCGACCAGAGTCTGAGCCGGTGAATGTCTGGCAGGCGCACAACTGCCAGGCGCCATGGCCGGCAGTCAGCAGTCAACTTCTGGCGTTGAGGATAATCGGCGACATGGGTATCAGTCACTACATCAAGGAAATCGGGCGCGGCAAAGATGGCGCACGCCCGCTGGAGCGAAAGCAGGCAGCAGATCTTTTTGGCCAGGTGCTGGATGGCATGGTCACTGACCTGGAGGTCGGTGCGTTCTGCGTGGCGATGCGCATCAAGGGTGAGACGCCGCAGGAAATGGCCGGGTTTCTGGACGCCACGCGCCAGCGCATGCAGCTGGTTCCTGCAAGCCCTTCCAACACGCCTGTGGTTGTCTTGCCCAGCTACAACGGCGCGCGCAAGCTGCCGCTGCTAACGCCGCTGCTGGCATTGCTGCTGGCGCGTGAGGGACTGCCGGTGCTGATTCATGGCACACCTACCGAGTCAAGCCGTATTTTTATATCAGAAGTGCTGCTAGCCCTTGATATACCTTCTGTATTAGCTATTAAATCAATAGCAAATGGCGAACTGGCGTTTGTGCCGAGCGAGGTGTTGTGCCCGGCGCTCAAGCGCCTGCTGGATGTGCGCCGCGTGGTCGGCCTGCGCAACCCGGCGCATAGCCTGGTCAAGCTCATGAACCCCTGCGCTGGCCCCAGCCTGGTGGTCAGCAGCTACACCCATCCGGAATATGCAGTGTCGATGGGGCAAACCTTTGAGCTGACCCAGGCCAATGCGCTGCTGCTGCGCGGCACCGAGGGCGAAGTCGTGGCTGACGCGCGACGCATGCCGCAAATGGAGGCATTTGTAGCAGGCCGTCGAGTGCTGCTTCAGGATGCCCAGAGCGGCACCCTGGCATCGCTGCCTGACCTGCCCAAAACCACCGACGCCTTCAGCACAGCGGCTTACATCCAGTCGGTACTGCAAGGCAAGCAGCCGGTTCCAGCCTCGATTGCCCGGCAGGTGGAACATATCTTGCAGCTTTCCCGTCAAACAAGCGCACATCCGGTCGACCAGACGCGGCATGAGCTGCAGTAACCCTTCACAAGCATGAACCAAGGCAAAGTAACACTCGTAGGCGCAGGGCCGGGCGACCCCGAACTGCTCACCCTGAAGGCTGTCAAGGCGATCCAGTCAGCAACCGTCCTGTTTGTGGACGACCTGGTCAGCCAAGGCGTGGTGGCCTACGCCAGCCCTTCAGCCCGCATCGTGTATGTAGGCAAGCGCGGCGGCTGCAATTCAACGCCGCAGGCCTTTATTGAAAAGCTGATGCTCACTGCAGTACAGGAAGGCTGCAATGTGGTGCGGCTCAAGGGTGGCGACCCGTTCATCTTTGGCCGTGGTGGCGAAGAAGTCGAGCACCTGCAAGCCGCAGGCGTGCGGGTAGACGTCATCAACGGCATCACCGCAGGTCTGGCCGCCATCACATCGCTGGGCGTGCCACTGACACATCGCGAGCATGCCCACGGCGTGGTCTTTGTCACCGGCCACGCCAAACCCGGCGACAGCGGCACCGACTGGCCGCTGCTCGCATCCACCGCGTACAAAGCCCGGTTGACGCTGGTGATCTACATGGGCATTAGCGGCGCGGGCATGATCCAGAACGAACTGCTGCAGGGCCTGCCGCGCGACACGCCGGTGGCCGTCATCCAGAATGCCAGCCTGGCTACACAGCGCCATGCCGTCACCACGCTGGGCGAGCTGTGCCAGACCATCGAGCAGCACCGCCTGCAAAGCCCGAGCGTCATCGTGGTGGGGGATGTGCTCCAAGGGATGCTGGCGCTGGCTGGATCTGGCGACGAAACCGTGGGTAACGCTGGGCTGCGCAAGACCTCCGCCTGAGCACAGGGCCTTCCGGCCAGTCACTGGTCCGGCGTGTAAAGGCTGCGAGCCGCTAGCGCTGGGGAATTCGGTGTCTTGCCTGGTGCCGTGGCGCGTCGTTCAACGCTTCGGGCCGAAGCGCCACATGTTTCGTCACACGCCCCTTCATGCGCTTTGGCCACATGCGAAATGACGAAGCCTTCATGCTGCCTCCCATCAGCCTTATCACGGCCGACTCACTTAAGCCAAACTGCGCCTCAATAACTTCAAAAGGTGTGCGTTCTTCCCATGCCATTTCGAGAGTGCGCGACAGGTCGGCCTATGAGATGCCCGCCAATACGGGTGCTGAAGGGGTGGATGGTGGGCGAACCGGGCTCATGTCCGGCAATGCTACCCGCAGCTTGCGGGCAATAGCCATGGACACCAGACCCTTTGTCAGCGCGGCACGACTACACTTTTCGCGAGCGCTGAACGAGATGTTCGCCAGTGCCAGCAACACGTTCGGGTTTGTGTATGCGCTTAGCTTGCAATTGAAAACCCTGTGTTGATCGTTTTGCATCGCTGCCCCACGCTCCTTATCGAAAGCCCAACCGGCCGCACCATGCCTTTTTGCTTCTCTTTTTATAACTACAACCCTTTGAAAAATAAGAGGCGAGCGCCTTTTTCATGTACCAATCAAGCGCCAGCCGGTAATCCTGAAATCCATGAATAACTACGACGTCGTGATCATCGGCGCGGGCGCTGCCGGGCTGTTTTGCGCCGGGGTTGCCGGGCAGCGCGGCTTGAAGGTGCTGCTGCTGGACCACAGCGAAAAAGTCGCCGAGAAAATCCGCATTTCGGGCGGCGGCCGGTGCAACTTCACCAACCGTGACGCCGCGCCGGCCAATTTTTTGGGTGACAACCCGCATTTTTGCCGCTCCGCCCTGTCGCGCTATACACCGCGAGACTTCATCGAACTGCTGCAAAAGCACGGCGTGCTTTTTCATGAAAAACATAAAGGGCAGCTGTTTTGCGACCGATCTGCTGAAGACGTGATCAACGTCCTGCTGGCCGAATGCGCGGCGGGCGGTGTCATCCGCTGGCAGCCGTGCCAGGTCAAAAATATAGTCAAAATCGACGCTAGCCCAGAAGATTCAAGGGCTCAAAGCTATCGAATTGAGAGCGACCGTGGGCTGATCGAGACGCCACAACTGGTGATCGCCACCGGCGGGCTGTCGATACCCAAGATCGGTGCCACCGACTTTGGCTACCGCATCGCACGGCAGTTTGGCCTGCGTCTGGTCGAACCCCGCGCTGCGCTTGTGCCGCTGACATTTGATGGCGATGATTGGGCACCGTTTGCCCAGCTGGCCGGGCTGGCCCTGCCGGTTCGGGTTGAAACCGGCGCAGCCAACGCCAGCCCCAAACAGCGCAAAAAAGCCGCTACCTTCCATGAAGACCTGCTCTTCACCCACCGCGGCCTGAGCGGGCCGGCCATCCTGCAAATATCGAGTTTCTGGCGGGAAGGCCAGCCGATACGGGTTGACCTGGCCCCTGGCACCGATTTGCCGCAACAACTGCTGCGCGCCAAATCGGGTTCAAAAAAGCTGATTGCCAATGAGCTCGCCAGCCTGGTGCCGAGCCGCCTCGCCGATGCCTGGGTGCAGGCCGACCCGGTTCTGCAAAAGCCTATTTGCGACGCCACCGACAAAGCCCTGCTGACGCTCGCTGAGCGGCTGGCAGACTGGCAGTTGGTACCGAATGGCAGCGAAGGCTATAAAAAAGCCGAGGTGACGGTGGGTGGCGTGGACACCCGTGATCTGTCATCGCAAACGATGGAATCGAAGCAGCCCGGCCTTTACTTCATTGGTGAAGTGGTTGATGTAACGGGCTGGCTGGGCGGCTATAACTTTCAGTGGGCCTGGGCCAGCGCCTTCGCCTGCGCACAGGCACTGAACGCTAACCTGACGGTTCTGGAAGGCTGATCGCGCGTGACGGCGTGACGAATACGGACCGGGACTTCTCAGTCCAAGCCTGGGCCGCAGGCGCAGCAGCCCCTCGGGGGGCAGGGAGTTACGCGAAGCGAACGACCGTGGGGGCCACATCCAGCCGTGGGGGTGATATATAATCCGAGGCTTTGCTAGCAAACCCGCGTCCGGCCTGATTCTGATCAGATCACTAACGACGCACCAATTTTTGGATCACTTCATCAATGACGACCATTCGCGTAAAAGATAACGAGCCTTTCGATGTAGCGCTTCGCCGCTTCAAGCGCACGATTGAAAAGCTGGGCCTGCTGACCGACTTGCGCGCGCGTGAGTTCTACGAGAAGCCAACCGCCGAGCGCAAGCGCAAGAAGGCTGCTGCAGTCAAGCGTAACTACAAGCGTATTCGCTCGATGCAACTGCCGAAAAAACTGTTCTAAAAACAGTTTTAACGTTTGCCTCACGGCAACCCAGGCCCGCACGAGGACGCTCTTGCGGGCTTTGTTGTTTTTTGCCTTTGTTTTTCTACCGGAATCCCCATGCTACTCAAAGACCAGATCACCGAAGACATGAAGACCGCGATGCGCGCCAAAGACAGCGAGCGCCTGGGAACGATTCGCCTGCTGCTGTCGGCGATCAAGCAAAAGGAAGTGGATGAGCGGGTGGTGCTGGACGATGTGGCGGTTGTCGCCATCGTGGACAAGCTTATCAAGCAGCGCAAGGATTCGATCGACGCTTTTGAAAAAGCCGAGCGCAAGGATCTGGCGGACAAGGAGGCTGCCGAGCTGGTCGTGCTGCAAGCCTATTTGCCGGCCCGCCTGAGCGCTGATGAAGTGACGGCGGCCGTGAAGGCCATCGTGGTCGAACTCGGCGCCAGCGGACCTGGCGACATGGGCAAGGTGATGGGTGCGGTGAAAGCGAAACTGGCTGGAAAGGCCGACATGGGGCAGGTGTCGGCAGCTGTGAAGGCTGCGCTTTCAAACTGAAGTCCTGGCCAGCGCCCTGCGGATCTTGTCTTCAACAGGCGCTGGCGACACTGGCCGGCCCTCGCCTTGGCCTGCCAGCGTGGCGCTGCACTTAGTTTCCCAAGGGTGGCAGCTATCGGTAGTTAGCCAGCAACCCAGGACGCCCTAGCTACCGGCCACCTTCATCCGGTTGACAAGAATGGAGCCCACGGTTTTTGCGCCATAGTTGTAGGCATCAGCGCCCACAGCCTGAATGCCCATCAGCATGTCCTTCAGGTTGCCGGCAATCGTGATCTCTTCGACCGGAAAAGCAATCTGGCCTTTCTCGACCCAAAACCCCGAGGCACCGCGTGAATAGTCACCGGTCACGTAGTTCACGCCCTGCCCCATCAACTCGGTGACGAACAGTCCGGTTCCCAATTTGCGCAACATTTCGTCCAGGTCATCCCGAGCGCGGGTTTGCCGGCTGGTCATGACCAGATTGTGCGAGCCGCCAGCGTTTCCGGTGGTTCGCATGCCCAGCTTGCGGGCCGAATACGTGCTCAAAAAATAACCGCGAACGACGCCCGCATCCACCACGGTACGGGCCCGGGTTTTGACACCTTCTTCATCAAACGGTGCACTGCCCTTGCCCTTGTGCAGGTGCGGGTCTTCGGTGATATCAATATGTTTTGGAAACGCTGCCTTGCCCATGCTGCCCAGCAAAAAAGTGCTCTTACGGTACAGCGCACCGCCACTGACAGCTTGTACGAAACTGCCCAGCAACCCCGCCGCCAGGGGAGACTCGAACAGCACCGGGCATTCGGTGGTCTTGACCTTGCGGCTTTTGAGCCTGGCCAGCGCCCGCTCTGCGGCGTAGCGCCCGACCGCCTCAGGGCTGGCCAGTTGCCCCGCATCGCGCATCGAGCTGTACCAGGCGTCGCGCTGCATGTCACCATTTTTGCCAGGCGACGAGGCAATCGGCGCCACCGACAGGCTGTGCCGTGAACTCGCATAGCCTCCGCGGAAACCTTTGGTGTGCGCGCTGAAGAAATGACTTTGCTGGGCTGATACGCCGGCACCTTCACTGTTGGTGATGCGGCGCGATGTACGCAGCGCCGCGGCCTCGCATTGCAGAGCAATCCTTGCGGCCTCTTCCGATGTGATGACCCAGGGGTGAAACAAATCCAGCTCCGGATGGTCGCGGGCAATGTCACGGTCTGCCGGCAAGCCCGATGCCTTGTCCTCGGCCGTGAAGCGTGCAATGTCATAAGCGGCCTTGACGGTCTGCTCGATGGCAGCCACCGAGAAATCACTGGTCGATGCATTGCCGCGCTTCTGGCCTACATACACCGTGATGCCAAGCGACTTGTCCCGGTTGCGTTCCACGTTTTCAAGTTCGCCCTTGCGCACGCTGACTGACAACCCACACCCCTCGGACGCCTCCGCAGCCGCGTCGCTGGCGCCAAGTTTCTTCGCATGGTTCAGCGCGGTATCAACCAGATTCTCGAAAAAATCACGGCTGTAGCTGAAGCCCTGTTCTGGCTGTCCGGAGGCCGCCTGTTGTTCGGCTGCCTGTAGAGTGTTTTTGGCCTTGCCGCCGGAGGTGCTTGAGGTGCTGGAGCGAGTCTTTGATGTCATATGGGTGGCTATGATACTGACTGCGATGAACAACAAACCCATGAAGCCTATTACAACGGTTGCCAAGACCACCAAGGCCGGCAAGGCCATCAAGGGCTACTGGTCCAACGGCCGCTTCGTCAGACCCGAAGAGATTGCCCTCGAAGAAGCAGGCCCGCCGAGCAAGACACAACTCAAGGCCGAGGCGGATGAAAAGCAGGCACTTGGCGAAGCCTTGCTGACATTGCGGGCTGACCTGATGGCGCGACTGGACCTGCCCGACAAGCTCATCGACGCGATCGCCGACGCCAAAAAAATCACCAATTTCGAAGGCCGCCGCCGGCAGATGCAGTTCATCGGCAAGCTGATGCGGCCTCTGGATCCTGATCCGATCAGGGATGCCATCAATGAGCAGCTCAATGGCTCAGCACAACTGACGCTGCAACTGCACCTCGCCGAACAATGGCGCGACAAGCTCGTTGCCGATGACGAGGCCCTCGGCAACTGGTTGAACGACTATCCGGCTACCGATGCGCAGCAGTTACGTGCCCTCATTCGCCAGGCACGCAAGGACTACAAGCCTGAAAAACCTGGCGAAGCGCCGCGCCACGGCAAGGCCTACCGCGATATTTTCCAGATGGTCAAGGAAGGCATGAAAGCGGCGCAGGAGCCTGACGCATGAGCAGCAACATAGGCTGCGACGCCGTGAAGATCGGCATCGTATCGGTCAGCGACCGCGCCTCCGCCGGTCTGTATGTTGACAAAGGCCTGCCCGCCTTGAAAGACTGGCTGACGCGTGCGTTGCGTAATCCGCTGGTGTTCGAAGAACGGCTGATTCCAGATGAACAGGCCGGTATCAGCCAGGCGCTGATGGAACTGGTAGACGCGGGCTGCTCGCTGGTATTGACAACCGGCGGCACCGGACCGGCGCTGCGAGACGTGACGCCCGAGGCAACCTTGGCTGTGGCGCACAAGGAAATGCCAGGCTTTGGCGAGCAGATGCGGCAGATCAGCCTGAAGTTTGTTCCCACCGCCATCCTGTCGCGCCAGTGCGCGGTGGTGCGTGGCCAGAGTCTCATCATCAATTTGCCGGGCCAGCCCAAGTCGATTGCTGAAACGCTGGAAGGCTTGAAGAACGATGCAGGCGAATCGCTGGTGCCGGGCATTTTTGCGGCCGTGCCGTACTGCATCGACCTGATCGGCGGACCTTACCTGGAAGCGGACCCAGCTGTCTGCAAGGTATTTCGGCCGAAGTCGGCGCTGCGTGAACGCCCTGCGTCGCCATAGATCCCATCAACATCATTCATCCGACAGGAGCTTTTTCGTGAACCCAGACACTCCGGGCACTTTGGATACCGCAGCCCAACTGGAAGCGGGCATGCTGGATGCGTCTGTTTTGCTCGACCAGACGTTGGAACGCATTGCTGCCGAAGACGCGACGCTGGGTGCTTTCGTGGCGCTGCTGGACCGGCCTGCCGCCCGGGCCCAACTGGTCCAGCTGCGCAAAAACGGCGGGCCGCTGCAGGGCCTGCCGGTGGCCGTCAAGGATATTTTCGATACGGTAGACCTGCCGACAGCGTACGGATCGCCACTTTATGGCACTGGCTCGCCCGACGGCGGCCGTGCGCGCACCGACGCCGGCATCGTCAGCGCCATTCGCCGTGCGGGCGGCCTGATCATCGGCAAATCAAGCACCACTGAATTCGCCTTTTTGAACCCGACGGCAACGCTGAACCCCAATGCGCCGGGTCGCACGCCCGGCGGTTCGTCAGCGGGCTCGGCTGCCTCGGTCGCGGCCGGGCTGGTGCCTTTTGCTGTGGGCACGCAGACGGGCGGATCCATCATCCGGCCCGCCTCTTACTGTGGGGTGGCAGGCTTTAAGCCAAGCTTCGGCATGCTGCCGACATCCGGGCTGAAATGCTTTTCATGGTCGCTCGATACCGTGGGGCTGTTTGCACCCACCGTGCGGGACCTGGCCTGGTTTGCACAGGCCGTCAGCGGACATGCGCTGGCGCTGGCAAGCAGCGGCGCAGCGTTGTCAGATGCAGGACCATCAAAAGCCAGCCGCCCCTGGGTTATCGGCGTTCCTGACGCTTACCCGTGGGGCGAGGTGTCGGCCAGTGCTCAGCTGGCGCTGCAAGCCGCGCGCCAGGCTCTGCAGGCGGCGGGGGCAACGCTCAAAACCATTACCCTGCCCGTCTGGATGAAGGATGTGTTTGATGCACAGGATGTGATCCAGGGCTTTGAGGCCTGGCGCTCGCTGTCGCGTGAGGTTGATGAGCATCCCGAAGCCTTGTCAGGCGTGTTGCGGGACTATCTGCTCGCCTCACGCGCCATCACGCCGGTGGCCTATGAAAGCGCCCAGCGCACGGCCCTGGCCGCACGAAAAGCGTGCGAGACCTGGTTTGGCGAGTTTGACGCGGTCATGACGCCGAGCGCACCTGACGAGGCGCCTTTGGGCTACAGCAGCACTGGCGCATCCACCTTCAACCGGGCCTGGACGCTGCTCGGCCTGCCTTGCGTCAACGTATCGGGGGCGGTCGGCATGACGGGCAATCCCATGGGGCTGCAGATCATCAGCGGCCCGCATGCCGACTTCAAATGCCTCAAGGTGGCTGGTTTTCTGGAAAGCGCGCTGGCATCACGCCAGTGACGATGACGGCGGCGGTTGCGTCTCGACCCGGGCTCGGGGGCGCAGCAACCGGCCTGCTTTCTACTTTCCGATCAGCTGGTTGAGCTTTTCGGCTTCGAAAGTCTCCTGCCGCGCAGCATCGGTCGGCACGCAGTCCCGCCGCGGCATCGCATCGGTGCGCGACAGCTTCTCGATAGCCTCCCAGAGCAGCGCCACCTGATGCTCCTGGCTGGCGGCGTTGTCAATCAGGCCGCGCATGGCCTGCGACACCGGGTCGTCGTTTTGCGTCAGGCCGTAGGCCGAGAATCCCATCTGGCTGGCGGCTTGCTCGCGGCGCACATCGGCTTCTGCCTGGATAATGCGCGCCGGGTTGCCGACAGCCGTCGCGCCCGCAGGCACGGGTTTGACAACCACCGCGTTGGATCCCACCCGCGCGCCGTCGCCCACCGTGAAACCGCCCAGCACCTGCGCTCCGGCACCTACCACCACGTTTTTGCCCAGCGTCGGGTGGCGCTTGGAGCCTTTGTATAAAGACGTACCGCCGAGCGTCACGCCTTGGTAGATGGTGCAGCCGTCGCCGATTTCAGCCGTCTCGCCCACGACAACGCCCATCGCATGGTCGAAAAACACGCGTTCACCGATCTTGGCGCCTGGATGAATCTCTATGCCGGTCAGGCCTCGCGTCAAATGCGAGATAAAGCGCCCCAGCCATTTGAAGCCATGGTTCCAGCACCAGTGTGCCCGGCGATGAAGGATGACAGCATGCACCCCGGGGTAGCAGGTCAGCACCTCCCAGGCGGTGCGGGCTGCAGGGTCACGCTCAAGAATGCATTGAATGTCGGATCGGAGTCGGGAAAACATGGGCCAAGTCTACTGGTCGGGCGATGCTGCTGCCGGCAGCGATGCCTTGCCCGCATCGGGCCCGGTTCTTTGTAGCATGGCCTTGGCAATGCCGCGCAGGATGTGTATCTCCTCGATGCTGAGCTCGGACCGGTTGAACAGCTGGTTCAAACGTGGCATCAACTTCTTGGGCGATGCCGGGTCCAGAAAGCCGATGCCCGCCAGCGCCCGCTCCCAATGCGCCAGCATGCCAGCCACCTCCGCGCCGTCGGCCAGCTGGCGTTCAGGCGTTGCCGCCTCGACCGCAAAGCCGCCGAGCGCCTGGCGCCAGTCGTAGGCGACCAGCTGGACCGCAGCTGCCAGGTTGAGCGATCCGAACAGCGGATCAGTCGGAATGCTCAATGCCACATGACAACGGTAGACATCTTCGTTCTGCATGCCGAAGCGCTCGGAGCCAAAGAGAAACGCCACGCTTTCCGGCTGACAGGCCGATACCAGAGGAAAATCTGCCTTCATCCCATTGTGCACGAGGGGTGACAGCTCCTGATTTAATAGCAATTCTGTAAAGTGCTGCCGTGGTGCGCGCGTCGGCGGACCAAAATCGCGCGGCGTCATGGCGGTGGCGCAAAGATGGGTCATGCCGTCAAGTGCTTCATCCAGTGTTTCAACTATGCGCGCGTTGTTCAGTACATCAAGCGCACCGCTGGCGCGCTGAATGGTCTCCTCGCGGCGCAGCACATTGGCCCAGCGCGGCTTGACCAGGACCAGGTCACTGAAGCCCATCACCTTCATGGCACGCGCTGCAGCGCCCACATTACCTGCGTGGCTGGTGTGGATCAGCACGAATCTTGTTTTCATGGGGCCAGATTGTCGTCTGCCCGGCCGGGCCGTGGGCGCGGCAGTCAGCGGTGCGTTTCATGGGAAAATACAGCCATCACGCCCCGCCCGCATCGCCGGTGCCGGCCACGCCCGTTCTTACCTACAACTTATGTCCAGCAATCTACACCCCATGCTCAACGTGGCCATCAAGGCCGCGCGCTCTGCAGGCGCCATCATCAACCGCGCCGCACTTGATGTCGAAGCGGTTCGCGTCTCCGTCAAGCAAACCAATGATTTCGTTACTGAAGTTGACCAGGCAGCCGAAGCGGCCATCATCGAAACCCTGCTCACCGCTTATCCTGGCCACGGCATCCTGGCCGAGGAATCGGGCAGCGAGCACGGCGCCAAGGACTCTGAGTTTGTGTGGATCATCGACCCGCTGGACGGCACCACCAACTTCATTCACGGCTTCCCTGTCTACTGCGTCAGCATTGCACTGGCCGTGCGCGGCAAGGTCGAGCAGGCGGTGGTTTACGACCCGACCCGCAACGACATTTTTGCTGCCACCAAGGGCCGCGGCGCCTACATGAACGACCGCCGCATCCGGGTCGCCAAACGCACCCGCCTGCAGGAATGTTTGATCTCCACCGGCTTTCCCTACCGCCCCGGCGACCGGCTCAAAAGCTACCTGAACATGCTGGGCGAAGTCATGAGCCAGTGCGCCGGTGTGCGCCGGCCTGGCGCGGCGGCGCTGGACCTGGCCTATGTGGCGGCAGGTTTCAGCGACGGCTTTTTTGAAACCGGCCTGAAAGCCTGGGACGTGGCAGCCGGCTCGCTGCTGGTGACAGAAGCCGGCGGTCTGATTGGTAATTTCACCGGCGAGGCCGAGTTTTTGCACGAAAGCGAATGCGTAGCGGGCAACCCGCGCATTTATGGCCAGCTGGTGAGCACGCTTTCGAGATACAGCCGCTTTGCCGGTGCCGGCGAAAAGGCCGGCCTGAGGCAAGCCGCTGCGGCATCAGAGCCCGCGGCCGATGACACGGTGACTAACGCCTTCGAGGCAGCGGTGAACGGCGCAGCAACCGAAAAGCAAACCCTCAAGGCCAAGCGAATCTCTGGTGCCCGCAAGTCTGCAGCGCCTGATGCACCGGCCGAAGCGCCTTCCATCGACACCGGCGACGCGCCTTTCTAAGGCCTGGCCCATGGCCGACAAAATGCTGCCTGAGCCAAAGGCAGCCTCCGCGCCGGCAACCGCCAGCGACGCGAGGCACACCCCCATGATGGCCCAGTACCTCGCCATCAAGGCCGAGTACCCGGACACGCTGGTTTTCTACCGCATGGGCGACTTCTACGAGGTCTTTTTTGCCGATGCCGAGAAAGCTGC
>JAQGNE010000029.1 GCA_028291985.1 Polaromonas sp. | reverse complement strand
CGCGAGAAGGTGGGTGTCACCGCCACCCGCAGCTTGCGTTTGCCCTGCGCCGCGTTCCGGCCCGGAAAGCGCTCCAGGATGGCGATGCCTTCGCGCACATGGGCCAGGTACTCGCTGCCTTCCGTGGTGAGCGAGAAGTCGGCGCGGCCGAACAGCTTGGTGCCGATGATCTGCTCGAGCTGCCGCACCCGGTGGCTGACGGCGCTGGGCGTCACGCACAACTCGTCGGCCGCCAGCGTCGCCGACCGCAGCCGCGCCAGCGCCTCGAAGGTCAGCAGGCACTGGATGGGCGGAATACGGGTCAATGTAGCCCCCACGGTTGTTCGCTGTGTATCGTGCCCTGCCCTGAAGCGCATCCGTGTGTCCTGAGGTATCGAAGGCTGCGCCTGCAGTCTGGCAAAACCAGTCCTGCGGCCCCTGCCGGTATCAGGAGGTGATCACCTACCGTATTCAAATCGGCGTTACCAGCCGCACATCTCAGGAGCCCCGCTCCATTCATTTGAAAATCACGGTCTTGTGCCCATTGAGAAGCACCCGGTGCTCGCTGTGCCACTTGACGGCCCGCGCCAGTACCTGGCTTTCGGTGTCGCGCCCCATCGCGGTGAGGTCTTCGACGGTTTTGCTGTGGTCGGCGCGGGCCACGTCCTGCTCGATGATCGGGCCTTCGTCCAGGTCGGCTGTCACGTAATGGGCGGTGGCGCCTATCAGTTTCACGCCCCGGTCATGCGCCTGGTAGTAGGGCTTTGCGCCCTTGAAGCTGGGCAAAAACGAATGGTGGATATTGATGGCGCGGCCAGCCAGTTTGTGGCACAGGTCATTCGACAGGATCTGCATGTAGCGGGCCAGCACCACCAGTTCTGCATCTTCCGACTCGATGATCTCCAGCTGTTTGGCCTCGACCTGCAATTTGGTGGCGCTGGTCACTGGGAGGTGGTGAAACGGAATGTTGTAGCTGGCTGCCAGCTGGTAAAACTCACGATGATTGGAGACGATGGCGCGCACATCGATCGGCAACAGGCCTGACTTGCACCTGAAGAGCAGATCGTTCAGGCAGTGGCCCTCCTTGCTGACGAGAATCACGGTGCGCATGGGCTGGGTGGTGGCGTGCAGCTTCCAGCTCATGCTGAAAGGCTCGGCAAAAACGGCCAGCTGGGCTTTCAGCTCGTCATGGCCCAGGCTGTCGCAGGCAAAGCGAACGCGCATGAAAAAGAGGCCGGTATCCGTGTCGTTGTACTGCGCAGCCTCTTCGATGTTGCCGCCGTTTTGCAGCAGAAAACCTGAAACGGCATGAACAATGCCCATGCGGTCAGGGCAGGACAGGGTCAGGATATAAGCGTGATTCATAGAGGCGCAATTGTCGCAGGTGGTAGCGTTTGAGGCCCCGTCTGGCCAATTTGAAGAGCGCCGGCCTGCAGGCAGTGCCAGAATGTCAGGCTGGCTTGCCCTGGCAGCTCAACCAATGCCCATTACCGCAGGAACATCATGGTCACCTCCGAATCTACCGACCTCAACATGGAGCACCAGTGGCTTCCCTTCACCCCCAACCGCAGCTTCAAGAAAGACCCGCGCGTTTTTGTTGCTGCCGAAGGTATGCACTTCACCACGCACGACGGCAAGCAGGTGCTGGATGGCATTTCCAGCCTGTGGTGCGTCGCTGCCGGCCACAACCGAAAGCCGATTGCAGAAGCAATCAAGAAGCAACTGGACACGCTGGACTATGCCACCGCGTTTCAGGCCAGCAACGACCAGGCCTTCAAGGCGGCCGAGATGATTGCCGCCATGGCGCCAGGTGATCTGAACAAGGTGCTGTTCTGCAACTCGGGCTCGGAGGCGGCGGACACCTCGCTGAAGGTGGCGCTGGCCTACCACCGGGGGCGCGGCGAGGGCCACCGCAATGTCTTCATTGGCCGCGAGCGCGGCTACCACGGCGTGGGTTTTGGCGGCATGAGCGTGGGAGGCATCCCGGCCAACCGCAAGGTGTACGGGTCTGCGTTGCTGCCCCGGGTGGACCATATGCGCTTTATCCATGACCCGGTGAACCAAGCCTATATCAATGGCGTCGAGCCCGTCTGGCAGGAAGACATCCTGCTGGAGCTGGAAAACCGCATCCTGCCGCTGCACGATCCGAGCAACGTGGCAGCGGTCATCGTGGAGCCGGTGGCGGGCAGCGCCGGCTGGTACCTGCCGCCGCAGGGCTACCTGAAGCGGCTGCGCGAGATTTGCGACAAGCACGGCATCCTGCTGATTTTTGACGAGGTGATCACCGGTTTTGGCCGCATGGGCGTGAACTTTGGTGCCGACTATTACGGCGTGGTGCCGGACATGCTGAACTTTGCCAAGGCGGTGACCAATGGCGTGATTCCGTTGGGCGGCGTGATCTGCACCGACCGGATTTATAACAGCATGATGCAGGCGCATTCGGGCGCGCCCGAGCATGCCATCGAGTTCTTCCACGGCTACACCTACTCGGGCCATCCGGTGGCCTGCGCGGCGGCCATTGCCACCCTCGATCTGTTCAGGCAAGAGCAGCTGTTTCAGCGTGCGGGCGACATGGGCAAGGTGCTGGGCGATGCGCTGCACAGCGGCTTCAAGGGCTTGCCGAATGTGGTGGGCATCCGCGCGCTGGGGCTGGCGGGCGCAGTAGAGTTGTCACCCATTGCCGGCTCGCCCGGCAAGCGGGCTTACGACATCTTTATCGAGTGCTTTCACAACGGCGTGCTGGTGCGGCCGGCGGCCGAGAACATCGTGGTGTGTCCGCCGTACATCGTTGAAAAAGAGCATATCGACCGCATCGTCAATGTGGTGGCAGACGCCATCCGCAAAAACGCCTGAAGCGCAAGGCTGGAGAGGACGGTTGCTTCAAGCGCTGGCCGATGCTGAATGCTGCAGGCAGCGGCTCCAGCCAGGCTTATTTTGAGTAAAAATAGGCCTCTAGCCCAATAGATACAAGCGTCATACGCTATTGAAATAGAAGCATCGACATCACGGCTTGGCTGCAGCGGGCGCATCGGCTTGTGGCGCGAATTGTGTGCGCAGGCGGGCGCAGTGGTTGGTGTCCGGCAGCGCAGGCGTGGCCCACACCGTGTCAAATGCGCCATCTGTGCCGGGCCCTTGATCCTCGCCCGCCAGCAAACGGACCGATTTGACCCGCAGCGTGTCCGGCAGATGCCGGGGAACGCCCAGCAGCCGGTTGGCGTGAACGCTGCCGGCCAGCAAGACCACCACCTTGCCTGGCACTGCTACCTGGCCAAGAGCATCAGCCATGCTGATGTCCCTGGCCATCTGGACCCGTGTCATCGGCGTGATCTGGCTTTCGGGCAGCAAGTTGCAATGTCCAAGCCGAATCAGCTGCTGCTGCGCCTTGAGCGCTGGGCCTGGCAGCCGCGCATCCAGCTGGCTGTCGGCCATGCTGGCTCTCATCTCGCCGCGAGGCAAATTGGCACCCATCACCGGCACGCCGGCACGCACCGCCGTCATCACCGCCGGGCCATAAGATGACCAGGGCCAGCCCGCGTCGTTCCAGCGCAGCGCGGCGCGCACTTCCTCTTCGCGTGATGTTGGATGCAGCTTGGCAGTGGTCACGCCGGTGTCGGCCATTTCAAGGGCCACCGCCGCCAGCACGCCGCGCGCGGCCAGGTTGGCGATCACGCCCTGCTCAATCTGCTGGTGCTGCGCGGCGTCATGCTGCTCGCCCAGGATCAAGACATCGACCGGCAGCAGCGCGTCCATGCGGCGGGCGGTCTCGGCTGCCAGCGGGCCCGACAGTGGCGCGATGATCGGTGCTTCAGGCTTACTGGCACAAGCCGCCAGGCCCGCCATGGCCAATGCCATACCTGCGGCACGCAGCAACGTGGCGATGCCGGAAAGGCCGGACGGTTTGCCAACACGCGGAAATATGGAGCTGGCCCGGTGAGATAGGGATGTTCTCCCTTTATTCGCCCCGATCCTTCGATACTTCAAGACAAGGTACGCCCAGGCGTATCGAAGGGCGCGCGCACAAGGTGAACGCTTCGATACCTCAGCGTGAACGCTGGTGGGCAGTTCAGCGAGAACGCTCAATGCTTTATCGTGAACGGCCAGCGCCTCAGCGCGAACCATGGATACTTCATCGGGCGGGGGCAATAAGATCATCGCCAAATACTAAGCGCTGCCGCCTCATCTGTCTGCAGGAAAGTTTCGCGCCCCAGCGCTGGCGTCAACGACTTTCAGTCAGCCTACCTCGTGCCCTTCTTTGCCACAACCCGCATGCAGAATCTGAATCCCGCTTTCAAGGTTATCTTGACGTTGCTGCTGGCCTGGGCCGCCGCCGAAGTCTGCGTTGCATTGCGCACGCCGCTGCCGTGGATGATCGGCCCGCTGCTCGCAACGGCGGCTTTCTCGATGCTCACCAGCCTGGCGGCCAGCTGGACGCCTCTGCGCAACGGCGGGCAGTGGGTGATCGGCGCGGTGCTGGGCCTGTATTTCACGCCGCAGGTGGTGCAGCTGGTGGTGAGCTTGTGGTGGGCGATCGTGCTCAACATCGTCTGGGCGCTGGCCCTCGGCTGGGGCCTGGGGGCCTGGCTGCAACACCTGCACAGCACGCCGGGCTGGTTTCACGTGCCCGGCCTGTCACGCACCACCAGCTATTTCGCGGCCCCCATCGGTGCAGCATCCGAGATGACGTTGATCGGTGAGCGCCACGGCGCGCAAACCGATCTGGTGGCGTCAGCACACAGCCTGCGCGTGCTGCTGGTCACGCTGACGATTCCGTTCGGCCTGCAATGGGCGGGCCTGCAGGGGCTGGATACGAGCCTGCCCGGTGTGCGCATCGTGCACTGGCCCGGCCTTGCGCTGTTGACGGTTCTCACCGGCGCGGGTTGCTGGGCGATGGTGGGCCTGAAGCGCACCAACCCGTGGTTTATTGGCGCACTCGCCGTCTCGCTGCTGGTTACCGCATGGGATGTGACGCTGTCGGCCATTCCGCAAAGCCTGACCAATGCAGCGCAACTGGTGATCGGGGTGAGCCTGGGCGTGCGCTTCACCCGTGGGTTTGTGCATCAGGCGCCGCGCTGGCTCGGCTCGGTCGCGCTGGCAACCCTGGCGATGGTGCTGCTGTGCGCGGGCGTGGCCTGGTGCCTGGCGCAGCTGACACCACTGCATTGGGCAACCATCCTGCTGGGCACATCACCGGGCGGCATTGCCGAGATGGCGATCACCGCCAAGGTGCTGCAACTGGGTGTGCCGATGGTGACCGCGTTTCACGTCACCCGGCTGGCGGCGGTGTTATTGCTGGCCGAGCCGATGTACCACTGGTTTATTGCTGAAAAGCAGGCCGGGGATCGCCTCCCATGACGCGGCCGGTCTTCTTGCCCGTGATGTCTGCGGGGAATCAGGAGCGTCTCTCGACAAGTGCGGAGCGAGCGGCGGAGCGACACGCAGTGCCTTGCCGCGGGGGCATTCCTCTGTCAAGCAGGGGCCGTGGAACCGGCTTCGCCGGGCCACAGGCGCAGCGCCCTGCGGGTCGGACTGCGAGAGGCAGCCTTCTTCGTGCCGTCCGAGCCTGCGTTGGCAGGATCGGAGCCGCGGCACTCGGCCCCTCGGGGGAACGAGTTACACGAAGTGAACGACCGTGGGGGCCCCTAGTGCAATGAAATCGGCGTAGTCGCCAGGCCGCTGTAGCCTTCCAGCGTGTCCTCGATTTCCTGCTGGGTCGGCGCGTTCTGCGCCCAGGCGCTGAGTCTCTCCTGAAACATTTCGGCCCAGGAACCATCGAGATAAACCTCTTTGCCCGAGCGTTTGTCGACAATTTCAAAACCGTTTCTGGCCAGTTGGGGCACCAGTGGCAGTGGAGCCGAGGCTTCTGGCGCGTTGGCGTGAATCTGCACCACCACAAAGGATTCCGAGTCGTAAAGCATTTGCATGTGTAGTTCCTTGTTAGCCTTCAGATAGCAACGAAGGTGCCAAGTTCAAGGCTAACCCGGTTTTCCGCACTCAACGGCCTTGCTTTACCCACGGCTTACCTGCTTTTTGCCGTCAGTGCGCCTTTTGTACGGTTTTGCACGCGGATGTGAGCGGTGAGCGCGCCGCTGTGGTTCGGGCGCCATGATGTGCCGTGCCGTGCCGTGCCGTGCCGTGCCGATGCCGGGATGTTTCGGGCCCCGGCCCCAACGACTCGCCTGGGAGTTGCCGATCCGCCTGATCAGGGCGCCTCAACCGCTTTCAACTGCTGGTCAACAAAGTCGCCATTGGCCTGGGTGATGCGGCTGCGCACCGGCATGAAGGCTTGCGACGGCGCATACCAGATCTCGACCGTCTGATCATATTGCCGGCGCGGCTTGCGGGTGAGCTTGAGGGCCACCATCTCGCCGGCGGGCAGCGTGAGCAGCTCTTCGCCCTCGACGACAAAAGTCCAGGTGTCGGCCTCGCGCGGGCCAACCGTGTAAATGGTGATCTGCGAGCCCAGCGGCAAGGCGGTGGCGCCGCTCAGGTTGCCCGGCCCTGCAGCCAGAATGCCGGCGAGCTGAAAAAACACGCTGACCCGGTCTTGCGCGCCCGCCAGAAGGGGCGCATCAGGCGTGTTGGCGCTGAAGGTGATGCGGCGTGTGCTGCTGTCGAAATGCGCAGCCTGCTCACTTCTTGACTTGTCGCTGAAGCGCGTCGGCGCCAGCCCGCCGGGCGTGATCTGGCCTCGGCTGCTCATGCTGCGCGAGCCCAGCAGGAAAGCACTCACCCGCATGCTGGCCTCGTAGTCCGCGCCCAGGTTGCGCCAGCTCAGCTCGGCATTGGCGTGGTAGTCGAGGCCCTTGGAAGAACCCCGCATGGCGTAGCGCAGCAGCACCGAGTCAGCCAGCTTGACGGACGTGATGACGGTGGGCGTCAGCGCATCTGCAACCGCGGCTGCGGCTGCAGACGCTGGCGGGGCTTGCGTGCTGACCGGCGCATTGCCCGTGGGCGCTGCGGCAGTGGAGGCTGGTTCTGCCGATTCGGTAACGGATGCTCCTGAATCAGTAGCGGTAACCGCTTGATTTGACTGAGCTGAGGCACTATTTGACTCATTTTCTGAGGGTGCGGCAAGCGGTGCGGGCTGAGGCGCCAGGGGCGACGTGTCGATGGGTACGGTTGGCGCCCGGCGCGGTACAGGCTTTGCCTTTGCCACTTTTGGTGCTGGCGCTGGCGGCGTGGGGCTGGGCGCCGCTGACGCTGCCACCGGCTGCTCGATGCGGCGGGTGCTGAAGATTTTGGCCACCGGCGGGCTGGCCCGGGCTGGCGTGCTATCGCTGCCCAGCCGGAGCGGCGCTGCCGCCAGCAGCAACAGGTGCGCGGCCAGCACCGCCAATGCCAGCGCCACCAGTGCGCGCCACGAGGGTCCTTGCGGCCGGCTCGTCTGAAGTTGCATCTGCAGCATCTGGGCGCCAGGGGTCATGCGGGCCGAAATCCCAGGTCTGCCGACAACTGCGCGGCGGCGGCCCTCAAAGGCGCGGCCACCGCACCGTCCCACTGCGTGTCAAAGCCGGCAAGGGGGCCGACCGCCACCATGCCCAGCGCCAGGTGGCCATCGGCATCGAACACCGGCGCGCAAAAACCAGCCACACCCGGCAGCAGGGTGTTGACCACGCGGGCGATACCGCGACGGCGCACCTCGGCAAACATGTCGGCAGCCTCGGCCAGGGTGGACGGCACGCCCGGCAGCCCGGCATGGTGCGCGCGCCGCAGTTCATCCTGCAGCAGCGGGGCCAGGCGCGGATGCGGCGCATGCGCAGGGCCGCTCGTCAAAAAGGCAGAAAAACACAGGCCGGTGGCTGATGACAGCAGCGGCATCACATCGCCCAGCCGCAGGTTGACGGTCATTGCCAGCGGCGGCCCCCCCGGTTCCTCCCAATGCACCAGCGTCGGGCCCTGATTGCCCCACACGGCCAGCGCCAGGGTCTGGCCGACCTGCCCCATCAGCAGGGCCATGCGCTGGCGCGCCAGCTTGACGCTGTCCAGGCGCGACAGACAAGCCAGCCCGAGCTGCAGCGCTGCGGGGCCCAGGTCATAGCGGGCGGTGGACGGGTCTTGAACGACCAGCGCGAGCCGCTGAAAGCTCACCAGGTAGCGGTGCGCCTTGGCAGCGCTCATGCTGGCTGCGGCGGCCACGTCACGCAGCATGAGTGGCCCGCTGGAGGCCGACAGCGCCGCCAGCAATGCGAAACCCACCTCGACCGACTGGATACCGGCGCGCGGCGATGGCAACTGGGGCGACAGCGGCAGGCTCCCGTCATCACCCCCGTCACTGGCGAGATCGCTGGAAAGAAAGGGCGCGGGCATGGGCCTGTACTAGAATTTGACGTTACTGATAGGTAAATCGATTTTACATATCGTAATTTAACGCCTATCAGACCAATCACCTGGGCCGGCTATCAGAGCCAACCCGGTGCCTATCCGCACAGCAACAGGACCCACTTTCATGAAACTCGCCACTTACAAGGATGGCTCGCGTGACGGCCAGCTGCTTGTCGTCTCGCGGGATTTGTCGACGGCGCACTATGCGACCGGCATTGCAGGCCGCCTGCAACAGGTGCTGGACGACTGGAACTTCATGTCGCCGCAACTGCAGGACCTGTACGACCTGCTCAACAGCGGCAAGGCGCGGCATGCGTTTCCGTTCGAGCCCAGCCGCTGCATGGCGCCGTTGCCGCGCGCCTACCAGTGGGCGGATGGTTCGGCCTTCATCAACCATGTCGAACTGGTGCGCAAGGCGAGAAACGCCGAGGTGCCCGAGAGCTTTTACACCGACCCGCTGATGTACCAGGGCGGCAGCGACGACTTTCTGGGGCCCTGCGATGACGTGGTCTGCGCCAGCGAAAAGTTCGGTATTGACTTCGAGGCTGAAGTCGCCGTTATCACCGCCGATGTGCCGATGCAGGCCACGCCCGAGCAGGCTCTGGACGGCATCCGGCTGGTAATGATTGCCAATGACGTCTCGCTGCGCAACCTCATCCCGAACGAGCTGGCCAAGGGCTTTGGCTTTTTTCAAAGCAAGCCGGCCACCGCTTTCAGCCCGGTGGCCGTGACGCTGGATGAGCTGGGCGATGCATGGCAGGGCGGACGGCTGCACCTGACGCTGCAAAGCAGCTGGAACGGCCGCAAGGTCGGCATGTGCGAGGCCGGGCCCGAGATGACCTTTCACTTTGGCCAGCTGATTGCCCATATCTGCAAGACCCGCAACGTGCGGGCCGGCAGCATCATCGGCTCAGGCACCGTCAGCAACAAGGACTGGAGCCATGGCTACAGCTGCATCGCCGAAAAACGGGCGGTTGAAACCATTGAGGACGGTCAGCCCAAGACCGATTTCATGAAGTTTGGCGACACTATCCGGATTGAGGCCAAAGGCCGGGACGGTCAAAGCATGTTTGGCGCCATCGAACAGGGCATTGTGGAGCTGGCTGCCAGGAGCCGATGAGCGCGGCCTTGCCAGCGGCTGTAGCCGTAATGCTTTCTGGCCTGAACTGCTATGTTAAATATAGCTACCAGCCCTTGAAGACATTGGGCTAGAGCATGGTTTGGCTTGTAAAAACCGGGTTTACCGCATCAGCAAGGCCAGCACGGCGCCAAGGGCCACCAGCGTCAGTGCGCCCAGCGACAGGTGGGTCAGCAACTGTTTGAGCTCGCTTTCGCGTTGCCGGCGCAACTGGCCACAGGTTTCAGCGCGGCGAATGAGATGGTCGGCTTTGGATACCTCGGCGATTGCGGTTTCAAGATACTGATGCCGGTTGTCATCGGTAATGGTCAAGCTGCCGTTGGACATGGGGTTCATGGTGCGACCTGTTTACGATTGGTTACATCATTGTAGGGCTTTGGCTGATTGTCCGGTTGCCTTCAGTCCCCGGGCGGCGGTTTGCCCCAGCGCCATCTGGTCGTCACGCCTGGTAAAGCGTCTCCAGCGAACGAAAGCCCTTGATTTCGAGCGGGTTGCCGAATGGATCGCAAAAGAACATCGTCCATTGCTCGCCCGGCTCGCCCTCGAAGCGCACCTGCGGCTGCAGCACGAAAGCGGTGTTGGCAGCCTTCAGCCGGTCTGCCATGGCATGCCAGGCGGACAGCTCCAGGACCAGCCCGAAATGCGGCATTGGCACCAGCTGGCCGCCCACATGGCCGGTTCGTTCGGTCTTGAAGGGCTCGCCCAGATGCAGCGATATCTGGTGGCTGAAAAAATCAAAATCGACCCAGCTGTCGGTGCTGCGCCCCTCGGCACAACCCAGCACATCGCCGTAAAACCGGCGCGCAACATCCAGATCCGTCACATTGAAGGCAAAGTGGAACAGGCTTTTCATCGCGCTAGCTTAGCGGCACCGCCTGACCGCGGCATGCCTGGCGGCGTGAACGGGGCGTACAGTCAATCAACTGATTGCTACTTAATCAGTAGCAGCAATCCCGTGCATTCATTGGGCTGAGGCTTCTTTCTGGAAATATCGCCAGCGTTGACCTACGCCGGCACGGCCACTATGCCAGCGCGCGCGCCCGGTGCGCTGTTAAAAATGGATTGACGGGCAAGCACAGGGCTGCACAATGAAGATGCAAGACATTTCAAGCGCGCAGGCAGTCCGGTGCCGCAGTCCTGCTGCAAAAAATCAAACAACCGCCAGGAGACAACCATGAGTGATTCAGACAATCCATCCTTTGCCGGGTTCGGCAAGTTTGTGCCCGGCTTCGATTTTTTGCAGAACCTGGCGACGCAGGCGGCAGGATCGGCCGCGCAAAAGATTCCGCAACTGCCTAACCTGGGCAATTGGGTGGCGCCAACGCTGAATGTGGAAGAGCTCGACAAGCGCATTGACGAGCTGAAAGCGGTGCAGTTCTGGCTGGACCAGAACGCCATGGCGCTGAAGGCGACCATCCAGGCACTGGAAGTTCAAAAAATGACGCTGGCCACCTTGAAAGGCATGAACTTCAGCATGGGCGATGTCGCCAACGCCTTCAAGCTCAAGGTGTCAGACAGCCTGGCGGGTGGCGTGCAAAAAGCCGCTGAAAAAGCCAGAACCTTTTCGGGGTTCGAAATTCCGCCGTCGACCTTTCAAGCCCAGCAGGACACTGCAGCCCCCGATGACAAGCAGGCCGATGCCGATGCATCGGGCGATGAGGAAGCCGCACCCGAGGAGGCGCCAGCAAAAGGCGCCGGTCGAGCAGAACCGGCGTCCAAGCTTTCAAAGTCGGCCAAACCGGCAGCGGCTGGCGGCGTGGTTGACCCGCTGCAATGGTGGGGCGCCCTGACGCAGCAGTTTCAGGCCATCGCGGCCGATGCGATGAAAGACGCCGCGAAGAAAGCGGCGCTGGAAACCGGTAAAAGCATGGCAACCGGCATGGCCAAGGATGCCTTGAAAAGTGCATCCAGCATGGCAACCGGCCTGGCGCGCGGCATGGCCAGCAGTGCCGGCAAAACCGTGGCTGACGGGACCCGCGCCGCCATGAACAGTGCACTGCGCAGCACGCAGGCCTGGCCGGTACCGACAGCCAAAACTCCCACCTCAGGCAGTGCCAAGGCAGCGCCGGCACGCAAGGCCGCTGGCAAAAGCGCAGCCCAGCGCGACGCCAGGACAGCAGGCCGTACGCCCGCCAAGAGCGCCGCCAAAGCGGCCCGCAAAACCTCCCGTTGAGTCTGTCGGCCTGACGTTCTGAACCGTTAGCGGGCCGCCGAGAGAGGGCTGGCATGGTCAAGTGCCGTAACGGCAGGCGGGTCGTCAGGCCTCAAGGTTTGGCGGCCTAAATCGCAATCGGGTCCACATCAATCGCCCAGCGCACCAGGCTTTTGAATTCAGCCTGCCTGCGGGTCTCGAACAGGATCGCCTGCCATTGCGACAAAAAGGTCTGCAGGGCGACGCGCGATGCGCTTTCCACCAGCATCTGTGCCCGCTCGATATTGGCGATGCGCTGGATCATCATGGGCACCGCCGGGTAGGCAGTGATCTGCTCGTGCGCCGGCAGCCCGGCCGCCT
This sequence comes from Polaromonas sp., assembly GCA_028291985.1. Lineage (GTDB taxonomy): Bacteria > Pseudomonadota > Gammaproteobacteria > Burkholderiales > Burkholderiaceae_C > Polaromonas. Next base: position 8,112 of record JAQGNE010000029.1, on the reverse strand, counting down.
GAGCCTGCGCGGAAGCAGCATTCAAAAACCCCTGCGCAACTTCCTGGGTTTTGGCCTCTGCCCGCACCAGCGCCGAGTAACCAAAGGGCGCTAGCCCTGCTGCCTGCCGCTCAAGCAGCTGCTGCTCGGCAAAGGCGGGGTAATCATGCCGCTTGAGGCAGGCAAACAGCCGATGCGCCGGGTAAAAAGTCTGCACCCACATCTCGCTGGCAGCGGCCTGCCGGGCGTCGCGGCCAGCTCGCCCTGCTGCTTGCATCAACAGGCTGAAGAGCCGCTCGGGCGCCCGAAAGTCGCTGGAAAAAAGCGCGCCGTCCGGGTTGATGGCAGCCACCAGGGTGATGTGCCGGAAATCATGGCCCTTGGCGATCATCTGCGTGCCGACCAGCACGTCAACGTCACCGGCATGCACACTGGCCAGTTGGGACTCCAGCGCGCCCTTCAGCCGCGTGGTGTCGGCATCGATGCGGGCAATGCGCACTTGGCCACCGTCCGGCCGCCGAATGTCAGCCAGCAGCTCGGCCAGATGCTCCTCCAGCCGCTCGGTGCCGCGTCCGACTGGCGCGATGTCGATGTTGCCGCAGCTGGGGCAGGCCCGCGGTACGCGCTCGGTAAAGCCGCAGTGGTGGCAGCGCAGGGTGCGGTCGATCTTGTGAAACACCCGGTAGGCGCTGCAGTGCGGGCACTCGCTTTTCCAGTCGCAGTCATGGCAGGCCAGCACAGGCGCATAGCCGCGCCGGTTCAGAAAAATCATCGACTGCTCGCCCCGCGCAATGCGCTCGGCTATCGCCTCCAGCAGCGGCGGCGCAATGATGCAGTGGCGCGGCTGGTGGTTCATGTCGATGCCTCGGACCGTGGGCAGTCCGCCAGTAGCCACCGCTACAACGCGGGCGCCATTTGGTAGCAGTGAACCGCCCGAAGTAGGAAGCGTGGGGGATCCATTGATCCGTGCATTCATCGTCAGGCGCTGGTAACGTCCGGTCAGGGTGGACTGCCAGCTCTCCAGCGAGGGCGTTGCCGAGCCCAGCATCACCCGGCAAACGCCTGTGCCTGGCGCCGCGCCCTCGGTTTCAAGCTTCGCACGCAGTACTGCCAGGTCACGTGCCGAGTAGCGTGCGCCCTCTTGCTGCTTGTAGCTGGGGTCATGCTCCTCATCCACCACGATCAGGCGAAGGCAGGGCATCGACGCCAGCACGGCCATGCGCGTGCCGAGGACCAGCCGCGCATGCCCGGCATGTGCGGCCAGCCAGCTCTTGAGGCGCTGTGCAGGCGTCAGTCCGCTGTGCAGGGCCACCACACGCTCCTTGCCCAGATGGTTGAAACGGGCTTCAAAACGGGCTTGCAATTGGGGTGTGAGATTGATCTCGGGCACCATCACCAGCACCTGCGCCCCGGGGTCACGCGCCAGCACGGCCGCGGCCGCGCGCAGGTACACCTCCGTTTTGCCGCTGCCGGTGGCACCGAACAGCAGCGCGGGCCGGTTGTCTGCATCAAATTCAGCAATGGCCTTTGACTGTTCAGGGCTCAGTGCTATCAAATGACTGGCAGGCTGCATGCCGCTGGTGTCCTGCACCGGTCGCTTCAAGCGGCGGGCGAGCTGCACCGCGGTCATGTCGCGCAGCTGCGGCGGCAGGGCTGCCAGCGCCACCTCTCCCAGGGACCGCTGGTAATACGCTGAGGTGAAGCCGATCAGCCCTCGCCAGGTGGCGCTGAGGGGCGCCACGCCTTCCAGTGTGCCGGCGATACCGCGCGCCTGGGCCTCGGGCAGGTCGCCGCTGCTGTCCAGCGTTTGCCAGACCACGCCCAGCACTTCACGCGCGCCCAGCGGCACCCGCACCAGTGTGCCGGGCGGTAACGCAGATGCGCTGCGGTAGGTCAGGGCGCCGGCGACGCTGCTGTGCGCAGGCGCCGCCACCACAACGCTGATCCAGTGCGCCATCAAACGTAATCAGCCGTTACCGGACTCACCAGATTGCTTTCGAAACAGGCTCTAAGTGCTTGATTTGCCATGGCTTTGGAGATTTCCAAGTTTTCTGTGGATAACTTTGTTGATAGACCTTGCCCGCTAACGCGAAACCCTTGTAAATCAAGGCTTTCACTAGAATGCCCGGAAAAAAAGCAGTTTGAAAGATTCTATATAAATCAACAACTTAGCGATGCTATGGCTTTTGTAGCTAGCAATATGAAGCGTCAGCGGCGATGTTGCAGTGCGCATCTGATTTTGTGCATAAGTCGAAACGCAGCCGTGCTTTTCAGCCCGGTTTTGTGCTAAGACCTGCGCCAAAGGAGTCCTGAAAAGGCTGAGGACTGCCGGCACTGGCGTGCCGCGCGGCGTAACCGATTTAACGACTTTCCGCCAAAGGGGTAGCTCATCAGTTGACTTGTCCTCGCAGTTTGCGCGAGTGAGTGTGCACTGCGTTGACCAGAACCGCGACATGTTCGGGCGGTGTGTGCTGGCTGATACCGTGACCCAGATTGAAGATATGCGTCGGTCCGCTGGCGGTTGAGTCCTGGTGAGGACGCCCGAAACTGTCCAGAACACGGGCGGTTTCAGCCTCTATCTGGTGGGCTTGGGCAAACAGAATGTTCGGATCCAGGTTGCCCTGCAGCGCCTTGGCGTGGGCGCCGTTCTCACCCACCAGGGCCCGGGCTTTGGCCAGGTTGACAGTCCAGTCCAGGCCCAGCACCTCACAGTCCAGCTGCCCCATGGCTTCCAGCCACAAGCCGCCGCCCTTGGTGAACACCAGCCGCGGAATGATGACGCCGTCCTCCGAGCGCTTGAGCTGCGCCAGCACCCGGCGCGTGTAGGCCAAGCTGAAAGTTTCAAAGGCCGCGTCTGCCAGCACGCCCCCCCAGCTGTCGAAAATCATCACCGCCTGCGCGCCCGCCTCAATCTGCGCATTCAGATAAGCCGCCACCGCGTCGGCATTGACGGCCAGCATCGCATGCATCAGGTCGGGCCGCTGGTACAGCATGGTCTTGACCAGACGGTAGTCGTCGGAGCCCGCACCCTCGACCATGTAGCAGGCCAATGTCCAGGGGCTGCCCGAAAAGCCGATCAGCGGTACCCGGCCATTGAGCGCCCTGCGTATGGAGGTGACCGCATCAAAAACATAGCGCAGCTGGTTCATGTCCGGCACACGCAGAGCGGTGACGGCAGCCTCGTCACGCACCGGATGCGCAAACCGGGGGCCCTCGCCCAGCGCAAACGACAGGCCCAGGCCCATGGCGTCGGGTACGGTCAGGATGTCGCTGAACAGGATGGCCGCGTCGAGCGGGTAGCGCTCCAGCGGTTGCAGCGTCACCTCAGTGGCGTAGTCGGTGTTGGTAGCCAGGCCCATGAAGCTGCCGGCCTTGGCGCGGGTTGCCTTGTATTCGGGTAAATAGCGTCCGGCCTGGCGCATCAGCCAGACCGGTGTGTGAGGGGTCGATTGGCGCAGGCAGGCGCGCAGGAATGTGTCGTTTTGGAGAGGGGCGAACATGGGTTGATTGTCTCAGGTGATGTTTGTGGGGTTATCGGCGTTGGTGGCTGGGCCGGAGAGCAGCTTTGCGTTTGTTTGGCCCCGTTTTTTAGATATTTTGGGGCTCTAGCCGGGGTTTCGCCTTGGGTTATAGCTATAGAAAGAGTAGCGTTTTGGCTGGTTCTGTTCGGGCTCGGCTTTTTGAGCTCTCTGGTGATTTGTCGTTTTGCGCCGTGTATTGAAGCTGCTGGCCGGGGGTTGCCGCGGCAAGTCACTTTCTTGTGCTTCGCCAAAAAAAGTAACCCAAGAAAAGGCGACCCGCAGTCTGGGGCCCTACGGGCGACCTGCGACAGGGGCGAAAACCGGGCGTCTGCAGAGCTCGCCTGCGACTCGAACAACTGCAGCCCTGATCCCGGTTTTAGCCCCTTTCGCAGGCACAGCCAGGACGGGGCGGGAGCGGGAGCGGGGAGGCTCGCTTCGCATCGAACGCAAACGCAAACGCAAACCCGATCCCGATCCCGATCCCAAATCTTGTCCCCGCCCCTTCTGCTGAGCACCGCAGGTTGCCCGAAGCGTAGTGCAGGGACGCAAGCAGCAGGGTCGCCTTCTCTTGGGTCACTTTCTTTTGGCGAAGCAAAAAGAAAGTGAGTCGCCAGCCGCGGCGACAGAGCGGCCAGCAGCAATTGAGAGAACTAACACCATCAAACCAGTCGAGGCCTCAACAAACTACCTCAAAGGCAAAAACTCAGTACGCTATAACTTCAGTAGCGGAAGTCTAAGTACCCAATTGGGCTACAGTCCGATTCGACCATCAAACAAGGTCAGGCCATAGCATCAGGATGCCGAAGCAACAAACGCTCCAAGGCATTCAACGTTTCATAACCCTCCGCAAAGTCAGCAAACAGCGCGTCGTTGCCCGGCGCATCCGCTTGCCCTTTCCACGCCGCCCTGAACGCATCAAAAATCTCGCCAAAGCTGTTTTGCCCGTCGACCAGCGCCAGCATTTTGGCGCCGTATTTGCCGGGATTGACCTTGAGCGACACCCCTGAATGCTGCTGGTTGAGAATGAACCGATGGCCGCGGTTAGTGCCAAACACCTGTGCGGCCATCTCGCCGGCCAGCAGCTCGTGATAGAAAAAGGAACCATCGCGGCGTCGCCATACGCGGCTTGCGCGTGGCATAAAGAATGGGTGATGATGCTGCCGCCCATCAGCTCGGCCCTTTCATACGGCTGCCGCCTGGGCAACTGGCGCAGCGCAGCAGCCATGGCGGGCGGCTTGCTGCCCAGCACCCTGTGCGGCAGATAGGGCGACAGGCCGCGCTGCACATCGGTAAACGCCAGGTGCAGGCGATGGCCTGCCGGCTGGCCATCGCTCATCCAGTCGAACAGCTCGCCCACGGTGTAGGCACGGTCCTGCTCATGCAGCAGCAGGTCGTATATGCGGGCGTCACGCAGCTTGTGGTCATGGTGCAGGTCTTCGCTGCGCTTGAACCCGTTGGTTGGCGGCAGGCTGGCCAGCAGGTCGCGCGCGTTGGCAATCTTGCGCTGCATATCCGTCTGCCCGTCATTGACCAGGCGCAGCAATCGCTGCATCTGATAACCCCCGTGCGGCCGGTGCTGGCATAGACCATCAGCCCCAGCGCGCCGTCGTCCTTGAGCACACTGAGCAAGGCCTTCGGGCCCAGGTCGGGTTCGGCCAGGTGATGCGGCACGCCGCTGCAGTGGATGTAGCCGAACCGGCCCAGCGTGTGGGCCAGTTGCGGCAGGGTAAGCAGCGAGTCATGCACCCAGCTGATGTGGGTGAGCCCGCGTATCTGGGCGCGCTGCCGGGCAATGGCAATGCTGGCCTCGCTCCTGTCGGGATGCACCACCCCTGCATCGCTGGCGACGGCACGCAGCTGCTCGGCCAGAAAGGTCGTGGCGTCGCCAGTGCCCGCGCCTGCCACCAGCGTGCGAAAGCCATGGCGAGACGGCTGCTTTCCGGCAAGGCAGTAGTGTTGATCATGGGCAGGTCTTCCAGCCAGGTTAGCGCCAGGCGCTGGCGCCCCTCGGCGGGGTCGCGCGGCGGATACGGCAGGGCCTCGTATCGTTCGCAGACATGGGGCAGGTGATTACTGGCGTTGCCTTGCAGGATTTTGATGAAGGGCTGCGTTGGGCCGGACGGCGTGTCCGGTGCTGACGGCCTGCATGAGCGATTGCAAACGGCTGGCCTATATGGTCATCGCTGGCCCGTGCGGCCCGGCTGCAGCTGATGCCTAACGAACCGGCAGGAACTGCAGAAAGGATGCGCCCGCAAAGCTCTGCACATAGGTGATCACGGCGCGCCGGTATTTTTCAGTCAGCACCATGGCAACTAGGTCGAGCCGGCCGATGACCTTGCCAAACTCGCGCTCGAAGCTCAGGTTGCGCTCGTTGCCGGCCATCTCGTCGGCCAGCAACAGCAGCTGGCCCGCGCTGTTGCGCCGGCTGGCGAGAATCCACGCCGCAATCTCCATGTTGCGGGCAGCGTTGTAGATCGCCTGCGCGTCTAGGCTGTCAGTCAGGTAGAGCGTAATGCTGCCGCCGTGCGCCGTGATCAGCATGTCGGCACTGGCACTGATGAATCCCGCGACACGGTCGCCGGCAAACTCGGGCGTCAACACCAGGGCCAGCGCCTGTATGTCGCGCTTTGCCTGCAACTCCGGCAAGGGCAGGCGGTTGTGGATGCTGCTGCGCAGCCGGGCCAATGCATCTTCGCGGCTGCTGAGGCCGGACTTGCGCCACTCAGCGGGGTTGCGGCGGTAGAGCTTGTCAGCCAGGCGTATCAGGCTGTCGAGGTTGTCCCGCATGGCCAGCGTGACAACACGGTTGACATCGGACTGCGCCAGTTCACTGGCGCCCATTGGTGCCCCCGCTGCCTGGCCTTTGAAAACCGGCGCAGGCCCCGCGCAGGCTGCGAGCATCAGGGGAAACACACACACCGCGAGCCAGCGCTGTGACGCAGGATGCCCAGTGGTTTTGATGCGTCCTGTGAAGGCGGAGCCGGTGTAAGCGCGCCCCAAAACGTCAGGCATTCACCTGAGCATGCCGCTGGACAGCAGCACCCTGTGGTCAATCTTCAGGCAATGGTTCTGCACCACCAGCAGGCCGGCTGCCTCGGCGCGTGCCGCTGCATCGCCGTGGGTGATGCCCAGCTGCATCCAGACCGCCATGGCGCCGATGGCAATGGCGTCTTCGACGATGGCGGGCATGTCCTCGCTGTTGCGAAAGCAGTTGACCATGTCGATGTGCGCATGCGCGGCAGCTTCTGCCAGCGACGCATGGCATTTTTCGCCCAGTACCTCGGCTTCATTGGGGTTGACCGGAATGATGCGGTAGCCCTGTGCCTGCATATAGGCCGACACATTGAAGCTCGGCCGGTGCGGCTTGGACGAGAGCCCCACCACCGCAATCGTGCGGGCACGGTTCAGGATGTAGGGAATGCGCGCTGCAGCAGACATTGCTGGCGGAGCAGGCCTGGGCGTCATGGCCGGCACGCGCGCGTCACGCCTTGTACTTGACCGAGCAGCCATAGGCGCGGCTTTGCGCTAGGCTCACCGGTTTGCCGGCCAGCGATTCGTTGAGGCCCTGGCGCACATAGTTGGTCGCGGTCTTGATATCGTCCGGCCGTGCCGACGGAATGCTGTCGATCACACCTGCATACATCAGCACACCTGCTGGGCTGATGATGTACATGTGCGGCGTGGTCTTGGCACCGTACAGCTGGCCGATCTTGCCGGACTCGTCCATCAGCACCGCGCTGGGTGCCGCTTTCCTTTCGCCCATCCAGCGCGCCAGCCTGGCCGGCGCCAGGTAGTCAGAACTGGCCTGCTCGGTCGAGTTCAACGCCAGCCACACCACGCCCTTGGCAGTGAATTCATTTTGCAAGGTCTGCATGTTGCCGGCAGCGTCGCCGCTGTAATGCTTGCGTACAAACGGGCAGCCCGGGTTGGTCCATTCCAGCACCACCCGCTTGCCCGCAAAGGCGCTTAGCTTGTGGCTTTTGCCGGTGGCATCGAGCGCGGTGAAGTCGGGCGCTTTCGGCCCGACGGCGGCAGTGCCTTGCGCCTGCACAGCGAGCGAGATTGCCAGCGGGCTGAAGAGCAGCGCACCAGAAAACACGCGGCGGCTCACCCAGGTGGCGGGCATGGGAAGCTGACGGTTCGGGCGCATGGCTGACTCCTTTTGAAAATGGATGCCAAAAATTCAAGGCTGATGTCTGGCAACAGCGGCAGCGCCTAAAGCTGCGCGAGCTTGGCCCGTACATCGGCCACTGACAGAATTTCGGACAGCACCACCGGTGCGCGGCCGGGCTTGTAGATCACATAAACCGGCACCCCGCTGCGGCCCAGTTGGCCCAGCGCAGCTGTTACCGCCGGGTCGCGACGTGTCCAGTCGGCGCGCAGCAGCACGACGTTCTTGGTCTTTAAATCAGCCAGCACGCCAGCGTTCGACAACGTCGTTTTTTTGTTGTACTGGCAGGTGACGCACCAGGCGGCGGTGAAGTCGACGAATACATTCTGGCCCTGCGCCGTCAGCTGCTCGACACGGCCGGGCTCCCAGCGTTGCCAGCCGCTGGCCAGCTGTACCGGTGCTGCGGTGTTGTCTTGAATTTTTATAACATTTGGGGCTATA
>JAQGNE010000092.1 GCA_028291985.1 Polaromonas sp. | reverse complement strand
CGGCGGCGGCACCTTCGACATCTCGATCATCGAGATTGCCGATGTCGATGGCGAGAAGCAATTCGAAGTGTTGTCGACCAACGGCGATACCTTCCTCGGCGGCGAAGACTTCGACCAGCGCGTGATCGACTACATCGCAGCCGAGTTCAAGAAGGACAGCGGCATCGACCTGTCGAAGGACGTCGTGGCACTGCAGCGCCTGAAGGATTCGGCTGAAAAGGCCAAGATCGAACTGTCGAGCAGCGCAGCGACCGAAATCAACATTCCGTACATCGCGCACGACCCCGCAACCGGTCCGAAGCACCTGCTGGTCAAGCTGACGCGCGCCAAGCTCGAAGCGCTTGTGGACGACCTGCTGGAGCGCACCATCGCCCCTTGCCGCATGGCCATCAAGGACGCCGGCATCAGCGTGGCGGACATCCATGACGTGATCCTGGTCGGTGGCCAGAGCCGCATGCCCAAGGTCCAGGAGATGGTCAAGGAATTCTTCGGCAAGGAGCCACGCAAGGACGTGAACCCCGATGAAGCCGTGGCTGTCGGCGCTGCCATTCAAGGCCAGGTGCTGTCCGGTGATCGCACCGACGTGCTGCTGCTCGACGTGACGCCGTTGTCGCTCGGCATCGAGACGATGGGTGGCGTGATGACCAAGATGATCGTGAAGAACACGACCATCCCGACCAAGTTCGCGCAGACCTTCTCGACCGCTGAAGACAACCAGCCGGCAGTGACGATCAAGTTGTTTCAGGGCGAGCGCGAAATTGCATCGGGCAACAAGGCGCTGGGCGAGTTCAACCTGGAAGGCATTCCACCAGCAGCGCGCGGCACGCCACAGATTGAGGTGTCGTTCGACATCGACGCCAACGGCATCCTGCATGTAGGCGCCAAGGACAAGGGCACCGGCAAGGAAAACAAGATCACCATCAAGGCCAACTCTGGCTTGTCTGAAGCCGAAATCCAGCAAATGGTGAAGGATGCCGAGCTGAACGCGGAAGACGACAAGAAAAAAGTCGAGTTCGTGCAGGCCAAAAACAATGCCGAAGCCATGGTGCACAGCGTGCGCAAGTCGCTGACCGAGTACGGTGACAAGCTGGATGCGGGCGAGAAGGAAAAAATCGAGACCGCCATCAAGGACATGGAAGAGGCACTCAAGGGCGACAGCAAGGAAGCCATCGATGCCAAGAACGCAGCTCTGATGGAAGCCAGCCAGAAGCTTGGCGAGAAGATGTACGCTGACATGGAAGCCTCCAAGGCCGGCGCTGGCGGCGAGGCACCCGATGCCAACCAGCAAACTGCCGCCAAGCCTGAAGCGGACGACAATGTGGTGGACGCCGAGGTTAAGGAAGTCAAGAAGGGCTGACATGCGTCTGTCCGCTGACTGCCCCCAGCGCTGAGAAGTACACCAAGTGGTACGCCGAGCGGAAAACCTGAAACAAGCGGTTTTCCGCTTTTTGCATGTTGTGCTTGCTGTTTCCGGCTTTTTTGAAAGCACGCTGGCTGCAGCCCAGCCTGATGCCGCTGTTGCCCCAGCAGGCGTCCTTTGTTAACGAAGATTTCTCCCTACCGACATGGCAAAAAAAGACTACTACGACACCCTCGGCGTTCCAAAGAACGCAAGCGACGAGGACATCAAGAAGGCCTATCGCAAACTGGCGATGAAGCATCACCCGGACCGCAACCAGGGTGACAGCGCCAAGGCAGCCGAAGAGAAATTCAAGGAGGCCAAGGAAGCCTACGAGATGCTGTCGGACGATCAGAAGCGCGCGGCCTATGACCAGTACGGCCACGCCGGCGTGGACCCGAACATGCGGGGTGGCGGCCCCGGCGCGGAAGGCTTTGGCGGGTTCGCCGAAGCCTTCGGCGATATCTTTGGCGATGTGTTTGGCGGGCAGCAGCGCGGCGGCAGCCAGCAGCGCGGTGGCCGGCAGGTCTTTCGCGGCGGCGACCTGAGTTATGCGATGGAGGTCACGCTGGAAGAAGCTGCCACCGGCAAGGAGGCGCAGATTCGCATTCCAAGCTGGGATGACTGCAACACCTGCAAGGGGTCTGGCGCGAAACCCGGCACCAAGGTGGTGAGTTGCACCACCTGCCACGGACACGGCGTGGTGCAGATGCGCCAGGGCTTTTTCAGCGTGCAACAGAACTGCCCGCAGTGCAAGGGAACCGGCAAGCTGATTCCCGAGCCTTGCGTGACCTGCCATGGCGTAGGAAAAACCAAGACCAACAAGACGCTTGAGGTCAAGATTCCGGCAGGCATCGACGACGGCATGCGCATCCGCTCAACCGGTAATGGCGAGCCGGGCACCAATGGCGGGCCGCCCGGCGACCTGTACATCGAGATTCGCGTGAAGAAGCATGACATCTTCGAGCGCGATGGCGATGACCTGCATTGCGCGGTGCCGATCAGCTTCACCACGGCGGCTCTGGGTGGTGAGATTGAAGTGCCGACGCTGGCGGGCAAGGCAGCCATCGATATTCCGGAAGGTACCCAGGCCAGCAAGCAGTTCAGGCTGCGGGGCAAGGGCATCAAGGGCGTGCGGTCCAGCTACCCGGGCGACCTGTACTGCCACATCACGGTCGAGACGCCGGTCAAGCTGACCGAGCACCAGCGCAAGCTGCTCAAGGAGTTTGACGAATCGCTGAAAAAAGGCGGCTCCAAGCATTCGCCAAGCGAAGATGGCTGGGCCGACAAGCTGAAAAACTTCTTCAGCGCCTGACCGGCAGCCAACGGGCCACGGGTGGCCCGGAATTTACATGGCCGGACTCGTTCCGGCTTTTTTTGCTGTTTTTGGATAGCAAAATACCTTGTAAATATGCTGATGGGGTGGCAGTCATGACGCAGCCGCATGCCGACGGCCCTGTGCTTTGTAATAGGCTTGCACGGCTGTTGCGGCTTGATATGTCCTTTCGTGCTGCGGGCTCACGGGACGAATGAATCAGCCCATCAATTTTGGGTCCTTTATAGTGAACCCACGACCCTAAAATCCCATCTTTTTTACAGTACCACCATGAAAACAAAAGCCGCTGTTGCCTGGACTTCCGGCAAGCCCTTGAGCATTGAAACGGTTGACTTGGACGGACCCAGGTTTGGCGAAGTACTCGTCGAAATCAAGGCCACCGGAATTTGCCACACCGACTATTACACGCTCTCGGGTGCTGACCCGGAAGGCATCTTTCCGGCCATCCTCGGCCATGAGGGTGCGGGCGTCGTGGTCGACGTCGGCCCCGGCGTGACCACGCTCAAAAAGGGCGACCATGTCATTCCGCTGTACACGCCGGAATGCCGGCAGTGCAAGTTCTGCCTGTCGCGCAAGACCAACCTCTGCCAATTGATTCGGGGCACCCAGGGCAAGGGCCTGATGCCCGATTCGACCTCCCGCTTCAGCCTGGACGGCAAACCGATCTTTCACTACATGGGCACCAGCACGTTCAGCAACTACACGGTGGCGCCGGAGATCTCGCTGGCTAAGATCCGCGAGGACGCACCCTTCGACAAGGTCTGCTACATCGGCTGCGGCGTGACCACCGGCATAGGCGCGGTGTTGTTCACCGCTAAAGTCGAGGCCGGCGCCAATGTGGTGGTGTTCGGCCTGGGCGGCATTGGCCTGAATGTCATCCAGGGCGCCAAGATGGTGGGCGCCGACAAGATCATCGGTGTGGACTTGAACCCCGAGCGCGAAGCCATGGCGCGCCAGTTCGGCATGACGCATTTCATCAACCCGAAGGAAACCGAGAACGTGGTCGATGCCATCGTTCAACTGACCGATGGCGGGGCGGACTACAGCTTCGAGTGCATCGGTAATACAAAAGTGATGCGCCAAGCCCTGGAATGCACGCACAAGGGCTGGGGCCGCAGCATCATCATCGGTGTAGCCGAAGCGGGCGCCGAGATTTCTACCCGTCCCTTCCAGCTGGTGACGGGGCGCAAATGGGAAGGCTCTGCTTTTGGCGGCGCTCGTGGCCGCACCGACGTGCCCAAGATTGTTGACTGGTACATGGAAGGCAAGATCAACATTGACGACCTGATCACCCACACCATGCCGCTGGAAGACATCAACCAAGGCTTTGACCTGATGAAACGCGGCGAATCGATACGAGGCGTCGTGATTTATTGAACAAATCGACCTCTTGCCCTTTACTGCTGGGCAGTATTAGCTCCTGAAATCATAGTAAGAATGAACACCTCATCGCTCGAACTGCTCAGTGAGCACGCCTGTTTTGGCGGCAGCCAGCGCTTTTACCGGCACGATTCACGCGAGATTGGCCTGCTGATGCGGTTTTCGGTTTTTCTGCCGCCGCAGAGTGCAAATGGCGCGGTACCTGGGCTGCTTTACCTGGCGGGCCTTACTTGCAACGAAGAAACCTTCATGATCAAGGCCGGCGCCCAGCGCATGGCCGCGGAACTGGGGATTGCGCTGATTGCGCCGGACACCAGCCCCCGCGGCGCCAACGTACCAGGCGAAAGCGACGCTTGGGATTTCGGTCTGGGCGCCGGTTTCTACCTCGACGCGACAAAGGCGCCCTGGTCAACGCATTACCGCATGGAAAGCTACATCACCCGAGAATTGCTCCCGATAGCAAGTTCGGCTTTATCCCTCGATGCTGAGCGCATGGGCATCTTCGGCCATTCGATGGGGGGGCACGGGGCGCTGACGCTGGCGCTTAGGCATACAGACCTGTTCCAATCTGTTTCGGCCTTCGCGCCGATTTGCGCGCCCAGCCAATGCCCGTGGGGTCGCAAGGCCTTCACGGGCTATCTGGGTTCGGAGGAATCTACCTGGGCCGCACACGACGCAAGCGCGCTGATGAGTGCCTTGCAGCATGCGCCGTACCCTGCCGGCATCCTGATCGACCAGGGCCTGGCCGACAAATTCCTGCAAGAACAGCTACACCCCCAGTCATTTGAAGCCGCCTGTCGAACGGCTGGCCAACCCCTTCAGCTGCGCCATCATCCGGGGTATGACCACGGTTACTACTTTATAGCGAGCTTCATCGAGGACCACCTGAAGCACCACGCTCGTCAGTTGAGCGCATAAAAACAGACGTCTCAACTGCGGTCCTCGTCGAAAAGTCGCGCCTGCCCCTCCGCCGAGGGTTGCACAAACTGGCGAATGTCCAGCTCGATTCGCTCCCGGTTGAAGCCCAGGTGGCCGGCAGCCCTTGCAAATCGCTGACGAACCATGTCAGCCCACGGGCCGCTGCCTTTCATGCGGGTAGCGAAATCGGCGTCGTAATCTTTTCCGCCGTGCATGTCATGGATCCGAGCCATGATGCGCGCTGCCCGTTGCGGGTAGTGAAGGGCCAGCCACTGCTTGAAGAGTGGCGCTACTTCCCAGGGCAGGCGCAGCACGTGGTAGAAAGCTGACCGCGCACCTGCCTCCCAGGCAGCCTTGAGCACCTGCTCCATGTCGTCCGTCACAAAGGGAATATGCGGTGCCAGGCTGACCCCGACCGGCACCCCTGCATCGGCCAGCGCGCGGATGGTACGCAACCGGCGGTGGGGGGCCGAGGCGCGTGGCTCCAGCTTGCGCGCCAGCTCGCCGTCCAGCGTGGTGAGGGTGATGTAAACCGCCGCGAGCCTGGCAGTGGCCAGCGGCGCCAATAAATCAAGGTCACGCTCGACGCCGGACGATTTGGTGACCAGCGAGAAGGGATGGCGAAGTTCCTGCATCAGCTCGATGAGCCCGCGCGTCAAGCGCAATTCACGCTCCACGGGCTGATAGCAGTCGGTCGCTGAGCCGATATTGATCATCTTGGGCACATAGCTGGGTTTTGCCAGCTCGGCGCGCAGCACGGCGGCAATGTTGCGCTTGGCAATCAGCCGGGTTTCGAAATCAAGCCCTGGCGACAGGTTCAAGTAGCTGTGCGTAGGCCGCGCATAGCAGTAGACGCAACCATGCTCGCAGCCGCGGTAGGGATTTACCGCATAGTCAAAGTGAATATCGGGAGAATCGTTACGGCTAATGGCGCTGCGGGCATCTTCAAACCTCACCTCGGTTGCCAGGGGAGGGGTGTCTCCTGCTTCACTTTGCAGATCGTCAAGCGTGCCCCAGCCGTCATCGCAGGCAACGCGCTGCTCTTTTTCAAACCGGTGCGCCAGCCGCGTGGCCGTGCCACGTCCTTTGATGAGATGCAGCGGGAAAATGAAGTCGGTCATGGAAGAACTGTATTTTCATACAGTCTATCAGACGGTTTAAATTTCGCAACTACTCGGGAAACCGGAGCTCCCACCGCTCGACTTCCGGCAGACCCAGGCAGTCGTTGTATTCGCTGGAACTGAGCATGCGGGCGCGAGCGGCAGAGGTAGAGCCGTCCTTCAGCAAGTGCTGCAGCGCGCCGCGCATTGCAAAACCGACGCTGCTGCGAACGAGTGATGGATAAATCGCCAGCGCAATGCCATAGGTGTGCAAGGCACTGGTGTGCAGCCCAGCAAGTGGTCCACCGGCGTCGATGTTGACCATGCAGGGAATGGTCAGCGCGTCTGCCACCCGTCGGATGTCGTCCAGGATTCCCGCGTGGCCCTTGAGCTCCACGAACACGGCGGCAGCGCCCGCGGCTTCGAAAGCCCGCGCACGGGCGATGGCCTCGTCAATCCCGCAGGAAGCCGCGCTGTCGGTTCGTCCAATGACAAGAAAACCCGGATCACTGCATGCCGCCACGGCAGCTTCAATCTTGGCCACTGCCGATTTGAAGGGCAGCACCTCACGTGCGCCGGGCAATTGCGCGCAGCGCTTGGGCGAAGCCTGGTCTTCAATATGAATGCCAGCCACGCCCGCAGCTTCAAACTCTTCAACGCAGCGGCGCACACCGACAACGCCGCCATAGCCCGTGTCGGCGTCACACAGCAGCGGCAAATCGATGCAAGCGGCCAGCCGGCGGGCATGGCCAGACATCAGCGTCAGGTCCACCAGACCCACATCAGGCCTGCCCAACAGGCACGCCGAAACACCATTGCCTGTCATGTAGGCCGCTTCGAACCCTGTCTGCGCCACCATGCGGGCGCCGTAGCCGTCATAAATGCCGGGCGCAATGACGGCAGGGCCTCCCAGCCGCGCGTGGGCCAATCGCTCTCGCAGCTGCTGGCGCAACCGCGTGGCGCGGCCGGGACCTGCAGACGCGCGGGTACTGGCTGCTGTCATGCTGGCACCTCCCAGTCAGGGTACTTGCGCAAAAAGGGAATCAGTCCCCCTTCGCGCAGGATGGCCCGTATCGCCGGCGGCATGACGCTAAGCGCGTGCACCGTGGGGCTACCCACCACTTGCAAGCTGTTTGCGTGCAGGTCGATCAACAGGGTATCAGAAGCGGTGACGCCGGCCGTATTCCATTCCAGAACGGACAGGCCGTTATTGATCGCGTTGCGAAAAAACTGCCGACCAAAAGACGGCGCCACGATGGCGGCCACCCCCATGCGTCGCAAGATGTGAGCTGCCTGCTCACGCGAGGAATTGATGCCGAAGTGTTTGCCGGCGACAATGATGCCCCCGGGCTGAAAGCGCTGCGCAAAGCCGGGCGAGATGGCTTCAAACGCCTGCGCCGCAATATAGGCTTCATCCTTGCCCGGCAGGTATTTGCCTGAACAATTCAGGTCCGTGTTGACGTCATCGCCCAGCACAAAGCAAGGCCCGCGCAGGATGTCTGTCGATGCCTCAAGCATGCGATGCCTCCCACTGTCCGCCTTCCACGGTGCGTGGATCGGTCACATAACCAGTTAGAGCAGATGCCGCCACGGTAGCGGCAGAGCCGAGCCAGATTTCTGCATCGTGGTTGCCCAGGCGTCCCTTGAAATTACGGTTGGCGCTGGAAATCACCACTTCCCTGTCGCCGGGGATCAAATGGTTGGTGATGCCAACGCAGGTGCCGCAACCGGCGGCCTCGACCGAGGCGCCGGCTTCTGTCAACGCTTCAATCAGGCCTTCGCGTGCCGCAGCCAGATAAATCTGCCGCGAGGCGGGCGTGATGATCATGCGCACGCCCTTGGCAAGGCGCCTGCCTTTGAGGATCGCCGCAGCTTGCCTCATGTCATCGAGCCGGCCATTGGTGCAGGTGCCGATCAGCGCAAAGTTGATCTTCTGTCCGATGACTTCGGACGCAGCGACGACGTCATCCACGGCATGGCGCCGCGCCACTTGCGGGGTGAGCGCACTGGCGTCGATCTGGATGCGGTCGGCATACGCCGCACCTGGATCAGCAAATACGGCTTGCGGCGGCTTGGCGCGATGCGCTGCCAGCCACCGGATAGTTTTGTCGTCGGCTTCCATCAGCGCGGCCTTGGCACCAAGTTCGGCAGCGTGGTTGGCCAGCGTCATGCGATCATCGATTTCCATTGCCTGCACGGCCGAGCCCACGTACTCGATAGCGCGGTAGTTCAGGCCTTCTGCGCCGTAGCGGCCCAGCATGTAAAGCGTGATGTCCTTGGCCCAGACGCCGGGCTGCAATCGGCCATTGAGCTGTACACGCACCGACTCAGGCACGCGCAACCAGATTTTTCCGGTAGCCATGACCGCACTCACGTCAGTGCCCTCGATACCGGTGCCGAAGGCATTGAAGGCGCCGTAAGTGACGGAGTGCGTGTCAGTGCCCACGATCAAATCACCGCAAGTCAGGTGGCCGCCTTCAGGCAGCACCTGGTGGCAAATTCCATCGCCGATGTCGTAGAGCACGCTGCCATGCTCGTCCGCAAAGCGGCGCATCTCCGTGTGGGTTTGCGCGGCTTCCAACGTGGGCGGCGGCGAGTAATGGTCCAGAACCCAGGCGGTTTTGCTCGCAAAGGGCAGGCGCGTGGTACCGGACTGGCCCATCTTGTCCACCATGCGAATGGTGTTGTGCGCTCGGGCATCGTGGACCATGGCGAAGTCCACATTGGCAATCACAATGTCGCCGGCGTGTACCACGTCAAGCCCGGCATGCCGAGCCAGGATTTTTTCAGCAATGGTTGCGTTCATGTAGGCCAAGTCCCGCTGTCATTCACTCTTGATGCCGGCTTTGCGCACGAGGACGCCCCACTTCTCGCTCTCGGCTTTGATGTAGCGCGCCGCCTCTTCAGGCGAACTCGAGGTAGGCTCCAGCCCCAGCTTGCGCAACTGGGCAATCACGCCGGGCTCGTTGAGCACACTGACAATAGCGGCGTTCAAGCGCTGCACCGCATCGGCAGGTGTGCGCTGCGGCGCGGTGAATGCGTACCAGTTGATGGCCTCAAAACCGGGAAAGCCTGATTCGGCAATCGTCGGTACTTGGGGCAATACGTCCAGGCGTTTGCTGCCAGTCGTGGCAATGGCGCGGAGCTTTCCGGCCTGGATAAATTGCAAGGCATCGGTGGGGCTGGAGAAGATCGATGCCAAGGTGCCGCTTACCAGATCATTCATGGCCGGTCCCCCGCCGCGGTACGCAATGTGTTGGTTGTTCAGACCGGCTGCGGACTTCAGCAACTCTCCCGCCAGATGACCGCTGCCGCCAATTCCCGATGAACCAAACGACAACGTTGAATTGGGCACCTTGCCAAGCCGGATGTAGTCATCCAGCGAGCGTACCGGGCTGCTGGAGTTAACGACCAGGACATTGCTGAAAACCACAGCCATCGACAGTGCGGCCATGTCGGCGACAGGGTTGTAGGCGAGCTTGTTCAGGTGCTGGTTGACGGCCAGTGAACCAATGGTGCCGAGCATCACGGTGTAACCATCGGCTGGCGCCTTGACCAGAAAGTCCGAGGCAATGTTGCCGCCCGCACCGGGCTTGTTGTCGATCACCACGTTTTGCTTGAGCACATCCGCCAAACGCGGCGCGAGGATGCGGGCGACAGTGTCGGAGCTGCCACCCGCGGCAAAGCCCACCACCAGCTTGATAGGACGGTTGGGATATGGGTCGGTGTCGGCAGCGTGAACCGCCGGGGCGGCCCATGACAGGACGGTGCACAGAGCCGTTGCAAGAGCGGATTGAATCTTCATGAGGCTTGTCTCCTGATCGTTGAAATGGTCTTCCGTGTCTCTGCGCGCTGCAGGACTACGTGGAATGCTGTGGAGCAATGCACATGCCAGCAGCACGACGCATGACCTTTTTTCAAAGGAATGTTGATTTCATTGAGGTTTTTTCTTGACCGCAACGGGCATCCAAAAAATTATTTCATTATTGAAACACTTTTTATTCACCAATGAACTGTTGCTAGGATGAGTACATGAAACACTTCAGTGCAGCCAGATCGCCACGCAACACTATCGAGCCCGTCATCTGCGCCATCAGCGGCTACCGGCTGATTGAGATTTTTCGCGCGGTGGCTCCCGATGTTTCTGCACGTGCGCGCGTTGAGGTAGCCCACCTCGCATTTGATCAAGCCCTGGCGCATGTGCGGGGCCAGATCGCCCGGCAGCGCTGCGACGTGGTGCTCGCCTCGGGTTCCAATGGATCCTATTTGCGCAGCCAGCTGAGTATTCCAGTGGTGCTGGTGAAAGTGGGGGGCTATGACCTCATGACGGCGCTGTGCAATGCACGGGCGCTGTCTGACCGCATTGCGGTCGTTTTGCACCGCGAAGTCTCAGCAGAGCTGATCCGCTTCGCCCAGCGGTTTGCAATCGATCTCCAATTCCGCGCTTACGAAACGGCTGAAGACGCCCGGCTGCGCGTGCAAGAGCTGGCCGCCTTGGGCGTGCAGGTCGTGGTAGGCGCGGGCATGGTGGCCGACCTGGCCCAGCAGGCGGGACTCACCGGCGTCTTCCTCTATTCGACCGATTCGGTACGCCATGCGGTGGAAGACGCCATTGCAATTGCCCTGGCGCAGCGCGAGGAAAAGTCGCAACGCACACAACTCGATTCGGTCATCCGGCATCTGAGCGACGGCGTGGTGGCAGTTGACATGCGTGGGCGCATCACCACCATCAACCCGGCTGCGGCCCGCATGGCCGGGCGCGCCATTGAAGGCACCGTGGGCACACCGCTGCAGCAGGTGTTTTCCGGCCTGCTGCCCGGTGAGGTGCTGAGCCACGGCGCGGCCGAGCTGGGCCGCGTGGACGAGTTGCAAGGTCGCTCGGTCGTCGTCGACTGCGTGCCGCTGCATGACGCCGACACCCAGACCGGCGCAGTTTTCACCTTGCATGCGCCTGGCCCGCTGGAGAACGCGGTCAGCCGCTTGCGTGCACGCAGCCATCGCCGCGCCAACACGGCGCGTTACACGCTCGACCAACTGGTTGCCGTGTCACCGGCCATGCAGGCGGTGGTCAAGCGCTGCGAGGCACTGGCGCGCAGCAGTGATGCGACGGTATTGATACGAGGCGAAAGCGGCTCCGGCAAAGAAGTGGTCGCCCAAGGCATTCACCAGGCGAGCCGGCGGCGTCAGCAGGCCTTCGTGGCGCTCAACTGCGGTGCGTTTCCGCCCAACCTGCTGGAGAGTGAGCTGTTCGGCTACGAGGAAGGCGCCTTCACCGGCGCCCGCCGCCATGGCAAGGCCGGGCTTTTTGAGGCAGCAAACGGTGGCACGCTGTTTCTGGACGAAGTGGGGGAAATGCCGCTGCAGTTGCAAACCCGCTTGTTGCGCGCCCTGCAGGAAAAAGAAATCACCCGCGTCGGCGGCGTGGATGCCATCCCGGTGGACGTGCGCATCATCGCGGCTACCCACCGCGACCTGTTCGCCATGGTCGGACAAGGTAGTTTTCGCGAAGATTTGTTCTATCGCCTTTACATCCTGGAGGTGGTAGTGCCGCCGCTGCGCGAAAGGCCGGAAGACCTGGACGCTCTGGCTGCGATGCTGATTCCCGCCGCGCTGGTGCGCGCCAGCGTGGGACACCTAGCGGCCGAGGCGCTCCAGGCAGCCCTGCCCGTTCTTCGCGGGCACCCCTGGCCGGGCAATGTACGGGAGTTGGAAAATGTTGCCGAGCGGATCGCCATGGCCTGCCTCATCGAGCAGGCCGCACCGCGCACGCCGGCCGTGGCGGCGTTGCTGGGCGCTTCACGCCCATCGGTGCAAGAGGCAGGACCTGATACGGCGCCGGGCCAGCTGTCAACCGAGCATTCATTGCCCCAGACCCGCCGCGAGCACGAGGCTCAACGCGCGCGCAGCGTGCTGCAGGCGTGCGGCGGCGACAAAGAAGCCGCCGTACAAATACTGGGCATCAGCCGCACCACCCTGTGGCGCAAGTTGCGCTAAAACCGTTGCCCGGTCCTCAAGCAACAATCCGCTGCAATGCACTTTGGTATTCACGCTTGAGCTGGCCGATGAATTCGCTTGCGGTCTGCACCCTGCTCACCGTGCCGATGCCCTGCCCGCAGCCCCAGATATCCTTCCAGGCCTTGGACTTGTCGCCACCAAAATTCATGCTGCTGGGGTCGCTAACCGGCAGGTTCTCCGGGTCCATGCCAGCCGCCCGGATCGACGGCGCCAAATAATTGCCATGCACGCCGGTAAAGAGGTTGCTGTAGACGATATCGTCGGAGTTGCTGTCCACAATGGCCTGCTTGTAGGCGTCGCTCGCGCGGGCCTCTTCGGTCGCGATGAAGGCCGAGCCTATGTAGGCAAAGTCAGCGCCCATTGCCTGCGCAGCCAGCACTGCCCCGCCAGAGGCAATCGCCCCGGATAAGGCCACCGGGCCGTCAAACCACTGGCGGATTTCCTGGATCAGCGCAAAAGGGCTTTTTACGCCGGCATGTCCGCCGGCGCCCGCCGCTACGGCAATGAGGCCGTCGGCGCCTTTTTCAATCGCCTTGCGCGCATGCTTGTTGTTGATGATGTCGTGCAGCACCACGCCGCCATAGCTGTGCGCAGCGGCATTGATATCTTCCCGCGCACCCAGGCTGGTGATGATGATGGGCACCTTGTACTTGACGCACAGCGCCATGTCGTGCTCCAGCCGGTCATTGGACTTGTGAACGATCTGGTTGATGGCAAAGGGAGCCGCAGGCTTGTCGGGATTGGCCTGGTTGTAAGCGGCCAGCGCCTCGGTGATTTCGATCAGCCACTCCTCAAGCTGCGCGGCTGGCCTGGCATTGAGTGCCGGCATCGATCCCACCACGCCAGAGATGCACTGCGCGATCACCAGCCTGGGGTTGCTGATGATGAAAAGAGGCGAGCCAATGATGGGCAGCGGAAGGTTGGCAAGCGCGCCGGGCAGTTTCGACATGAAGGCTCCGTTTTTCAGTTTTTATGAACAAAAATGACTCTAGCCCAACACACACAAGGCCTATCAGCTATGCTATACATAGCAAATAATTAACAATCCAGGCAAGGCCCCCAGTTGCCGTCCGCCCTTAAAAGGACTCGAGCGCCAACGCTGTCACGCTATCCGCGCCCTCCACAATGCTGTCGCGCATACCCGGTGCCTTGGTCAACAGATGGTCGGCGTAAAAGCGTGCTGTCGTAATCTTCGCCTTCATGAAATCAGCCTCCGCACCTTGCGCCTGCTGGTCTTGCGCCACCAGCAAGGCGCGCGACATTTGCCAGCCTGCCACGACGTTGCCAGCCAGCATCAGGTACGGGACGCTGCCCGAAAATACCGCGTTCGGGTCTGACTTGACCTTTGACACAACGAACTCGATGACATCCAGCAGTGCCTGCCGTGCGACTTTCAGGCGCGCGGCGCAGGCCAGCGCATCGGGGTTGCCTTGCTGGACCAGGTCTTGTTCGGTCTGTTCGATCTGGCTGGCAATGGCCTTGGCGGTCTGGCCCCCATCACGGGCAGTCTTGCGGCCCACCAGGTCATTGGCCTGGATAGCGGTGGTGCCCTCATAGATCGTCAAGATTTTGGCATCGCGGTAGTACTGCGCGGCGCCGGTCTCTTCAATGAAACCCATGCCGCCATGCACCTGCACGCCCATCGACGTGACCTCCAGGCTCATCTCGGTGCTGTAGCCCTTGACCAGCGGCACCATGAACTCATAGAAAGCCGTGTTCTGCTTGCGTACATCGGCATCCGGATGATGGTGCGACGCGTCGTAGGCGGCGGCAGCGACCGAGGCCATGGCCCGGCAGCCCTCGGTATAGGCACGCATCGTCATCAGCATGCGCTTGACGTCCGGGTGGTGAATAATGGGCGCGCTGGCCTTGATGGAGCCGTCGACCGGGCGGCTCTGCACGCGGTCCTTGGCAAAGGCCACCGCCTTTTGGTAGGCACGTTCGGCAATCGCAATGCCTTGCATGCCAACTGCATAACGGGCCGAGTTCATCATGATGAACATGTATTCCAGGCCGCGGTTTTCCTCGCCGACCAGGTAGCCGACTGCGCCGCCCTTGTCGCCGAACTGCAGCACGGCTGTTGGCGATGCCTTGATGCCCAGCTTGTGCTCGATGCTGACGCAATGCACATCATTGCGTGCACCCAGTGAGCCATCGCCATTGACCATGAACTTCGGCACGACAAAAAGGCTGATGCCCTTGACGCCTTCAGGCGCGCCTGTAACGCGGGCCAGCACCAGGTGCACGATGTTCTCGGCCATGTCATGCTCACCGTAGGTGATGTATATCTTGGTGCCAAAGACCTTGTAGCTGCCGTCGCCCTGCGGCTCGGCGCGGCTGCGCACCATCGCCAGGTCAGAGCCGGCCTGCGGCTCGGTCAGGTTCATGGTGCCGGTCCATTGACCCTGCACCAGTTTTTCGAGGTAGACAGATTTCAACTGGTCCGAGCCTGCGGTCAACAATGCTTCGATAGCGCCGTCGCTCAGCAAGGGGCACAGGGCAAAACTCATGTTGGCTGAGTTGAGCATCTCGCCGCATGCCGCACCAATGGTTTTGGGCAGGCCCTGCCCGCCAAAATCGACCGGATGCTGCAAGCCCTGCCAGCCACCTTCTGCATACTGCCTAAAAGCTTCCTTGAAACCGGGCGTGGTGGTGACAACGCCGTCTTTCCAGCTCGACGGATTTTTATCGCCTTCCCAGTTGAGCGGTGACAACACGCCTTCATTGAACTTGGCGCACTCTTCCAGGACGGCCTGAGCAGTATCAAAGCCCGCTTCTTCAAAGCCGGGGATCTGCGCAATCTGCTCAATATTGGCCAGATACCGGATGTTGAACAGCATGTCTTTGAGGGGGGCTTTGTAGCTCATGTTTGTCTCGAATACTGATGTGAAAAGAGATTCAACCGCCGTCGCCTGCTTACCCGGGGCACCGGCCAAAAAAGAGCCCGCCAAAAGTTGCGAGCTCTGTCATGGCGCCGGTGCGCCGCGGCACCCCGGCGCACGGCGCGCCTGCAGAATCAGAGTGCGGCGGTCAGCTCTGGCACGGCCGCAAACAGGTCGGCCTCCAGGCCGTAGTCAGCCACGCTGAAAATCGGCGCTTCCGGGTCCTTGTTGATGGCCACAATAACTTTGGAATCCTTCATGCCAGCCAGGTGCTGGATAGCGCCGCTGATACCGGCTGCGATGTACAGCTGCGGCGCCACAATCTTGCCGGTTTGGCCGACCTGCCAGTCGTTCGGCGCGTAGCCTGCGTCCACCGCAGCGCGCGACGCGCCAAGCGCGGCGCCCAGCTTGTCCGCCAGCGGGGTCATGACTTCAGTGAATTTCTCGCCAGAGCCCAGCGCGCGGCCGCCAGACACAATGATCTTGGCTGCTGTCAGTTCAGGGCGGTCGCTCTTGGCGATTTCAGAGCCGAGAAAGGTTGACTTGCCGCTGTCATTGACGCCAGCCGGGGTTTCAATGGCTGCGCTGCCGCCGCTGGCGGGCGCTGCATCGAAACCGGTGGTACGAACGGTGATCACCTTGACCGCATCGGCGCTCTGCACGGTAGCAATCGCATTGCCGGCATAAATGGGGCGCTCGAAAGTGTCGGGTGACTCGACCTTGGTGATGTCAGAAATCTGGCCCACATCCAGCATCGCGGCCACCCGCGGTGCGATGTTCTTGCCAGAGGCCGTGGCCGGAAACAGGATGTGCGAATACGCCGAAGCGATGGCGATGACTTGCGCCGCCATGTTTTCCGCAAGGCCATGCTCGAAATGATCGCCCTCGACATGCAGCACCTTGGCGACACCGCCGATTTGCGATGCCGCCCGGGCTGCGGCCTGCGCGCCTTTGCCGGCCACCAGCACATGCACCTCGCCACCGCACTGGACAGCAGCTGTGACGGTGTTAAGGGTTGCCGGGCGGACGGAGTTGTTGTCGTGTTCTGCAATGACTAAAGAGGCCATGATGAATTCCTTTGGAAAGTGAAGGGATCCCCGCCTTCGCGGGGATGATTTGCGCCTGACGTCAAATCACTTTTGCTTCGTTCCTGAGCTTGTCCACAAGTGCCGTGACATCGGCCACCTTGATGCCCGCGCTGCGTTTGGGCGGCTCACTGACCTTGAGGGTCTTGATGCGCGGCTTGACATCCACGCCCAGATCTTCCGGCTTGAGGTTGTCAAGCTGCTTTTTCTTCGCCTTCATGATGTTGGGCAGCGTGACGTAACGGGGCTCGTTCAGGCGCAGATCGGTGGTAACGATAGCGGGCAGGCTTAGAGCTAGCGTTTCCGAGCCGCCATCAACTTCGCGGGTGACATGAACCTTGTCGCCGTTCAGCTCCACCTTCGAGGCGAATGTTGCCTGGGGCCAGCCCAGCAGCGCTGCCAGCATCTGGCCGGTCTGGTTGCAGTCGTCATCAATCGCCTGCTTGCCCAGGATGACGAGTTGTGGCTGCTCCTTTTCGACCAACGCCTTGAGCAGCTTGGCTACCGCCAGGGGTTGCAGCTCTTCTGTGGTTTCGACCAGGATCGCGCGGTCAGCGCCAATCGCCATGGCGGTGCGCAAGGTCTCCTGGCACTGCAGCACGCCGCAGCTGACAGCAATCACTTCAGTCACGGTGCCTTTTTCCTTGAGCCGGGTCGCTTCTTCCACAGCGATCTCGTCAAACGGATTCATGCTCATCTTGACGTTGGCAATATCGACACCGCTGCCATCGGATTTGACGCGGACTTTGACGTTGTAGTCGACTACACGTTTGACGGGGACCAAGACCTTCATTGCACGGCTCCAGAGTTTGATGATTGACGTTAACGTAAAGTGGTCTGCATTTTATGCCCGGCCTCATGTGCAGAACCGGTTGCCATCCGTGGCAAAAGTCGAGAGAACATAAAAACGAACGGTCGTTCTATTTTATTATAGACGGCCGACCGTCTGAATCTAGACCGCCTGCTCGAAAAGTCTGTCAGCGGGCATGCAGCCCCCATGCCGTCAGCGGTGCTGACCGTCTGATGGCGCCGGCGCCGGCGGCACTGGCGCTGAGACGCCATGCACGACACGCTGTGGATAAGGAATGTCGATGCCATGGACACGCAAGGACTTCAGGATGGCCAGATTGATCCGCGAACGCAGATTCTGCTGGCCGTTTTCAGGGTCGGACATCCAGTAATTGAGCGTGAACTCCAGGCCGTCGGCAGCGAAATTGGTCAGATTGACGCCGGGCGCAGGGTCACGCAATACACGCTCCTGTCCCAGCGCTGCATCGGTCAGCAGACCCATCACCAGATCTACATCGCTGTCGTAACCCACGGTGATCAGGGTTGACTGCAGCACCTGCAGATCGGTGAGCGACAGGTTTTCGATGCGATTGCTGATAAACATTTCATTGGGAACGATCGACTCGCGGCCGGACAGCGCGCGCACCACGGTGTACCGGGCGTTGATGTCGGTGATACGTCCTTCGAAGGAATCAACCTTCACGTTGTCGCCGATGCGCACGCTGCGTTCGGCCAGCATGACAAAGCCGCTGACATAGCTCGCTGCCAGTTTTTGCAGGCCCAGGCCGATACCCACACCGATGGCGCCACCCAGCACCGACAGCGCCGTGAGGTCAATGCCCACGGCCGACAGCGCCACCAGCAAGCCTACCGACAGCAAAACCGCCCGGGTCGCATTGCTCACGGCCTTGCGCAGCGACAACTCGCCGCCGGTTGCCGAACGCAGCAGCCGTGCCTCGATGGCGGACGATATCCAGAGCGTCACGAGAATCACCAGGCCCGCCGTGACCGTGCCTTCCAGCAGGGTGCGCACCGACAGCGTGGCGCCGCCGACCTTCCACTTGATGTGGTCCAGTTCGTCCAGCAGCACCGGCAACAGCCCGCTCAGCCAGAGCAGGACCCCAACCCAGGCCAGCCATGAGATCGAGCGCTCCAGCGCACGCACCACCGGCGTGTCACTGAGCGCAGCCTGCAGCACCTTTGCGCCCAGGCGAATCAGGGCCAGCGACACCAGTACCGGAATCGCAACCTTGAACACCGCCAACTCGTTCGCGCGCGCCAGCAGCAGGCTGGAGCAGTAGGCCAGCAGCAGCAGCAAAAACGGAAACAGGACGCCATCAACCACCGCCCGGCCAAATAGTATGGAAGAGGAATGGTTGGCACCGAACGCTTTGCGAGCACGCCGCACGACCAGCCAGGTCGCCAGCCCGCAGGCCAGCAGGACAGCCAGCTCGATCAATGCCGCAGGGCGCGCCATGGCGGAGAACCAAGCATCAAGGCTGTCAATGGGGTTGGCCTGCGCGCCAGGGGCACGGGTGAAAAAGCTGGCAGGCAAGAACGATTCCATACTGAAAAGACGCGGCGAGTGAATCAAGCCTTAGCGACTGGCAGACCACCAGATAGAACAGGCGATTGAGCAGACCAGTCCGGCTGGCGCTTGTCGATAAAGGCCTGAACACCCTCCTGCGCGACCGGATGCATCATGTTGCAAGCCATGGATTGCCCGGCCAGCTGATACGCGGCAGCGATGCCGGTTTCACGCTGGCGATAAAAAAGCGCTTTGCCCATGGCCAGCGCCTCCCTGGGCTTGCCCAACAGTGTTTGCACCAGTGCCTCGACCGCAGCATCCAGGCCGGCCAATGGCACCACACGGTTGACCAGGCCGCGCAGCCGCGCCTCATCGGCGGTAATGAACTCGCCAGTGAGCAGCATTTCCATCGCCTGTTTGGCGGGCATCACGCGACTGAGCGGCACACTTGGCGTGGCGCAAAACAGGCCAACATCGATACCGTTGACGCCAAAGCTGGCGGAACCAGCGGCGACGGCCAGGTCGCACTGCGCCACCAGCTGGCAGCCCGCCGCGGTAGCCAGACCGTGTACCCGCGCAATCACCGGCACCGGCAGGTTTTGCAAGGCCAGCATCACCCGGCTGCACTGCGCAAAAAGCCGTTGGTAATACGCCAGTTCAGGGTGGGCTCGCATGTCCTTGAGGTCATGCCCGGCGCAAAACGCCTTGCCGCTGGAGGCCAGCACCACGACGCGCGCGGTGGTGTCGCTGGCAATCGTGTCAAGTGCCGTCTGTATGGCGGCCAGCATGTCGCTGCTCAGGGCATTGAAGGCAGCCGGCCGGTTCAGTAAGAGCGTGTGAACGCCGCGCGAGTCGGCCGTATGCAAAAGTGGCGGTGCGTCTGTCACACGGACGTTCATGACGATATCTCCTACAGGTCAGCCAGTACCCGCACGTGGGCTTCCACGCTGCGGGCCAGCGCCTGCAGGTTGTAGCCGCCCTCCAGCAGGGAGACGATGCGCCCCTTGGCATGGCGCTTGGCGACATCCTTGATGCGCTGCGTGATCCATGCATAGTCCTGCTCGACCAGGCCCATCTGCCCGAGGTCGTCGTCGCGATGCGCGTCAAAACCCGCGCTGATAAAGATCATTTCCGGCTTGAACTGCTCCAGCCGTGGAATCCACATCATCTCGATCAGCTCGCGAACATCCATGCCTTTGGTATAGGCCGGCACTGGCAGGTTGAGCATGTTTGGGGCTGCGTGGTCAGCGCCGCTGTGGGGATAAAAAGGATGCTGGAAAAAGCTCACCATCAGCACGCGCTTGTCGCCTTGCAGAATGTCTTCGGTGCCATTGCCGTGGTGCACATCAAAGTCAACAATGGCCACACGTTTGAGGCCATGGCGCTCCAGCGCATAGCGCGCTGCAATCGCCACATTGTTGAAAAAACAAAAACCCATCGCCTGGTCGCGGCACGCATGGTGGCCGGGCGGGCGAACCGCGCAAAACGCGTTTTCCATCTCGCCGGCCATCACGCTGTCGGTGGCGGCCAGCGCTGCCCCGGCTGCGCGCAACGCAGCGTCCCAGGTGTGCACATTCATCAGCGTGTCAGGGTCAATCTGTGCGTGGCTGGGGCCACCGGCCTGGATGTCGTCGACCAGCTGGTCGCTCAGGCCGCGCAGCGCGGCAATCATCATGCGGCCATGCGCAAGCTCAATCTCGCTGGTTGAGGCCTGGGGCGCCTCGCGCACATCCAGGGCGTCTTTCACACCGGTGGCCAGCAGCCAGTCCTCGATCGCGTCAAGCCGCGCGGGGCACTCCGGGTGGCCTGCACCCATCTCATGCTTCCAGCAGTCTTTATGGGTGAAATATCCGGTGGCGTTCATGGCGAGAAAGTTTTGCGGTAAGGTTCAAGCCCTACCGTACCGTTATAAAAATATGCAGGCCAAAGAAAAGTTACAGGCGCTTCTAAATCAGCTTAACACGGTCATTGTGGGCAAATCGGCCCAGGTTCAGGACTGCGTCGCCTGCCTGCTGGCCGGCGGCCATCTGCTGATTGAAGACGTTCCCGGCGTTGGCAAGACAACGCTGGCGCATGCGCTGTCGCGCTCCTTCGGGCTGCAGTTTTCGCGGGTGCAGTTCACGGCCGACCTGATGCCCAGCGACCTGTCCGGCGTGTCCATTTACGAGCGGCAAAAAGAAAGCTTTGTGTTTCATCCCGGGCCAGTATTTGCCCAGGTACTCCTGGCCGATGAGATCAACCGGGCCAGCCCCAAGACGCAAAGTGCCTTGCTTGAAGCGATGGAGGAAAAACAGGTAACCGTCGAAGGCTCGACGCGCCCGCTGCCCGTGCCGTTTTTTGTGATCGCCACGCAAAACCCTTATGACCAGCTGGGCACCTATGCCCTGCCCGAGTCCCAACTCGACCGTTTTCATATGCGGATATCACTGGGTTACCCTGACCGGGCCGCCGAGCGCGAGCTGCTGCGCGGCAGCGACCGGCGCGACATGGTTGACAACCTGAAGGCGGTGATGGCGCCGCATGATCTGCTGGAACTGCAGCAGCAGGTGACGCAGGTGCATGCCGCCGAGCCGCTGCTCAGTTACCTGCAGGACCTGATTGCCGCCACGCGATCGGGCCGCTGGTTCTTGCAGGGCCTCAGCCCGCGTGCCGGCATAGCCATCATGCGGGCGGCCAAGGCGCAGGCGTTCTTGAGTGGCCGCGATTATGTCGCGCCGGACGACGTTGCCGCCGTGCTGCCGCAAACCGCAGCGCACCGATTGATACCGGTAAGCGACGCCCATCGCGGCGCCATGGAGCAGGTGCGCGCCATGCTGCACGCTGTTCCCCTGCCGTGAGCCGGCTGTGAGCACTGCGGCAGCGCATCCTGTGCCACAGTCCGGCAGCCTGGCCGGCCGGCTCAACCGCCGGTTCAACCCGGCAATCGTTCTGCGTCGGCGCTTGCGGCTCTGGTTTGAAAGCCGCCTGCCCTTGAGCGACCATATTGTGCTGACCCAGCGCAGCGTCTACATACTGCCGACCCGCCCTGGGCTGATGCTGGTGGTGACGCTGCTGACGCTGCTGGTTGCCTCCATCAATTACCAGCTCAACCTCGGCTATCTGCTGACGTTTCTTCTGGCAGGCTGCGCCCTGGTTGGCATGCATGTGTGCCACGGCACGCTGCGCGGTCTTGCTATGTATGTTGTAGCGCCTACCCCTAATTTTGCGGGGGCTACAGCCATTATTGATGTCAAACTGACGAACAGCAGACGGTCTGTGCGCCACGGTATCGGCCTGAGCGTGCTGGACACCCGCCGCTCGCACCGCTCCAGCGATCCGTCGCGCGAGTGCTCACCGCCTGCGCCCGCATCCGAGACAGGAACCGGCCACTGGGCATGGACCGATGTCGCGGCACAGGGCAGCTCGGTGGTGCAGGTTGCGTTTTCGCCGGGCAGGCGCGGCCTGCATCGATTGCCCACCCTGACGGCCGAGACGCGGTTTCCGCTGGGCACCTTCCGCGTCTGGACGGTGTGGCGGCCTGCAGCACAGATGCTGGTCTATCCGGTGCCAGAGGTCGGCGCGCCGCCGCTACCGCCGGGTGAGCCCCGCTCTGGCGGAGCCGCAGCTGCCCGGCGCGCGCAGTCTAGCGGCGAGTTCGACGGCGTGCGTGGTTACCGGCGCGGCGACCCGATCAAGCTGGTGATCTGGAAGAAGGCCGCGAAGGCCGATGAAAACATCGGCGCTGAGCACGGCGGGCTGATCGTGCGCGACGCCCAGCAGATAGAGCGCCATGAACTCTGGCTTGACCTCGCCCAGGCCGGCGCGGTAGACGCCGAGCACAAATTGTCGCGACTTTGCGCCTGGGTATTGCAGGCAGACAAACTCGGGCTCGATTACGGCCTCAGGCTGCCCGCGCTGGAGATCAAACCCTGCAACGGAGAAGCGCACAGGCGTCAATGCCTGGAAGCGCTGGCGTTGTGCTGAGCCGGCTGCGCAGCGCTCTGGGCCGTCTGCCGCGAGACAGCCGAGACACGGTTTTTTTGCTGCTGGTGATTGCCTGGGTGCTGCTGCCGCAGGTTCCCAACCTGCCGGTGTGGTGCAGCGCGCTGGCAGCTGCCGTGCTGGCATGGCGCGGCTGGCTGGCGGTCCGATTGAAGCCACTACCCGGCCGCTGGTGGCTGCTGGCCCTGCTGGCTGTGACCATAGGTGCCACGCTGCTCACCCATCGCACGCTGCTCGGCCGGGATGCTGGCGTCACGATGCTGGTGGTGCTGCTCACCCTGAAGACACTTGAGCTGCGTGCACGCCGCGACGCTTTTGTGGTGTTTTTTCTGGGCTTTTTCTGCATGCTCAGCAACTTTTTCTATTCCCAGTCGCTGCTGACCGCTTTCAGCATGCTGATGGGCCTGCTGGGCTTGCTCACGGTGCTGGTCAATGCCCACATGCCGGCGGGCAAGCCGCCCCTGATGCAGGCTGCTCGCACCGCAGGCCGGATGGCGCTGCTCGGCGCGCCCATCATGGTGGTGCTGTTCATGCTGTTCCCACGAATGGCGCCGCTCTGGGGCGTGCCCAGCGACGCCATGACGGGACGCAGCGGCCTCAGCGACAGCATGAAGGTCGGCAGCATTGCCGCCATTGCCCTGGACGACAGCGTGGCGATGCGCATCCGCTTTGACGGCACCCCGCCGCCGCAGCCCGAGCTGTACTTCCGGGGGCCGGTGCTGTCCGATTTTGATGGGCGCGAGTGGCGCCCGCCCCGCTTCAACTTTCCGTCGCGTGGCGGCGTCACCGCCAACCTGTCGGTGACGGGCGCGCCGGTCAGCTACGAGGTGACGATGGAGCCCACCAACCGGCCGTGGCTGTTTGTGATGGAGGCGGCGACCACCCCGCCAGAGATTGCCAATTACCGGGCCAGCATGCAGGCCAACCTGCAATGGATGCTCAATCGCCCTGTAACCGACCTGATTCGCTACAGGGCACAAAGCTTTCCGGTGCACCGGCATGGTCCGGCAACAGATGTCCTCGGGCTGCGCGAATTCGTCGAGCTACCGCCCGGGTTCAACCCGCGCACGCTGGCGCTCGCTGCCGACATCCGCAGCGACCCGCATTACGCCAATGCCGGCAGCGCCGAGCTGGTGCAGCTGGTGCTGCAGCGCCTGGGCACAGGCGGCTTTGTCTACACGCTGGAGCCGGGTGTGTATGGCGCCAACAGCGCTGACGAGTTCTGGTTTGACAGAAAGGAAGGTTTTTGCGAGCACATTGCATCTGCCTTTGTAGTGCTGATGCGGGCCCTGGATGTGCCGGCGCGCATCGTTACTGGCTACCAGGGCGGTGAGTTGAACCCGGTGGGCGGCTTCTGGGTGGTCCGGCAAAGTGACGCGCATGCCTGGGCCGAGGTCTGGGAGGCAGGCAAGGGCTGGGTTCGGGTCGACCCGACATCGGCCGTGTCGCCGGGCCGCACCGGCGCCTTCCAGCGGCTGGCCGCGCCCCAAGGCGTTGTGGCCCAGACCTTCAGCGCGCTGAATCCTGCCCTGACGCAGCAGATACGCGCGGTGTGGGATGCCATCAACAACAGCTGGAACCAGCGGGTGCTCAATTACACCCAGGGCAAACAGCTCAACCTGCTGCGCGACATCGGCTTTGCGTCGCCCGACTGGCAGGACCTGAGCTACCTGCTGATCGGCATCGTGGTGCTGGCCAGCCTGATAGGCGCGGGATGGACCCTGTGGGAGCGCACGCAGCATGATCCGTGGCTTCGCATGCTGCAGCGCGCGGCGCGGCGACTGGCTGAGGCTGGCATTGCCAGCGACCCCGCCACATCACCGCGCCAGCTAGCCCGCATGGTGCTGTACAACAGCCAGCAGGCAGAGCAGCAGGAAAACCCCGAACAGACCGGCAAATGCGTCAAACCCCGCTTCAGCCCCGCCCAGGCCCAGGCGCTGCATGACTGGCTGCTTCAGCTTGAACGGCAGCGCTACGCCAGCAGCACCGCCAGCCATTCCCCCACCGGCCCTGCGGCGGCTGCATACGGCAACAATGCAGGCCATGCCGCAAGCATCCTTTCCGGTCAAACGGCAAGCCCCAGCCAGCCCCACGCGCCGCAACGGCTGGCGCCGTTGCGGCAGCTTCACCAGCTGCGGCAGCAATTCAACAAGCTAACCTGGCCCGCATGATGATTCGCCCTTTCGCCAACCGGCTGTGTTCAACAGCAGCCATTGCTACGCTTTTAATAGCTAGTAGCCCCGATATCTCCTGGGCTAGAGACACAAAACACTTCAAAAAAGTGCAGGCGGGGTCAGGCGCGGCCGCAGTGACGCTGCAAACCTACGCCAGCCGCCCAGAGGCCATGCAGTTTGCCGATGACATGGCAGCCCGCCGCGACCTGGACGCCGCCTGGGTGCGCGACGCCATTGGCCGCGCGCAGAACAACCCGACCGTGGTGCGGCTGATGCAGCCGCCCGCCAAGACCTTCGTCAAGAACTGGCGGGTGTACCGAAGCCGTTTTATCGATCCGATCCGCATCGAGGCTGGCGTGCGCTTCTGGCGCACCAACCAGGCCAGCCTGGAGCGCGCTGAGAAGGAATACGGCGTCCCGGCGGAGATCATCGTGGGCATCATCGGAGTCGAAACGATTTACGGCCGCGATACCGGCAGCTTTCGGGTGATGGATGCGCTGACAACACTGGCGTTTGACTTTCCGGCCAGCCACCCGCGCGCGGGAGAGCGCTCAGCCTTCTTCAAGGGCGAGCTGGAACAGTTTCTGAGCCTGCAGCACCGCCGCAGCATTGACCCGTTTGAGGCCAGAGGCAGCTTCGCCGGCGCCATGGGCATGCCGCAGTTCATGCCGTCCAGCTGGGTCAAATACGCCCTCGACTTTGATGGCGATGGCGCCGTTGACCTGTGGAACAGCACCGCAGATGTGATCGGATCGGTAGCCAACTACTTCAAGGCCTTCAACTGGCAGCCCGGCATGCCCACGCATTACCCGGTGAGCTTTGACAAGAGCCGCCTCGACATGGATGCGCTGATGGCCCCGGACATCCTGCCTACCTTCAGCGTTGCCAGCTTCACCGCAAAAGGCGCGGTGCTCGATGGCCCTGCCCTGCAGCACAGCGGACCTCTGGCCCTGAT
Organism: Polaromonas sp.; assembly: GCA_028291985.1. Lineage (GTDB taxonomy): Bacteria > Pseudomonadota > Gammaproteobacteria > Burkholderiales > Burkholderiaceae_C > Polaromonas. The sequence goes on along the minus strand of JAQGNE010000092.1, from coordinate 20,802 downwards.
CGAACTGCTCAACGGGCCCCACGAGCCACAGTACGTGGCAGGCACCGAAAACTTCTATGCCATCACCCGTTACAACTGGAGCAGCTACTACGCGATGTCTGTCATCGAGCTGGGGCGCGAAGTGGCCGCGCGCATGGAGCGGTAGCCTGTAGTCGGTGGCTCGGCGTCGATTGCTCTATTCGGCTGTCAGCCGCACCACCTCACCGCTGACCCGTTTGAGGTACAGGCTGCCTTCAATGGCCCGCACTTCGTTGCAGCCACTGGGAAGCTTTTGCCAGTTGACGCACAGCGTGTTCTTCTCGACCCGCCAGCTTCCGGTATCACGATAGCCTCTGGACGTATCGAGAAACGCATAGCCGTTGGCGTTGTATTGCGTGCGCCATCCGTTGCCATCGGCCGGTTTCGCATTGAAAGCCTTTCCTGCTATGCGGGCCTGCAGCTCAGTGCCGGCAAGTGGCGTCGCTTCAGCCGGAAATTCTGTTGGTGCAGGGGTTTGCGCCATCACGGTCAAGGGCAGTATGAGCCAGGCAGAAATCCATCGCATAAGTCACCTTTAAGAGTAAAAAGCCGCTGGCGACGGCAGCGGGAGTCGCTGCCGGCCCTCAAAGCCGTTTACAGAATAGCCGCCACCCTGGCCCCGTACAAGCGCTGCCGTTGCGATAGTCTGGTACGTCGCGGTATCCGTTGGTTCAAAAAACCAGGGAAGCGAACCAGCGAATTAAGCAGACTGCGTAGTGTTAACAGCTGTTGGTAAGCCGGGGCGGGCAGCACTGGCCTCGCTTGCCGAACGGACCAGGTTCATTGCCAGCAGACGCCCGAGAAGTTCCTCATCCGGCATGTCGGCCGTGTAATCGCTCCGGGCATAGGCGGCAGCTACAGCCGTGTCCAGCGACTTGTGTGCGGCGTCAAGCCAGGCCGGACGCCGGTTGTACAGCTTGGTCAGTGTGCGCTCGGCCAGGTCTTTCTCGTGGCCGGCCTTGGGCAAGATGCGATCAGGATACGGGCTGGTCGTCATGCCCAGTGGAATGACCTCCGGCACCCGCTGCGTCCACTCCGGCGGGTTCAAGCCAGGCTTCGGGCAGATCGTTCAGGCGTTTAGCGGCACGGGCGATGGTTTCTGCTCTTGCGCGGTCTGCTGCGGTATTCATAGCTACTGGTGCCCGTCCCTCCAGGTCCAGATGCCATTTGACTCGGAAAGCCCGGCTGGAATCAGCGCGTCGCCATCAATGACTTCGGTGGTCTGGTGCGCGGTGTGAGCGGGGTCAGGCCTTCGGGGAAGGGAAAGGTTTCGAAGCAGGTGGTAGGGGTGTAGCGCGGATCGTTGCCAGCACCCAGCCAGGTGCACATGCGCAGCGACCAAAGGTCGTGGAAGCGGCTGTGCAGGATGCCGAAGGTGCTGTCGTCGGCACGGGTAATAGCCACGCAAAGGTTTTCAGGGATCCCGATGGCAGGCATCCAGGCAAGCACGCGATGTTTTGCGGCCATCGGCGTCACGACAAACGCTGCAACTTCGATAGCTTTTCACGCAGTCCTGGCCGCGCATCACCGTATAGCCACCAATGTGTTCGGTGCCGCTCGCGGCTCGCACCCACTCGCGTTGGCTTGACCGCTTGATCAACATACGCATACGGCGTCTCAAACATCGTGGCATCACTCAGTGGCATGTCGCAACCGAAGTCCACAACACAACGATTCTGAGGTCGGCGAGTTACATCCAGACCGTTGGCGCAAGCCCGAAAATTTACCGCCTCAATTGAACGCGTTATTCAACCGGCTCGATCGTGATCCGCACCGTCATCGACTCTTCACCCCCGCCCTGCCGCACGCCCTTGATCGGCGGGCAGGCGTTGTAGTCGGTGCCCATGGCCAGGCGCACGTGGCGTTCGTCAATCAGGCAATAGTGGGTCACGTCGATGCTGACCCAACGGCGGGTGTGCACATCCAGGCAGACATCAACCCAGGCGTGGCTGGCCAGATCAGGCTCATTGGCCGCATAAAAATACCCGCTGACATAGCGTGCCGGGTAGCCCAGGCTGCGGCAGATGGCCACCATCACATGGGCCTGGTCCTGGCAAACACCTGCGCCGGATTCAAAAGCCTGCAACGCAGTGGTGGTGACATTGGTGCTATCCTTTCGATAGCCTACTGCCCTTGATACGCCTTGGCTGAGGGCCAACAAGGCTGATAAATCGGCTTTTCCGTCGGTACTTTGCGCGATGAACTGGCGGCCAAATTCAGCCAGCTTCCAATGTGGCTGCGCCAGGTCGGTACCGCGCAGAAAAAAATACGGATGCGGCAAGGTTTCAGGGTCGTCAAATTCGGCAACGCCACGGGTTTCGACATCGCCCGCAGCATCCACCAGGCTCCAGCGTACGTTGTCGCCGGGCTGCCCCACAAAGGTGTAGGACTGCACGGTGTTGCCGAAAGCGTCCTTCTGGTCAAACAGCTTTTGAGGCGCGCCAACGCTCCAGAATCCAACCGTTTGCGCGGCATTTGACTGCGGCGTCAGCCATAGCGTCTGAAGCGCATAACGCAGCGGCTCGCTGTAGCGATAGTCGGTGGTGTGGCGGACATGGAGCTTCATGGAGCCCCCACGGTTGCGCACTTCATGTTGCGCCCTGCCCCCCGAGGGAGCCGCCGCGCCTGCGGTCTGGCAAAGCCAGTCCCGCGGCCCCTGCTTGGTAAAAGAAGAGTCCCCACAGTTGCCCAGTTCGTACCCTGTACTGGAGGCGTCAAGCTATACCTCAACTGGTTGCTGGCACCAGAAATTCTCGGCTGATATGCGCGCCCAGCTCGTTCACGCGGTCGAGAAACTGCGTGAGAAAGGCATGCAGGCCGGTTGCCAGGATTTCGTCGATACGCGCGTATTGCAGATCGGCGCGCAGCTTGCCGGCGCGGCGCTGCGTTTCGCTTAGCGGGTTGCTGGTGATGAGCGCGAGGTTGCTGATCACCTCATTGAGGCAGCCCAGCAACGAGCGCGGCATGTCGGCCCGCAGTATCAACAGCTCGGCAACCCGCTCCGGCTTGATGACATCACGGTACACCTTGCGGTAGACCTCAAAACCCGAAACACTTCGCAGGATGGCGCTCCAGTGATAAAAATCATATTCCTGGTCTTTCTCGCTGGCGGCGCCGAAAAAGTCGCTTTGCACGGCGTGAAATTTCACATCAACCAGGCGGGCGGTGTTGTCTGCCCGCTCCAGAAATGTGCCGAGCCGCAGAAAGTGAAAGGCCTCATCCTGCAGCATGGTGCCCAGCGTCACGCCGCGCGACAGGTGCGAGCGAAATTTAACCCATTCGAAGAACTGCCCCGGGTCGCGTTCAAAGTCACCCTCACGCAGCATGCGGATGATTTCAAGATAGGTCTGGTTCTGGGTTTCCCATACTTCGGTGGTGAGCGTGCCGCGCACGGCACGGGCGTTCTCACGCGCATTTTTCAGGCAGGAGATGATGCTGGACGAATTTTTCTCGTCCCGCACCATGAAGTCCATCACGTCGCGCTGGCGCACTTCCTGGCCATAACGTGCGGCAAACGCAGGCTTGAGCTCGCTGATGCTGAGCAGGCCTTCCCAGCCAACCTGGGCCACCGCAGCTGATTGCGGCAGCAGCGATGTCTGGTAGTTGACATCCAGCATACGAGCGGTGTTTTCGGCCCGCTCCGTGTAGCGGGACATCCAAAAAAGGTGGTCAGCGGTTCTGGAGAGCATTTGTTTTTTCCTTGGACTCAAACGCCGGATGTTTGCGACTGACCTTGCGACTGACCTTGGGATTGCGACTGGGATTGCATCACGGGCATGTCGGCCTCCAGAATCCAAGTGTCCTTGGTGCCGCCTCCCTGGGATGAGTTGACCACCAGCGAGCCGTCCTTCAAGGCTACGCGCGTCAGCCCGCCGGGCACCATCTGTACTTGCTTGCCGCTCAGCACAAACGGCCGCAAATCGATATGGCGCGGCGCAACGCCGCTTTCGACGTAGGTCGGGCAGGTTGACAGGCTGAGCGTGGGCTGGGCGATGTAGCCCGCCGGGTTTGCCAGAAGGGCGGCACGAAACTCCTCAATCTCGGCAGTTGTCGACGCCGGGCCCACCAGCATGCCGTAGCCACCCGCCCCATGCACCTCCTTCACAACCAGATCCTTCAAGTTGGCCAGGGTGTAGTTCAGGTCTTCCTTGTTACGGCACATGTAGGTGGGCACGTTTTTCAGGATGGGTTTTTCGCCCAGATAAAACTCGATCATCTTGGGCACATAGGGGTAGATCGACTTGTCGTCTGCCACGCCGGTGCCGATGGCGTTGCACAGTGCGACATTGCCGCTGCGGTACACATTGAGCAGGCCGGCGCAACCCAGCGTTGACGTTGGGCGGAAGGCCAGCGGATCAAGAAAATCGTCATCCACCCGCCGGTAGATCACATCAACCCGCCTGGGGCCGCGCGTGGTGCGCATGTAGACGAAGTTGTCCTTGACGAAAAGATCCTGCCCTTCGACCAGCTCGACGCCCATTTGCTGCGCCAGAAAGGCGTGCTCGAAATAGGCCGAGTTGTACATGCCGGGAGTCAACACCACCACTGTGGGATCAGCCGTGGCAGGCGGTGCAGACGCGCGAAGGGTTTCCAGCAGCAGGTCGGGATAGTGCGCAACCGGGGCCACGCGATTTGCGCTGAACAGGTCGGGGAAAAGCCGCATCATCATCTTGCGGTCTTCCAGCATGTAGCTCACGCCGCTGGGAACACGCAGGTTGTCTTCGAGCACGTAGTACTCGCCAGCGCCCGTGGCGTCGGGGGCGCGCACGATGTCGATGCCGCTGATATGCGAGTAGATATTTCCCGGCACATCCACACCCATCATTTCAGGGCGGAACTGGGCGTTTTGAAAAATCTGCTCCGACGGAATGACGCCTGCCTTCAGGATTTCCTGGCCGTGATACACATCGTGGATGAAGCGGTTCAGGGCAGTGACCCGCTGGATCAGGCCATTTTCCATATCCGCCCACTCGTGGGCCGGAATGATGCGAGGAATCAGGTCAAAGGGAATGAGGCGCTCGGTGCCGGAGCCATCCTCGTCCTTGGCGCCGTACACCGCGAAAGTGATGCCGACCCGGCGAAAGATCATCTCTGCCTCGGCGCGCCGTGCCTGCATCACGTTTTCGGGCTGCCGGGACAGCCACTCGTGGTAGCCCTGGTAATGTTGCCGCACGTTGCCTGCGGATACATTCATTTCGTCGAACATGGGTTTCATGAGCTTGTTATCTCCATCTGCCGTCTAAACCGTCGGTCGTGGCGTCATCCCCGACATCCGGGCCGTCCAGACCAGCCATCGTTGTTATGCCTCTAGCTTAGCAAGTAATGCGCCACAGCCTGGCGCAGCAACGCTTTTTTATTCTCGGCCACGCCCATAGCCATGCTGCCTTACCGCGCGGTTTGGGCTACTTCATTGGATGCTGCGGTGTGGTGCCAGTAGCGCATAGCTTTCTGGCGTTGACAGCTGATGGCCTGCGGGCTTTCGCTGCGCCAGCTGGCAGCCCCGCAACTGGGTGAGGACACGACTTGAACAGAGCGCTCGCGGTAGCGATCCATCACCGACGGCGCCGGGTGGCCAAAACGGTTTCGATAGCCCGATTGCGCCAGCGCATGCCGGGGTTGCACCGCATCCAGAAAAGCAGCGCTTGACGATGTTTTGCTGCCGTGATGCGGCACCAGCAGAAAGTCGGCCCTGAGCTTGGGCACGCTCTGCGCATCGGCCACCAGGCGTGCCTCCTGCGCCGCCTCCAGGTCGCCCGCCAGCAAGGCGGTTTGGGCGCCGTTCGATATTCTCAGCACGCAGCTCAAGGTGTTGGACTTGCCACCCCCGGCGTAGTCAGCCGCAGCCGGATGCAGCACCTCGAAGTCGACGCCATCCCAGCGCCACTTCTGGCCTGCCACGCAGCCTGCAGACCGGCGCAGCGCCTGCAGCTCGTGGCTGTCTTCTATCGAGCTGATCAGCTGCGCCTGAGGCTGCATGGCGAGTATGGCAGGGGCGCCGCCAATATGGTCGGCGTCGCGGTGGCTGAGCATCAGCACATCGAGCCGCTCGCCCAGGGCCCGCAGCAGCGGAACCAGCACACGGTTTCCCGCATCGCTCTCGCGCGAAAACTTTGGCCCGCTGTCATACAGCAGGCTGTGCGTAGCGGTGCGCACCAGCACCGCGTTGCCCTGGCCAACATCTGCGCCCAGCACATCAAAGTGCCCGGTTGCCGGCCGCAGCGGCTGCCACAGCAGCACCGGCAACATCAGCGGCAGCCCCAACAGGCGCCAGGTCCAGGGCAGTCGCATGGCCAGCAGCGCACCGCCCGCAATGCCCGCCACGGCAAAGCCCCAGGGCGCGGCCGGCAGGCTGATGGACGCAGCCGGCAGACGCGCCAGCCCCTGCAAAAACACGGCCAGCAAGCCGACACCCCAGGCCGCGACATCCCACAGCGGCGGCCACAGCACACCCAGCATCGCCAGCGGCGTCACCACCAGCGTCACCCAGGGAATCGCCAGCGCGTTGGCCAGCAAGCCCACCAGCGAGACCTGATTGAACAGCAGCAGCGACAGCGGCGTAAGCGCTAGCGTGACGACCCATTGTTCGCGCGCCATCCGGCGCAAGCCCTGCAACATGGCCAGCAGCGGCATCAGCAGCCGCTTTATCAAAGAATTTGCATGAAAAATGCCCTGAGCCCAATGGGTATCATGGGTATCAGCTCCCGAATCAGTAGCAAACAGCACACCAACAGCCACAAACGACAGCCAGAACCCGGCCTGCATGAGCGCCCACGGATCCAGCACCACGACCACCAGCATGGCCAGCAGCCATACCACCGGCCAGGGCCACTGCCGCGCGCCCTGGCGCAGCAACACCACTGTCCCCAGCATCCACACCGTGCGCTGTGCTGGCACACCCCAGCCTGAAAAAAGCGCATAGGCAGCTGCCAGCAGCAGCCCGCCCCAGGCGCCGGCCTTGCAAGCCGGCCAGGCCAGGCAAAGCCGCGGCGTGACGCTGGCCGAGCGCCGCCACAGCGCTGCCAGCAGATGCGAAGCGAGCCAGGCAAACATGGTTATGTGCAGGCCGGAAATACTCATCAGGTGCGCAACACCAGTGGCCCGAAACACATCCCAGTCAGCCCTGTCGATGGCGTTCTGGTCGCCGGTCACCAGCGCGGCGATCACGCCGGCAAGCTGCCGGTCCTGCACCCTGTCGGCAATCGCTTCGCGCGCTGCCTGACGAGCTCTTTCCACCGGGTACGCCCAGCTGTTTGCGATGTTGACAGGTGGTGCATCGCGGGGGCCGGCCCTGACATAGCCGGTCGCCTGCAGGCCTTGCTCCCAAAGCCAGAGCTCATAGTCATAGCCGTGGGGGTTGCTGTTGCCGTGCGGCGCTTTCAGGCGTACCGTCATCGACCAACGCTCACCCGCGCGCAGGTTTTGCGGCTGACGCTGCAACTCTGGCAGATAGTCCGGCAAATCAGCAGCGCCCAGGTCAGGCGCCTCGGCAACCGGCACAGCGCTTGCGGACTGCCGGCTGCCGGTTCGGGCACCGAAGCCCGAATACCACCCCAAGAACAACCTGGGCGGCAGCGTGACAGGTCGACCGTCAAGCTGTGCCGATTCGACTTCGAAACGAAACCGCAGGCCGTCTTCCCCGACTTGCGGCATGGCCGACACCCGACCGGTCACCTGGATGTCCTTGCCCTCCAACGCGGGCTGCAGGGCGGTTTGCTGAAAGCGTTGCGAGCGGGCAGCGGTCAGCCCGAAACCCGTGGCGACAGCGCCCGCAAAAACCAGCGCCACTACCAGAGCCCTCAGCAGCGGCGTCAGGGGGCCAGTGTTGAGGTCACTGCCCTGGCGGCGCACAACCAATAGGCCGGCCAGGGCAAGAAGGCTGAAAGCCAGCAAGCTTGCGCCAGCCGTTGATGCAGCACCTGCGCCGTCGGTCCAGGGCATACCAAGCGTGGGTTGCTGCAGTTGCCACGCAACGCCGGCCGTGAAACCCGCCCATGCCGCCAGCAGCTTGACACCAGCCGAACTACCGGCGCGCAGGCATGGCAAGTGCCCGGTCGCCGGGTAAAGCGCACCTGCTGGCAACGAACCGCTACTGTCCACTGGCCCCTCCCACCTTGTCTTTTTGCTGCTGCTCTTGTTGGCCCCTGCCGCATCGGCCTGCCATATGACAACTGCGTTTGCCTGCTGCTGGCTTGACTCTTGCTACCTATTCGACCTGTGAAGTTTCGGGTCCCCTTTCGTCCTGCTACAGATGCCGCCAGGTGATGTCTCAAGCTTTTCCCGTTCGTCCTGAGGTATCGAAGGGAAGGTATCGAAGGGCCAGCGCAAAAGCGGAGCAGGTCAATGCACCGGCGGGAGCGGTCAACACCTCATCAAGCCCAAGCAACAGCATCGTACCGAACAGAGAGTAAGCTACTTCAAGATGCCCGACAGCTGGATTTACCCGGGTTACAGGCCTTAGCGGCCCGCTCGCCACTGCCCCTTTCCAAAAGTGAGATCGCCTTGTCCATTCATGTAGCCCTCAGCCACATTACGCATTATCAATACGACCGCCTGGTGAACCTGGGACCGCAGATCGTCCGTCTGCGCCCCGCTCCGCACAGCCGCACGCAGATCCTTTCCTATTCGCTCAAGATCGAGCCGCCTGACCACTTTATTAATTGGCAGCAGGACCCCTTTGCCAATTACCAGGCGCGCTTGGTCTTCAACCAGCCGACAAAAGGATTCAAGGTGACGGTGGACATGGTGGTCGACATGGTGGTGCTCAACCCGTTCGACTTTTTCCTGGAGCCGAAAGCCGAGGAGTTTCCGTTTACGTACGAGGCGCCGATGGCAAAAGAGCTGGCCCCCTACCTCGTGACCGAGCCGCTGACACCGCTGCTCCAGGCTTACCTCGAAAAAATCGACCTGACGCCCAGGCGAACCATTGACTTTCTGGTCGGCCTCAACCAGCGGCTGCAGTCCGACATCAAATATTCAATCCGCATGGAGCCCGGTGTACAGACGCCCGAGGAAACACTGGCGCTGGCCTGCGGCTCCTGCCGCGACACCGGCTGGCTGCTGGTGCAACTGTTCCGGCACCTGGGCCTAGCGGCGCGTTTTGTGTCGGGCTACCTGATACAGCTGAAAGCTGACGTCAGGTCACTAGATGGTCCGAGCGGCGCCGAGACAGACTTCACCGACCTGCACGCCTGGTGCGAAGTCTTTCTGCCGGGCGCGGGCTGGGTGGGGCTGGACCCAACCTCGGGCCTGATGGCAGGCGAAGGCCATATTCCCCTGGCCTGCACGCCAGAGCCCTCCAGCGCAGCGCCGATTGAAGGCGGCGTTGATAAATCCGAAGTCGAGTTCTCACACCACATGGGTGTGCAGCGCATCTACGAATCGCCCCGCGTTACCAAGCCTTATACCGAAGACCAGTGGGCAAAGGTGCTGGCGCTGGGCGAGGCGGTCGACCGCGACCTGCTCAAAGGAGATGTGCGGCTGACGATGGGCGGTGAGCCCACTTTTGTGGCTACCAGCGACCGTGACGCCGCCGAATGGAACATCGACGCGCTTGGCCCGACCAAGCGCGGCTACGCCACCGAGCTGGTGCAAAAACTGCGCGCGGAATATGGCAACGGCGGCTTCCTGCATTTCGGCCAGGGCAAGTGGTACCCGGGGGAGCAATTGCCACGCTGGGCGCTCAGCATCTTCTGGCGCCAGGACGGCCAGCCCGTCTGGAATAACCCGGCCCTGTTTGCCGACGAGCGCCAGCCATGCAACTACACATCCGAGGATGCGGCGCGCTTTACCGCCACGCTGGCCGACAAGCTGGGCCTGAAGCCCGACTACATCACCCCGGGCTTTGAAGACGTGTGGTATTACCTGTGGCGTGAGCGGCGGCTGCCGGTAAATGTCGATCCGTTTGATTCAAGACTGGACGATGCGATGGAGCGCGAGCGACTGCGGCGCGTGTTCATGCAGGGGCTGGATGCTGTCGTCGGCTATGTGCTGCCGCTCAAGGCCCGCGAGTCAATTCCCGGCTCAAACCGACCGCTGGCAGGCCCGGCATGGACTACCGGCCCCTGGTTCTTTAGAGACGAGCGCATGTACCTGATGCCTGGTGATTCACCCATGGGCTACCGGTTGCCGCTGGACTCGGTGCCCTGGGTGTCCAAGACCGATTACCCCTACATGATCGAGTCTGATCCGTTTGCGCCGCGCGATGCCTTGCCGGCGGCTGCGGCCCTGGCTGCACGCTACAACGCGGCCGCAGTGCCCACGCTGACCAGTCCCATCGGCGGGGCTTCGCCCAAGGTGGCTACCGGTGCGGAGCAGCGGGTGGCCCAGTACATGGCGCGTCTGAACCAGGGCGTGCCGCCGCGTCATGAAGCGCCGCGTGTGCTGCAGCCCTCTACCGGGCCGCAAGCCGCCGAGCTGCATGAAGAGCCCGCAAGCCGTGCGCCGCAACCGTTTGAGTCTGCAGGCTGGCTGACCCGCACCGCCCTGTGCGTCGAGGTGCGCGACCCGCAGCGTGCGAACGGGCCTAAGGCCAGGAAAGAAGCTGACGCCAAGGCTGCGGGAAAGACACGCGTCGAGGGCGGCGACAAGGGCGAAAAAGGCGCTCTCTATATCTTCATGCCGCCGATGGAACGGCTGGAAGACTACCTTGACCTGCTGGCAGCGGTTGAATCAACCGCGCAGACCCTGACCCTGAAGATCGTGCTGGAAGGCTATCCACCGCCGCGCGACCCACGCCTGAAAATGCTGGCTGTCACGCCTGACCCGGGCGTGATCGAAGTCAACATCCACCCTGCCTATAACTGGGGCGAGCTGGTGGAGCACACCGAATTTTTGTACCGCATTGCCCATGAAACCCGCTTGTCGGCCGAAAAATTTATGACCGATGGGCGGCACACCGGCACCGGTGGCGGCAACCACTTTGTGCTGGGCGGCGCAACGCCCGCTGACAGTCCCTTCCTGCGCAAGCCTGAAGTTCTGGCCAGCCTGGTGGCCTATTGGCACAACCACCCGTCACTGAGTTATTTGTTTTCGGGCATGTTTATCGGCCCGACCAGCCAGGCGCCGCGCATCGACGAAGCCAGAAACGACCAGCTGTACGAACTGGAAATCGCCATGCGGGAGATTGCGGCCAGCCGCGAAAAGCATGGCGCAGACATGCCGCCGTGGCTGGTTGACCGGACGCTGCGCAACATTCTGGTGGACGTGACCGGCAACACCCACCGCAGCGAGTTTTGTATCGACAAGCTGTATTCGCCAGATTCTTCTACCGGCCGCCTTGGCCTGCTGGAGCTTCGTGCTTTCGAGATGCCGCCGCATGCCCGCATGAGCATTGCACAGCAGTTGCTGCTGCGTGCGCTGGTGGCGCGGTTCTGGAACAAGCCGTACCACGGTCGCATGACGCGCTGGGGCACCGAGCTGCATGACCGCTTTTTGCTGCCGTCCTTTGTACGTATGGATTTCAAGGATGTGCTGACCGAGCTCAATGAAGCCGGCTATCCGTTTGACATGGCCTGGTTCGAGCCGCATCTGGAGTTCCGCTTCCCGATGATCGGGCAAGTCAAGGCCAACAGCATCGAGCTGACGCTGCGCAGCGCACTGGAGCCGTGGCATGTGATGGGCGAGGAAGGGTCGTCCACCGGCACGGCGCGCTATGTCGATTCGTCGCTGGAGCGAGTGGAGGTGCATGTCACCGGACTGAACGACAACCGCTATGTCGTCACCGTCAACGGGTGCGCACTGCCGCTGCAAAACACCGGCACGGTAGGCGAATATGTAGCCGGCGTGCGCTACAAGGCATGGAACCCGCCGTCTTCACTGCACCCCACAATTGGCGTGCATGCGCCGCTGACCTTTGACATTGTGGACACCTGGATGGAGCGCTCGCTGGGCGGCTGCCAATACCACGTGGCGCACCCCGGTGGGCTGAGCTATGACACGCTGCCTGTCAACTCTTACGAGGCGGAAAGCCGGCGCTTGAGCCGCTTTTTCCGGATGGGGCATACCGCTGGAAAAATGCAGGCGACGGCGGTGAATCCCAGCCGCGAGTTTCCGTTCACGCTGGATTTGCGCAAGCGCTAGATGACTGGCGCCGCGGTTTGGCACAGCTTGCCGCGCCAGCCTGCTGCCATCGGTTGCCATGGATCGCCATGGGTATAAGCCAGGTTCTTCAGCCTTTGATGTGGTCTAAACTGCGAGCTGCCGTCAAGCCCGCTTCCGGTTTCAACAAGGCTTTGAAGGCGTGGCACCGACCCCGGGGCTGCTTGGCGACCGTGCCGCTGTGCGGGCTGCAGGCGCAACCTGAAGCAATCTGGCCAGCATGGATACCAACACGTCTCTCTTTGCAACATTTGCCCTTGAAGCGCCTGTCGACCTGGCCCTTGCGCTGGCGCCACCAGCCAACGCGGGCCATTTTGATGAGCTGCGCGGGCGCACCATGCCGCTCTCGCCGTTGCCCGCGCTGCCAGCGCTCGCACCACTCACGCCACCCGGCGCGCCGGGCAGTTCACAAGCCCAGTCGCAGGTTCAGGCTGTTCCGACCTTGCGTATGGCCGGCTCAGAGGTGCCGACGGCACCGGACCGCGTTGTGACCGACGCGCAGGCCACCGAAGCCGACGCGCAGCCGCCATCCCCGGAGCCGCTGGCCAACAGTTGGACCACTTTTTTCAACTTCCTGGGCACGGAAGGCTTTCACGACCTGAACCGCCGCACAGCCAATCTCCGGCGGCAGGTTCGCGACAACGGTGTCACGTACAACGTCTATGCCGACGCAAACGGGCCGCAGCGCCCGTGGTCGCTGGATTTATTTCCACTCATGCTGTCGGCAGAAGACTGGGCGCATATCGACCAGGGCATCCGGCAGCGCACGCAGTTGCTCAACAGCATCATGGCCGATGTCTACGGCCCGCAAACGCTGCTGGCTAAAGGCTTGTTGCCGGCGGCGCTGGTGCAGGGGCATCCCGGCTATCTACGCGCCATGCAGGGAGTGCAGCCCGCGGGCGGCGTTTATCTGCATATCGCGGCCTTTGACCTGGCGCGCGGACCCGACGGTCGCTGGTGGGTGGTTTCACAGCGCACCCAGGCGCCGTCCGGCCTCGGCTACCTGCTGGAAAACCGCCTGACGATTTCGCTGCTGTTTCCGGAAGCCTTCCAGAAGATGAAGGTGCACGGTCTGGCCAGCTCCTACCGCGCGCTGGTTGACAACATGCGGGCGCTGAGCGGCGGCGCCGACAGCCGCATCGTGCTGCTCACACCGGGGCCGTACAACGAAACCTATTTTGAGCATGCCTACCTGGCGCGCTACCTTGGCCTGAGCCTGGTTGAAGGCAGCGACCTGCTGGTGCGCAACGAGAAGCTTTACCTCAAGACCTTGCAGGGCCTGGAGCCGGTGCACGGCATCCTGAAGCGGCTGGATGATGAATTCCTGGACCCGCTGGAGCTGCGATCGGACTCGACGCTGGGCGTGCCCGGCTTGCTGCAGGTCATACGCGCCGGCCATGTGCTACTGGCCAACATGCCCGGTTCTGCCTTTCTGGAATCAAGTGCGCTGCTGGGATTTTTGCCTGGGCTGTCGCGCCATCTGCTGGGCCAGACGCTCAGCCTGCCATCGCTGGCAACCTGGTGGTGCGGCGAGCGTGCCGTGATGCAGGAGGTATTGCCGCAGCTCAGGAATTGCGTCATCAAGCCCACCTATCCGTCACCCGGCATGCCGTCGGTGATCGGCCATACGCTGGGCCAGCGCGCCTTGGATGAATGGGCCGGACGCATCGTGCGCCAAGGCGAAGACTACACGGTACAGGCCTATTTGCCGCTGTCACAGACACCTACCTGGCAAGGTGAACGCATTGCCCCGCAGTCGGCCATGCTGCGGGTTTTTGCCGTCCCCGACGGCGCGGGGTCGTGGCAGGTACTACCCGGCGGACTGGCTCGCCTGGCGGGTAACAACGAAAACATCGCGTCCATGCAGCACGGCGGCAGCAGCGCAGATGTGTGGGCTTTGGGTGAACCCGCCCGGCCCGAGGCCTCCACCCAGGGCGGTGCACAGGCGGCCGTGTCTTCGCCGCCAGTCGAGTCAATACCTGCCATGGCTTCGGCGACCCGACAGCCTGAGTCCGGCGTAGCTATTGTTAAAAGCGGCGGTGCCAGCGCCAAGCCGCCAGTGACCAGCCGGGCCGCCGAAAACCTGTTCTGGCTGGGCCGCTACACCGAGCGTGCCGAAAACTCGGTGCGTCTGGCGCAGCTCACCCTGCAAGGCCTGGGCGGTGAAGACCAGTCGTCGAAGCCGCTATTGGCGTGGCTGACCGACATGGCGGTTGCCAATTCGCTGGTGCTGGACTCGGTGCCGCCCGCCACCCAGGCACGCCGTGTTTTCGCGCGCTCGCTGATCGCAGGACTGGGCAATGATGAGCAGGCTGCCAGCGTGGGCTACAACCTGCGGGCCCTGAAAAGCGCAGCCTCTGCCGTGCGTGAACGCCTGTCGCAGGAGCAGTGGCATGTCATCGTTCGCGCTGAGGCTGATTTTTTCAGCCACTGCAAAGCCTTTAAGTTGACTGGGCAGCATACGCAGTCCACCCAGGATGGCGCGGACTATTCGCCGGTCGAGGCCTTGCGCGTGCTGGAGTCGGCCAGCGGCTTTCTGGCAGCGATGACAGGTGCACAGACCGACCGCATGACGCGCGATGACGGCTGGCGCCTGCTGAGCATCGGTCGTCATCTAGAGCGGCTTTCCACCCTATCGGCGGCGCTCTGCAGCGGGTTCGCGACGGACGCGGTATTCGACAACGGCGGCTTCAGCGCACTGCTCGGCCTATTCGACAGCACCATCACCTTTCATGCGCAATACCAGCAGCGCCGCGATATTGCAGCCCTGCTCGATCTGCTGGTGGTCGACCGCGAAAACCCCAGGTCGCTGGCGTCGGTGGTGCAGACACTGAAGGGCCGTCTGGCCAAGCTGGCAGCCAGCACCCCGGGTGATTTGCCGGATCTTGCGGCTGATCTGCCCGATCCCGCGAGCTGGCCTTGTGTCCAGCCTGCTGCTTACGACGTGTCAAACGCAGCATTGATGGCAGACTGCCACCTCATGCTGACCGAGAAGCTCCAGCATTGCCAGGAAGCCGCCTTCGAGCTATCCGACCGGCTCAGCCGCCGCTACTTCAGCCATGCCCAGGCAGACAACCGCAGCATGGTGGCCTGAGCGCCCTGACGCAGCGTCATCCGATGCCCGCACTGGCTGCTTGATTCTTTTCACACCGTTTCCCATGCTGCTACACGTCGTTCACGAAACCTGCTACCGCTACACACCGATGGTCGAAAATGCCCACCATGTGGTGCACCTGCAGCCAGCCAGCAACCGCGTGCAGCAGGTCTTGCAGCACAGCCTGCATATCGATCCTGCGCCAGCGCAGCAGCGCGAGGTCATCGATGTCTATGGCAATAGCCAGACTTTCTTCTGCCTCGACACCGGCCATGACATGCTGCGCGTGGTGGCTGACAGCGTCGTGAAAACCTCGGCATCCGCCGTCACCGACACCCTCAACACAAACGGCAACGCGACGACTGCTGCAAACTGCAGCGCGCTGCCCTGGGAGCAGGTGCGAGAGCGCTTTCGCTACCGTGCAGGCACCGCTTACAGCCAAGCCTGGGAGTTTCTGTTCGCCTCTCCATATGTGCCGCGTGACGATGCCTTTGTGCAGTTCGCGCGGCCCAGCTTCGTCAGCGGCCGGCCCCTGGCCGAGGCGGCACATGACCTGATGGGACGCATCCATGCCGCCATGACTTATGAGAGCAACAGCACCGAGGTCAACACGCCCGCGCTGGCTGCGCTGTACCAGGGCAAGGGCGTGTGCCAGGACTTTGCCCACGTCATGGTGGCGTGTTGCAGGGCGATGGGTCTGCCGGCGCGCTATGTCAGCGGCTATATGCTGACCCAGCCGCCGCCGGGCAAGCCGCGGCTGATCGGAGCCGATGCCTCGCATGCCTGGGCGTCGGTGTACTGCATGCCGGCAGCCGGTGCTGCCAGTGCTGACGGCCGGGCGGGTGATGGCTACTGGCTGGACTTCGACCCGACCAATAACCGGCCGCCTGGAGAGGACTATGTCACTCTGGCCACCGGGCGTGATTTCCTGGATGTATCGCCGCTCAGGGGCGTGATACGCGGCGGGTCCCGCCACATCCTCAAGGTGGCGGTAACGGTCGAGCCTCTTGATGAAACGGCGGCAAACATCGGCCAGCGGCCATCGGCCGATATGCCATCTCCGGTGTTTTGAGGCAGCCTCGGCCCGCCTGATACTTGGGTTACCAAGCCTGGCAGCCAGCGCGTTAAGATAGTCCGCGAATCGCCAGAAACTATGCTTTCAATAGCAAAAAGCCCTCGCACTACATGCGCTAAAGGCCGATTTCATTCATATTTCTTTCATCATCCGGAACCGACATGACCACCACTTCGCCCAACGTTTACGACAAGCTCAAGGCCCTCGGCATCACCCTGCCCGCCGTGGCAACGCCAGCCGCAGCGTATCGTCCGTTTGTGCAAACTGGCAAGCTGGTGTTTTTAAGCGGTCACCTGGCCAAAAAAGATGGCAAGGTCATCGTCGGCCAGTTGGGTAAGAACACCAGCACCGACGAAGGCAAGGCAGCAGCGCGGGCCATCGCCATCGACCTGATGGGCACGCTGCATGTCGCCGTTGGCGACCTCAACAAGGTGACGCGTATTGTCAAGCTGATGAGCCTGGTCAATTCAGCCGGCGACTTTACCGAGCACCATCTGGTGACAAATGGCGCCAGCGAATTGTTGGTAGAAGTATTTGGCGATGCCGGGAAACATGCGCGCAGTGCGTTTGGCGTGGCGCAGATTCCGATGGGCGCCTGCGTCGAGATCGAGATGATTGCCGAAATCGCCTAGTACCGCGGCGGCGCGATCAGGCCGCGCGCGACGATCCGCGCACTTTCAGCACACCCGGCAGCAGCAGTTGCCGCGGAGCCTGCTGCAGCCCCTGCAGCCTTTCGATCAGGCAATTTGCCGCGCTGCGGCCCAGTTCATCGGTAGGCTGGGCAATCGTGGTGAGGCCCGGTCCTATCAGTGACGCCCACTCGGGATCGTCGAAGCCGACGAAACCTGCCTCCACGCCGAAGCTGCGCTTCAAACGCGCCATCGATGCGGCTACCCGCAGCGTCACCACCGCATTGCCGGCGATGGCGGCGACCCGGGTGCCGCCCGCCACCGGCTCAAGCAGCCTGCGCAAGGCTTCGTCAAGCCCGACCGTGTCGCCCTCTTCGCTTTCGAAAACCTCGCCAGATGCCTGCGGCGCGTGGTCAGCACAAAAGGCCTTGAATGCTGCTGCGCGCTCACGCCGGGTGCTGACATCTCTTTCAGGTTCGGTGATGTACAGCATCCTGCGGTAGCCGTTGTCCAGCAGATGCCCGCAGGCCAGCGCCATTGCGCCAGCGTTGTCGAGCGACACGAAGTCGGCCTGCATTCCCGCATGGCGCCTGTCCACCAGTACCGCCGGTTTGCCATGAAGGGTAATGGCATCGACCACATCAGTACCGCTGCCCAGCGTGTTGAGGATGAATCCATCCACCCGGTAGCCGGCCAGTGCATCCAGCGCCTCACGCTCGCGCCCGCCTTCGTTGCCCAGGTTGAACAGCATCACCAGGTAGCCGGCATCCTGGCATGCCTTCTCGGCACCGCGCAGCACCGCCACCGAATACGGGTTGGTGATGTCGGCAACGATCAAGCCGATCAGGCCTGACCTGCCGCGGCTTAAGGCCTGCGCCATCGGATTGGGCGAGTAGGCCAGGCTGGCGATGGCAGCCTCAACGCGCGCCTGGATGTCCGGGCTCAGCAGCCGCTCGCGGTGGTTGAAGAAGCGTGACACTGTCGCCTTGGACACGCCGGCCGCCGCCGCCACATCGCCAATCGTGGCACGCCGGCCGCTATCGAGTGCCGGCCTGACGCGCGGGGCGCGGTCGTTCACAGGGCCGCCGTGTCAAACACCGCGGGCGGCTGCAGTCCAGCCAGTGCCCGCAGCAGGTTGGTGGTGGCAAGTTCGGCCATCGCATGACGCGTCTCGAAGGTCGCCGAGCCGATATGCGGCAGCGGCGTCACCCGCGGATGCAGGCGCAGTGCAGAGTCCGTTGGCAGGGGCTCGGTCTGAAAAACATCCAGGCCAGCGGCACGCAATGTTCCATGGTTCAATGCGGCGAGCAGCGCTTCTTCATTGACGGTGGCGCCACGTCCGCCGTTGATGAAGACAGCACCCGGCTTCATGCGCGCGAAGACACCGGCGTCGACCATGCCGCGGGTACTTTCCGACAGCGGCAGCATCGCCACAACAAAGTCTGATCTGACCAGCAATTCATCAAGCGGCGCATGCGCGGCACGGCCCTGCAGCTCAGGCGCGTGCCGCGCCAAGTCAACCGGTCGACGCGAATGGTACAGAACCGGCATGCCAAAACCCAGCGCGGCACGGCGGGCAACAGCCTGGCCGATGCGGCCAAAACCCAGCAGGCCAAGCGTCTTGCCATGCACGTCAACACCAAACAGGTCTTCGCCGATGTTCCGGGTCCAGCGGCCCTCCCGCACGAGCACGGAGAGTTCGACCACCCGGCGGCTGGTCGCCATCAACAGGGCAAATACCGTGTCGGCCACGGTTTCATCCAGCACGCCAGGGGTGTGGCAGAGCGTGATGCCCCGGCTGTGCAACGCTGCCAGCGGGTAGTTGTCAACGCCGACCGAAACGCTGGAAATTACTTCAAGCTGCGGCGCACGGTCAAGCAGGGCGGCATCGATGGTGAAGCTGGAACCGATCATGCCGTGGACGCCGGGCAAGGCTGCGAAAAACGCATCTGCGCCCTTGCGCGGATCGGCAATCACGACCTCATGCGCCTGCTGCAACCGGTTCAGCTGGTCGGCCGGCAGCTCACGAAAAACCAGGACCGACTTTCGACCTGCGGGGGGCGTCACAGGCCGGCTTCCCGCAGCTGTTCCCGGGAAGGCAAGCCTTCGGTGTCGCCCAGCACCTGCACCGCCCGCGCCCCTATCCAGGCGCCACGGCGCACTGCTGCAGAAACATCGAGCCCTTCGAGCAAGGCACTGATAACGCCCGCCGCAAACCCGTCCCCTGCACCGACGGTGTCGATGACTTCTGCCACCGTAAAACCTGCTACATGCCCGGTTCCGGCCACGTCGCTGTCGTAGTAGGCGCCTGCCGCACCCAGCTTGACCACGACCAGCTTGGCGCCCAGATCGCGGTAGAACCGGGCGATCTGTTCTGGCTGCGTATGACCGGTCAGCAACAGGCCTTCCTCGATGCCCGGCAATACCCAGTCGGCCTTGGCGGCCAGGGCATTGATCTCGCGGCGCATCACCTCGGCTGATGGCCACAGGGTGGGCCGCAGATTGGTGTCAAACGAAATGCTGCGACCGGCTGCGCGCATTACATCAAGCGACTTGTGCGCGGCTTGCAAGGTGGTTGGCGATACCGCAGCAAACACGCCGGTGGCATGCAGATGGCGGGCTGAGCGCAGCCAGTCTTCATTCACACCTGCAGGCGTCATGTGACTCGCAGCAGAGCCCTTGCGGTGGTATTCAACCGGCGGGTCGCTGCCGTCCGTCACGCGGCCCTTGAACTGAAAACCGGTGCGCTGCGATGCATCGCACACCACCTGCGAGCAGTCAATGCCCTCGGCTTGCATGGCCGCCAGCAACGCGCGCCCCATAGAGTCCGTGCCTAGCCGGCTGGCCCATGCCACCTTCAGGCCCAGGCGGGACAGGCCGATAGCCACATTGGTCTCTGCGCCGGCGGTGCGCTTGTAGAACACGTCGGCGTTTTCAATCGGGCCGGGCTTGTCGGCCACCAGCAGCAGCATGGCCTCGCCCAGCAAAACAACATCAAAAGCAGGCGTGGAAGGAGTAGACAGGGACATGGATTCAGATGCTTCGGATATGTGCAAGTTGGGCGCGCGTGACGGCCAGCAGATCATCGCCGATCAACGGAAACTCGATGGCCCGGGGCACGTCGTCCGGCAGGGCTCGCAAGACGGCGCGCCAGGGCGCCATGGATTCGAGCATCGGCACGGCAGCCCATTTGGCCGCAAGCCGCTGCACGCCCTTGCAGTGGATGTACCGAACCCGTGGGGCAAACACCTGCGCCGCCTGCAGCGGACATTCACCCAGCCAGTGCCAGTTGCCCATGTCAAACGTCATGCCAAGGTCAAGACCTGCGCTGTCTTGCGCCGCAAAAAAATGCTGCAGGGCCTGCACCGTGCCAGCACCCGCGGTCTGGTCGTTCTCAATCAGCAGCTCGACCTGCTGCGCGGCGAGCTGATCCTTCAGCTGATGCAGCGATGCCGGCAACTGTGGATTGAAGCCGCCAATCGCCATTTTCAGGCGCGAAGTTTGCAGACCCGCGGCGATTTCGAGCGCGCTGGTCAAGGCCTGAACGTCCAGCGATCCATCGGCTGCGAACAAGCCGTCCGGGCTGGAGAACACCGCCGCCCTGCCCTGCAAGCCGGGCAGGTCTGTAGCGGCATCGCGGAGCATTTCACCGCGGATTTCCGAGCCATCGGCACCGGCGCGTTCGGCCAGCCCAGTAAACCACAGCTGCCCGTGGCGGCCCACTTCAGCTGTGCCAAAAGAGGACAGCGAGATAAAAACAGGCGCCATGTTCAGTGGCCCTGGTGCGAACTGAGGATCTGGCCCAGAAACTGGCGAGTCTTGTCGTTCTTCGGGTTGCTGAAAAACTCGGACGGTGGCGCTTGCTCGACGATCCTGCCGTCGGCCATGAA
>JAQGNE010000090.1 GCA_028291985.1 Polaromonas sp. | reverse complement strand
CTTCGCATGGCGCAGGTCCTGATCGGGCCATACTGTGCAGTGCTTGGCTGCATCGGTGCCAGCGGCTGGCTGTCGGCCCACAAGCGTGACCGGCTGACGCAGATCGTGCTTACCGGCTGCTCGCTCGGATGCATGCATGGTGGCCGGCCCGATGTGCCTGTTGCTCAATCCGGCGCTTCAGCTACCGGCATCGGCAGCCCTTGCGCTGCTGGGCACTTCGGCTGCGCTGTGGTTGCCGGTGCGGGCGGCGCAGCTCGGTGACTGCATGGCATCGGCCCTGGCCCCGAGCTGCCTGCTGAGCCTGCTGGCCGGATCGGCATGTATGGCCTGGCGCTGCAGGGCGGACACATCGGGCTGGCGACAAAGACAGGTATTGCCTTGCTGGCGCTATCAAGCATGGTGGTAACGGCGGCTGTGCTGTGGCTGCGCAACCGAAGGTCGCGGCAGCTCAGCGGCGCCGGGCTCTCGCAACGCGACCCTGCCACGCAGCTGTGCGGCAGTCTGGCCATCGTGCAGAAAATCATACGTGCCCAGGCCCGCCGCTCGCGCACCCGGCGCGATGGCGCTTTGATGGCGGTTGCTTTTCGAGCCGGAGCGTCTGCTCGCGCAAGCCGGGCCGTTCGGCCTTAACGACATTTATGGACAGCTCGCACGGCGCATGCAGCGCCACACCGGCGTGGTCAATCCGGCCAGGCGCTATTAAGACCGCTGTTTCGTGGTCCTGATCGAGACGGTGCATTCGCCGCGCTGGATACGAACGCTCGGCCTGCGAGTGGCGTCCAGTTTGCGCCACCCGCTGGAGGTGACATCGC
This sequence comes from Polaromonas sp., assembly GCA_028291985.1. GTDB lineage: Bacteria > Pseudomonadota > Gammaproteobacteria > Burkholderiales > Burkholderiaceae_C > Polaromonas. The sequence goes on along the minus strand of JAQGNE010000090.1, from coordinate 26,663 downwards.
TGCAGGGCCAGCGGGTGACACTGAGCGCTGACATTGCTGCGGGCATCGTGCACCTGTCGCAGGCCGACAAGGATGTCGACCAGCTTCTGCATGAGGTTCAAGCGGTGGCGCAGGCGGCGCGCGCCATGCGTTCACGCGCTGCGCTGCTCGATCTGCAGACCCGCCAGGCAGTGCCGGTCGACAGTGCCCATCTGGATGGGACATGGCGCGATGTGAAAGCCGGCGCCAGGAAGTCGCGTCGCCCGGCCAGAAGCGCCAGGCCGGCCGGTAACCCGGCCGCGCCCTGCGCATCACCACGCGTCACGCGGGGTTGTCGATGTCGATAAATGCATGCGTAATACCGAAGCGCGCGGCGATATGCCCTGCGACGGCGGGCGCGCCATAGCGCTCCGAGGCATGATGGCCGCAGGCAATAAAGGCAACGCCCGTCTCGCGCGCGTAGTGGGCCTGTGGCTCCGAAATCTCGCCGGTGATGAAAACATCCGCCCCGGCGGCTATGGCGTCCTCGAAGTAACCCTGCGCTCCTCCGCTGCACCACGCTATTGTTTTTATAGCTCCAACCCGTTGACTTACTTGGGCTACAGGCCTTTTCAGCTTAAATTCTATGCGCTCGGCCAAAACGCTTGCAGTGGTGCTGCTGCCGTCAGCCAGGCTGCCGATAAAACCCAGGCGCTGGTCCCCGAAGCGACCTTTGTCACCGTCAAACGCCTGCAAGCCCAGCTCAATCGCCAGCTGCGCGTTGTTGCCCAGTTCGGCATGCGCATCCAGCGGCAAATGGTAGGCAAACAGGTTGATGTCATGCGCCAGCAATAGCGCCAGACGCTGCTTCATCCAGCCCGTCACCGGGCCGATGTTGGAGCCGTCCCGGCCGCGCCAGAAAAGGCCGTGATGCACAAAAATCGCGTCGGCCCGGGCGGCAACTGCCGCTTCTATCAGGGCCAGGCTGGCGGTGACACCGGAAATCACCGTGCGAATCTGTTCCTTGCCCTCGACCTGCAAGCCGTTGGGCCCGTAATCCTTGAAGCGTGCCGGCTCCAGCAGGTCGTCAAGGGCCTGGAGCAGTTCGCCTCTGGAAGCGCAGGCAGCGTCCGGCGATGTCGCGCCGGCGGATGAGGCGCCGTCAGGCCGATGCGGGCTGACTGCAGGTCCGGGCACCACAGCAGTCATGGCAAAAAGCCTTCAACCGACAGGTAGCGCTCGCCAGTGTCATAGTTGAAACCGAGCACCGTGCTGCCGGCTGGAATCTGCGGTAATTTTTGCGCGATGGCAGCCAAAGTGGCGCCTGACGATATGCCCACCAGAAGGCCTTCCTGGGCAGCGCTGCGCCGTGCGTATTCCTTGGCGTCATCGCCTTCGACCTGAATCACGCCGTCCAGCAGGCTGGTGTCCAAGTTGGCAGGAATAAAGCCCGCGCCAATGCCCTGGATAGGATGCGGCGACGGCTTGCCGCCGCTGATCACAGGCGAAGCAGCAGGTTCAACGGCAAATACCTGGGTGGCCGGAAACCGCTCTTTCAAGACCCGGGCCACGCCCGTCAGATGGCCGCCGGTTCCGACGCCGGTGATGAGGTAATCAACGCCTTGCGGAAAGTCAGCCAGTATCTCGGCGGCTGTGGTGCGCACATGCACATCGATGTTGGCCGGGTTGTCAAACTGTTGCGGCATCCACGCGTCTGGCGTTTCGGCCAGCAGTTCTTTGGCACGGGCAATCGCGCCATTCATGCCTTTTTCACGCGGCGTCAAATCAAAACTCGCGCCGTAGGCCAGCATCAGCCGCCTGCGCTCAATGCTCATGCTGTCGGGCATCACCAGCACCAGGCGGTAGCCCTTGACAGCGGCCACCACGGCCAGGCCCACGCCGGTGTTGCCCGATGTCGGTTCGATGATGGTGCCGCCGGGCTTGAGCGCGCCCGACTGCTCGGCCGCCTCAACCATCGCCAGGGCAATCCTGTCCTTGATGGAGCCGCCCGGGTTGCTGCGTTCTGACTTGATGTAAATGTGGTGCGACTGGCACGCGGCCCCGAAGAGGCGGTTGATGCGGATATGCGGCGTGCGGCCGATGGTGGCAAGGACGCTGGTTGCTTTCATGGTGGGCTCCTGTGTGTAGTGAACGGGCTGGAGACTTGAGACCTGGCGGGCCTGCTGCTCAAGGCAGCTGTGCTGATGCCGGTGGGTCGCGGGCTTGCGCAACAGACCTCAAGGTATGTCGCTGCAAATTATGGCCCCGACCTGGCCTGCGCGGTGACGCACGCACCCTTCGCGTCATGAGCCCTATGTGCAGCGCCAGGCCGCCCTTATCCCACGGTTTGCTTGAAACAGGCGGAAGTGGGAGAAAATCGGCAGGTTTGTTGCTGCGTACGCGTCCAGGAAGGCAATGTGTTGTCTGACACGCCCGCAGGCCCTGGCAACGACACTGGCAACCGCCCTTCATTCACTATTCACCATGCGCAAAACCTGGCTCCTATTTTCCCAAACCGTTACTGTCTTGCTGGCGGGCTACTTTGTGGTGGCAACGCTCAAGCCGCAGTGGCTGGACAACCGGCCAACGCTGAGCTCGATCGCGGTTCTCGAGGCTCCTGCCGGAGGCGTTCAGCGTGAGGGAAGCAAGGTTGCCGGCAGCTTCAGCTCGGCCGCCAAGATCGCCTCGGCGGCCGTGGTCAGCATCAATACCAGCAAGGCTGCCGCCCGGAACCCGCATGCGGACGACCCGTGGTTCAAGTTTTTCTATGGTGACCAGGGCCGGGGCGAAAGCCAGGCAGGCCTGGGCAGCGGCGTCATCATCAGCGCTACCGGCTACATCCTCACCAACAACCACGTGGTTGAAAACGCCGACGAGATCGAGGTCATCCTCAATGACAAGCGCAAGGCCCGGGCGAAGGTCATCGGCACCGATCCGGACACTGACCTTGCAATTCTGAAGATCGACCTCGACAAGCTGCCAGTGATTGTGCTGGGCAATTCGGACACGGTTGAGGTGGGGGACGCGGTGCTGGCCATCGGTAATCCGTTTGGCGTGGGGCAAACCGTGACCGGCGGCATCATCAGTGCGCTGGGCCGCAACCAGTTGGGCATTAACACCTTTGAAAACTTTATCCAGACCGATGCGGCGATCAACCCGGGCAATTCAGGCGGGGCATTGGTCGATGTCAACGGCAACCTGCTGGGCATCAACACGGCCATCTATTCACGCTCTGGCGGCTCGATGGGTATTGGTTTTGCCATTCCGGTGTCCACCGCCAAACAGGTGCTGGAAGGCATCGTCAGGGATGGCCAGGTGACGCGCGGCTGGATCGGCGTGGAACCGCAGGAGTTGAGCCCGGAGCTGGCTGAAACCTTCAATATCCAGGCCAAGAGCGGCGTCATCATCACAGGCGTTCTGCAGAACGGCCCAGCAGCCCAGGCCGGACTTCAGCCCGGTGATGTGATCACTGGCGTCAATGGCAAGGATGTTGGCAACGTCACCGAACTGCTGAGCGCGGTGGCCGCACTGAAACCGGGCGTGGCCGCACCGCTCAGCGTGACGCGAAAAGGCAACCCGACGGAAATTGCGGTGACACCCGGCAAACGCGAGAGGCCAAGGTTGCCGCGTCAGTGAAAAATGGGAATCGTCAACCGGGCAATCTTTGTTCGGTCGGCGCTATGCATTAAATAGCATCTTCCCCTTGCCAATACTGGCTAGAGCCCTAAAACACCTGAAACTCAGGGCATTCGCAGTGCCTGCTCGAATGCAGGCAAGCGGGTCTTGAAGCACCAACCTGGAATGCCTTGCGGGCGTCCCCTGCCGCGAGGCGGCTTGCCGCGTGGTCAGCTACGGGTCGCGTCAGCCTCGGGCTCGTCAACCGGCTTGGTGTGCTTGACGAAAAGTTGCGCGGCGACGATGCCTACCTCGTAAAGGCCGCCCACGACACCCAGCAGCATCAGCATGGAGCCGGCATCCGGGGGCGTGACCAGCGCTGTGCCTACGGCGGCAATCACCCAGAAATAACCGCGGTATTCGCGGAGTTGCGCCACGCTGAGAACGCCCATGCGAACCAGCAGAATCACCGCGATGGGCACCTCGAAGGCCAGTCCAAATGCCAAAAACATGCCGAGCACGAAATTGAGGTATTCCTCAATATCAGGCGCGGCGGTTATCGACTTGGGCGCAAAGCTCTGGATAAACTGAAAGACCTGACCAAATACAATGAAGTAGCAAAAAGCCACGCCAATGAAAAACAGCAGCGTGCTGGACACCACCAGCGGCATGACCAGTTTCTTTTCATGCGAATACAGCCCCGGGGCAACGAAGGCCCAGACCTGGTACAGCACCACCGGCAGGGCAATCATGAAAGCCGCCATGAACAGAATCTTGATCGGCACCACAAACGGTGAGATCACATTGGTGGCGATGAGTGTGGCGCCCTTGGGCAGCGTCTCGACCAATGGCGCAGCCAGCATGTCGTACAGCGCGCCGGGGCCGGGGAAAAACGCGAGAAACGCCGCCGCAACACCGATGGCGATCACGGCCTTGATCATCCGGTCGCGCAACTCCACCAGATGCTGCACGAAAGGCTGTTCAGTGCCGGCAAGTTCGTCGGGCTTGTCGAGTTTAGGGTCGCTCATAAAGGTTTGCGCTAGCGGATGAAGTAGGAAAAAGAATCACATGACGCGCAAAAAGCAGAACCGGGCTGATGTTGAGCTACCAGGCAAAGCAATGGACGCGCATGCAGCGCATGGCGTTCGGCGGGTCTGACTGGCTCTCAAGAGCATACCAAGGCTCATCAGGACTGCAAGCGTTGGCGTTGCGGATGGCCGGTTGGTGCAGACAAAAATTCCACAGCGCAATAGGCCGTCGGGTTGATCAGAACCCCGAACGCGGCCGGTGACGTGCCACCCGTGCCGCTCCGGATTGTGCCCGGGTCCGTACGCCCGTCCGGGCCTTGTACCACTGCGGCGTGGCACCGGTCTTCAGGCGCCACTTCTTCTTGGGGTGCCTGTATTCCGGAAATATCACCATACCCGGCAGGTCATCGTTTGAACCGGCTGCGGGTGTCTCACCCGTGGCGTCAGACCAAGACTTTTCGAAGTCGCTGGAATGGGTGTGAATGGAGCTTTCGACATCCCGGGCCGCGCTCTCCACCGTGTCTTTCATCTTCTTGAGCTCATCAAGCTCCATCGAACGATTGACCTCCTGCTTGACGTCGTTGACATAGCGTTGGGCCTTGCCCAGCAGCGTGCCTACCGTCCGTGCGACACGTGGCAGCTTTTCGGGGCCGATCACGATCAGTGCCACCGCGCCAATCAACGCAATCTTGGATATGCCCAGATCAATCATGGAGGATCACTCAGTCACTGCCGCCAGTGGCATGAAACCCGGGAACTGTTGCCTGTGCAAGGCTTTCAAGACTTTTGCCGCGCTTCGACATCGATGGTCGTCTTGTCGGCGCTCTGGCTGCTGTTTGCAACCTGGCCAGGTGCGGCTGCAGGCCTGTCGTCCGCAGCGGGCTGGCCGCCTTCTTTCATGCCGTCCTTGAAACCCTTGACCGCACCGCCCAGGTCACCGCCCATGTTCCGCAGCTTTTTGGTGCCGAAGACCATGACAACGATCAGCAGCACGATCAACCAGTGCCATATGGAAAATGAACCCATGTATTTACTCCTAATCTTTCGTTTGCAGTTGTGCAGTCAACGCTGCTGATTCTACGGGTCTTGCGTAACCCTGATTTTCTATTACACCCATGGGCGGCGGGGTCTGCCCGGCCGCTCGGCAAGCTTCGAATGCGCAAGCGCCGCGAGCGCTAGCCGCGCAGCCAGGGGCGCGGTCCGCCCATCACATGGAAATGCAGGTGGTGCACTTCCTGGCCACCTTCGGCGCCGGTGTTGGTCACGATGCGAAAGCCGCCTTCCGGATAGGGCTTGCAGCCCTGCTCCAGCGCCAGCTTAGGCGCCAGCGCCACCATGCGGCCGATCAGCGCCTCATGCTCGGAGCCCACCTGGGCCATGGAGGCAATATGCTGCTTGGGAATCATCAAAAAATGAACCGGCGCCCAGGGGTTGATGTCGTGAAACGCAAAGATGTGTTCGTCTTCATACACCTTGCGGCTGGGTATGGTGCCGGCCGCAATCTTGCAGAAAATGCAGTTGTCCGGACGGTTCATGCCGCGTCCACCGAGCGGTTGCTGTTCATGCGGAACATGCCCTTGATGATGCGGTACAGGAACCAGATCGAGATCAGCGTCCAGGCGATATAGCCGGGAATGATGAACAGGAACCACAAGGGCGAGGTCAGCACATACCAGATGCCCGCCCAGATCACCGTGCGGATACGCCAACTGTAGTGCGAAGCCTGCCAGGTGTTGCTGGCATCGCCGCGCTTGACCAGGTCGATCACCAGCGCAATGATGAGCAGCCCAACGGAGGCCTGGGCCCCCGGCAGAACGGCCGAGACCGCCACCACCAGGTGCAGCAGGTAGCTGACCCAGCCCCAGGCTTTCAGGCCTTGATGCGGTTCGATCGTCACGATGTCGTCGTTCATGGTGCCAGTCCTTTTGCTGCTTCAAAAGCCGCCTCGCGCTGCGTTGCCTTGCGCAAGGCTTTTTCCTCTATGCCGCTGGTGCCTTCGCGGCGTTCCAGTTCGGCAATCACATCGGCGGGTCGCAGGCCGTAGTGGGCCAGCGCGATCATGCTGTGAAACCACAGATCGGCCACTTCGCCGACCAGCTTGCCCTGCAGCTCTGGCGTTGGGCCCTGGTAGTCCATGTCCTTGGCGGCCATGACGGCCTCGCAGGCTTCTTCACCAATTTTTTTCAGGAAGGCGTCCGGGCCTTTGGCCAACAGCCGCGCCACGTAGCTGGTGGCCGGATCGCCGCCGTTGGCTGGCATACGGCTGTCGATGATGTGCGCCAAGCGCTGCAGGGAATCGTTGGAAGACATGTTGTGCTCCATTAGGTATAGATGCTGCCGGGATCTTTCAAGACCGGATCCGTTGCCACCCACTGGCCGTCCCGGTACACGCTGAAAAAGCAGCTGTGGCGCCCGGTGTGGCAGGCAATGCCCGGCTCATGGCCGAGCTGCGTTACCCGCAGCAGAATCACATCGTTGTCACAGTCAAGCCGTATTTCATGCACGGCCTGCAGGTGACCGGATTCCTCACCCTTGTGCCAGAGCCGCTGGCGCGAGCGGCTGAAATAAACCGCCTGGCCCAGTTCCGCTGTTTTTTGCAGCGCTTCGCGGTCCATCCAGGCAAACATCAGCACGTCGCCGCTGATGGCCTCTTGCGCAATGACCGGCACAAGGCCTTTGTCGTCCCATTTGATGTTGTCAAGCCAGTTCATGGCCTGATTGTGCGGGAGAAATTGACAGCCATTTCAACACCAGTCCCACTTCAGGCGAGGACATGGCAAGGCCGGCTTTGCCGGATCGCAGATGTCGCCCCAGCAGAGGGGGGAAAGCGCAGCGACACGAAGTGCGCGGAGCCTGCGGAGGTTGCCTTTACAGCCTGACAGGAATCCCACGCCCGGCCATGTGCCGCTTGGCCTGCTGCACCGTGTACTCCCCATAATGAAAAATACTGGCGGCCAGCACGGCATCTGCACCGCCGGCCTGAACGCCATCGGCCAGGTGGTCCAGATTGCCCACGCCGCCCGAGGCAATGACAGGCACACCAACAGCATCACTGACCGCTCGCGTCAAGGCCAGGTCAAAACCCGATTTGGTGCCATCGCGGTCCATGCTCGTCAGCAAAATTTCGCCGGCGCCACGCAGCGCCATCTCACTCGCCCACGCCACCGCGTCCAGGCCGGTGTTCTTGCGACCGCCGTGGCTGTATACATCCCAGCCTTGCCCGCGCACAGCCGCCTCTTCTGCCGCGCGGCGTTTGGCATCAATTGCCACTACGATGCACTGCGCGCCGTACTTGGCAGAAGCCTCTTCAATCACTTGCGGATTGGCAAGCGCTGCCGAGTTGAAGCTGGTCTTGTCAGCACCGGCATTGAGCAGCCGCCGCACATCTTCAACCGTGCGTACGCCGCCGCCTACCGTCAGCGGTATGAACACCTGCGAGGCGACGGCTTCAATGATGTGCAGGATCAGGTCACGCCCGTCGCTGGTGGCAGTGATGTCCAGAAAGGTCAGCTCATCGGCACCCTGGTCGTTGTAGCGGGCAGCAATCTCGACCGGGTCGCCGGCATCACGCAGCTCCAGAAAATTGACCCCCTTGACCACGCGGCCGCCGGTGACATCAAGACACGGAATGATTCTTTTGGCGAGCATGTTTTCAGAAAAAAGATGTTGCGCTCAGGCGCGCGGAATGCACGCAAGCTGTTGCCAGCCAGACCAGGACTGGCCGGACGTCAGGACTTGTGGGTCATGTATACGGGCAGCTTCCACGCAGACCATGTGCTTCCAGCCGTCTGTCGGCATGTCGTTCAGGTTGGCGCAGAGCGTCTTGCCGGGGTTCCAGACTACGGTATCAGGCAGGCTGGCAGATTGGGTGATACGCAGCGTTGCGCTGGCGTTCACGAGTTCCATGGGGTTGCTCACGCCGCTGTAAATGCGGTCCATTTCGCCTGCGAAACGCACCGCGCCGGCGGCCTGGCCGGACCGGACGTCAGGCTCGTGCAGATGCTTCACCGCATCCCAGTACTGGCACCCATCAAGACCCTGCAATGATGTTTGCGTGATGTCGTTGACGGCAAGATAGCTGTGCAGGGCCAGCGCAAAACGCCATGCTCCGGGACCGGTGTTGCGCACTGAGAAACGGGTTTGCATCCGGCCAGGCTCAAGCCGGACGGTGACCGTGGCTGCAAATTCGTGCGGCCACAAGGCCAAGGTTTGCGCGTTGCTGGCAAGCTCAAAACCTGCTTCGGCAGACGTGTCTGTCAGCACAAGCGGCTGTGGCGCCCACACTGCGGCGCGCGCAAACCCGTGCTTGGGCAGTGCATGGCGGTCCAGCACACGCTGGTTGAACTGCGGAAAACACACCGGTACGCCGCCCCGGATGGGCGCGCTGCCGTCCATCACGGAATGCGGGCTGAGGTAGAGCTGCTCCTGAAAACCCGCAGGTTGCCACGACAGCACCTGCGCGCCAAACAGCGACACCAGGGCCCGATCGCCTTGCGGCAGTTTGATCTCGATGCAGCGCTGACCCCGAAACTCGCATTCCGGCAGGCTGGCGCCAGGCGTCATACCGCCAGCTCGTCGGCGCGCGCCTGCGCCGCCTCGAAGTCCAGGTCCCCGCTGTAGATGGAGCGCCCGCAGATGACGCCCTCAATGCCTTCAGCCTCGACTGCGCAGAGCGCCTCGATATCAGCCATGTTCGACAGGCCGCCAGACGCAATGACCGGAATCTTGAGCGCCTGGGCCAGCTTGACAGTGGCTTCCATGTTGATGCCGCTGAGCATGCCGTCGCGGCCGATATCGGTGTAGATGATGGCTTCAACACCATAGTCCTGAAACTTTTTACCCAGGTCGATCACTTCGTGGCCGGTGAGCTTGCTCCAGCCATCGGTAGCGACCTTGCCGTCCTTGGCATCCAGGCCAACAATGATGTGGCCGCCGAAAGCTGTGCAGGCATCCTGGAGGAAACCGGGGTTCTTGACTGCAGCCGTTCCGATGATCACGTAGCGCAGGCCGGCGTCCAGATAGCGCTCGACGGTGTCCAGGTCGCGGATACCGCCGCCCAGTTGCACATCGACCTCGCTGCCGACTTCGGCCAGGATTTTTTTGATAGCCGCCTCGTTTTTGGGCTTGCCGGCAAACGCCCCATTCAGGTCTACCAGATGCAGTCGCCTTGCGCCCTTGTTGACCCAGTTTCGGGCCATTGCCGCGGGGTCTACGCTGAAAATTGTGGATTGATCCATGTCGCCTTGCTTGAGGCGGACGCAGTGACCGTCTTTCAGGTCAATCGCGGGGATGAGTAGCATGTTGCAGTCAGAAAAACGGGGCGGTTAGTGAGGCGAGACGACGGACTCTGAATGAGAAATGGCTGAAAAGCGGCGACAGGATTCAGTAAGTGCAGCGCTGAGGCCATACGCCTGATACGGCCAGGCCACCGGCGATCAAGGCTTCCAGTGCAGAAAATTGCGGTACAGGGCCAAGCCCTGGTCGGCGCTTTTCTCGGGATGGAACTGGGTAGCGAAAATATTATCGCGTGCAATCGCCGCCGCAAAGCGCCCGCCATAGTCTGCCTCAGCCGCAGTGTGGCGCGCATCTGACGGACGCGCGTAAAAGCTGTGGACAAAATAAAAGTAGCTCCCCTCGGGCACGCCCGCCCATATCGGGTGCAGGGCATTGCCGTTGGCGGTGTTTTGAAATACCTGGTTCCAGCCCATTTGCGGCACCTTGAACCAGCTGCCGTCGGGCTGATGCTGACCCGCCAGCTGAAACTTGATGACCTCGCCCGGAATCAGTCCCAAGCCGGCGGTGCCCGCGCCGCCGTCGCCCGGGCAGCCTTCCTCGCTGTGGCTGAGCAGCATCTGCATGCCCACGCAAACGCCAAACAACGGTTTGTGCGCCGCCGCATGCAGCACGGCATCCTTCAGGCCGGAGGCAGCCAGCTCATGCATGCAGTCGGCAATGGCGCCCTGCCCTGGCAGCACGATCCGCTCTGCACGCATCACATCTTCGGCACGGGAGGTGACGATCACATCAAAGCCGCTGCCTTTGGCAACATGCTGCACAGCCTGCGATACCGACCGCAGGTTGCCCATGCCGTAATCGACCACTGCTACTGTCCTGAGGGTTGTCATCGGATGCCTGGATACCTTGGAAATGCCAGAAGTTCCGCCGTATGCTATTGAATTAGTAGCTACAAACGTTCGTATCTATTAGGCTAAAGGCATAAAACACTAAAAACCACCGTTACGACAGCGCAACAGGCGAAAAGCGTTCTACAAACAAGAGCCAAGCCGCTAAAGCGCGCTCCCACGCCTAGAGCGAACCTTTGGTGGACGGAATCACGCCCATTGAGCGTGGGTCAAGCTCCAGCGCCATGCGCAGCGCCCTGGCAAAAGCCTTGAAAACCGTCTCGGCCTGGTGATGCGCGTTTTCGCCCTTGAGGTTGTCGATATGCAGGGTGACAAAGGCATGGTTCACGAAACCCTGAAAAAACTCGTAAGCCAGCTGGCTGTCAAACGTGCCGATCATGCCGCTCTTGAAAGGCACGTGCATCTGAAGGCCGGGCCGACCCGAGAAATCAATCACCACGCGACTCAGCGCTTCGTCAAGCGGCACATAGGCATGGCCATATCGGCGCAGGCCCTTCTTGTCGCCTACCGCCCGCGCTACGGCCTGCCCGAGCGTGATGCCCACGTCCTCGACGGTGTGATGGCCGTCGATATGCAGGTCGCCCTCGGCCTGGATATCCAGATCGATCAGGCCGTGCCGGGCAATCTGATCCAGCATGTGGTCAAAAAACCCGATACCGGTGGACAGGTTCGACGTGCCGGTACCGTCCAGGTTGAGCTTGACGGTGATTTTGGTTTCGGCCGTGTTGCGCGAGACTTCAGCGACACGCGGCGAAAAAAGTAGCGGCAGCGAAGTCGGCTCGGTCAGGGCAGGTGTCATGGTTGTCATAGGGATTGTTCCAGCGCGGCCAGCATGTGACGGTTGTCGTCGGCAGTGCCCACTGTCAGACGCAGGCAGTTGGCCAGCAGAGGATGCATTTTAGAAACGTTTTTCACCAGCACCCGGCGGGCTTTCATACCCTCAAAAGTTCTGGCGGCATCCGGAACGCGCACCAGCACCATGTTGGCGTCGCTGGGCCATACCCTGACGCCTGGCATGCAGCCGACGGCCTGAACGATCACGCCGCGCTGCGCCACGATGTCAGCAGCCTGTGCGGCGAACGCCTCGCGGTGTTCCAGCGCAAACAGCGCGCATTCGTAATTGAGCACACTGATGTTGTAGGGCGGTCTGAGCTTATCGATTTCAGCAATCAGCGCGCGGTTTCCCAGCATGTAGCCAATGCGGACGCCCGCCATGCCAAACTTGCTCAGGGTGCGCATGAGCAGTACATGGCGGTGCCGGGCCGGCTCCCTGGCGATGCGACCGATATAGCTCTTGCTGGAAAACGGCTGGTAGGCCTCGTCCATAACCACCAGCCCCGGGGCAGCGTCAATGATCTTTTCAATCACCGCGTCATCCCATAGGTTGGCGGTAGGATTGTTCGGATAGGCCAGGTAGATGATGGAGGGCTGGTGTTCGGCAATGGCTGCCAGCATGGCGGCCTCATCCAGCTCAAAGTCGGGGCTCAGGGGAACCCCGACGAATCTCAAACCCTGAAGCTGCGCGCTCATGGCATACATCACAAAGCCCGGCAGCGGTGCGAGTATCGACCCGCCCTCCACATCGCAGGCCATGGCCAGCAGCGATATCAGCTCATCGGAGCCATTGCCCAGCATGATGTCGAAGCCGTCGGGCATCTGCGCGTAGTCGGCCAGCGCCTTGCGCAGATCGTTCACACGCCCATCGGGATAGCGGTTGAGTGCCAGCGCGCCCAGCCGTCGACCCAGCTTCGCCTGCAGATCGGCCGGCAGGCGGTGCGGATTTTCCATCGCGTCGAGCTTGACCATCCCGGCGGAGTCCTGGATGGCATAGGCATGCATGGACTGCACGTCCTGACGGATCAGCTTCTGGAGCCTGGGTTCCAGGCCGACGGGGGTCGCGGTCATGTGGCGGTTCTCATGTGGGGCACGGTTTTCAGTCGCATCTCGGCAGCGCGCGCATGCGCCTGCAGGCCTTCGCCGTAGGCGAGCTCGGCCGCGATCCGACCTAGCGTTTGCGCGCCGGCTTCGCTGACTTCGATGATGCTGGAGCGTTTTTGAAAGTCGTATACACCGAGCGGTGAACTGAAGCGCGCAGTGCCGCTGGTGGGCAGCACATGGTTCGGCCCGGCGCAGTAGTCGCCCAGTGACTCACTGGTGTAGGCGCCCAAAAAGATGGCACCAGCATGTTTGAGCAGCGGCTCCCATTGGTGCGGGTCACGGCTGGAGACTTCCAGATGCTCGGGCGCTATGCGATTGCTGATCTCGCAGGCCTCCTGCATGCTGCGGGTATGAATCAGCGCGCCGCGACCGTTCAGGGATCTGGCGATGATTTCAGCCCGCGGCATGCCGGGCAGCAAACGGTTGATGGCACCCTGTACAGCATCGATATAGGCTGCATCGGGGCACAGCAGGATGCTTTGCGCCAGCTCGTCGTGCTCTGCCTGGCTGAACAAATCCATGGCGACCCAGTCTGGCGGCGTAGTGCCATCGGCCAGTACCAGAATTTCGCTCGGGCCGGCAATCATGTCGATGCCCACGGTGCCAAAAACGCGCTTCTTGGCGCTGGCCACATAGGCATTGCCAGGGCCGGTGATCTTGTCGACCCTGGGTACGGTTTGCGTTCCATAGGCAAGCGCCGCCACTGCCTGCGCGCCGCCGATGGTGAAGGCTCGCGTGACACCCGCCACGTAGGCTGCCGCCAGAACCAGTTCATTGCGCTCGCCCTTGCTGGATGCCGCCTGGCTGCCAGAGCCACCCGTGGCCAGGCTGCCACGCACCGGCGTGGGCACGACCATGATGATTTCCTGCACGCCGGCGACATGGGCGGGAATCGCGTTCATCAACAGGCTTGACGGATAGGCTGCCTTGCCGCCGGGAACGTAAATGCCCACACGGTCCAGCGGCGTGACCTTCTGCCCCAGCAGCGTGCCGTCTTCGTCGCGGTAGCTCCAGCTTTCGCCGGAGGCTTTTTTCTGCGCCTCATGGTAGTGGCGCACCCGTGCAGCGGCGGCTTGCAGGGCCGCCCGCTGGGCAACGGGAATGGCATCAAATGCCGCCCTGAAGTCTGCCTGCGTCAGTTCCAGATCGGCCATCGACGATGCTGACAAGCCGTCAAACCGTGCGGTGTAGTCCAGCACGGCGGCGTCGCCGCGCTGTTGTACATCGGCCAGGATGTCGGCAACCCGCTGCTCGATGGCGGCATCGGTATCGGCTGACCAGTGCAGCCGCGCCTTGAATTGAGCATCAAATGTGGCTTCAACCGTTGAAATACGGAGAGGTGTAGCTACCAAAGTCATAGCAAATCTGATGATGGAATCGAATGATCAGGCTGGCGACGCAGCAGTGACCGCCTGGCCAAAGGCGTCGATGATCCTGCGAATCGGTGCCTGCTTGAGCTTCAGGGCGGTCTGGTTGACAACGAGGTGCGAGCTGATGTCCAGAATACGTTCGACCTCCACCAGATGGTTGGCCTTGAGCGTGCTGCCGGTTGATACCAGATCAACGATCGCGTCAGCCAGGCCCGTCAGCGGCGCCAGTTCCATGCTGCCGTAGAGTTTGATCAGGTCGACATGCACGCCCTTGGAGGCAAAAAAATCGCGCGCAATCGCCACGTATTTGGTGGCCACCGTCAGACGCGAGCCCTGCCGGACGGCTGCGGCGTAGTCAAAACCTTCACGCACCGCAACACTGATGCGGCATTTGGCAATCTGCAGGTCCAGCGGCTGATACAGGCCCTGGCTGCCGGATTCCATCAGCGTGTCCTTGCCTACCACGCCAAGGTCCGCGCCGCCGTGCTGCACATAGGTGGGCACGTCGGTCGCCCGCACCAGGATCACGCGCACATCCGGCTGGTTGGTGGCCAGAATCAGCTTGCGTGATTTGTCGGGATCGTCGAGCACCTCGATGCCCACGGTTTTGAGCAACGGCAGGATGTCGTCAAAGATGCGACCTTTGGACAAGGCAAGGGTAATCAAGGAAACACCTTCACAAAAAGGAAATCAGATCACGCACAACAAGGGCAGAAAGGCAGCCCGATCGATCACCGTAGCTCTGGCTTTTGGGGCAGCGCAGTACGCAACGGGGCAAGCGGGAAGGCTCATGAGACCCGTTCAATATCAGCCCCGATAGCACGCAGCTTGGCTTCCATCTGGTCATAGCCGCGGTCGAGGTGGTAGATGCGCTCGATCCGGGTTTCGCCATGTGCTACCAGACCGGCGATCACCAGGCTTGCCGACGCGCGCAGATCGGTCGCCATCACGGTGGCGCCCGAAAGCTTTTCAACGCCTTCAAGCACCGCTGCTTGCCGGTCGATCTGGATGTTGGCGCCCAGCCTGAGCATTTCATTGACATGCATGAAACGGTTCTCAAAAATCGTTTCGGTGACGGTGCTGACGCCGCTGGATATGGCGTTGAGCGCCATGAACTGGGCCTGCATGTCGGTCGGAAAGCCCGGATATTCGGTGGTGGTGAATGACTGCGCCTTCAACCTGCCCTGCGACTGGACACGAATGAAGCCGTCGCCAGCGGTCACGGTGGCGCCAGCGTCGCGCAGCTTGCCGATCACGCTGTCGAGATGGTCAGCGCGTCCGTGCTGCAGCACCACGTCGCCGCCGGTGGCGGCAACCGCGCACAGGAAGGTGCCGGTTTCAATCCGGTCGGCCACCACCTGATGGGTGCATCCGTGCAGCCTGTCAACGCCCTGAATGCGGATCCTGCTGGTGCCATGGCCCTCAATGCGGGCACCCATCTTGATCAGCATTTCCGCCAGGTCGCCGATTTCAGGCTCTTGCGCAGCGTTTTCAAGGATGGTCTCGCCTTCGGCAAGGGTGGCCGCCATCAGAAAGTTCTCAGTGCCGGTGACGGTGACCATGTCGGTGGTGATGCGGGCCCCAGTCAGACGCCGACGCTTGCCGTCCGCGCCTATCGGCAGCTTGGCAATCATGTAGCCGTGCTCGACGGCAATATCAGCGCCCATCGCCTGCATACCCCGGATGTGCTGGTCAACCGGCCGCGAACCGATGGCGCATCCACCGGGCAGTGACACCGTCGCCTCGCCAAAGCGCGCCAGCAGCGGACCCAGCGCGAGCACGGACGCCCGCATGGTTTTGACAAGCTCGTACGGTGCCTCCGGTGAGCTCAGTGCAGCGGCGTTCAGGATCACCGAGCTGGGTGCCACTTCGCCGCGCTCAGCGCTGACACCCATGTTCCGGATCAGCTTGAGCATGGTGTTGACATCCTGCAGCCGGGGCACGTTGTCGAGCGTGACGGTATCTGCAGTCAGCAGCGCGGCGCAGAGTTCCGGAAGCGCCGCATTCTTGGCGCCCGATATCTCAACCGTGCCGGCCAACGGCCTGCCGCCCCGGATAAGTAGCTTGTCCATGCGATCTTTTCAGTTGGTTGGGTTGGCCGCCCACTCGGCGGGGGTAAAGGTTTTCATCGACAGCGCATGCACCTCGTCGGTTTGCATGCGACCGCCCAGCGTCGCGTACACACGCTGGTGGCGCTGGATCAGGCGCTGGCCTTCGAAGGCGTTGGACACGATGGTGGCATACCAGTGCCGGCCATCGCCCGCGACCTCGATATGCTCGCATGGCAGGTTCGAAGCAATGATGGTTTGTAATTCGTCGCTGGTCATATGGATCTAAAAACACGGTGCCTCAGCGGCACAAAAACGAGAGGCAATAATTCTTTCAAGCCAGGGCCGGTAAACCGGCTTCGCCGGGCCACAGGCGCAGCGCCCCTTGAGCGGACAGAAAATTGAACGACGTGAATAAACGTGGAGGCATCAAGTTCTTATCTTGTAGCCGGTACGCAGCATGTTCACGGCAACGCCGCTTACCAGCACCAGTGCACCACCCACAATGCCAAGACTGAGCCATGGCGACACATCGCTGACGCCAAAAAAGCCGTATCGAAAACCATCAATCATGTAGAAAAAAGGATTGAGGTGGCTCACGGTCTGCCAGAACGGCGGAAGCGAATGAATCGAGTAGAAGACACCGCTTAGAAACGTCATCGGCATGATGACGAAATTCTGGAAAGCGGCCATCTGGTCGAATTTTTCAGACCAGAGGCCAGCCACCACGCCCAGCGCGCCCAGCATTGCTGCTCCCAGCACGGCAAACACCACAATCCATACCGGTGCGGCAAACCCGGGCTGGCCAAAAAAAGCGGTGACTGCAAACACACCGGCGCCCACCAGCAGGCCGCGCGCCACCGAGGAGCCCACATAGGCAAAAAACCAGTGCCAGTGCGACAGCGGCGTGAGCAGCACAAACACCAGGCTGCCCATGATCTTGCTTTGAATCAGCGATGACGAACTGTTCGCAAATGCGTTCTGCAGCACGCTCATCATGACCAGACCGGGAACCAGAAACGCGGTGTAGCTAACCTGCCCGTACACCTTGACCTGGTCTTGCAACACATGGCCGAAGATCAGCATGTACATCACGGCGGTGAGCACCGGCGCGCCTACGGTCTGGAAACCCACCTTCCAGAAACGCAGGACTTCCTTGTAGAAAAGGGTTTGCCAGCCGGTCATTTTGCGGCACCCGCCAGGTCAATATCCACCAGCTCTTTGCTGGCCTTGGCTTCAACGCCCTTTTCGGCCATCACATCCAGGAACACGTCCTCCAGATCGGCTTTGCGGATCTCCACATCATGGGCCGTCAGGCCTGCCTCACGCACGGCAGCCAGGTACTGCTCGATCTCATGCGCGTCGTGCGCTGGAAACTGCACGATTCTCCCGGTAATACGCGCCTGGGACGCCAGATGAATGGGCAGTTCGCTATCGATTTTGAAGCGCAGCACATTCGATGACGCCGCCTTCAGCAACTCCGACGTCCGCGCCAGCGCCACCATGCGTCCCTGCTTGAGCATGGCAATACGCGTACACAACGCTTCGGCTTCTTCCAGATAGTGCGTGGTCAGGAGCACGGTGCTGCCTTGTTTGTTGAGGCGCGCCACAAACTGCCACAAGGTCTGGCGCAGTTCGACATCAACGCCGGCCGTCGGCTCGTCGAGCACGATGACCTGCGGCTTGTGCACCAGAGCCTGCGCCACCAGCACACGTCTTTTCATGCCGCCCGACAGCTGGCGCATGTTGGCATCAGCCTTGTCGACCAGGCCCAGGCTGGCAAGCAGTTCGTCGATCCAGGCGTCATTGCGCCTGATGCCGAAATACCCCGACTGGATGCGCAGTGCCTCACGCACCGTGAAAAACGGGTCGAACACCAACTCTTGCGGCACGATGCCGAGCTTGCGACGAGCGCTGGCATAGTCGTTGACAACATCGCTGCCATGCACAGTGACTGTGCCACCGCTGGCACGCGAGAGACCCGCCAAAATGCTGATCAAGGAGGTCTTTCCAGCGCCATTCGGGCCCAGCAGGCCAAAAAATTCGCCAGGCTGAACCTCAAAACTGACATCGTCAAGCGCCTTGACGGCAGCGCCAGTCTGGTTGCGTGTTTTGGGATAGCTTTTGGAAACGGACTGGAAGGAAATAGCAGGCATGAACCGCCTATTTTAGGGGTTCAGCCAAATTCGGCTGGCGGAAGGCTAAAGCGCGGAGGCAACAACGTGAAAGGAACCAGCGCTTTCAGGCACCCTGCCACGCTTGGGCGTGACCGGCTTCGGACCTATTGCAACGCTTCAGAAGACGTCTTGCTGTCTGCGGGAAACAGATCTGCCACGCCGTAAAGACCAGCCAGCTGGCGCAAGCGCCCCGGCAAACCGTGCACTGCCATCTGCTTGCCAGCGGCCAGCGCTTCCCGCCGGGCAGCCAGCAGTACCGCCAGCGCCGATGAGTCAAACACCTGCAACGCGCTCGCATCCAGCACCAGTACGCCAGAGGCATTCTGCACAGCCTTTTTCAGGCCATGCGTGAAACCGGCAGCAATCTCGTGAGTCAGAACCGGCGGCAGGGTGTGCATCTTTTGTATCGGCCTAGCTGCCAGAGTTGGTCTTGTTGCGCTGCGCTAGTGACGCGATGAGCCCGTCAACACCTTTGGCGCTGATTTCCTGCGCAAACTGCGTGCGGTAGGTTTCAATCAGCCAGACGCCCAGCACGTTCAGGTCATAGATGCGCCAGCCCTTGTCGGATTTTTCCATGCGGTAGTCCAGTTGAACCGGATCACCCCGACCGACGACTTCGCTTCGCACAATGACTTCCTTGTCAGTCGGCGCAGCACGCAACGGTTTTACGCTGATCGACTGGTCCTTGACCTGCGACAGCGCACCCGAATAGGTCCGGATCAGCAGAGTCTTGAATTCTTCTTGCAGACGCTTCTGCTGCTCGGGCGTGGCCTGGCGCCAGTTGCGGCCCACGGCGGATGCGGTCATCCGTGTGAAGTCAACGTTGGGCATGATCTTGCTGTCGACCAGCGCCATGACCTTGGAGATATCACCGCCCTGAATGGCGTTGTCGGACTTGATGCTTTCCAGCACGTCGGTGGACAGGCGCTTGATGAGGGCGTCAGGCGCCTCATCAGCCGCGCGTACCCACGAAGCGGTGCCCAGTAAAGCAACGGTTAATGCAGCGCCTAGAAAGCGGCCCAGAGATCTACGGTTCATATCTTTTCCTTTTTCTTTGGCGCGTTTTTAGCAGCGCTTGATGGCAAGTGGCAACAGATATTTGCCACTCAAGTTAACTATGGGATGTCACCAATTCCACAAGATGACAGCCGTGTGCACCCGGTGTAAATTGTGTAGCGTTGCCTTACGGTGCCGGCGCTGCGTTGGCAGGATCGGTTTCCGGCAGATCGAAGCGTTCTTCTTTCTCGACCGCATCGCGTCCCATCATCGAACGCCGGCGCTGCAGATAGATCTCGCGCGAGAAGGTGTATTTGTCCAGTGCGGCCTGCTCCAGCACATCTCCGGCACCTAAAAAGTTGGCCCGCGTATCTACCAGGCGCAACGAGGTTAAGGAGTTGCGGGTGGGCACATTAGACGCATTGCTGACCAGGTTGCCATTGAGGTCAACCAGGGTGCCGAACGAGTCGCGTACGGTGGAGGGTCCGAAAAGTGGCAACACCACATAAGGCCCGGAACTTACACCCCAGTAGCCCAGCGTCTGGCCAAAGTCTTCGCTGTGCTTGGGAATATTCATGTCGCCCGCGACATCGAAGATGCCGCCAAGGCCCCAAAGTGTGTTGACAGTGACTCTGAATAAAGTATCGGTCGTCTCGACTGGTTTGAGCTGAAGCGCATTGTTTACCAGCGACCACACATCGGTGATGTTGCTGAAAAAGTTGGTCACGCCCCGGCGAACCAGTGTGGGCGTCACGTCGCGATAAACAGTTGCCACCGGCCGAATAACGCCGCGGTCCAGGTTTTCATTGAAGGTGAAGACCGTGCGGTTGAAGTTCTCAAACGGATCAATCGGATCGCCCGTGACACCGGCAACCCCAGCCGGCGCAGTGGCGCACCCCTGCAGCGCCAGCAATACCAGCACAGTGATTGCACCCGACAGGCGCTTTTTGTAGTCAGTCAATAGGTTCATCTTTTGTCTGCTGTCCCTGGCGGCGGGGTCCCAGGGCTTGCGCTGGTCTCTGCTGCCTTGTTGAATAAAAACTGGCTGATCAGGTTCTCAAGAACAACGGCCGACTGGGTCTGCGTCACGACGTCTCCGGCAGCCAGATTTTTCAAATCGCCACCGGCCTCTACACCAATGTACTGCTCACCTAATAACCCGCTGGTCAGTATTTTAAGCGAACTGTCTTTGGGAAATACGTAGCGGCTTTCCATCGCCAGATTGACGCTGGCCTGGTAGGACTTGTCATCAAAGGTGATGCTGTCGACGCGGCCCACCACGACACCTGCACTCTTGACCGCAGCGCGCGGCTTGAGCCCGCCGATGTTGTCGAACTTTGCCGTCACGTTGTAGCTGGTGTTGAAGTTCAGCGCCAACAGGTTGGCAGATTTGAGTGCCAGAAACAGCATGGCCGCGCCACCGATCAGCACAAACAGACCGACCCAGAAATCATTTTTAGAACGTTGCATGGCATATCTTTCGTAAGGCGGCGCTGCTGCCGCAATCAACGCACAAAGTTATCAGGCTGGGCATTGGCGTTGGCGCCTAAAGGCTGAACATCATGGCCGTCAGCAGGAAGTCGAGTCCCAGTACCGCGAGCGAAGCCACGACGACCGTGCGGGTAGTGGCCCGCGACACGCCTTCCGGTGTGGCCTGCGCCTCAAAACCCTGATAAAGCGCGACAAACGTGACCGTCACCCCAAAAACAAAACTTTTGACGATGCCGTTGCCGACGTCGCGCCACACATCGACACCGGCCTGCATCTGGCTCCAGAAGGAGCCGGCATCAATGCCGATCATGACCACGCCTACCAGCCAGCCCCCGATGATGCCTACCGCGCTGAAAACCGCGGCCAGTAGAGGCATGGCGATGATGCCGCCCCAAAAACGCGGCGCGAGGATGCGTGACACCGGGTCTACCGCCATCATTTCCATGGCCGACAGTTGCTCGCCCGCTTTCATGAGGCCGATCTCAGCCGTCAGCGCAGTGCCAGCCCGCCCGGCAAAAAGCAGCGCCGTGACGACCGGCCCCAGTTCACGAACCAGACTCAAAGTAACCAGCAGCCCCAAGGCCTCGGCCGATCCGTAGCGCTGCAAGGTGTAATAACCCTGCAGCGCCAGCACAAAACCCACAAAAAGGCCGGACACCGAAATGATGGCCAGCGAATAATTGCCTAGGAAAAAGATCTGGTCCCGGACCAGACCGAAGCGGCCCAACGCACGACCGGACAAAGCCAGCAAGCGCAAGAAAAGCCGGCTTGCATAACCCAGGTTCGTCAACTGGCTGCGCACGCCAAAACCCAGGCCGGTCAGCAGCTGTGCCGGGTTCAGCCGGCTCATGCCTGGCGCCCTCCGCTGCGCACAGACGGCGAACTGAAATCGGAGGCGACGTCAGGCCCAGGATAGTGAAACTTGACAGGGCCTTCGGCCAACGCATTGACAAATTGGTGGATCAGCGGGTCGGCCGAATGCCGCACTTCGTCCGGCGTACCCTGGGCGGCGACGCGGCCGTTGGCCAAGATGATCACCTGGTCGGCGATACGAAAGGTTTCGTCCAGGTCGTGCGACACCACAATGCTGGTGATGCCCAGCGTGTCATTGAGCTGGCGAATCAGTTGGGCCGAGGTTCCCAGCGATATCGGGTCCAGGCCGGCGAAGGGCTCGTCATACATGATCAGCTCCGGATCCAGCACGATGGCACGGGCCAGCGCCACACGGCGCGCCATTCCGCCGGACACCTCGCTTGGCATTAAATCGCGCGCACCGCGCAGCCCGACGGCGTTCAGCTTCATCAGCACGATGTCGCGTATCAAAGCCTCATTGAGCGATGTATGTTCGCGCAGCGGAAAAGCGACATTGTCAAAAACGCTCAGGTCGGTAAAAAGGGCGCCGAACTGGAAGAGCATTCCCATGCGGCGCCGCGCCAGGTAGATGTCTTGCTGGCTCATTTTGGCAATGTCCTTGCCATCGAAGTCCGCCTGGCCGCTGTTCGCTTTTTGCTGGCCGCCAATCAGGCGCAGCACCGTGGTCTTCCCGCCACCCGACGCGCCCATCAAGGCCGTGACCTTTCCCCTGGGAATGGTCAGATTCACGCTGTCGAGGATGACCCTGTCGCCCGCCGAGCCGGGATAGGAAAAGGTGACATCCTTGAATTCAACCAAAGCATTAACGGATTTGTCGGCCATGGAAAGTAGGAAAGAGCCAACAACCGGTCGGCAGAGCTGAACACTACGGGATGATAAAGGGTTGGTCCTGGTTGCATGTAGTCTGCCACCGCATCCCTACATGGGCCAAGCGCGGCAATCAAATGGCAACCGGTTTTCAGGCGGGGTCAAAAGCGGGCTCCAGAGCCATCGGTCGGAACGGCAGGAATGGGCACCGAGGTACTGGCTGCACTATTTCTACGTCGCCAATGGTGCCGTCTTTCGCGCTCAATCAGGTTGCTCATCTTCAGCACGTCCTACGCCTATCGTCGGGAAACATCCCACGCGGTCATGACCTGCGGCCGGGATAAATTGACTCGGCTTCGCACCGCTGCCCTGCGCAACCAGGGTCATGGCGGAACAAGACAATACCAAGGACACACGATGACCCTTCCGATTGCATACGAAGACGCCGTGGATCTGCTGGACGCAGACCACAAGGCTGTCAAAAAAATGTTTATTGACTACAACGCGCTGTGCGACGACGAGGCGGCCGTGCAAGCCAAGCGGGAACTGGCGGAAAAGATTTGCCAGGCGCTGACGGTTCACGCGCAGATCGAGGAAGAGATTTTCTATCCTAAGGTGCGTGAAGCCGTAGGTGACGATGCACTGGTCGATGAAGCGGAAGAAGAGCATGCCGAGGCCAAGGCCATGATTGCCCTGATACAGGAGATGGATGCGGGTGACGATGCCTACGACGCCACTGTCAAACAATTGGGTGAAGCGATTGACCACCATGTGCTGGAAGAGCGCGAACAGATGTTTCTCCAGGCTCGCTACGCGCCACTCGATCTCAAGACCCTGGCTGTACCGCTCTTCAACCGAAAGAATCAGCTGAAAAAAGCCGCTCAGGCTCGACGCAAGGAGACGACATGAGAGCGCTCGTTTACCAGGGCCCGCGTGACGTCCAGGTCATCGACATGCCCGACGCAGCCATCGAACGGGCGACGGATGTGCTGGTCAAAGTGACATCGACCAACATCTGCGGGTCTGACCTGCACATGTATGAAGGCCGCACCGCCATGGAACCGGGCCGCATTCTGGGCCACGAGAATCTGGGTGAGGTCATTGAGGTAGGCAGCGCGGTGGATCGCGTCAAGGTAGGAGACCGTGTGTGCGTGCCCTTCAACGTGGGCTGTGGGTTTTGCGAAAACTGCGAACAGGGTCTCAGTGGTTTCTGCCTGACCGCCAACCCGGGCAGCGCCGGGGCAGCCTACGGATTTGCCGGTATGGGGCCTTACAACGGCGGCCAAGCCGAGTATTTACGGGTGCCTTATGGTGACTACAACTGCCTGCTGCTTCCGCGCGACGCCGAAGAAAAGGAAAACGACTATGTGATGCTGGCCGATATCTTTCCGACGGGCTACCACGCGACCGAACTGGCGGGCGTCAGGCCCGGGGAAAGCGTGGTCGTTTACGGTGCCGGGCCGGTAGGTCTGATGGCGGCATACTCATCCGTGCTCAAGGGTGCCAGTCTGGTCATGGTCGTCGATACCCACAAAGACCGACTGAAACTGGCCGAAAAAATGGGCGCGGTTGCAATCGACAACACAGAAGACACCGGTGTCGAGCAGATCATGGAACTCACGGGCGGCAAGGGGGCCGACCGAGGCTGCGAATGTGTCGGTTACCAATGCTGCGGCATGCACAAGGAAGAAGTGCCCAACCTCACGATGAACAATCTGGTGCAGACGGTCAAACCGGCGGGTCGCATCGGCGTGGTCGGTGTTTTTGTACCCGAGGACCCCGGTGCAGAAGACAAGCTGGCACGGCGCGGCCAGATGGCTTTTGATTTTGGCCAGTTCTGGTTCAAGGGTCAAAGCATGGGCACCGGCCAGGCCAATGTGAAAGCCTACAACCGTTTTCTGAGCCGGATGATCGAGCACGACAAGGCCAAGCCCTCAATGATCGTTTCGCACGAACTCCCGCTAGAGCAGGCACCCGAGGCCTACAAGAACTTCGACGAGCGCAAAAAGGGCTGGACCAAAGTCGTGCTCAAACCGGGCACCTGAGCCTCCCGACAAACGGAAATACAGACGTAATCCCAGACTCGCGTCACTGCCAAAAGACCCGAGGGCTAGGACGGAAAGTCGCTGTAGCCCATCAGAAATTCATTGACCGGGCGCGCGGCCTGCCGGCTTTCACGCAGGCCAGCCTGCTAACCTCCAGATAGGCCCGCCAGGCTATTTGCGAAGGGCACGCTGGCTTCAACGCGGAAGGTCGCTGTAACCCATCAGGAATTCGTCAACCGAGCGCGCGGCTTGCCGGCCTTCGCGAATGGCCCACACCACCAGACTCTGGCCGCGGCGGATGTCGCCGGCCACAAACACCTTGGGGACGTTGGTGGCATAGCCGCCGGTGAAGTCGGTGCTGGCCTTGGCGTTGCCACGGTTGTCCTTGTCGATGCCAAAGGCTTCCAGCACCGACGATACCGGCGACACAAAACCCATCGCCAGCAATACCAGATCAGCCTTGAGGGTCTGCTCGGAACCCGCCACTTCCACCATCTTGCCGTCTTTCCATTCGACGCGAACGGTTTTAAGGCCGGTGACCTTGCCTTTCTCGCCCAGCAGTTCCTTGGTCGAGATGGCGAATTCGCGCGCGCAGCCTTCTTCATGGCTGGACGAAGTGCGCAGCTTGATCGGCCAGTAGGGCCAGGTCATGGGACGGTTTTCTTCTTCAGGTGGCTGGGGCATGAGCTCAAACTGCGTCACGCTGGCGGCGCCGTGGCGGTTGCTGGTGCCCACGCAATCCGATCCGGTGTCGCCGCCGCCGATGACGATGACATGCTTGCCCTCGGCGCGCAGCTGTGCCTTGACCTTGTCGCCTGCATTGACCTTGTTTTGCTGCGGCAAAAACTCCATCGCGAAATGAACGCCGTCCAGCTCGCGACCCGGTACCGGCAGGTCGCGGGATTGTTCAGCGCC
The DNA here is from genome assembly GCA_028291985.1 of Polaromonas sp. Classification (GTDB taxonomy): domain Bacteria; phylum Pseudomonadota; class Gammaproteobacteria; order Burkholderiales; family Burkholderiaceae_C; genus Polaromonas. The sequence continues at coordinate 1,259 of JAQGNE010000090.1, read as the reverse complement.
GCCTGTCAGCACCACAGCGTCAAAGTCCTGTTGCAGCTGTTCCGGGGTGATGCTTTCCTTGGCCCAGTTGGTGACCTTGGAGTCCCTGGGCAGGTTGCCAACCATCACGCCGGTACGAAAGGTCACGCCTTCGGCTTTCATCTGCTCGACGCGGCGGTCGATATGGATTTTTTCCATCTTGAAGTCGGGAATGCCATAGCGCAGCAGGCCGCCGATGCGGTCGTTCTTTTCAAACAGCGTGACATCATGTCCGGCGCGTGCCAGTTGTTGCGCCGCGGCCATGCCAGCCGGGCCCGACCCCACCACCGCGATCTTTTTACCGGTCTTGTGCCGTGCCGGCTGCGGCTGCACCCAACCCTCGGCCCAGGCCCGGTCAATGATGGCGTGCTCGATGGACTTGATGCCCACCGCATCATCATTGACGTTCAGCGTGCAGGCAGCCTCACAGGGCGCCGGACAGATGCGGCCGGTGAACTCCGGAAAGTTGTTCGTGCTGTGCAGGGTGTCAATCGCGTTTTTCCAGTCGTTGCGAAACACCATGTCATTGAAGTCGGGAATGATGTTGTTCACAGGGCAGCCGCTGTTGCAAAACGGTGTCCCGCAGTCCATGCAGCGCGCAGCCTGCTTGTTGGCCTGTGCGTCGTCCAGACCGATGACAAATTCGCGGTAGTTCTTCAAGCGCTCCGGAATGGGCTTGTAACCCTCCTCGATGCGTTCGTACTCCATGAAGCCAGTGATTTTTCCCATGATGACGTCTCGTGAGGTTTTTAGTGTTTTTGGCCTCTAGCCCAGGTTATAAAAGGGCTATTAGCTATAAATAAAGTAGCAACGCCTTACTTGGCAGCCACCGCTTCAAGGTTGGTGGCAACCTGCGTGCGTGTGGTTTCCGTCGCGGCCAGCAGCCGCGCCTCCTTGCGCTCCAGCAAGGCGCGCTTGTACTCGTTGGGGAACACCTTGACGAACTTCAGACGCGACTCTTTCCAGTTGTCGAGCAGTTCACGCGCGCGCTTGCTGCCGGTCCAGCGGTGGTGGTCCTGCAGCAGGCGCTTGAGCAGCTCTTCGTCGCTCTCATCGGCATGCCAGTCGGCCTTGTCATGGGTCTGCTGCTCGGCGCTTGTGACGACCCGGTCCATCGAGACCATGGAGGTGTTGCAGCGCGTCCCAAACAGGCCGTCTTCGTCGTAGACATAGGCCACGCCGCCGCTCATGCCCGCGGCAAAGTTGCGGCCGGTCTTGCCGAGGACGGCCACGGTGCCGCC
>JAQGNE010000086.1 GCA_028291985.1 Polaromonas sp. | reverse complement strand
GCCGGTGCCTGTGAGCCGTTGCGCCGGAAGTCGTGCAGCAGTTCGGCCTCTAGGTGGTATTCGCGCAGGCCGCCCTTTACGCCGGTGCGCAGCATGGCGGCGCTGGCTTTCATGGTGCGCACATGGGCTGCGGCTGATATCTGCCCGGCGCGCCGCAGAATGCCGATTTCATGGGCGTCCTTGATCAGTCGCATTTCGTCGAGCAGCTTGCACAGGTCGTGCTGGCTTTGCGGACATTCGGCACCAAACCGGATGCGCGCGCGCAACGTGCCCAGCCAGCCGTCCACCCGGGTTTCGAGGCCTTTATGGATGGCAAACGGGAACCATACAGCGCTCTGGTTGGCCAGCAGCCCCGGCATGTTTTCATCCAATGCCTCAACGCTGAAGGATTCGTCAATGCCCAGCGTGGCAGGCGCTGCCTTGGGTCCCAGGCGGATACCGTCCCAGATTTCGCGCTCCAGGTCTTTCGGCCTGCAGAACAGGGTCGTCTTGCCGTTCGCATCAATCGCCAGCCAGCTGTCGGGCTCGGTAAAGCCCGTCAGATAGTAAAAGTAGCTGTCGTGGCGGTAGGCGAAGTCGCTGTCACGGTTGCGCGGGTACTCGCGAGCCGTTGGCACCAGCGCAACGCCTCCGCCAGCAGCTTTCAGGGCCTTGGCAATGGTCGCGCGGCGTTTGGCATAAACGGTGGTGGTGCTCATGGCTTGTCTTGGGTCCAGGTTTTTGAGTTCAGTTCGGCCAGCCGCTGAGGCGTGCCCACGTCGGTCCAGGGACCGGTGTACAGCTCGGCGCTCACCAGTTGATTGTCCATCGCGGCGCGCAGCAGCGGGGCCAGCGGGGCTTTGATGCCGCCCGGGTTGCCAAAGGGCAGGCTATCGAAAAACGCCCTGCGAAAAAGCGCGATGGTGCTGTAGGTGAAGCGTGGCGCTACGTTGCTGGACGGCAGATTGACCGCGAGGCCAGTCTCGGCAAGCCCGAAATCGCCGCGCGGGTTGTGTGCCGGGTTGGGCACCAGCCACAGATGGGCCAGTTTGTCGCCGGCGGAAAACTCGTCAAAGGCTTGGCGTGAAAACTGGAAGCCCGGCACGAACACGTCGCCCGCCAGAACCCAGAACACCTCGCCGAGCAAGGGCAGAGCACGCGCAATACCGCCGGCGGTCTCCAGCGCGCCACCAAAGTCACGCGCTTCGTGCGAGTATGAAATTGATAGCGGAAACCCCGCGTATCCATTGGGCTGGAACCCTAAAATGCCTGAAAAGTGGGCCTCGACGCTGTCACCAAGCCAGGCCGTGTTGACCACCAGCTGTGTGAACCCGTTCTTTGCCAGCGCCTTCACATGCCAGTCGACAAGCGCCTGCCCACGCACCTGCAGCAAGGGCTTGGGACAGGTATCGGTCAACGGGCGCATGCGCTCGCCCCGCCCTGCAGCCAGGATCATGGCAAGTGCCAAGCTCATCGCCGACCTTTCATGTATTGAACCCAGCAGGGGCCGTGGAACGGCTTTGCCGGGCCACAGGCTGGAGGCTGCGGCTCCAAGCCTCCTTGGAGGGCAGTGAAGACACGAAGTGCGGAGCGTGGGGGCGACGGCTGCAGCGAAGGGCCGCCCCGAGCAAGGCCAGCCCCCTCGGGGGGCAGAGAGCTACACGCAGTGAGCGAGCGTGGGGGCTCAAGATTCTTCCCCCCGGTCCAGCGAACGCTGCTCGGTCCACTGCGGCGCGAAATGATCCACCATCAACTTCATCAGACATTTGGCCTGGGCGGAATGGTCACTGCCCAGGTTGCACACATACACATCCAGTGTGACCGCCTTTTGCTGGGGCCAGGTGTGCAGGCACAGGTGCGATTCCGCCAGCAGCACGGTGGCCGTTACGCCTCCGGGCCCTTGGGGTGTGGTGGGAAAGCTGTGAAACAGCTGCTTGACGGGCTGCAGACCCACCGCGTTGACAGCAGCCAGGCACCAGTCGGCCAGCTGCTCGGCATCGGTGAGCCAGGCGGCCGCACACCGGCAGTTGTAGAGATCAGCGGTCAGGTGAAGGCCTTGCATGACACCACTTTAAGCCACTTCGCCAGCGGCACCGGCCATTGCCTGGCCCCCGCTGGCTGCCGGCCGGCAGGGGCTGGCGCCTCATCCGCCGTAAGCTGCAACGCTAAAATACCGGGTTACCCCGCCCCTCATCGACCCGACAGCCATTTCCCGAAAGCAGCCACCATGGCCAACACCCCAATGATGGCGAATGCGATCCGCGCACTCGCCATGGACGCCGTTCAACAAGCCAACTCCGGACATCCCGGCGCCCCGATGGGCATGGCCGACATGGCCGTCGCGCTGTGGGGACCTGGTGAGGGAGTGGCCGCAGGCCACCTCAAGCACAGCCCGCACAACCCCAACTGGTTTGACCGCGACCGCTTCGTGCTGTCCAACGGCCACGGCTCAATGCTGATCTATGCCCTGTTGCACCTGACGGGCTATGCACTGCCGATCAAGGAACTCAAGAACTTTCGCCAATTGCACAGCAAGACGCCGGGCCATCCCGAATTCGGCTACACCCCCGGCGTTGAAACCACCACCGGCCCGCTCGGCCAGGGACTGACCAATGCGGTCGGCATGGCGCTGGCTGAAAAGCTGCTGGCCGCCGAATTCAACCGCAAGGATGGCGACAGGCAGCACACCATCGTCGACCACCACACCTATGTCTTCATGGGCGACGGCTGCCTGATGGAAGGCATCAGCCACGAGGCCGCCGCGCTGGCCGGCGCCTGGAAGCTGGGCAAGCTGATTGCGCTGTATGACGACAACGGTATCTCGATTGACGGTCAGGTTGCGCCCTGGTTCATCGACAACACCGCGCTGCGTTTTGCAGCCTACGGCTGGAATGTCATCGGGCCTATTGACGGCCACGACACCGCTGCGGTTTCCAGCGCGATTGCCGATGCGAAAAAGAGCGCCGACAAACCCACGCTGATCATTTGCAAGACCCACATCGGCAAGGGCTCGCCCAACCGCGCCAACACCGCCAAGGCGCATGGCGAACCACTCGGCGCCGAGGAAATTGGCCTGACCCGCGAAGCCATCAACTGGCCACACACCCCGTTTGACGTGCCCAAGGAAGCCTACGACGCCTGGGACGGCAAGGCCGCCGGCCTGTCGCTGGAAGCCGACTGGGACGTACGCTTTGCGGCTTACAAGACAGCCTTCCCCGAGCTGGCAGCCGAGTTCACCCGCCGCATGAAGGGCGAACTGGGCAAGGGCTTTTCGCAGCTGGCAGTGGACACCGTCATTGGTGCGCACACCCAAGCTGAAACTGTGGCCTCGCGCAAGGCGTCGCAGCTCGCCCTTGAAGCGTTTACCGCCGGCTTGCCCGAGCTGCTGGGCGGCTCAGCCGACCTGACCGGCTCCAACCTGACCAACACCAAATCCACGCCCGCCCTGCGCTTTGACCAGTTGACCGGCGACGTCAAGATGGAGGCCCCGCAGGCGGCTGCCAAGGCAGCGGACGAGCCGATGCCCGCAAGCACTGCCGTCGGCGCCACGCCGCATGGCCGGATCGGGCGCCACATCAACTACGGTGTGCGCGAGTTCGGTATGGCGGCGATCATGAACGGCATTGCGCTGCATGGCGGCTTCATTCCCTACGGCGGCACTTTCCTGACTTTCAGCGACTACAGCCGCAACGCCATCCGCATGGCGGCGCTGATGAAAATTCGCGTGATCCATGTGTTCACCCACGACTCGATCGGCCTGGGCGAAGACGGCCCTACGCACCAGTCCGTCGAGCATGCTGCCAGCCTGCGCCTGATTCCCAACCTCGATGTATGGCGTCCGGGCGATACCGCTGAAACGGCAGTCGCCTGGGCGGTTGCGCTGCAAAACAAGACCAAGCCGACGGCGCTGCTGCTCAGCCGGCAAAACCTGCCGTATGCGCCCAAGGACGACCTGGGCCAGATCAGCAAGGGCGCTTATGTGCTGGCCGAGCCCGAAGAAGTGGGCCTGAAGAAAAAAGCCCAGGCCGTCATCATCGCCACCGGCTCCGAGGTGCAACTGGCGCTCAAGGCGCAGGAGCTGCTTGCTACTTATAAAATAGCAGTACGCGTCGTATCCATGCCGAGTACCACCACCTTTGATCAGCAAAAGACAGCCTACAAAAGCGAAGTGCTGCCCGAAGGCATTCCGCGCATCGCCGTGGAAATGGGCGTCACCGACGGCTGGTGGAAGTACGGCTGCGCGGCGGTCGTTGGCATCGACACGTTTGGTGAGTCGGCACCGGCTCCAGTGCTTTTCAAGCATTTCGGCTTCACGCCGGAGAACTTGGCTGACACCGTGCGCAAGGTTCTTAAGCGATAAGTATTCAATCGATTTTCCGCTGACCTTAGGCCAGCGCGCTTGTTGTCCAGCAAGCCGGACGGACGATCAACAGTTTTAACTTCCTGGAGCAATTGCAAGATGACTATCAAACTCGGTATCAACGGTTTTGGCCGCATTGGCCGCAACGTGTTTCGCTCGGCGATCCAGAGCTTTGACGATATTGAAATCGTCGGCATCAACGACTTGCTGGAGCCCGACTACCTGGCCTATATGCTGCAGTACGACTCGGTGCACGGCCGCTTCAAGGGCGAAGTTTCGGTTGAAGGCAACACGCTGATCGTCAATGGCAAAAAGATCCGCCTGACGCAGGAGCGTGACCCGGCCAATCTGAAGTGGGGCGATGTGGGCGCAGAGGTGGTCATCGAATCTACGGGGCTGTTTCTGGACAAGGCGGGCGCTGAAAAACACCTGGTTGCCGGCGCGAAAAAAGTCATCATTTCAGCGCCATCAAAAGACGACACGCCGATGTTTGTGTTTGGCGTGAACGACAAGACTTATGCGGGCCAGGCCATCATTTCCAACGCCTCCTGCACCACCAATTGCCTGGCACCAATTGCCAAAGTGCTCAATGACAAATGGGGCATCAAGCGCGGCCTGATGACCACCGTTCACGCAGCAACGGCTACCCAAAAAACCGTGGACGGCCCGAGCAACAAGGACTGGCGCGGCGGACGCGGCATTCTGGAAAACATCATTCCTTCATCGACTGGCGCAGCAAAGGCCGTTGGTGTCGTGATCCCCGAGCTGAACAAAAAGCTCACCGGCATGTCCTTCCGCGTGCCGACGTCCGATGTGTCGGTGGTTGACCTGACTTGCGAGCTGAACAGTGAAGCCACGCTGAAAGAAATTTGCGCCGAGATGAAAGCGCAAAGCCAGGGCGCGCTCAAGGGCGTGCTCGGTTATACCGAAGACAAGGTCGTTGCCACTGATTTCCGCGGCGATACCCGCACCTCGATTTTTGATGCCGACGCCAGCATTGCGCTGGATGGCACGTTCGTGAAGATTGTTGCCTGGTATGACAACGAGTGGGGTTACTCGAACAAGTGTCTGGACATGGTGCGTGTGGTCGCTGCCTAAAACAGCCGGCTGAGCCGCTACGGGTTGGCCAGCGCCAACCATCAAAAACGCGTCCTCTGGCGCGTTTTTTGTCTTCCGGGCCCGCAACTTTTGAAAACGCCAGATGTGGCGATAGCATTTAAATCCATTCATTTTCGATCATGAATGGCCGCCAGGCCCGAGATCTACGGGGCATTAGGTGCTAAGCTTACATGTATGTATCTATTCATTTACATGCTTTGACATCGTCAGCCGCATTGCTCGAAGCACTGCGCAAACGCGGCGGTGTCGCCACCAGCACACAGCTGCAGGCTGACCTGCGATGCAGCCAGCCAACGGTTTCACGGCTGCTGGCGCCCCTGGTGCAAACTGGCGAGGTGCGGGGCATGGGGGCTGCCCGCGCCAGGCGCTACCTGATGCCACGCGCCATTGAGGATGTGGGGCAGGAGATTCCTGTCATGCGGGTGGACCGTCAGGGTGAGGTGACGCCTTTTGGCCGCATGGTGCCGCTGCCCGGCGGGCGCTTCTGGGTCGATGAAGCGGATGGCGTGAGCCAGCTGCATGACGGCATGCCATGGTTCCTCAATGACATGCGTCCTCAGGGTTTCATGGGGCGCACCTTTGCCCATGCGCACCCTGAACTGGAACTCGCGGCGGACCCTAGCCACTGGAGCGATGACGACGCGCTCAAAGCACTGGTGCTTTTCGGTGACGACCTGCCCGGCAACCTGATCGTTGGCGACCCGGCGTTCAGGCGCTATCACAGCCTGGCAGAGCGCGCGTCGCGGGTGCAGTCGCATGACGACTATCCGGCGTTGGCTGATCGGGCCATGCAGGGCACGCTGGGCGGCTCTTCTGCGGGCGGCGAGCAGCCCAAGTTCTGCACGCTGCTCAACGGCCGCCACGTGCTGGTGAAGTTCTCGCCTGCCGGCGACTCACCGGCTGACCAGCGCGTGCGAGACCTGCTGGTCTGTGAGCACCTGGCCCTGCAAACCTTGGGCAGCGCCGGAATTCCCGCGGCCAGCACGCAGATTGTCGCGCGAGCAGGGCGTATCTTTCTGGAGTCCGAGCGCTTTGACCGCACGCCGGTGGGCCGCATCGGCATGGTGTCCCTGCAGGTGTACGACTCCGAATATGTCGGCAAGGTCGACAACTGGGCAGCCACCGCCAACCGCATGGCTGAAAGCCGGCTGCTCGCACCGGGCGACGCGGCGCATCTGCGTTTTCTGGAGGCCTTTGGCCTGCTGATTGCCAACACTGACCGCCACTACGGCAACATCTCGCTTCTGCTGCACGATGACGACTGGAGCCTGTCGCCCACTTACGACATGTTGCCCATGTTTTATGCGCCGCTCAATGGCGAAGTGGTGCCGCGTGATTTCGCGGCCCGGCCGTTGCACCCGACAGCCGCGACCCTGTCTGAATGGCCGGCAGCGCGGGCACTGGCGCGCCAGTTCTGGCAAACGGTTGCGCAAGATGACAGGGTTTCTGCCGGCTTCAAGGCAATCGCTGCAGCTAACAAGCAGGTGCTTGAAGCGGCTTGAATCGGCAGCGATGGTTCAGGGGCAGGTAGGGTCGAAATGCTTTTTCAATCCCTGCCAGCAGCGGTAGTACTCGTGCTGCAGCTGGGCGGTTTCCAGCGCATAACGCGTGGGCTGGATCACCGCCGGTGTCTCGAACATGAAAGCCATGGTGCCACTGATGTAGTCGGGCCTGGAGGTGTCGGCCGCGCTGGCCTTCGCAAAGGTGTCTGCATCCGGTCCGTGGCCGCTCATGCAGTTGTGCAGCGAAGCGCCGCCCGGCAAAAAGCCTTCTGCCTTGGCATCGTAGGCGCCATGGATCAGGCCCATGAATTCACTGGCAAAGTTGCGGTGGAACCAGGGCGGACGAAAGGTGTTCTGCATCGCCAGCACGCGCGGCGGAAAGATCACAAAGTCGATGGCGTCCACGCCAGGCGTGTCGGTTGGCGACTGCAGCACCAGAAAAATCGACGGGTCCGGATGGTCATGGCTGATTGAGCCCATCGCATTGAAGCGGCGCAAATCGTACTTGTAAGGCGCATAGTTGCCGTGCCACGCAACCACGTCCAGTGGCGAATGCCCAATGCCGGCCTTCCACAAACAGCCCTTGAATCTGGCCAGCAGTTCGAACCCGCCTTCCCGGTCTTCGTAGGCCGCCACCGGCGTGCAAAAGTCCCGCGGATGGGCCAGGCCGTTGGAGCCAATCACCCCCAGGTCGGGCAGCTTGAAGAGCGCGCCATAGTTTTCGCAGACATAGCCGCGCGCCTGGCCATCAGGCAGCTGGACCTGAAAGCGCACACCGCGCGGAATCACCACAATTTCCTGAGGCTCGACTTCGAGCACGCCCATCTCGGTGCGAAGGCGCAGCCGGCCCTGTTGCGGCACGATCAGCATTTCACCGTCGGCGTTGTAAAAAAAGCGGCTGTCCATCGAGCGGTTGGCCGCGTAAAGGTGAATACCGCAGCCGGCGTTACCGGCCATGGTGACCATGCCCTCTACAAAATCAGCGGGCTCGCTGTTGGCATCGGGCATCGGCAGCGGGTCCCAGCGCAGCTGGTTGGGCGGCGTGGGCACCTCGTCAAACCGACTCAGCCAGCGGCCGGCGTCGATGCGCTCAAAAGGCAGGTGCATGGCCGCGGGGCGGATGCGGTAGAGCCAGGAGCGCCGGTTGGCATGGCGCGGCGCGGTAAATGCAGTGCCCGACAACTGCTCTGCATACAGTCCATAAGGTGCTTTTTGCGGTGAGTTACGCCCCACGGGCAATGCACCCGGCAGCGCCTCGGTAGCGAACTCGTTGGCAAAGCCGCTTTGGTAATGCAGGGTATCGGTCATCATGGCTAGCGTGTCTCCGCCTGGGGTTGTTGCTCTCGGTATGCCCATGGGCATGAGCACCGAAAGTTCCGGCTCTGCCGCTGCCGCGAACTGTGAGTGCGTCAGACAGCGGGAGCCGTAAACATACTTTAGGGGAGAAAAGCTTCAGGAAACCTGCGTTTGACCGCAGATGTCCGTCATGCAGGACCTGACGAGAACCAGGCGATGCAAGTCGCATGCACCAGAGCGATCCTAACTGTTCGACGCCAGATACCTGCGAAGGGTGTGTGCCGTGTTGAGGTGAGTCAGGCCGGCGTCCCTGCCTAATTGCATCACTGCTTCATCTGTTTTTCCATTGCCTGGGCCATCTGCAAATGATGCTGCACCACCGGCAGGGTCTTGCCGGCATAGGCTTTCAAAGCAGGATCTTTCCCGGACTTCTGTACCTTCTGGATCAGCTCCATCGTGTTCTTGTGGTCAGCCACGCCTGCCTGCTGGACATATTGCTTGTCGAAGGTGTCGCCCGAGAGCGCTCTCAGCGCGGTCGCCTTGCCCTTGTGCATCAGATCGGGCTCGGTCGGCATTGTCGCTCCCTTGGTTTGCGCGACCTGCTGCAGCTCCTTCAGCGCCTTCGTGTGGTCGTCAATCATCTGCTGCGCAAATTTTTTCACCTGCGGGTTTTGCGATTTTTCCAGTGCTAGTTTTCCGGTTTCAATCTCGGCCAGGCTGGCTTCGGCCAGATCTTCCATCATGTCGCGGTCATCGCTGGCCATCTGGCCTGCAGCGTTGGAAGAGGGTGCAGGTTTCAGCACGGCGGTTGACCCGGTTTGTCCGCTGTTGGTCTGCGCCGAGACCAGCGGAGCTGACAGCGTCAATGCAGAAATTGCCGCTGTTGAAAGGGCCCATGTCAGTTTTGACGCAGAGCCGGCGGAAGTGGTTTTGAATGGTTTGAAAAACATGGTCAGATCCTTAAAGATGGTTTTAAAAAAGTTGAACGAATGACGGCGTCTGAAGGCATAACGACTGCATTCCCCCTCTGAAATCTTTGCGGTTCATGCGAAAGATCTGAGGCGGAAGACAGGCTTGACCAGGCGCTCGCCGCGTTGGCAAGATTCAGTTTGGTTTCAAACCAGTGCCCTGTTGCAGGCGGTCCGCCGAATGGGCTGTAGGAAAAGCCCGGTGTGTACCCTTCAGTTTGGCGAACGCGGCCCCAGGGTCCTACATCCGATTCAAGAGGTTCTTACGGCTGGCATGCACAGCGGCAGCTACGGTTGCGTCATGCTGGAATCAAGAACTGCGCATTGCGTACAAGCGCTTTGGATGGCTGAGCGCTCCACGCTGGGCTTCATGCCTGCCCTGATCGCGCTCGTTTCACAAGACGTTCGTGAGGCCACCCGATGGCTTTTGCAGTTCACCGTCGCGCCGGCCGTGCAGCGTCATCAAATCTACAATGGGCCGCCCCGTTGCCCGGTGCAGCGCAAGCCGGCGCAGCAGGCAATAGACGACGCCTGTGCCGAACCCGGAGCTGCAGACTTGAAACCTATGCCATCAACACTGCACTGTGACGCTCGGTGCCCAGCGGCACATGTCAGCCCCGTGCTCTGGCGGGCCAGCCATACCGATTGCAGTGCTGCACCGCCGCTGTTAGCAGAAGGCCTGCAGTGACGGACACGCCGCTCTGGGCACAGGCCGGTTTTTGGGGATTGTTCGCGGGCGCTGCGCTGTTACTGGGTGCGGCCATCGGCTATTTTGTGAAGGTGCCGCAACGGTTTATTGCGGGCATCATGGCGTTTGGCAGCGGCGTGCTGATCTCGACCTTGTCTTTTGAGCTGATGGATGAAGCCTTCCGGCAGGGCGGTTTTGACTCAACCGCTGCCGGCTTTCTGACGGGCGCCTGTGTGTACACCCTGGCCAACTGGTTGCTGTCTGTCAAGGGCGCCAAACACCGCAAGCGTTCCACAAAACAGCCCTCTGAAAAAGAGGCTGGCGGCAGTGGCGCTGCTATTGCCGTTGGCGCGCTGCTCGACGGCGTTCCGGAATCCATCGTGATCGGCCTGTCGCTCCTGCAAGGCGGTGCGGTCAGCAAAGTGGCGGTGGCAGCAATTTTCATGTCCAACATACCTGAAGGGCTGTCCAGCGCAGCGGGCATGAAAAAAGCCGGGCGCTCTGCCGGCTATATCTTCGGAATATGGGGCGCCATCGCGATGTCATCCGGTCTTGCAGCGCTGGCGGGCTTTACCTTTTTCAAAGGCTTTTCTGCTGAAGCGATCGCCGCGACCACTGCTTTTGCGGCGGGCGCCATCTTGAGCATGCTGGCAGACACCATGATTCCCGAAGCTTTTGAAGAGGCCCATGACTTTGCCGGGCTCATCACTGTGCTGGGGTTTCTGGCAGCCTTCACGCTGGGCAGGATGGCGTAAAAACAGTTCATGAAAGCCCGTGCCAGCCGCATCAAAACCACCGAGCAGCAAGCCCGCCGGATCTTGCTGGCCGAGGCTATCGACACCACGGAAGTCCAGGGACGAAAACTCGTCAGCGCGGCAGAGCGTGCCAGCGTTCAGGCTGCGGCGCGCAACAGCACATTGCTGACGGCTCACGCCGACGAGAGCGCCCGCGTTCATGCGTATCTGGACCATTACGCCAGCGGCATCGTGGATGCGGCAAGCCGTCATCCTGACGGCAGACAGCTGGCGGCCATGCAGGGCGCTACAGCATGGCTGGCGCCTGCTGCCATCGGCCTACCCCTGCTGGCCTTGTTGCTGGGCGTGCTGTGCGACCAGATAGCCAATCCGCACCGGGTTGACCTGCTTTCACTGCCCTTGTTGGCGGTGGTGGCGTGGAACCTGGCGCTTTACCTGCTGCTCGTCCTACAGCTGGCGATGAGCAGTTTTCGCGGTCAGGCCGCCCGTGCGCCGCTTGCCGAATGGCAGCGCTGGGCCGGCGATGCGGAGTTCAAGCTGCAGCGAAAAAGCGCGCTGCACACCCGCGTCACCGCAGCCTTTTACACCCGCTGGCTGGCGGCCACCGCCGCGCTGAGCAGCCAGCGCATACGCTGTCTGCTGCATGTGGCTGCCGCTGCCTGGGCGCTGGGGTTGATCATTTCATTGCTGTCCCGCGGCCTGGTGGTGGAATACCGTGCCGGCTGGGAGAGTACCTTTTTGAATGCGGCCCAGGTTCACGCATTGTTGAATGCGCTCTTTTTGCCAGTGGTGGCGTTGTTACCGGTTGAGCCCTTCACGCTGGCAGAGGTGGCCGGCCTGCGCTTTGACGCTGCAGCGGCCGGCGCAGGGTCAGGCGGCCGATGGGCCTGGCTGTACGTCGGGCTGCTGGGTCTGGTGGTGGTTTTTCCGCGTCTGGTGCTCGCTGCAATCGCTGGCTGGCGTGTCAAGGCCTTGAAGCAAAAGGTAGAGCTGGATCTGGGCTCTGCGTACTTTCAGGAATTGATGGCCGCCATCATGCAGGTGCGGGTGCAATTGGGCGTGCTGAGCCACCATGAGCATGACCGCCAGGCCCTGCTGCGGGTGATGACACATGGCGCGCCATCGCCAGCGTTTGTCACGCGAAGTTTGATAACGACGGCAGATGGGGATGAGTTGCTGTTATGCGATCTGCCGCTGGCAAGCCCTGCCCCGCCGGGTGCATCGGCGCCTGTCAAGGGCGGCGGTCTGCCTTCCCTGATCACCAAAGCGGCAACACGCCTGCGGGCCAAAACAGCGCAGCCAGATACCATGCCCGGCCTGCCCTCACCGCATCCCTTGCAGCGGGCGCCTGATGTAGTGCTTCATCTGGTGGCCGACCCGCAAGACCTGGTGTCATCCGGCACCCGCCTTCAAGAGCTGGGTCAACCGGTGGTGCATATCGTGCACGCCGCATCGGCTGAAAAACGCAAGATGCTCGTCAACGCCTGTCGCGCATCCAAAAGCCCTGCCGGCCTGGCAACGGTGATCAGTTACCCGTCGCTGGCTGGTCTGGAGGTTGGCGAGTCAGCGTTGCTGGCGGCGATTGAAAGCCTGTTGCCACCCGCCCAGAAAACCGGTTTTGCACGCTTGCGGCTGGCCTGGCAAGCCCGTGACCACAACCGGTTTACCAGCAGCATGCAGGCGTTGGCTGACCACCTGCTGCTGGCGGCCAGGCAGCGCGAGGAAGTGCCGCAACCGGGGCTGTCGATCAGGTCCCTGAAGCCCGGCGAACGACAGGCCCAGTCCGCGCTGATGGCTGCGGCAAGAACCCGGGTTGCCCAGACGGTCGACGACTCTGCCGCGCGGCTGCATGCGCTGCTGTGTCAATTGCACGGGCTGGACGCTGACAGCAGCGCCGGCCTGCGCAGCCGTATGGATGACAGTCTGGCGCTCGCGCCGCAGCAGGGGCCGCAGCGGTTTGTGGCTGGCACCACCGGCGCTGCTGCCGGTGCGGCTGCAGGGGCCACCGTGGGCGCGCATGTGGACCTGTTCACCCTGGGTGCCACGCTGGGCGCAGGCGCCGCTCTTGGCGCGTTGGTGGGGGGCGGCGCTGCGCTGGCCGCCGCCGTCTGGAGCGAACCGAGAAGCCGCAGCGGGGCGGCTCTGATCCGTTTCAGCGATGACATGATGCAGGCCATGCTGGAATCGGGGCTGCTGCATTACCTGGCAGCGGCCCACGCCGGGCGCGCCGGCAGCCCGCCTGCAGATGAAGACCTTGTCCGCTGGCGCAAACAGCTTGCGCATGAGGTTCGGCAGGTACGGCCGGCGCTGATGGTCTGCTGGCAACAGGCACGGGATGATTTGCCACAAGACAGCCCGCCATTGCAGAGCCTGACAACCCTGCTGGAAGAGGTGACCGGCACGACCTTAAAGGCCTTGACAGCCTTGCACCGGGACACCGACGGGGTGCCGGCAAGCGCCGCGGTTCAGCAGGAGCGGCCGCAGAACGCAGGGCCGGCTGCAGCGCCTTCGGGAACTTCGTCTGCCCTGAACGGCTCAACCACGGCCCTGGCCGCCTTGCGCCGGTATTTTTCAACCCGCAAGCCATGACAGCAGCGCATACTGACAGCGGCAGACACGCGCAGCGGTTCGCGGCTGCCTGTGGCAACCTGTGGCAAGTCGTCCTGCGGCTGGCCCGGGTTTCAACATCCCGTTATAGTGCGGCTCCGTGTGAGCCGAGTCGTTTTTCTGAGGCAAAGTTTTATGTCGCGTCGTACCGCCTGGATTGTTGTGAGCGTGCTGTTGCTGGCCCTGATGGTGGGCACGCAGATGCCCAACAGCCTGCGCAATGGCATAGAGGACAGCGTGAATGCGCCGTTTCGTTTGTCGTCATGGGCGCATTTCGTGGTGTTTGCGGGCATCAGCCTGCTGCTGGCGATCCGGCCACTGTCCTGGTCTTACAGCCGGATCGTGCTGCTGGCATTTGCTTTCGCGCTCTTGTCCGAGGGCCTGCAGTTTCTGGCGATTGACCGGCATCCACGCCTGATCGATGTCGGAATCGACATGTCCGGCACGCTGCTGGGGCTGATGGTAGCCAGTCTGGAAAAACGCTTCAGGATGGCGTGAGCAGATCAATGCCGCATTGCCGCTGACCGCTTTGCGTAGGTCTTGAAGCGAAACCTTCTTCACCAGGAGCGCACGAGGCCATCTCTTCGCCACTATGTACTTGCAAGCCTTGCGCTGTGCCTGACCTACCTGGCGGCAGCTCCGGTCCGTGTTGCTGACTCGGTGGCGGCCCCGCGCCACACGCAAACAGCCGCCAGCCCGGGCGGTATCGGCAAGGTCTACATGGAGCGGGAGATCTCGGGCGTGATGGATTGGCAGGGCGCTGCATGGTTGGAGCGGCAAGAGCGCGACAAAGAAGAGCGCAGGCGACCTGCTGCTGCGTGAACTGCGCCTGAAATCCGGCATGACCGTGGCTGATGTGGGTGCGGGCACCGGCTATTACGCCCGTCGCATCGCCCCGCTGGTCGGCCCCGGGGGCACGGTGGAGGCCGTCGATGTGCAGCCGGAAATGATCGAGATGCTGACCCGGCTTGCCGGACGTGACCGGCTCGACAACATCAAGCCGGTGTTGAGCGCGGTTGATAACGTCAGGTTGCCCGAGGCCAGCATCGACCTGGCGTTCATGGTCGATGTCTACCATGAACTGGCGTTTCCCCATGAGGTACTGCAAAGCGTGGTGTGGGCCTTGAAACCCGGCGGCAGGCTGGTGCTGGTGGAGTCCCGGGCCGAAAACCCGAAAGTGCCGATCAAGGCACTGCACAAGATGAGCCAGGCACAGGTGCGCAAGGAGCTTGCGCCGTAGGGGCCGGTTTATGAGCGCGCCGCCAACAGTCTGCCCTGGCAGCACGTGATGGTTTCACCAAGCCGCCGCAAGCCGGCAGCTGACGCTTGCGCCTGCCGATGAGCGCGGGCAGGTGCTGATCAGCCACCTGCTCGCCATGAAAGCAGCGTTTCGGCGGGCTAGGCTTCTAGAAGATGAGTTTGCCCAGGCCCAGCACCACGGCCAGTCCGATCAAAAATATCACCACCACGATCCAGAGAAGAATCTTCATGCCCAAGCCTTTGCTGCACGTTGCGAAAAGACCCAATTGTCTGCGGCCACGCTTGAGAAGGCATAAAGCGTCAAGGCTGCGTTGCTGTAGTCCGCCGCCACCAGTGGCTTACGCTGTACAGGGCGCAGGCACCTATTCCGACAGAACGCACCGGCGCCAGGCCAATTCCCGATGACGAAAAATCTGCTATGAATAGAGGAGCTATATACCCTTGTATACATTGGGATACAGCCACATTTAACACTTAAGGGCAGCGTCAGACACCTTACACGAGGCGTCTGCGCCTGCACCCCTCAGACACTCAGATAGGCACGTCGAATACTTTCATCTGCAGCCAGTTCAGCCATGCCGGCCTGGTGGCGAATCTGCCCCTTCTCCAGCACATAGGCGCGGTCGGACACCAGCTCTGCAAAGTGCAGGTTCTGCTCGGACAGCAGGATGCTGACGCCCTCCACCTTCAGCGCCAGGATGGTCTCGGCCATCTGCTCGACGATGACCGGTGCCACGCCTTCGGATGGCTCATCCAGCAGTACCAGAAACGGGTTGCCCATCAGGGTGCGCGCTACGGTCAGCATCTGCTGCTCCCCGCCGCTCATCTGGCCGCCGCGGCGGTGAGGCATGTCACCCAGGTTGGGAAACAGCTTGAAGAGCCGCTCCGGCGTCCAGGCTGGCAGGGCTGCACCGTCGGGCCATTGGCGCGGGTTTTGGCGGCCGACCTCCAGGTTTTCCGTCACCGTCAGGTCGGTGAAGATGCGCCGGTCTTCGGGCACAAAGCCAAGGCCGAGCCGAGCCGCCACATGCGGCTCGCTGCCGGAAATATCGCGCCCCATGAAGCGGACCGACCCGCGCCGTTTGGCCAGCATGCCGATCACCGCCTTCAAGGTGGTGGACTTGCCCGCGCCATTGCGGCCCAGCAGCGCCACGACTTCGCCGCGCCCTACGTCCAGCGTGATGTCGTTGAGCACCTGCGCAGCGCCATACCAGCCGTTGAGAGCTTTGACCTCGAGCAGCGGCGGCTTGTTTGTCATACCGGCTTGCCTCCGCCCGGCGTTGGCGCGGGCTGCCCCGCTGCATCAGGCCTGGTCCGTTTTTCAAATGTCTTGCCGGTGCCCAGATAAACCTCTTGAACCGTGGGATGGTTGCGAATCTCCTGCGGCGTGCCTTCGGCAATCAACCGGCCGCGCGCCAGCACGATCACCCGGTCGGCATAGGCAAACACCACATCCATGCTGTGCTCGGTAAAGAGCACCGCCATGCCGCGGTCTTTGACCAGCCGGCGGGTCAGCGCCATCAGCGCATGGCGCTCGGCAGGCGCCATGCCGGCGGTGGGCTCGTCCATCAGCAGGAGTTGCGGGTTGTTCGCCATCGCCATGGCCAGCTCGACCCGCTTCACATCGCCATAGGCCAGCTCGCTGCAGGCCCGGTCAGCCTGCGCGGCCATGCCCACCTGCTCGAGCAGGCTCAAGGCGTCGCCGCGCTGGTAGCTTGGCGCGCGGCGCCACATCGACATCAGCTGATGGCCGTGCGACAGCAACGCCATCTGCACGTTCTCCACCACCGTCAGGGAGGCAAAGGTCTCGGCGATCTGGAAGGTGCGGCCAACGCCCAGCCGCCAGATGGCGCGTGGCGTTTTGCCCAGCAGGCTGGCACCGTTGAACATGATGGAGCCCCGCCCTGCCGGCAGCTGGCCGTTGAGCATGTTGAAGGTGCTGGTCTTGCCGGCGCCGTTGGGGCCGATCAGCGCCAGCATCTCGCCCGCCGCCAGGTCAAAACTGACGCCGTCAACCGCTTTCACGCCGCCGAAGGATTTGCCCAGTTCACGCACCTGCAACAGGGCCGCGCTCATGGCTTGTCCTGTGCGGCGCGCCCGCCGGTTTGCGAACCCCGCACACGTGCGGCCAGCTGGCTGGCAAAGCCGGCAATGCCCTGCGGAAACAGCAGCACCAGCAGCAGGATGATCGCCCCCAGCAGCGCCCGCCAGTAGTCGGTGTTGCGGGCCACGGTGTCATGCAGCCAGGTAAACGTGAAGGCACCCACCAGCGGCCCTGCCAGGGTCTGCACGCCGCCCAGCAGCACCATCACCAGGCCATCGACGGAGCGGCCCACGCTGAGGCTCTCGGGTGAAATGCTGCCCTTTGAAAAGGCATACAGCGACCCCGCCAGACCCGCCGCGGTGCCGGCAATGACAAAGGCCATCCACTGCATGCGCTTGACGTCCATGCCTATCGCGTCGGCCCGCAGCGGTGAATCGCGGCCGGCCCGCAGGCTGTAGCCAAAAGGCGAATGCAGCACGCGGCGCAGCATCAGCAGTGCGCTGCCGACGAGCACCAGCGTCAGCCAGTAATAGGCCTGCTTGCTTGCGAGCCATTCAGCCGGCCATACGCCCGTCAGGCCGTTGCTGCCACCGGTGAAGCTGTCCCACTGAAACGTGACGGCCCAGGTGATCTGCGCAAAAGCAAGTGTCAGCATCGCCAGGTAAACCCCCGACAGCCGCACCGCAAACCAGCCATACACCAGCGCGCCGGCTGCTGCCACGAGCGGCGCCACGATCAGCGCTGCCTCCATCGGCAAGCCGCTGCTGCGCACCAGCAGTGCCGCACCGTAGGCGCCCAGCCCGAAGTAGGCCGCATGGCCAAACGAATGCAACCCCGCCGGGCCCATGATGAAGTGCAGGCTGGCGGCAAAAAGGGCGGCGATCAGCAGGTCGATCAGCAGCACGGTGGTGTAGGGCGAGCTGGCGGTCAGAAGCGGCGCCAGCGCGAACAGCAAGCCCAGGCCCAGCGCTGCCAGCACAAAGCCGCGGCTGCTCGGCCGCAAAGGCTCTTCCTGCACGCCGGATGCGCGGCTGGGCGCCTGGGGCCGCCCAAACAAGCCCCAGGGACGCCAGGCCAGCACCACCGCCATCACGATGAAGTCAACCACCAGCGTGAACTTGGAAAACGAAAAGCTGTAGCCCAACACCTCAACCACGCCCAGCCAAATGCAGATGGCCTTGATCTCGGCCAGCAGCAAGGCCGCTGCATAGGCACCCGGTATCGAGCCCATGCCGCCGACCACCACCACCACAAAGGCCGAGCCTATGGTGTTCAGGTCCATGTCCAGCGTGGCCGGCTCACGCGGCAGCTGCAGCGCGCCGCCGAGGCCCGCGAGCATCGC
>JAQGNE010000025.1 GCA_028291985.1 Polaromonas sp. | reverse complement strand
GCAGCAGTGGCGCTGGCCATCAAGTACGCAAGGATCCTCTGGGGGTTGATCGCTCATTACCGAGAGTTCAGGGCGCACTCCGGGCCGGCATAGAGGCATCCACCATCCCCCGGGGGCTGTCCTGAGTTTTTGTGTTCGACGCATAACATGTCCAAGAGGACCAGTTATGCCCAGGAAGACGAAGTTGAGGAACGCCGAGATCGCGGCGAAATGCGCGGCGCTGCCGAAAATCCCTAAGGAGCTGATTGACCAGTTTGCCACCGGCCCGATGACCGGGGAGGCGGTCAACGCCGCCTCCATGGCCTTCAAGAAGGCCCTGATCGAGCGTGCCATGGGCGCCGAGCTGGGGCACCATCTTGGCTACCCCGCCGGCGCGGCCAAGCCCGAGGCCGCAGGCAACCAGCGCAATGGCACTACCGGCAAGACGGTGCTGACCGGCGAGGGACCGCTTCGGCTGGAGATCCCTCGCGACCGCGACGGCAGCTTCAACCCGATCCTGATTCCCAAGCACGAGCGGCGCTTCACCGGCTTTGACGACAAGATCATCGCGATGTACGCGCGCGGCATGACCATGCGCGAGATCCAAGGCTTTCTGCTCGAAAGCTATGGGGTCAACGTCTCGGCCGAGTTCATCAGCTCAGTCAGCGACGCGGTCATGGCCGAGGTCACGGCGTGGCAGTCGAGGCCGCTGGAGCCGATGTACCCGGTGGTCTTCTTCGACGCGCTGCGCGTGAAGATCAAGGAGGACGCGGTCGTGCGCAACAAGGCGATCTACCTGGCCCTGGGCGTGCTGCCCGACGGCAGCCGCGACATCCTGGGCCTCTGGATCGAAGGCACCGAGGGCGCCAAGTTCTGGATGAAGGTGTTCAACGACCTGAAGACGCGGGGGATAGGCGACATCCTGATCGCCGTCACCGACGGCCTCAAAGGCATGCCAGAGGCCTTGGCGGCGGTGTTCCCCGCCACCACCTTGCAGACGTGCATCGTGCACCTGATTCGCAACAGCCTGGACTACGCCAGCTGGAAGGACCGCAAGACCCTCGCAGCTGCGATCCGACCCATCTACACGGCTGCGACGGCAGAAGCTGCCGAGGCCGAACTCGATGCCTTCGAGCAAGGCCCGTGGGGGCAGAAGTTTCCCACCGTGGCGGCTGCCTGGCGGCGCGCCTGGAGCCACGTGATTCCGTTCTTTGCCTTCCCGCCGCAGATCCGGCGAGTGATCTACACGACCAACGCCATCGAGAGCATCAACTCGCAGCTGCGCAAGATCATCAAGAGCCGAGGGCACTTCCCCAGCGACGATGCGGCCAGCAAGTTGCTCTGGCTGGCCCTTCGCAACATCACCGCCGACTGGGGCCGCCCCGCGCACCACTGGAAGGAAGCGATGAACCAGTTCGCGATCCTCTACGAAGACCGATTCACCAGAAGGACCGCCCCGTAAGATGCACCGACTTGCCCACCGCGGCGTGCGTTCGTCGCAAGCGACGCCCGCCGCCGTGGACCAGTCTGCCGAGCGCCTCGAACACAGAATTCCGGACAGGCTCAGCGATGGTGGTTAAACCAGGGCACCCATTCGAGCGTGGCCAGTTCCACCGATTCCTTGGTTTTCCAAGGCGGCCGGCGGTGAATCAGTTCGGCCTTGTTCAGGCCGTTGATGGTCTCGGCCAAGGCGTTGTCGTAGGAGTCGCCCTTGCTGCCCACGGACGGCTCGATGCCAGCTTCGGCCAGTCGTTCGGTGTAGCGGATGCTGACGTATTGCGACCCCCTGTCCGAGTGACAAACGAGGCTGCCATCGCGCTCGGGTTGCCTGGCATACAGGGCCTGTTCCAGGGCATTCAGCACGAAGTCGGTTCGCATCGAACTGCTCACCCGCCAGCCCACGATGCGACGGGCGAATACGTCGACCACGAACGCCATGTGACTTGCATGTTGGCCTGCCAGACGTGTTGAATCTGCGGCACCAGAGCCTCGTCGCGGTGAACTTGGGCACAGCGTTTGAGCCGTTGCGCCCCGGACGCCGTGACGCCTTCACGCACCCCGGCATCGACCTCCACCCGCTTGACCCACTGCAGCAGCGTTTGCGGCACGCAGCCGATCTTGGGTGCGATCGATTCGACCGCTGCCCACAAGGGCGGGTACTCCCCCAGGTGCTCCTGCACCATCCTCACCTCCCGCTCACAGACCTAGGGCGAGAACTTGTTCGCCTTCTTCATGGCTCAATCCTCTCAGAGATTTGAGCCTCCTGAAAACCCGGGCGAGTCAATAGCCCAAGACGGCAGAACAATCAGGGTTGGTCAAACCCATCTAAAGCCGTACCGCTAGCTACACAGTGGCTACACGGCTTCAAAGCAAAAAACCTTGCTACATTTTCAGTAGCAAGGTCTTCAATGTTCATTTGGGGTGGCTGATGGGGCTCGAACCCACGACAACAGGAATCACAATCCTGGACTCTACCAACTGAGCTACAGCCACCGCAGCGTCAGATTATAGCGGTAACTTCTCCGTAAAAAAGCCCGAGGATCGCCCTGCTGTCGAGCTAGCGCTTGGCGCCGACATCTGCGGTGAGGTCAGAACTGTCCTTTGCAGCAGCCGGCTTCGGTGCAAGGATGGTGGTCTTGAAACGCTCCTTCAATATGTCGTAGTAGGCCAGACCTTCTGCAGAAGCCCACCACTGCGCATATTGACCACGGTCCTGTTTGGCCTCGGCCTCGGCAGGTGCTTCGCGTGGCACCACCTTCAAAACCTTGACGACTGCATAGCCGCCGGGTCCGAGATCTGCACCGGCAAAAGCAGGAAGCGTGGTGGCATCGGTTTTGAGGGCAGCATCAACCACCGGGCCGGGCAGATTCTGGGTTTGCGCCCTTGAAACGACGACCGCCGCCGGCAGCGTTGCCTCTGCTGGCGCGGCTTTCCAGGCAGCAAGCTTTGCCATGCCATCTTTTCGCGCTTCTTCGGCACCACGCTTGGCGAGCCAACGCTGGCGAACATCATCTTTTACCTCAGCCAGAGGTCTGGTGCGCGCAGGTGTGTA
Organism: Polaromonas sp.; assembly: GCA_028291985.1. Taxonomy (GTDB): domain Bacteria; phylum Pseudomonadota; class Gammaproteobacteria; order Burkholderiales; family Burkholderiaceae_C; genus Polaromonas. The sequence continues at coordinate 30,833 of JAQGNE010000025.1, read as the reverse complement.
TTCAATAACGCGGCCAGCCAGTAATTGGTTTGGCGCGACTTCTATGGCCTCGGTGTTGCGCTTTTTTTCTATCGACTCGGCTGCGAAAATGGCATTCAGGAATTTCGCGTTGGCAAGCGGCCCGGCAGCGCCCGGCGCCGGTGTGCGGGTGATGCTGGTCGTACGCACCTCCAGCTTGAGGCGATCCGCGATAGGCCTGAGGGTGTCAGCCTGTTCGTACACGCCGTTTGTAAAAGCTTCCGCGGTCTCGGAAAACTTTTTCTGTGCCTGCTGCTTTTTGACATCGCCTTCCATCTCGGCCTTCATCTCTTCAAACGTCCGGACTTTAGGTGTCCTGACGTCGGTGAGCTTGATGATGTGGTAGCCAAATTCAGACTCAACAACCTCGCTGATCTCGTTTTTCTTCAACGCAAACGCGGCGTCTTCAAATACCTTGACCATGGCACCGCGTGCAAAAAAGTTCAAATCGCCGCCCTGCGCCGCAGAGCCCGTGTCCTGGGAATTCTTGCGCGCCACGTCGGCAAATGATTCAGGCGCTTTTTTCACCTCGGCCAGCAATGCAGAAGCCTTGGCCTTTGCAGCCTGCCGTTCAGCGTCAGGAGCACTCTTTGGCGCATTGACCAGGATATGACTGGCGCGTCGCTCTTCGCTCCCACTGAGGCGCTCTGCGTTCTGGTCGTAATAGGCACGCAACTCCTGCTCGTTGACCATCAAACCTTTTGAGACGGCTTCAAGGTTAAGCAATACGTACTCAATCGCTGCCTGCTCGGGAGCCTGAAACAAATTTTCGTTAGCCTTGTAAAAAGCCTCAAGGTCGGCATCGGTCGGGTTGAGTTTTGCCGCGTAATCGGAAGCCGAAAAACGCGCGATCTGGATCTCGCGCTTTTCGAAATACGCATTCAATGCAATGTCTGACACCAGCACAGGCGCGAAAGCAGTGCCGGTGACACCCTGAAGAACCTGGCGGCTCGACAAGTCGGCACGGACGTTGGCTTCGAACATCTCCGGGCTCATCCCCTGGCTGCCCAGCAATTGCCGATAACGCTCGACGTCCAGCGAGCCGTCAGGGCGACGCAACGCGGCAATATCAGGATTTTCACGCAGGTCACGCGCAAGCTTTTGATCGCTAATCCCGAGTTTTGACTTGACGGCGGCAGCGGCAAGCACACGGTTGCGCACCAGACGCTCCAACGTCGCGTAACGGGCCTCGGGCGAGTCCAGCAGTTTGGCGTCTATCGTCGGCATGGATACCCGCAATTGATCCACTTCACGCTGATGCGCCTGATCCCATTCAGTCTGCAATATTTCCTGACCATCAACCTTGGCAACGACAGCGCCTTTGCTGGCTGACTCGTTGTAGCCGTTCATGCCGAACAGTACGAAGGAAGGAACGATCAGCAAGAACAACAGCCCCATGACGACTTTGGTGTGCTTGCGAATGAAATCAAACATCTCTAATTCCTGTGCGGCCATCAATGGCTAAATAACGGTCAATGTAACGGGCGATGAAATACTGGAAACCGATTGTCGAATGACAAGCAACACCTGCGTCTGCCAACAAAAAAGGCGAACCATTGTTCGCCTTTTTGCTTTTCAAGTTAGTGGTGGGTGCTGACGGGCTCGAACCGCCGACCTACGCCGTGTAAGGGCGCTGCTCTACCAACTGAGCTAAGCACCCCACCTAAACCTGCAAATCATGTGCATCAGTTTAAAGCGTCTTTCAGCGCTTTACCTGGACGAAACTTCGGAACTTTGGCTGCCTTGATTTTAATCGCATCACCCGTGCGCGGATTGCGACCGGTACGCGCCGCCCGGCGACCCACGGCAAAAGTACCGAAACCGACCAAAGAGACGGAGCCGCCCTTCTTCAACGTTGCTTTCACAGCCCCGATGGTTGACTCCAGCGCGCGCGTTGCAGCAGCCTTGGAAATGTCAGCATTCTTGGCGATATGCTCGATCAGTTCGGTCTTGTTCACAAGAAGCCTCGCTTATAAGGTTAGTTAGTTAGTTTGTTTGTCTCAAAAAAATGGCTTCCAGGACGTCTTCAACAAGCGTCCTCGGGAAGCGGCATGTGCAGCCTTGCTGATTGCGTCCCATTAGAGCCAGTGAGCCCGCGGGTGTCAATACAGCATCAGGTTTTTTGATGTGAGGACGCGGATTCTAGTCTCTTTTTCGGCCCACAAAGTAAGCGAGCGCAGCAATTCCTGGCGGCTTCGGAACAGCATACGCGACGGTTCTCAAAGTGCTTCTGCGATGGCTTTTCCTACATCCGCGGTGGATGCCTTTCCGCCCAGATCGGGGGTGCGCGGTGCCCCGCTTTTCGGCGCCAGAACTTTCTCGATGGCCGCAAGCACTGCATCATGTGCTGCGCTGTGACCTAAAAACTCAAGCATCATGGCACCGCACCAGATCTGCCCAATCGGATTGGCCAGGCCCTTGCCAGCAATGTCCGGGGCAGAACCATGGACGGGCTCGAACAGCGAGGGGAACTTGCGCTCCGGATTCAGATTTGCGCTAGGTGCAATGCCGATGGTTCCGGTGCACGCAGGCCCCAGATCGCTCAGGATGTCACCAAAGAGATTACTGGCAACCACCACATCAAAAAAATCTGGGCGCTGTACAAAATGGGCTGTCAGGATGTCAATGTGAAACTTGTCCAGCTTGATGTCAGGATAGGCTTTGGCCATCTCTGCTACACGCTCATCCCAATAGGGCATGGATATCGATATACCGTTTGACTTGGTGGCGCTGGTCAAGTGCTTCTTGGGCCGCGACTGGGCAAGCTCGAATGCAAACTTGAGCACGCGGTCCACGCCAATCCGCGTGAACACCGATTCCTGCAGCACGAACTCTCTGTCGGTGCCCGGAAACGCCTTGCCGCCGATGCTTGAATACTCCCCTTCCGTGTTTTCGCGAACGATATAAAAGTCGATCTCGCCAGGTGCCCGTGCGGTGCCGTCGCGTCGTACCACAGGCGCGATGATGCCTGGCATCAGACGGGCGGGACGCAGATTGACATACTGATCGAACTCGCGGCGAAACAACAAAAGCGAACCCCATAGAGACACATGGTCCGCAATCTTGTCAGGCCAGCCGACGGCGCCGAAATAGATCGCGTCATGGCCACCAATCTGGTCCTTCCAGTCGTCAGGCAACATCTGTCCATGCCTCTCGAAATAGTCCCAGCTTGAAAAGTCAAAGTGATCGAACTGCAGGTCGATACCGAACTTTCGTGCGGCGGCATCCATCACGCGTATGCCCTCGGGCATGACCTCCTTGCCGATGCCGTCTCCTGCAATAACCGCGATGCGCTTTTTGCCTGTGGTGCTCATGGTGCCTGTCCTTCGTTGGTGAGTTGGTAAGTAAATTGAATTGTTCAGCTTGCGAAAAAATCAAAGGCCTGCTCCAGCAGCAGTTCGGGCGCCTCCTCGGCGATGTAATGACCGCATGGGAAACACATGCCGGTGACATGCTGAGCGCGGGGGCGCCATAGGCCGAGCACGTCAAAACATTGCCCTACCGCACCATGCTGCCCCCAGATCACCTTCAAGGGCTGGCCTAACTTTCGGCCGGCGGAAACATCGCTTCTGTCATGGTCGAGGTCAATCGTGGCAGACGCCCGATAGTCCTCGCATATGGCGTGCGCGCTGCCGGCAATGCCTGCACAACGCTCGTACTCGGCAAGGGCTTGGGGCGCGAAGGCCGCCAGCCCCGCATGGCGCTTTCCCATCACGCTGCGCACATAACAGGGTCGGACTCGATGAGCGCTTCAGGCAGTGGCGGCGGCTGGATCAAAAAGAACCAGTGCCAGTAAGAACTAGCGAACAGCTGATGGGTATGGGTATACATCTCCAGTGTAGGGGCGATATCCAGCAACATCATGCGTTCGACCGCCTCAGGATGATCGGCCGCTAGCCGGTGCGCGAGTCTTGCGCCGCGGTCATGGGCCAGCACCTGAAACGACGCGAAACCGTGATGCCCCATCACGGCCAGCGCATCCAGGGCCATCTGCCGCTTTGAATAGGCTACATGCAGCAGATCGCTTTCCGTCCTCACTGAATCGCCGTAGCCCCGAAGGTCCATCAGGATCGTGGTGAAGCGCTCGGACAACGCCGGCGCGACACGATGCCACATCACATGGGTTTGCGGATGTCCATGTATCAGCAAAAGCGGCGTCCCGCAACCCTTGCGCCACGTCCGGATGTTGCCGGCAGGCCCGGCAACATTGACGCCAACAAAGCCCTCAAACATCGATGGTTCCGTGGTCAACGCGTGGCATGCGCCCATTCTGTCGAAGTGCATCGACACGATCAAGCAATAATGATGCAAATCTTTATTTCCATAAAAGACACAATGGAACGCAGTGATCTTGAACTCGTGCTGGCAGTCCGTGACCAGGGCAGTCTCACCGCGGCGGCTTTGCAACTTAATGTCGAGCCACCAGCGGTCACGAAAAGGCTGGCCGCCCTTGAAGCGCGATTGGGCCACCGGCTTTTTCAACGCACCACCCGCAGGGTGAGCCCTACCGCAGAAGGTGAGACGCTATGCCTGAGAGCCGAGTCCCTGCTACAGGGCTTTGCCGAACTCGAGGCTGAACTACAAGAGCGGAAACGGGAACCCACCGGGCTCATACGCCTGGTGTCAACATTTGGCTTTGGACGGTTATGGCTGGGCACAGCCCTGGCAGACTTTCAGCAACGGTTTCCTCGCGTCGAGATTCAGCTGCACCTGACGGAAGAACTTCCAGACCTTGCTGCCGAGGGATTTGACGGTGCGATTTGGCTATGGTCTGTCAAGGGTCAGCAGGCGGCGCAATGGGTGTCCCGGCGCTTGGCTTTTAACCAGCGTGTCATGGCAGCGTCCCCCGACTACCTGCAGCGGTTCGGGATGCCCCTGACGCTTGATGAGTTAAAGAACCACGACTGTCTGCAGGTGCGCGAGAACGGGAGCCGAAACGGCGTGAGCCGCGGCAGCGCCAGGGCGGGCATAAATGCGCGGTTCAACTTCTGGACGTTGCAACACAGGCGTGACAAAAGCTTGGCCCGGGTGGCCGTACACGGCCCACTGTCCAGCAACTCAGGCGAACTGGTACGCGACTGGGGCCTGCAGGGCCGCGGCATCATGCTGCGCAGCCTGTGGGACATAGCGCCCCAGCTCGCCAGTGGGCGCTTGATCCATGTCCTGCCGGAGTGGACGATGCCCGACGCAGATGTGCACTGGCTCGCCCCCTACCGGACGGACTCGCCCAAACGGATTCGACTACTGATCGATCATCTCGTGGCACAGTTTTCAGGGGAACCCTGGAAAACCGGCCTCAAAGATCAAGCCGTGCCTTGATGCTGGGCCGGGCCGCCCGCACCACCAGAAACACCCCGATGGCGGTCAGCGCCGTTCCAAGCACTGTCGACGTGGTGATCAGCTCATCAAACAGGACCCAGGCCATCAGCGCAGTGGTTGGCGGCACCAGATAGAGCAAGCTGGTCACCGCTGTCGCGGCACCTCGCTGAATCAAAATATACAGAAGCGAACTTCCGCCCAATGTCAGGGCCAGCACCGACCAGGCCATAGCACCTGTGAAATACAGATTCCACTGGATGGGCTCGGTTTCCAGGGCTGTCAGGGGCAAGGTCACCAGCAGGGCCGCCGCCAATTGCACTGCATTGGCGGTACGTACATCGCAGGGCAGCACGAAACGCTTTTGGTAGAGCGTTCCCGCCGTGATACTAAAAAGCGCAATGAATGTAGCTGTAAGCGTGAGAACTGTCACTTCCACGCCTGCTCCAAACTTGCGCGAGACGACAAGCAGCAGCCCGGCGAGACCAAGTGCCAGACCCAGCCACTGCCGTGGACTCACGCGCGTGCCTGCCGGGCCAGACGTGCCACTGGCCATCCACGACACCCATAGCGCTGTCAGCACTGGCTGCAGGCCAACGATCAGCGCCGCCAGGCCGGAGCCCATACCAGCCTTGACAGCCACCCACACGCCTCCCAGGTAGCCTGCGTGCATGAGCACCCCGGTAGCAGCCAGGTGCAGCCACTGGCTGCGCGTTCCCGGCCATGAAGCACGTGCAATTGCGATCCACATCAGAAAGCAGAGGATGGACAGCAAATACCGTATCGCCAGAAAAGTCAAAGGTGGCGCGTACGGCAGCCCGAATTTGGCAACGATGAAACCGGTGCTCCAGATCAGCACGAACACCGCAGGCATGGCTCGTATCCATGCGTTTTCACTAGCGGTAGAACTCAAGGCATTTCCATAACAAGAAACGTGTTAGCGTCAGCGGCAGCGCCGCCGGGCGACTGATTCGCTATTTCGCCCGCGCGCGGATTTCCGGGACGGCTCTTTGCAGGTAGTACACCATGGACCATACGGTCAGGATGGCTGACAGCCAGATCAGCCAAGTGCCCCACACATGGGTGTTGACGATTCCGAACAGCAGCCCATCAAAGAGCAAAAACGGAATAGCGATCATCTGGACCGTGGTCTTGATCTTGCCCAGCATATGAACTGCCACGCTTTTCGTCGCGCCAATGAGTGCCATCCACTCGCGCAAGGCCGAGATGGCGATTTCACGCCCGATGATGATGAGCGCCACGAAAACGTCAGCGCGCTGCAGGTGCACCAGTACCAGAAGCGATGCACAGACCAGAAATTTGTCTGCTACCGGGTCCAGAAAAGCACCGAAGGAAGACGTCTGGTTCAGGCGTCGGGCCAGAAATCCGTCCAGCCAGTCAGTGGCTGCAAAAACCACAAACATCACTGTTGCGATCAGGTTGCTCTGGGCACGAAGTAAATCGATATAGAACACGCCCACGATCAGCGGGATCGCAAGAATGCGGGTCCAGGTCATGATGGTGGGTATGGTCCAGAACATGGCCTGATTTTGGCATGCGTTCCCGCATGACCGACCTTGCTACCCGGCGAAGCTTCAAGCCAGGGCTTTTGCTGCCCTCAAAAACACCCAAACCGCCGGACCTGCGGCGTCGACAAATGGCCAATTGATTGCGCCCAGTAGCAGGCTCAATGCAGGGCGCGGTAGATCTCTTCCGCCAGCTCTTTTGAAATGCCGTCAACGGTGGCGATGTCTTGTGCGCTGGCAGACGCGACTGCACGAATGCCGCCAAAACGCTGCAGCAGGCTGGCGCGGCGCTTGGGACCGATACCCGCAATGTCCTCCAGTTTGCTGCTACCGGTGCGCACACTGGCCCGGCGGGCTCGCATGCCGGTGATGGCAAAGCGGTGTGCCTCGTCGCGAATCTGAGCAATCAGCATCAAAGCGGCTGAGTCACGGCCAAGATAGATTTTTTCGCGGCCGTCGGCAAACACCAGTTCCTCCAGGCCAACCTTGCGGCCCTCGCCTTTCTCAACGCCCACGATCAAGCCCAGGTCCAGCCCCAGCTCGGCAAAGACTTCGCGTGCCATGGAAACCTGGCCCTTGCCGCCATCGACGAGGACCAGATCGGGCAGCCGCGCCTCGTGCGCGGTGTCGGGGTTGCGCACGGCTTCTGCAAGCTTGCTGTAGCGCCGCGTCAAGACCTGCCGCATGGCCGCGTAATCGTCACCCGGCGTGATGCCTTCGATGTTGTAGCGCCGGTATTCGCTGCTTTGCATCTTGTGGTTATGAAACACCACGCAGGACGCCTGGGTGGACTCCCCGGCTGTGTGCGAGATGTCAAAGCACTCGATGCGAAGCGCGGCAAGGTCTTCCATCTTCAAATCAAGCGCCTCGGCCAGCGCCCGGCTTCGCGCCTGCTGCGAACCCTGCTCTGCCAACAGGCGCGCCAGCTGCAGGTCGGCATTTTTTTGCGCCATGTCCAACCAGATACGGCGTTGCTCCCGGGGTTGATGCACCACGCTCAGCCGCGTACCGGTTTGGGCGCACAACGCCTGAATCAGCTCTTTGTCGACCGGTTCGCCGCAGACAAGCGTTGGCGGCGCCTGAACGCCCAGATAATGCTGGGCGATGAAGGCCTGCAGCACCAGCGCCTCCAGCGATTTGACGGCTATTGCCGGATTGGCGCCCTGCTCCGGCTCCGCATCCAGTTCGGCCACGTCCACCGCGTTTTCAGTATGGGTCGGGAAGTAAGCCCGATCGCCCAGGTGCCGCCCGCCGCGCACCATGGCGAGGTTCACGCATGCCTTGCCGCCCTGCACCTTGACGGCCAGTATGTCCACGTCCACATCGGCATTTTTTCCGCCCGTCTCCATCGACTGCTGGTGCAAGACTTTTGACAATGCCGACATCTGGTTGCGCAACTCGGCAGCTTGTTCAAACTCCAGGTTTTCAGCGTGTCCCAGCATTTTTTGCTCAAGCCCGGTCAGGATTTCCTGGGTCTGGCCCAAGAGAAATTTTTCGGCATGGCTGACATCCAGGGCGTATTGCTCGGGCGTGATGTTGCCGACACATGGCGCCGAGCAGCGCTTGATCTGGTACAGCAGGCAGGGACGTGTGCGGTTGTTGAAAACCGTGTCTTCGCAGGTCCGCAACTTGAAGACCTTCTGCAACAGCAAGATGCTTTCCTTCACCGCCCAGGCGCTGGGATATGGCCCGAAATAACGGTGCTTCTTTTCGACAGCGCCCCGGTAGTAGGCGACCCGCGGATATTGAAGTGCGGATGATGGCTTTTCTCCCTCGGGTGGCGCGGCTCCGGTGAGCTTGAGGTAGGGATAGCTCTTGTCGTCCCTGAACAGGATATTGAAACGTGGGTTCAGCGTCTTGATCAGGTTGTTTTCCAGCAGCAAGGCTTCGGCTTCCGAGCGCACCACGGTTGTTTCCATGCGCGCGATGCGGGTCACCATGTGTCCGATCCGCGTACCGCCATGGTTTTTCTGAAAGTAGTTCGCAACCCGCTTTTTCAGATTACGGGCCTTGCCCACGTACAGCACGCCGCCTTCGGCATCAAAGTAGCGGTAAACGCCGGGCAAGGCCGGAAGCGCGGCTACCTCGCTGAGCAGTTGGGGTGCAAATTCATGGGCTTGGGTCACGATAAGTCAATGGTCGTTAGGGAAAGGCTGGCTTGCCTTATTGTGGACAATCCGCGCATGAATCGCAGCAGCCAGCGCTTGCAATGGGACATTTTTTGCAGGGTCATCGATAACTTCGGCGACATCGGCGTGTGCTGGCGCCTCGCTGCCGACCTGGCTGGCCGCGGCCATCGGGTTCGCCTGTGGGTTGACGATGCGGCAGCCCTGGCCTGGATGGCACCTAACGGTTGCGCCGGGGCGACGGTGCTGGGCTGGCCGGATAGCGCAGATAGCCCAGCACTGGCCATGCTCAAAGCATCACCCTGCGATGTGATGATCGAGGCCTTCGGTTGCGAGATTGCTTCAGCTTTCATAGCTGCATGCGCTTCTGTTCATTGGGCTGGAGGCCCAAAACCTCAATGGATAAACCTCGAATACCTTTCGGCCGAGGCCTATGTCGAGCGCTGCCATGGGCTGCCGTCGCCGGTGCGCAGCGGTCCTGGCGCTGGCTGGACCAAGTTCTTTTTCTACCCCGGCTTCACCACTTCAACCGGGGGACTGCTTCGCGAGCCTGGCCTGGCGGCACGGCAGGCCGCATTTGACAGAGACCGCTGGCTCGCCGAACAGGGCTTGCCGGCCTCGGTCGAGTCTGGCGAGAAGCTGGTGTTGCTCTTCTGTTATGAGCCGATAGCGCTTGGCGCGCTGATGCGGCAGTTCATGTGCGAAGGGTTGGGCGGCCAGCCTGTGCGACTGCTGGTGGCGGCTGGCCGGCCAGCGCAGGCTGTCAAAAGCGTGCTGGCTGATCTGCAAATAACAAATAATGATCAAAAATGCCTGCAGCCCATAGGTTACGGGGGCAGTATGCTATCAATTTCATACCTTCCATTGTTGTCGCAGCATGGTTTTGACCATGCACTCTGGGCTGCCGACCTGAATCTTGTGCGCGGGGAAGATTCGGTCGTCAGGGCGCTGTGGGCGGGAACGCCCCTGGTGTGGCAGATCTACCCCCAGGAGGACGGCGTACACAGCGCCAAGCTCGATGCTTTTCTCGACGCAATAGATGCACCCGGCAGCCTGCGGCGTTTTCACCATCTCTGGAACGCCAGCGGCTCGGCAGAACCAAGCCTGTCCGACGCTGACGACCCGCGCCCTACAGCCGCATTGATCGACAGCAACGCTCTGCAGGCGTGGACCGCACATGCGCAAACTGCACGCCTGCGCCTCCTTCAGCAGCTCGACCTTGCCAGCCAGTTGACCAGCTTTGTGGAAAAAAACCGCTAAAATCAGGGGCTTTGCAGACAACGCCCCGGTGCCAATATCCACATGGACCAGCGCTACCGAAGGGGCCGGTAGCTGCAATATCCCGCCGCAGAACATGCATCGGCTCCAGACGCGAGCCTTGATGCGTCAAGCGGCCTACTTCGCTTGCGCGCTAGCTGCGCGTTGAAACCGTTATGAAAATCGCTCAAGAAATACGCGCCGGCAACGTCATCATGCACGGCAAGGACCCAATGGTCGTGCTGAAAACCGAATACAGCCGCGGCGGCCGCAACTCTGCCACGGTGCGCATGAAGCTCAAAAGCCTGATCGCCAATTTCAACACCGAGCAGGTGTTCAAGGCGGACGACAAGGTGGACCAGGTCATCCTGGACAAGAAAGAATGCACCTACTCCTACTTTGCCGATCCGATGTATATCTGCATGGACTCGGAATACAACCAGTACGAAGTGGAAGCCGAAAACATGGGCGATTCGCTCAACTACCTGCAGGACGGCATGGAGCTTGAAGTGGTGTTTTATGACGGCAAGGCGATTTCGGTTGAAGTGCCGACCAGCGTACAGCGCGAGATCACCTGGACCGAACCTGCCGTCAAGGGTGACACCTCCGGCAAGGTTTTAAAGCCCGCCAAGCTGGCGACCGGCTTTGAAATTGGCGTGCCTATTTTCGTGGCGCAGGGTGATGTGGTTGAAATCGACACGCGCACCGGCGAATACCGCAAGCGGGTCTGATCACTGATAACCACCGCTCAACATTTGAAAAAGCTCCTTTGCAGGAGCTTTTTTTTGCCCTGCATCGGTGGCTGCGGCGCTTTTTTGCGCTGGTCAATGCCGAAAATCGTTGGGTCGCCAGCTGCGCGTCGGTATCCGGTTTTCTTAGGCCATTTGGCGTCTTTTTTACGGCCGGGACCTCTGGCTGCTGCCGCACAATCCACCTATGACCAACAAGACCCATGATATTCATGCACCGCGGCTGGCAGACGCCTGGGCCGTGCTGCAGGCGCATTCCAATGCCGGCAATGACCTGGAGCCGGATGCCTCGCGGCTTGCGTTTGCCGACCCCGAATTTTTGCTGCGCCGTGAGACACGTGGCATACGCTTTCAGCTGGAGATGCTCAAGCCCGATCTGGAGCAGCGGGCGCACGGCATCGAAAACACGGTGGTGGTTTTTGGCAGCGCCCGCTTTCGCAGCCAGGAGGAAGCCGCCGAGCTGCTTGCAAAAGCCGAGGCAGGCACCGACAGCGACCTGACCGAGCGTTTGCGCAAACTGGCCCGCAATTCGCACTATTACGAGAAAGCCCGTGCTTTCGGCAGGATGGTGGCGCTTTACAGTGCCGACAAGCCCGATGCGGAAAAGCTTTTTATTTGCACCGGCGGTGGGCCGGGCATCATGCAGGCGGCCAACCGTGGCGCGCATGAGGCAGGCGGCATCAGTGTTGGGCTGGCAATTGCCTTGCCGATGGAAGAAGAAGCCAATCCTTATGTGCCGCCCGAGCTGTCGTTCAAGTTTCACTACTTCGCACTGCGCAAAATGCATTTCATGATGCGGGCAAAAGCGCTGGTGGTGTTTCCGGGCGGTTTCGGCACGCTTGATGAACTGTTCGAGGTCATCACGCTGGTGCAGACACGCAAATCGAAGCCGGTTCCCATTGTTCTGTTTGGCACGGACTATTGGAAGCGCCTGCTGAACGTCGAGATGCTGGTGGAAGAAGGCGTCATTTCACCCAGTGACGTTAAGCTGCTCAATTACGTGGACGACGCGGAGGTCGCCTGGGACCTGATCAAGAAGTTTTACGAGCTGGCCTAAAAGCCTTGCAAGTGGCTACGACGACTACGGTATCAGTGCTTGCCGCTGTCGCCGTTCGGCTGAAGACTCCCCTTGAGCAGCCATGCCGTGCGCGACCCGATGCCGACGATGGCGCCGGTTGCCCAGAACACACCGGCAATGCCGACCACCGCCCCGGCAAAGCCGAAGAGCATGGGCATCAGTACGCTGGCGGCATTGATCGCCATCAGACGCAGGCCCAGCGCCTCGCCATGCCGCGCCTCCGGCGTGATTTGGTGCAGCATGCTCATGACCATCGGTTGCACCATGCCCAATGCCAGCCCAAGCAGCACCGAGCAGATGCCCATGCCAAGGGCCGAGCGCATCAGCGGATAGACTCCGAACAGGAGCGCGGTCACGAGCATCGAGACCGCTAGAACTTTCCATTCCCGAAGATGCGCCGCCAGCAGCGGCATGACCAGCCTGACGGCAGCGGCAGCCAGCGCGAAGGAGCCGAGTATGGTGCCGATCACCGATGCGCTGACGCCCCGCTCGAAGCCCAGAACCGGCACCACGAAGGTGTGGACATCCCAGCAGGACGACAAAAACCAGTTGGCCAGCATCAGGCGTCGAAACATGGGTTCGCGCAGCAGATCCCATGCTTTGGGTCTTTCGCTGGCATGAAGCGTGACCAGCGGGGGCAGCTCTCTGGTGGGCTTGACGAGAAACCAGCTGGCCAATGGCAGCACGGCCATCAGGAAAAAAGCCCACCGAAACCCGCTAAGGCTTCCCGTCGCCGCGCCGGCATGGTCAATCAAAAGGCCTGCAGTGAACGGCCCGATGAAGTTGGAGACCGCCGGGCCTATAGACAGCCAGCTAAACACCTGCCGCAACTCGATTGCGCCGCTGGCAGCTCGGCCCACATGGCGCTGCAGCGATATGACCGCCGCGCCGGAGGCACCGCCGGTCAACAGGGCCGCAATGCACAGCACCGGGAAGACCGGAAACGCAACCGCTGCGCCTGCGCCCAGCACTGCTGCAACCACGCTGTAACTCACAGGCTTGCGCAGCCCGTTGCGGTCGGCAAACCGCCCCGCGGGCAAAGCCAGGAACACCTGCGTCAGCGCGAACAGCGCCAGCAGTATGCCTACAGCCGCCGGGCTGTAGCCTTGCTGCAGCGCTAGCAGCGGCGCCGCCATGCGGGTGCCAGCCATGCAGGCGTGCAGACAGATCTGCGCAACGATAAGGCGGGCAAGTTCAGGTGTCACCGGCAGCTTTCGGATAATCGCCCGTGTTGTTGACAACCTGCCGGGGCGGGGTAACTGTCACTCGATCTCCTTGTCCAAAGGTATCAACCGCGCAGCATCGACCTCCGGCAGCGCCTCGACCTGACGCAAGGCCTTGCCCATCACGCGGCTGCGCTGTTCGGCGCTGCTCAGCGTGTTGAGCACGGTTTCTGTCTGCAGCTTGACCCTGGCCAACACATCCCCAAACTTGCCAAATTCGGTTTTTACCGCGCCCAGCACCTGCCATACCTCGCTGGAGCGCTTTTCAAGCGCGAGCGTCCTGAACCCCATCTGCAATGCGTTGAGCATGGCCAGCAGCGTGGTCGGGCCAGCCAGTGTGATGCGGTAATCACGCTGAAGGCTTTCCATCAGGCCTGGCCGGCGCAGCACCTCGGCATAAAGCCCTTCCGTCGGCAAAAACAGGATGGCGAAATCGGTGGTGTGAGGCGGCGCAATGTACTTGTCAGCGATGGACCGGGCCTCAAGCCGGATGCGTGCTTCCAGTGCCCGGCCGGCGGCATCTGCACCGGCTGCGTCAGCCCGCTGCTGGGCATCGAGCAGCCTCTCGTAATCCTCATTGGGAAATTTCGCGTCGATGGGCAGCCAGAGCGGCTCACCGGAATCCGCACGCCCCGGTAAACGGATGGCGAAATCGACCAGGCTTTTGCTGCCGGGCCGGGTAGCGGTTTGCGCCGCGTACTGATCGACGGTGAACACCTGTTCCAGCAGCGCGCCGAGCTGGGCCTCGCCAAAAATACCCCGCGTCTTGACGTTGGTCAGCAGGTGCTTCAGGTCGCCGACGCCCTGCGCCAGGGTCTGCATGTCACCCAGGCCGCGGTGAACCTGCTCCAGCCGGTCAGCCACCATCTTGAAGCTTTCGCCCAGGCGGGTTTCCAGCGTGGTTTGCAGCTTCTCATCAACCGTGCGGCGCATGTCGTCCAGCTTTGCGGCATTGCTTTGGTGAAGCTGTGCCAGTTGCTTTTCAAGTGTGTCGCGCACCTCGGCCATGCGCCGCGCGTTGGACTCGCTGACGGATTGCAGCTGTGTCGTCAGGGTGTCGGAAAGCGTTTTCTGCAGCAGACCAAGCTGCTGCGAAAAAGCATCGATCTGGGTGTTTTGCGTACGCGTGGCTTCGGCGCCCTGCCGCATCAATGTCTGCTGGAAGGTGGCGAAGGTCGTGGCCAGCTCCTGCCGGCTGGCCCGCGCGCTTTCGTTGACTTCGCGGCGCAGCTCGCGCTCCAGCTTGTCGTGCCCGCCCGCCAGCGCCGCCATCACCGCCGCACTGTCCCCGCCCGTGGACGGCGTGCGGCGCAGCAACAGCACCACCAAAAGTACGACGATCACCACCAACAGGGCCAGAACCACCAACCCACCCATCACTTGCACATCCTGCATCCGCTATTTATTTCGTAGCTAACAGCGATGGATTCAATGGGGTTGGAGGTCTTTTTCCTTCAAAAAAGGCGATCAGATTGCTTGCTGCCAGGTCAGCCATGGCCATGCGTGTGGGCAGTGTGGCGCTGGCGATATGCGGGGTCAGCACGACATTGGGCACGCTCAGCAGGTCAGGGTGCACCTTGGGCTCGCCTTCAAACACATCAAGGCCGGCTGCGGCAATGCGCCGGTCTTTCAGTGCGGCGGCCAGCGCAGCATCGTCCACGATGCCGCCCCGCGCGATGTTCACCAGGGTTGCCGTCGGCTTCATCATCGCCAGTTCGGCAGCCCCTATCGTGTGGTGGGATTCGGCCGAATACGGCAGCACCAGCACCAGGTGATCGGCACTGCGCAAGAGCTCTTCCTTGCTGACATAGCTGGCCTTGCAATCGGCTTCCAGTGCGGCATCCAGGCGTGAACGGTTGTGGTAGATCACCTTCATGCCAAAACCGTGCGCACCGCGCTTTGCAATACCCTGTCCGATGCGGCCCATGCCCAGGATACCAAGCGTTGCGCCATGGATGTCGGAGCCGGCAAACATGTCATAGCTCCATTGCGACCACTTGCCTGCGCGCAAAAAATGCTCGCTCTCGGTGATGCGGCGGGCAGTGGCCATCAGGAGCGCAAAGCCGAAATCAGCGGTGGTCTCGGTCAGCACGTCCGGGGCATTGGTGGCCAGAACGCCGGCGGTGGTCATCGCGTCGAGGTCAAAGTTGTTGTAACCGACCGCCATGTTGGCGCAGATCTTCAGGTCCGGGCAAGCCACCAGCACCTCGGCGTCGATACGGTCGCCGCCGGTGGTAAAAGCGCCCTGCTTGCCTTTCAGCCTGGCGATCAGCTGAGGCTTGCTCCAGGCCTCGTCCGTCGGGTTGGACTCGACCTCGAAATGCTGCTCCAGCCGGGTGATGACCTCGGGGAAAACGGCGCGCGCGACAAGTATTCGGGGCTTGCTCATGAAATGTGGCCTTCAAAAAAAGTGCGGGTTACCTGAACCAGATCAGGGTCATGATGAAGAAGAGAGGCAGCAACACGGCGGCTGACCAGGCCATGTAGCCGAAGAAGCTGGGCATGACAATGCCGCGTTCTTCGGCCACTGCCTTGACCATCATATTGGGCGCGTTGCCGATATAGGAGTTCGCACCCATGAAAACCGCGCCGGCAGAAATAGCTGCCAGCGTCGGCGCCAGGGTTGTCATCAACACTGCCGGGTCGCCCCCTGCCGTGTTGAAGAACACCAGATAGGTAGGTGCGTTGTCCAGAAAGGAGCTGAGCGCACCGGTGGCCCAAAAATACATCGCCGGGTCGGGCTGGCCATCAGGCCGGGTGACAGCCTGAACAACCGCGCTGAACGGGCCCTGGCTACCCGCCTTGAGCATGGCAATAACCGGGATGATGGTGAGGAATATCCCGGCGAACAGCTTGGCGACCTCCTGCATCGGCGCCCAGGAGAACTGGTTGTTGGCATGTACTGCCTTCGACGTGGTGGCAAGCGACACCAGCGTGACGAGGACCAGACCGACGTCCCTGACCAGGCCCGGCAGGCCGATGTCGGTTCCCATCACATTGAAAACCACGGCGGACTTCCAGAAACCGCTCATCAGCACCAGGCCCACCACTGCACCCAGTAGCAGGAAGTTGGTAGCGCCATCAAAACCGATGCGCCCGGTATCGGGCGTTGGATCGGCGCCCAGTGGACCTTCCTTACGGTAATACCACTGGTCAATCAGGTAAAAAATCGCCAGCAGGGAGAGCACGAGAAAAAGCGTCTCCTGAAAGATGTGCGACACGGTCCAGAAAAAATCAACGCCCTTGAGAAAGCCCAGAAAAAGCGGCGGATCGCCCAGCGGCGTGAGAGAGCCGCCCGCGTTGGACACCAGAAAGATGAAAAACACCACCACATGCGCCTTGTGCTTGCGGTTGTCGTTGGCCCTGATCAGCGGCCTGATCATCAGCATGGACGCGCCAGTGGTCCCCATGAAACTGGCCAGCACCGTGCCGATGGCCAGGATGGCGACGTTCAGGCCTGCGCTGCCATGCAGGTTGCCGCGGATAAAAATGCCGCCGGCCACGGTATAAAGCGCCACCAGCAGCACGATGAAGGGAATGTATTCTGCTACCAGTGCATGCACCAGGCTGCTGCCAGCGAGGGCCGGACCGAACATCACCGCGAACGGGACAAAAAACAGCAGCGTCCAGGCTGCCGACACCTTGCCGAAATGGTGATGCCAGAAAGAGGGGGCCAGTAACGGCATCAGGGCGATCGACAGCAGGATGCCTGCAAAAGGAACGCCCCACCACACCGAGAGCCTGGCTCCATCAATTTCAGCAGCGACGCACCATGCGGGGGACAGGCAAAGCAGAAGGGCCAGCGCGGGCAGGCGCGAACTTTTCATGGTCTGTTTTTTGATGGATGTCGAGAACATGCGGCGGCAGAACGAGGCAGGGAGACGGGGCGAAAAAGCTCACGAAGCGGCTTGCTGCGGATCAAGGTGTCCGGGATAAGGTAGCCGGAACGAGCGGCGACATGGTTGATATGTATTGGAAATTTTAAGCATTTTATGCTTATAGCCCTTACATTACAAGAGGTTATAGCTATTAATTCAATAGCAAACTGCATGCGGGTGATTCCAGTGACGCTTGAAGGGCACTGCGCCCAGGCCACTCAGACGATCTCAAAAACCTGTCGCAGATACGCCAGGTATTTCTCGTCGTCACACATATTCTTGGACGGTGTGTCCGACAGTTTGGCGACCGGCTGGCCATTGCAGCGCACCATTTTGATCACGATCTGCAGCGGCTCGTAACCCAGGTCATTGGTGAGGTTGGTGCCAATGCCAAAGGCCAGCTGGCAGCGGCCCTTGAACTGCTGGTACAGCTCGATCGTGCGCGGCACCGTCAGTCCGTCGCTGAAAATCAGCGTCTTGGTGTTGGGATCGACCCGGTTCTTGGCATAGTGCGCCAGCATTCTTTCTCCCCACTGGAAAGGATCGCCACTGTCATGCCGCGCGCCATCAAACAACTTGCAGAAATACATGTCGAAGTCGCGCAGAAAGGCATTCATGCCATACACGTCAGACAGGGCAATACCCAGATCACCGCGGTATTCGCGTGCCCACGACTCGAAACCGAAGACCTGGCTGTCGCGCAGACGCGGCCCCAGCGCCTGGCAAGCCTGCAGGTACTCATGCGCCATGGTGCCAAGAGGTGTCATGCCCAGTTTCATCGCAAACAGCACATTGCTGGTTCCAGCCAACTGGCCCAGCACGCTGGAATCCTTGCCCTGCCCGGTTCCAATGCCCAGGCCGGCAGCCAGTGTGCGCAGCACTTCCTCATGCCACGTCTTGCCAAAGCGGCGACGGGTTCCATAGTCAGCAATCTTCAACTGGCTGAGACCTGGGGACTTCAATTCGCCCATCTTGATGTTCAGCCTGTTCCGGCCCTCGGTAAAGTTCGCGTGCTTTTGCGTGTTGCGAAAGTACACCTCGTTGATGATCGCCAGTACCGGAATCTCGAACAGGATGGTGTGAAGCCACGGCCCCTTGATGGCGACGTCGATCTCGCCGTTGGGCAGCGCGTTCACGTTCACATATTTTTCGTTCAGCCTGAAGAGGCCGAGAAAGTCGACGAAATCGCTTTTGATGAAGCGCATGCCGCGCAAATAGGCCAGTTCGGCATCCTGAAAACGCAGCGCGCACAGGCCTCGCACTTCTTCGCGTATCTCATTGATGAAAGGTGCAAGGTCCTGCACACCAGGCGAACCGGCGTTGCGGCACTTGAATCGGTATTCAACCTCTGCCCCGGGGAACTGATGCAACACCACCTGCATCATGGTGAACTTGTACAGGTCGGTATCAAGCAGGCTGGTGATGATCATTCGGGCATTTCCATAAATCCATTTTTTGGCAAATTGCGGCGTTGCTCCGGTGCTCGCACGCCTCATGTACAAAGTACATTCCGGCTGCTCTGCTCCAAGCGCCTTGCACTTCATCCCAAAACTCTGAATTTCTGGAAATGCCCAAGCCGCAGTACATGAAAAATTTCAGCCTAGAAAATCCACTTCAAAAAGCAGGGTTGCGTTCGGCGGAATCACACCGCCAGCGCCACGCGCGCCGTAACCCAGCTCGGCCGGAATGATGAGCCGGCGCGTGCCACCTACCGACATGCCCTGCACACCCTCGTCCCAGCCGCGAATGACCTGACCGGCGCCGAGTGAAAATTCAAACGGCTGGCCGCGGTCCTTGCTGGAATCAAACTTGGCGCCTTGGGTTCCACCGTTGTAGAGCCAGCCGGTGTAGTGCACCTTGACGCTCTGCCCCGCTTTGGCAATGGCGCCGGAGCCCAGAACCGTGTCTTCATACTGGAGGCCGGAAGGAGTGGTGGTAATGCTCATGAAACGAATCACTTTCTGCTAAAAAAGGGCTGCACAGACCGAAGGCGATCGCCACTGAAAGGCCTGCCGTGCCTGCGCGGGATGGGCGGCCCGTAAGGTTGATCGAACCCTGACTTTACCCGCAACCTCCTGTGCCGGAAGGCGGTCCAAGAGGGGAAGGCAGTCATCAAAAACATTTAGGGCGCCAACGCTGAGGCGCCAGCGGATCAGTCCAGCCAGGTTGCGAAGTCGCTCGCCGGAACCCGGGGTGTGCGAAAGGTGTTGACCAGTGCTGACTCATCCGCATAGCCGAGCGACATGCCGCAAACCAGCATCTCGTCAGGCTCGGCACCGATATGAGGAAGGATGACCTTGGCAAAACCGTTCCAGGCCGCCTGCGGGCAGGTGTGCAGCCCGTGCGCACGCGCAGCCACCATGAGGTTTTGCAGGAACATGCCGTAGTCCACCAGGGAGCCGCGCCCCATCACGGTATCGACGGTAAACATAAGGCCGACCGGCGCATCAAAAAACCTGAAGTTACGCTGATGCTGCGCATGCATCTTGTCCTTGTCAGCCTTGCCGATGCCCAGCAGCCCATATAGGCTCCAGCCGTTCTCACGGCGGCGGTCGATATAGGGCGAGACCCATTTCTCGGGGTAATAGTCATAGGCTTCGCGGTAGTCGGCCGCGAGTTGCGGGTCGGCGCGTATCGCGTCGTGGACCTGGCAGACTTTTTCGACCAGGGCATCGCGGCTGGCGCCTTGCAGCACATACGCTTTCCAGGGCTGGGTGTTGGTGCCTGACGGTGCACGGCTGGCAAGCTCCAGCAGCCGGACAATCGTGGCCTTGGGGACAGGCGTGGGCAAAAATTCACGCATCGACTGACGGCTTTCTATCGCCAGTTCGACAGGGTTCAGCTCAGCAGCATTGGGGGCAATGGTCACTTCAGGGTCTCCAGTACAGAAAGCAGTTTTGGCGGCAGCTCGGCGGGCCTGCGCGTGAGGCGATCAACATACACATGCACGAAATGCCCACGCGCCGCGCACAGCGCTGTGGATCCGGCGGCGAACAGTCCGATCTCATACCGCACGCTTGAGCGCCCGATATGCGCGACCCGGACACCAGCCACCACCGGCTCTGGAAAAGCCAGTGGGGCGAAATAACTGCAATGGGTTTCAACCACGAGGCCGATCACGCCGCCAGACTGACCGGGGCCGTGGATGTCCAGTGCGCCGCGCTCAATTAAGAGGCTGTTGACGGCAGTGTCAAACCAGCTGTAATAAATGACGTTGTTGACGTGGCCATAGATGTCGTTGTCTGACCAGCGGGTGGTGATGCTGCAAAACGCGCTGTAGGCGCTGCGAGGTTCTGGCGCGATCCGTGCTTCAAGGGGCATCCCTCCATTTTGCCAGCGCCCAGCGCTACCCGCCTGAAGCCTCACGCCTGCCAGCGCCGCCAGTACTCAAGCGCGACGCGGTAGGTGTTCATCTGCACCTGCACCGTCTGGTCAATATCGTTGCCGTAGCCGCCAGCCATCATGAACACCAGTGGAATACGGCGCTGCCAGGCCCAGTCGAACACCCGCCTGTCGCGGGCTTCCAGGCCATCAAAGGTAAGTGATAGACGACCGAGGCGATCACCCTCAAAGGGGTCTGCACCGGCCAGAAAGAGCAGCAGTCCAGGCGCAAACCGGCGCTCCATCTCGTCAAGTGCTTGCTCAAGGGCCTCCAGATAAGGCGCATCCAGGCACCCGTCGGGCAGTTCGACGTCAAGGTCGCTGGGCTCCTTGCGGAAGGGAAAGTTTTTTTCGCCGTGCAGCGACAGTGTGAAAACGCTGTCATCGTTGGCAAATATGGAAGCGGTGCCATTGCCCTGATGAACATCCAGATCGATGATCGCTACCTGTAACGGCGCGCCACGCGCCGTTCGGCCGCGCGCCCACTCTGCCTGCATCAGGCGCGCTGCGACTGCCACGTCGTTGAAAACACAGAATCCGCTGCCCTTGCCGGCGTAGGCGTGATGCGTTCCTCCGGCCATGTTGGCGGCAAGTCCTTCGGTTGCACCATGTAAGCCAAGCGCTTCCCGGGCAGCGGCAACCGTGGCGCCCGCTGAGCGCCGAGCACGTTCTGCCATAGCGGGGCTCCAGGGAAAGCCGATCTCCCGCTGCGCAGCAGGTGGCAAAGTGCCGCGTGCGATGGACTCGATATAAGCCGGCGTATGCACCAACGCCAGTTCACCGTCGGTCGCGGCGGGCGCCTCTTCCATCCGCACATCAGGCAGTTCTCGTACCACCCGGTTCCGCAAGAGCTTGTACTTGGCCATCGGAAAACGGTGGCCCTCGGGAAGAGGCAGAACAAAGTTATCGGCGTAAAAGGCTTTCACAACAGTGCCATTGGAGGTTGGGACGTCAAATACAAGGGGACGTAGTCCGTGCGTCCGTCGGGCGCTAGGGGCGCCGACCTAATATGCTGCAGTGCAGCAAAAGATCCTTGCAATCCATGCTGGCACTCCATATACTAGCCTTATGTTGCAGTGCAGCAAAAGCGATTGACGCCAGGCAAAGCAACTGTTTTCCCTTCCAACAACCCTATCGGAGATTAATTATGCTGACTGCTGAACAAATCATGGCCTCCCACAAAGCCAACATCGAGACCCTGTTTGGTCTGACCCACAAAGCCTTCGAAGGCGTGGAAAAGCTGGTCGAGCTGAATGTACAGGCCACCAAGGCTGCTCTGGCCGAAACCGCCAACCACGCACAAGCCGTCATGGGCGTCAAGGACGCACAAGAACTGCTCGCCCTGCAAGCAGGTCTGGTTCAGCCATTGGCCGAGAAAACCGCTGCCTACAGCCGTCATCTGTATGACATCGCTGCCGCTGCCGGCGCCGACCTGACCAAGACCCTGGAAGCGCAGACATCTGACGCCCAGCAAAAAGTCATGGGCCTGGTTGACAGCGCCACCAAGAACGCACCAGCTGGTTCAGAGACTGCAGTTGCCGTGATGAAGAGCGCAGTGGTCGCCGCCAACAACGCTTTTGAATCCATGCAAAAAGCAGTCAAGCAGGCCAGCGACATGGCCGAGTCGAACTTCAACACCGTTGCAGCCACCGCGGTCAACGCCAGCAAGACGGTTTCCGCCAAAAAGCGTTAATTTTCCGATCACAAGACTCTGACACAAGAGCAGGTCCTGCCGCCCTTCATGCGGCTTGGCATGCCTTAACAGTTGTCTCCTCGGATTCTTCGAAATCGATTTATTGATTTCCTGAATTCGTTCAAAGCCCAGTCCCCAGACTGGGCTTTTTTTTGCTGGGTCGTAGGTCGTTTGCAAAGGGCTGCGCAAGCCTGAGGCTGCAGGCGTCGGACCGGGAGTCGGACATCGCACCCCGACACTCTATGGCGCGAACGCTGGCGATGGTCGATCTGCGGCATGGCTAAGGGCGCGCAGCTCCGCTGGCTTGTTGACATGGCTTGATCGTCGAAATCAGCCGAAGGTACATGTCCGAAGTCTTGGCTGAGCAATGGGTAGTTAGCGCTTGATACCTCACGAAATTCATGACGGCTTCGACGCTCTCAGCTTTGCGTCAGACCCTTCGGTTGCCACCCTCTCCCGCTCAGCACCAACATCCGTAACGATAGCTGACAAAAATGAATGCTATCGAGAATGATTCGTGTTTGCGTTATTATGCGGAGTCTGTCATTTCGCAACCAGGGGATCCTTACATGCTCAAGAAGTTAGCCATTTCGTCATTGGCGCTGGCCGCCGGTTTTGCCGTTGCGCAAGATCAGGTTGTCAATTTGTACTCTGCCCGCCACTACCAGACCGATGAGAAGCTGTACAGCGACTTCACGAAGGCTACGGGTATCAAAGTCAACCGTGTAGATGCAGATGATGCCGGCATCCTCGCCCGTCTGAGGGCCGAAGGAGCCGCCTCTCCTGCCGACGTGATCTTGCTGGTGGATGCCGCCCGCTTGTGGAAGGGCGATAGCGACGGCTTGTTCAAGCCCGTCAGATCGACGGTGCTGGAAGCCGCCATTCCGGCAAACCTGCGGGCCAGGGCGACGCCTGAAGGCACGACATGGTTTGGTTTTTCGACCCGGGCCCGTGTGGTGGTGTACGACAAGCTCAAGATCAAGAAAGCCGATGTCGATACCTACGAAGAGCTGGCTGATCCCAAGAACAGGGGCCTTGTGTGCACCCGCTCTGGATCCCATCCCTATAACCTGTCGCTCTTTGGCGCGGTGACCGAGCATATCGGCGAAGTGAAAGCCGAGACCTGGCTGGCGGGGCTGGTTGCCAACATGGCGCGCGCGCCCAAAGGCGGTGACACCGACCAGATCAAGGCCGTCGCAAGCGGCGAATGCGGTGTCGCACTGACCAACACCTACTATCTTGCACGCATCATGCGTTCGAACACATCCGAAGACAAGGCGATCGCCGAACGCGTGGGTGTTGTGTTTCCCAACCAGGACAGCTGGGGAACGCACGTCAACATAGCCGGCGCGGCCGTTGCCAAAAACGCCAAGAACACAGCCAATGCGGTCAAGTTCATGGAGTACATGGCCAGTGCCAGCGCACAGGAGTATTTTGCAAACGGCAACAATGAATGGCCGGCCGTCAGGGGTCTGGATATCAGCAACCCGGCCCTGAAAGCCATGGGTACCTTCAAGTCGGAAACCATACCGATCAGCGCAGTCGGCAACAACCAGCTCAAGGTTCAGCAGATGCTGGACCGTGTCGGCTACAAATAACCGGTCCGCCCTGTTTGCGCCAACTGCCCAGACGCGCATCCAAGCCCGGCAGCCATCGGTTGCCGGGCTTTTTTCATGGCCGTCCGATCTCTCGACCATAATTTACCTTTACGTCAACGTCAACGCGAGTTGGTCGTCCGACGCTGTTTTCAAATTCTTTAAAGGACAAGCCATGGACATCGCAGGAAAGGTTTTTATCGTCACGGGGGGTGCATCCGGGCTTGGAGAGGGTACTGCCCGCATGCTGGTCGCCAGCGGGGGCAAGGTTGTGATTGCCGACATGCAGACCGAAAAAGGCCAGGCGATTGCCGCTGATCTGGGCGAGGCGGCAGCTTTTGTCAAATGCGATGTGAGCCAGGAGGCCGACGGCCAGGCCGCAGTGGCCAAAGCGGTTTCGATGGGCAAGCTGATGGGCCTGGTGAACTGCGCGGGCATTGCCCCGGCTGAAAAAACCGTAGGCAAAAACGGCGCGCACAGCCTGGCGGTGTTCAGCAAGACGCTCATGGTCAACCTGGTGGGCAGCTTCAACATGATCCGCCTGGCTGCCGACGCCATGAGCAAAAACGAACCCGAGGCCACTGGCGAGCGCGGCGTCATGATTTCAACCGCTTCTGTTGCGGCCTACGACGGCCAGATTGGCCAGGCGGCCTACAGCGCTTCCAAGGGCGGTATCGTGGGCATGACGCTGCCGATTGCAAGGGATCTTGCTCGCAACGGCATTCGCAACATGACCATCGCTCCAGGGATATTTGGCACACCGATGATGTTCGGCATGCCGCAGGAGGTACAGGATTCCCTAGCCGCGTCAGTTCCGTTTCCGAGCAGGCTGGGTACGCCGACGGATTACGCCAAACTGGCCAGGCACATCTTTGAAAACGACATGCTCAATGGCGAAGTCATTCGGCTGGATGGCGCCATCCGGCTGGCACCGCGCTGAGGCTGTCTCGCCGGCGGCAGCTGCCTGTGATTGCCAGGTGTTCATAGGGGCGCGGTAGCCGGCTAGTGTGATGCCGACGCCGCCCCTGCCTGCGTGGCTGTCCCATCCGTTGAGCGTTCGACAACATGGCGCGCCATGGCCGCGGCAAGCTCACGCTCCCCCAGAAAGACAATGCCGGCTTTCTCGCTGTCAAGCAATGCAGCCTCGGCCTCATTGTGGGAGCGAACGATGGTTTCAATGCCGGGATTGAGCTGCCGCGCGCAGGCAATCATCTGCCGGACATTCAAGGTGTCTGACGTCGCGATAACCAGCATTCGCGCCTCGGCAATATGGGCCTGCACCAGCACGTCGGGCTCCGCTGCGTTACCCGACACCGCCGCAATGCCTATCGAGCGCAGATGCTCCACCGTTTCACGGTTCTGCTCGGCGACGACAAAAGGGATATGGCTGAGCGAGAGCGCCTTGGCAATCTGCCGGCCGACGCGCCCATATCCCACCAGAACGATATGGCGCGAGAGATAAGCTTCAGACGTATGCGCCGGCAGCGCCTCGGTCGGATGAATTCTGCCTTCCAGACGACGCAGGAATGGCGACCGCTCAAGCAGCCACTGCTGCAAGGGATCGATTCCTTTGAACACCAGCTGGTTGAGTGCAATGGAGATCAGGGCTCCGGCCAGCACCAGGCTTTGCCCTTCAGGCGGCAGCATCCCCAGAGACACCCCCAAACCCAGCAGGATGAAGGAGAACTCACCGATCTGCGCCAGGCTGGCCGAGACGGTCAAGGCGGTATTGAGCGGGTAACGCATGCCCAGCACCAGCAAGGCCGCAGCCAGCGTTTTGCCAACGATGATGATGGCCACCACCGCCAGAACCTGGAACGGGCGCTCCAGCAGGACCCACGGGTCGAACAACATGCCGACCGACACGAAAAACAGCACCGCGAATGCATCCCGCAGGGGTAGCGACTCCTCGGCAGCACGGTGGCTGAACTCGGACTCCCGCATGACCATGCCGGCAAAAAAGGCACCCAGCGCAAACGAAACGCCAAACAGAACGGTCGCACCGAAAGCGATGCTGACAGCGGCGGCCACCACGCACAGGGTGAACAGTTCACGTGACCCGGTGCGTTGAACCTGCCACAATGCCCAGGGGAAAAAACGCCGCCCGACGATCAGCATCAGCGCAACAAATCCGCCGACCTGCAAAAGCGTCGTGCCCAGTGTTTTCCACAGCACGCCCCAGTCAAAATCCGTGCCGGTCTTGCCTGACAGCACAGCACCCAGTGGCGGCAACAACACCAGCACCAGCACCATGGCAAGGTCTTCGACCACCAGCCAGCCGACCGCAATACGGCCGTTGGCCGAGTCGAGAATTCCGCGGCTTTCCAGGGCACGAAGCAACACTACCGTACTGGCCACCGACAGCGACAGGCCAAAGACCAGCGCGCCGCCCATATCCCATCCCCACCAAGTCGCCAGTGCGATACCGAGTCCAGTGGCCACCGTCATCTGCACCACCGCGCCGGGCACGGCTATCTTGCGGACCGACAACAGATCGTCGAGTGAAAAATGGAGCCCCACCCCGAACATCAGCAGCATCACGCCGATCTCCGCCAACTGGCTCGCAATTGCACCGTCGGCTACAAAACCGGGTGTGAAAGGACCGATAAAGACGCCCGCCAGCAGATAGCCGACCAGCGCAGGCAAGCGCAAACGTACCGCCAGAAAGCCGAACACCAGCGCCAAGCCCAGCCCGGCTGCAATGGTGCTGATCAATGAGACGCTATGCGGCATGCGGACTGTTCCTCAATTAAAGGTGTTAGCACTGGCCGCCGCGCGGCCGTGGCAGCCCTGCAATCAATGGGTGTCGAGCTTCACTGGCCGGCTATCAGCGGGCTGGATAAAGGAGTCTTCCCATTCGGGGCTGACACGGCCGGACTGTGCCGGTTGCCCGGACTTGCCAGTGCCACGCGCGGCCATGCCATCAGAAGTGAAGCCGGAGATTTCGGTTACCGGCAGGCGTTTGGCGTCGCTGTCCCTGTTAAGCGCCTGCAGCGCCGCCTTCTTGGCTTCGCTGCGGGTCTTGGCCGTGAAGGCATCCAGGTCGGCGTGAAAGCTGCTGTCACCGCCGCGGGTCTCTTGATGAGCCGGCATGTCGGCTTCTTCGAGCTCACCCAAAAAGGCCGCGCGCATGGCGCCGGCCGTGGGCAGGTTGAACCCGCGCACCACTGTGTAGGCAATGGCGCAATCTGAAAGCAGTGCTTCCTTCAGGTCGCGGTTGCCGCGAGGCAGGCCCCGCTTGCCAGGCACGTCGACACAGCCCAGCACCGTACCGCTCGGACTGCAAACGGCAAAGGTGCAGAACACACCTTCAAGCAGCGCCTGCAGCTGCCTGCTTCGGGTGGATTTTTCCTTGTCAAGCGGAACAGTAAACCGCACGAGCGGCAGTTTGACCATGACCAGATGCTTCGGGAATGTCTTGCGCAGCCAGCGCAACACCTCATGCTCTTCCGTGGTGAAGAGGCCGCGGGCGGTCAATGGCCACTTCGAGGGAAACGGCGCATTCCTGGCATTTTTCTGTGGCCACCAGGCATGGGCCGCAGCGCCCGCAACACCGCCTACCGCCAGTCCGACACCCATCATCAGCAATGTTGAAGTTTCCACAGCAGTTCCTGTTCAAAAAATGTCGGCCCGTCTCACGGCCTTAGTGCCATGCCCACTGTACAGGCGCTGGCATGCGCCAAATGCATGGTAAACGCCAGCCTGCCCGCCAGGACGTTTGGTCCTGGCGGCAAAGCGCTCCTGTTACCTTGCGTTGCAATCCTCCAGCACCGCAGGGAATTGCCAGCACACCACCAGTCAACACCAGACCGAACGCTGCAATTATGAAACAAATAGCGCCCCAGCCCAACATTTAAAAGGTCCCATAGCTATTATTACCATAGCAAACCGTACTAGCATAGAAAATCTCAGACGGCTATGCTCGTGTTTTTTCATGGAGACACCATGCCGATGAAGACCGCTCAGGATTTCGACCAGGAATTGTTGATCTTGTTTGATGCCTATGTGCACGGCACGATTGACCGGCGCGGTTTTCTCGACAAGGCGCAAAAGTTTGCGGTTGGTGGCGTGACGGCAGGCATGCTGCTGACGGCGCTGAGCCCGGACTTTGCGCGCGCACAGATGGTTCCCAAAAACGATTCACGCATCAGGACCGAATCGCCGGACTTTCCGTCAACCGCAGGCCACGGTACGGCAAGGGGTTATCTGGCACGGCCGGCCAACATGAGCGGGAAGCTTCCCGTCGTTCTGGTGATTCACGAGAACCGCGGGCTCAATCCCCATATCGAAGACATTACCCGGCGGCTGGCGCTCGACAACTTCATCGCTTTCGCGCCCGACGCCCTGAGTCCGCTGGGCGGCTACCCTGGCGATGAAGACAAGGCGCGGGAAATGTTTGCCAAGCTGGACCAGAAAAAATCGACAGAAGACTTTGTTGCAGCGCATACCTTTTTGAAGTCGCGTCCTGATTCAAACGGCAAGATCGGCGTGGTCGGGTTCTGCTATGGCGGCGGCATGGCCCACACGCTGGCGGTGCGCCTGCCCGAGCTTCATGCAGCCGTTCCGTTCTACGGCAACCAGCCGGCACCGGAAGATGCAGCCAAAGTCAAGGCGCCGCTGCTGATTCATTTCGCAGCCATCGACGAGCGCATCAATGCCGCGTGGCCCGCCTATGAAGCGGCCCTGAAGGCCAACAACGTGCCCTACACCGCGCACCAGTATCCCGGCACCCAGCACGGCTTTAACAACGACACCACCCCACGCCATGACGCCGCTGCAGCCAAGCTGGCCTGGGAACGCACCATCGCCTTCTTCAACAGCAAGCTGCGCGCATAAGCAGCCGTTCGATCCGCCTGCTGGCGGCCGTCAGCCGTGGCGCCCGCGCAGCGGATCGAGCAGCGAAGACAGGCCGTTATGGTCTATCTCGTGCATCAGAGCCAGCAAGCGGCCGATTTCGCCGGACGGGAATCCTTCACGGGCAAACCAGTTCAGGTAGTTGCCGGGCAGGTCCGCAATCTTGCAGCCCTTGTGCTTTCCGAAGGGCATGTCCCGTGTCAGCAGCAGTTCAAGGTCTTCCGGCTTCATGGCAGCGCCTGGCACAGCATCAACATCGCCGCCATCAACCGCCAGCCCGCTTGACGCTGTAGCCTTGTTTTTGCAGGACCGCCAACACCACGTCGCAGTGGTCACCCTGCACCTCGATCACGCCGTCCTTGACCGTTCCACCGGAACCACAGGCAGCCTTGAGCTGCTTGCCGAGTTGCGCCAGCGCCAGGCCGTCAAGCGCAAGGCCCTTGACCAGCGTCACGCTTTTGCCGCCGCGGCCCTTGGTTTCGCGGCTTACCCGGACCGTGCCATCGGTCGGGGCTGGCGCCTTTGCCAGTTTGCAGCTGCAAGTTGCAATAGGCTGACGGCATACCGGGCACATGCGGCCGCTGTCGGTCGAATAGACGAGCCCACCGGTTGTCTTGCTTTTCATCACGAATGCCCCCGGTTGGTTCGCAAATTGAAAGTGCTGTCCTGCATGCTTTCAGTCCGGCACGAATGCGGTTTTGAAGCGCTGCGCATCTTCGGCAGTGTCCAGCGTGATCAGCTGGCCCATCTTCATGTCGGCAAGCCGGCAGGCGGCAAACAGGCTGCGCTTGCCTTTCAGGTTGTAGCTGTCCAGGTCGATCAGCATGTAGGGATACGGGACAAAGATCTGATGCACAAAGACCAGCCTGTCCCGGTTGCGCGGCGAAGGGAACAGTTTGTAGTCGTCGGTGGTGATGCTTTTCGCGGATGCCATGGTTGCCAGGTGATGAAGTAGGTGGCGGTAAAGCCGAGGGTTGTAGGGGTTCGGATGTTGAGGCTTCAGTTATTCTGCCGGATCATGACTTCACTGCACACACCGGACAAAGAGCAGATAGCCCTGCTGCCCATCTTCGATCGCCTGGGGCTGGCGCAGATCCAGCTGGTGGCCACTGTGGACCAGGCCATCGCGGCGCTGGGTGAGCTGTCTGGCGCCACCGCACTGGGTTTCGATACCGAATCGAAACCCACCTTTGCCAAAAACGAGGCCTCGACCGGACCGCACATCGTGCAGCTGTCGACACTGGACAAGGCCTGGATATTCCAGCTGCATGATGCCGGCTGCCGCCGCGTGCTGGGCACACTGCTGGAGTCCCCCGGTATCGTCAAGGCGGGTTTTGGCCTTGGCGACGACAAGAAGCGCATTGTGTACAAGCTTGGCGTCGATCTTCAGGGTGTGCTGGACCTGAACCATGTGTTCAGCGCCAAAGGCTACCGCAAGGACATGGGTGTGCGCGGCGCGGTGGCGGTGCTGTTCAACCAGCGCTTCATCAAGTCGAAAAAAGCATCAACGTCGAACTGGGCCAACCCGCAACTGACCGACGCACAACTGGTGTATGCCGCCAACGACGCCTATGCCGCGATGCGGGTGTATGCGGCGCTGAATTCGGCGCAGCAGTGAACCCAGGTCAGTGCTGAAACGTCGCTTTCACGGTAGCGGCTACGGCTGCGGTCCCACGACATGTAGATTGCCTGTTCGCCTTGGGGTATCGATTCTCAACTCGCCCTTCTGCATCAATTCTTCCGTTCGCCTCGGTGTATCGAAGGACCGCCGCACAACGGAAACGCCTCGATTCCTGTCTTTGATGCTCCCCTTTCGACACCTGCTTTCGACATCCCTTTCGATACCTCAGGGCGAACGGGAAAAAAAGCTTGCAATTCTCCGCAGCCGGTTGATCAGGAAGGCTTGAGCGTCGCCGCCTTTCGGTCAGCCATGACCTTTTGAACGCTGGGTCGCTCCGCAGCGGCAGCTTGACCTTGTTGTAGTAGATAGAGACGGGAAAGCCGCAGAGTGCCAGCACAGGTAGCTCCAGAAAATGGGTGTTGGCTGGTTTATGGCGGAGCTTGCACCCGGGCTGTATGACAGACGACGCCTTCTTCATAGCGTTATTTATGCAAAAACAGCCTCCCGCCCAATACACA
>JAQGNE010000069.1 GCA_028291985.1 Polaromonas sp. | reverse complement strand
ATGATCCTGACTACTGACTCGGCATTTACTGCCTTGCTTTTGTCGTTAGCTGTAATCAGCTGAGCCTCAAATTATATACCGCTTTTTGAGCAGCAGTCAAATTATTTTTGACTTTTTTTCTTCCCCTACCTCAATCGCCTGAGCCTTTCAGCTCGCAGCGTTTTCAGCAGAGCCACAAAGTATATACCGGATTTTTCACGTCCGTCAAACTTTGGGGAAGTTTTTTGCCACTCAGTCCGATCAGGCCGCTCAAAGTCTAGCGGCTTTGGGCTAGTGAGAGGCCGGCCATCAATCTCCGAGTTAAACCTGGGCCTGACTTTACGGGCGGGTGGGAGTCCAAGCGTTCCGAACTGACATCTACCAGCTGAAAAGAACAGCACCCGCACACTTCTTTGAGTGTCTAAGCAACTGCAGGTGGTAGGGCGTGTAGGACTTGAACCTACGACCAAAGGATTATGAGTCCTCTGCTCTAACCAACTGAGCTAACGCCCCCACTTCGCAGGCATTGTAAGTCGCTACTTGCTGTAGCTAAGCGCAGTGCCAAGAAGTTTCGAGGTGATGTCCACAATGTGGATCATTTTCTCGTAGGGCATCCGCATTGGTCCGATGACCCCAAGTGTGCCGACTACTGTGCCATCCACCTCATAGGGAGCAGACACTACTGACAGCTCCTGATATGGAATCGCATGGCTCTCGCCTCCAATATAGATACGAACGCCGGCGCCACGACTAGAGACGTCCAGCAGCTGCATGAGTTGCGTCTTCTGCTCAAAAAGATCGAACAACCTTCTCAAATTTCCCATATTGCTGGAAAAGTCCGTCACAGCCAGAAGATTTCGCTCCCCAGAGACCACGACTTCATCGCGCGACTCGATTGCGTCAGAACTGGCTTGCACCGCTGCTTGCATGAGAGTGGCGATCTCTCCGCGCAGAGCATCCATTTCGCTTCGCAGGCGTTGTTGCACTTCTTCAATAGCCAAGCCAGCATAGTGCGCATTCAAAAAGTTGGATGCCTCTATCAGCTGAGATTGAGTGTGGTCCACCTCGGTAAAAATAACCCGGTTCGAGACATCTCCGTTAGGGGAGACGATGATGACCAAAAAGCGTTTCTCGGACAGTCTTAAAAATTCGATATGTCTGAACACAGAGCTGCGACGCGGCGCCATCACAACCCCCACAAATTGCGACAGATTGGACAGCATATGAGCTGCATTGCTGAGCACCTTTTGTGGCTGATCAGGCGCTAAGCGAGGGGTGTTCATGGCGTCCGATGGCCCGAATTGATCACGACGGCTTGTCAACATCGTGTCAACAAACAACCGATATCCGCGGGCAGTCGGAATGCGCCCCGCAGAAGTGTGGGGGCTGATGATGAGGCCAAGCTCTTCCAGATCGCTCATCACATTGCGAATCGTTGCGGGTGACAACTCAAGGCCTGACGCCTTCGATAGCGTGCGCGATCCCACCGGCTGCCCATCAGCAATATAGCGCTCAACCAGCGCTTTCAGCAGCAATTTCGCTCTCTCGTCCAGCATCTGCTTATTCTACGAAAGCTGAGTTCTATGTTGTGATGTAATTTAAGAATGAAGTCGCAATTTCGCCATGTAGCCCTTGTTGGAAAATACCAGGCTCATGGATCGCGTTTCGCGCTTGAATCTATTGCTCATTTTTTGAGCGCGCAAGGCTGCGAGGTTGCAATTGAGAAGGATAGCGCCAGCAACACTGGACTTTCGCAATATCCAATACTGGACGTCGCAGCCATAGGCGCGCATTGTGATTTAGGGCTGGTGGTCGGCGGCGACGGCACGATGCTCGGGATTGGACGTCAGCTGGCTCGGTTTGGCGTGCCGCTCATTGGTATCAATCAGGGGAGGCTTGGTTTCATCACCGATATCGCGTTTGACGCTTATGAGGCTGTGCTTGGGCCCATGCTTCGGGGAGCGTTCGAGGAAGACAGGCGCTGGATGATGCAGGCGAAAGTGATGCGGGATGGCGATTGCGTCTTTAGTGCAACTGCCATGAATGACGTCGTGGTCAATCGTGGTGCTACTGCTGGCATGGTTGAGCTAAAAGTGGAAGTTGATGGCCGTTTTGTCGCCAATCAGCGCGCAGACGGGTTAATCATTGCGTCTTCCACAGGCTCGACAGCCTATGCGCTGTCCGCCGGCGGTCCCTTGTTACACCCCTCCATCGCAGGATGGGTGTTGGTTCCGATCGCCCCACATACCTTGTCAAATAGGCCTATCGTCCTCTCGGATACAGGGGAGATTGCTATAGAAATAGTAGCCGGTAGAGATGCAAGCGCAAACTTTGACATGCAGTCGCTTGCCAGTTTGCTGCATGGAGACCGAATCATCGTTAAACGTTCGGAGCATCAAATGCGTTTTCTTCACCCGAAAGGCTGGAGCTACTTTGACACCCTGCGTAAAAAGCTTCACTGGAATGAGGGCGGTGCATAGCTTATTGTTGCTATCGATTCGCACGTCCTTTTTGCTACATCATGAGTCTGAAAAACATATCGCTGAGAGACTTTGTCATTGTTCAGACTCTGGATCTTGAGCTCGGTAGTGGGTTCAGTGTTCTGACAGGGGAAACAGGCGCAGGCAAATCCATTTTGATTGATGCCTTGCAGCTTGCACTGGGCTCGCGTGCAGATGGGAGCGTTGTGCGGGAAGGCGCGCAACGTTGCGAAATCAGCGCCGAATTTGACACTCCGCCGTCTCTTGTTGGCTGGCTTGATCAGGCTGGCTATACGGGGAGCGACACCTTGCTTCTTCGGAGAATCGTTGACGCCACAGGCAAAAGCCGGGCGTGGATCAACGGAAGCGCCGCGACAGCGACACAGCTCCGGGAAATTGCTGACAAACTGGTGGATATTCACGGGCAACATGCGTGGCAAAGCCTGACGCGCACCGACTCCGTCCGTGGTCTGCTTGATGCTTATGCAGGTGTCGATGACCAGGCCTTGACGCTGGTGTGGCAGGCATGGCGTTCAGCGCAAAAAGCACTGCTCGATGCACGCGAAGGTCAGGACATTCTGCAGCGGGAGCGTGAACGCCTGACGTGGCAGATTACAGAAGTTGAAAAGCTGTCCCCGGGGGACGACGAATGGAGGGATCTCAATGCCCAACACAGTCGACTGTCAAATGCGCAGTCTCTTCGGGATGCCGTGCAGTCCGCCCTTGATGCGCTTCAGCAATCCGATGAAAGCGTCTTGACCTTGCTATCGCGCGCCATGTCAGCCTTGCGCGAACATGAACACATTGAACCCGAGTTCAAGGTGTTAGCCGATGTGTTGGACAACGCGAACGCGCAGACCGAGGACGCGGTACATACATTGCGAGGTTATGCACGCCATTCCGATGACCCACAGCGCCTGACCGAGCTTGATGCCCGAATTTCTCTATGGATAAGTCTCGCTAGACGATACAAACGGCAGCCTGAGGAAGTTCCCCGGCTGTTAGCAAGCTGGCGCGATGAGTTGCAAAGACTGGACGCGGCGGCTGACCTGGCCAAGCTGGAGGTTGAAGAACAAAAAGCCCACGCTTTATACCTTGCAGAGGCCAAAAAACTTTCAAGCGCGCGTGGCAAAGCGGCGCCTGCGCTAGCTAAAGCCATCACCCATGCAATGCAGGGTTTGGGAATGCAGGGTGGCAAGTTTGATGTCGTACTTCACGCTGTGACTCAACCTGCGCAGTTTGGGCTAGAGCAACCCGAGTTTCTAGTCGCCGCTCACAGCGGCAGTACACCGCGACCGGTAGCAAAGGTGGCTTCTGGCGGAGAGCTGTCACGTATCGCACTGGCTATCGCTGTGACAACCAGCCAACTTGGTGAGGCTCAAACCCTCATATTCGATGAAGTAGACGCTGGAGTGGGCGGAGCAGTGGCCGAGACGGTCGGCCGATTGATGAAGCAATTAGGAAAAGACCGACAGGTTTTGGCAGTGACCCATTTGCCACAGGTTGCCGCTTGCGCAGACGCCCACCTTCTGGTGGCCAAACATACCGTGGAGGGGAAGACAGCGAGTAACGTGAAAGCGGTCAGCGGTGAGCAGCGCATCGGCGAAATCGCACGCATGCTTGGCGGTGAAAGGCTTTCAAGCACCACCATTGCCCACGCGCGAGAAATGCTCGGATCATGACGGGCACTCTTGAGATAGTGCTGATAACCGGCATGTCAGGATCAGGGAAATCGGTTGCCCTGCACGCTTTGGAAGATACGGGCTATTACTGTGTCGACAACCTGCCGCCCGAGCTTTTGACCTCATTCGCAGCACTCGAAGAACAACACGGAACCGGCAAGGTGGCCATTGCTGTGGATGTCCGCAGCGCGACTTCTTTGCCATTGGTTCCCAGGCAGCTCCAGCAGCTGCGCGCCCGCGGTGTCGCAGTGCAGTTGCTGTTTCTAGATGCCAACACAGAAACACTGATGCGTCGGTTTTCTGAGACGCGGCGGCTGCATCCTCTCTCACGTACCGATGCGCTAGACCAGCATCGTGCACTGGTTGAAGCAATCGAGCTGGAAAGAGAAATACTCGGCGAAATGCGCGAACAGGCCCATGTGCTTGACACCAGTATGATCAAATCGTCGCAACTGCAAGGATATGTCAAGGCATTGATATCGGCTCCTGCCAATCAGCTAACACTGGTTTTCGAGTCATTCGCTTTCAAGCGTGGCGTACCCCTGGATGCCGACTATGTGTTTGATGTACGCATGTTGCCGAATCCACATTACGACCCCGAGCTTCGCGAACTGACAGGGCGTGATGCGTCGGTGATAGATTACTTGAGCCGGGAATCACAAGTAGGCGATATGTTTGATCAGATTGAGCACTTCATCGGCCATTGGCTGACGGCTCTTGTCAAAGACCATCGAAGCTACGTTACCGTAGCAATAGGCTGCACCGGTGGGCAACACCGGTCTGTCTATCTGGTTGAAAAGTTGGCTGCAGCGTTCAGTGCTAACTGGAAGACACTCAAGCGCCATCGAGAACTGGATGCGCTTCGTTAAATGAGAATGCTTGTTGCGCGTCCACATCATGCTGCAACAGTTTTCTAATAGGCGCGGGAAGCCCCAGCGCCGACCATGCATCGAGAGCAAACCAACCGCCTGAATGCGAGATCATCGCGTTGGATGGCGGAGATATTTCGTCCGTCTGTCCAAACCTAACGATCACGGGTTCCAATCGCAAATCCTTGTGGGTCAGCGTATGTACAAAAGGCAACATCGCTTCTGCGCCCTCTACCAGATGTTCGGGCACTGATCGCTTTAATGCTTGGGTGCTTTCAAAGACCGGCAGACAGTAGAGCCCACCCCAGATTCCCGTCGGGTGCCTTCGCTCCAGCCAGACCGAACCATCAGGCCGCTTCGCCCACAACAGGCTCAGACGCTCCGAACCACGACGCAGTTTTTTCGTTTTGACGGGATACTTTTCCGGTGATCCTTCTGCAAACCCCTGACATAAGGCTTTGACGGGACAAAGATCACATCGGGGTTTCCGTCGGGTACATACAGTGGCGCCAACGTCCATCAAACCCTGTGTGTACCGCGGCATCGACTCGTCCAGGTGCTTGGTGGGAAGAAGCCGGTTGGCTGTTTTCCACAGCGCTGCCACGTGGCGATTTTCCGTCATATCTCCGGAGAATCCCAATACCCTGGTGAGTACGCGCTTTACGTTGCCATCAAGGATAGCGACACGTTCGCCAAAGCAAAACGATGCAATTGCTGCAGCCGTGGAGGGTCCGATGCCAGGCAAGGTCTGGAGTTTTTCAGATGTCGATGGAAAACGTCCCCCGTAAAGCGTAGCAACATCTATTGCACATCGATGAAGGTTGCGAGCGCGACTGTAATAACCGAGACCACTCCACAGGCCCAGCACAGTGTCCAGTTCAGCATCAGCCAGTGCGTCAGCCGTCGGAAAGCACTCCAGAAATCGAGCGTAGTATCCAACCACGGTGGCTACTTGCGTCTGCTGCAACATGACTTCCGAAAGCCAGACCCGGTAGGGGTCGCGCGTGTCTTGCCAAGGAAGGCCATGTCGACCATGAACGGCTTGCCAGCTCACAATAGCGTTGGCAAAAAATGGTTCAACGCGCGCAAGCACCGCAGCAGAAAACGTGTTTATGGATTCAGTCACAGCAAAGCGACCTCAATGGTCTGGGTGAGTGCGGTTGCAAAACAGGACTTCAATACGCCGCTACGACGCATATGCCATCAAACCTGGACAGCCTCACCGAGCGGTACAGTCACATCGACAGCAGCCTTGTTTTTATCCGCGAACGCTGGCGCAATCTGTGCGAGATGTGATGTCAATTCGGTCAGCTTGTCATCAAGGTCGTCCACGATCGTCTCTTGCGAAACCAACTCGCCAATACGTTCGTCCAAGCCCGTAGCGGCGCTCTGTATACGTTCGATCGCCTCCAGGCGACGTGCGAAATAACGGCGTCGCTCACGTAGTTGCGAATCCAGCTGCGCGGCGGCTGATTTATTCCACAACTCAACTTCGCCCAAGGCAGTTTCATAGATGACGCGCAGCCGTGTACCTAAAGCTCGCACGAGTCGTTCGGAGAAATCTGGCTGGGAAAGTTTCAAAATATTCCGCACACCCAAATACTGCAGATGACTGCGCTCTATAAGGTTCAGGTCGTCGATAAAACGAGCAAGGTCAGGAACTTCAGGTGCCTGCAACGAAAATCCGAACTCGCTGTTCAACTGTCTGAATGACGCCATCAACATGTCCTGGATTTCGGCGCTCGTGACCCGAGCCTTCTGCAGACTTTCACGAAGCCTTGAGAACGTTTGACCATAGGCCTTGCCGACGCCCATCTTGATGCCGGACTGCTTGAGCAGATGCGTAAGCTCTGCCAGTTCCATTTTCAGCGTTGGCGTGCTGAGCAAGCTGAAGATGTCTCGCAGCAATTTCAAATGAATGGAGCGAACCGCGTGGATTCTGGCGCCACTGTTATTGAACTCTGTTTGTTCCTGCTCGATGCGCGCACGCATGTGCTTGATGACCGAAGTATTTTTGCCGCGCAAGCCCCTCAGCTCATCTGCTTGCTCGGCAAGGTCACGGCGTCGAATATGCAAAGCGCGCCCCGCCTCGGCACGCAATTCGACAATTCCCGCAGCCACCGCTGAACGCAAAATTTTCTGTCGCTGCCCCATCACCCCATCGGCCAGAGCTGCTTCCAGCACCGGAAGACAACTTGCTTGCAGCAACGCCGCATCACCATTGACTTTGGCAACAAGTCCCTTTTGCGCGGACACCGCGATGACCTGCGATTGCGGCAATCCCAGTATGTCAGCAGATGTCGCGCATTGACGATCGATCTGCGCTTGTATCTGCGGCGCAGAGCTCAGGCTATCCCACAAGGTGTCGATCTTGTTGAGCACGACCAGTCGGGAAATATGTTCATCGCCGCCGGTGATCAGGTGTTCTCGCCAGATCGCCAGATCAGACTTGGTCACGCCAGTGTCCGCAGCCAAAATAAACACGACTGCGTGAGCCTGTGGGATAAGGCTCACCGTTAACTCAGGTTCAGCGCCTATGGCATTGAGCCCTGGCGTATCCAGAATCACCAGGCCTTGCTTTAACAGCGGGTGGGCAATATTGATAAGCGCGTGTCGCCACTTTGGTACTTCAACAAGACCGTCAGCCCCCATCATGGGGTTGTCGTCCGGGTGTTCGTCGTTCCAGAAGCCCAAAGCGACAGCTTCCTGTTTGCTGACATGCAGCACTTCCGCTACTTTTTCTAGCGCTTGAGCCAGCTGGCCGGGATCGTTAACGTCAAGGTCAATGCGTGACCATTTTTCCGGAACCGCACGCCATTCCAGCAAGGGCTGGCTTTGAAGGCGGGTTCTGATAGGCAACAAGCGCAGGCACGCTGGAACGTCGGGGTCGTAACCGAGCTCTGTTGGGCACATCGTGGTCCGGCCCGCGCTAGCGGGCATGATCCGGCGTCCGTAACCCGCAAAAAAGATCGCATTGATCAGTTCTGACTTGCCACGCGAAAACTCTGCGACAAAGGCAACCATCACTTTGTCGGAACGTACCTGCGATTCAAGTCTGTGCAGTCGCTCCTCTACTGCCGCGTTCAGCAGATCATGGTCCTTCATCCATTCGGCCAGCAACTTGAGCCGCAAGGCAAATTCGCGCCGCCAAGCGCCGTGCTGGTCAAATTGTTCGTTAAAGGACATACTGGTCATCTACTTCCGTCAATCAATATAGCATTGCAGTCCATAAAGATGAGCATTCGTGCATTAAAACAGCCAGCAACGCAAACACATCAGTGCTTTTGACAATAGCCACAAAAAAACGTTGAACGCTGACCCAGCCTCAGGCTTTTGACCGGGTTGTTGCAGATTCTGCAGGGCAGACCGGCACGGTCGTAAACCATGGCTTCCAGCTGAAAATGACCCACCTCACCGCTTGCGTTTGAAAAATCACGCAGCGTACTGCCGCCTTTCGCCAAGGCTTGCGCTAAAACCTGTCGAATGGCCGCATGCAGCCGGGTTGCACGTGGCTTGCTCAGCTTGTCTGCGCGCGTGGTCGGACGTATGCCAGCGATGAAAAGTGCCTCGGATGCATAGATATTGCCGACCCCGACCACAACCTCCCCTGCCAGCAAAACCTGTTTGATAGAGGATTTCTTCTGCTTCAACGCCAGGTAAAAAGCATGGGCTTCGAATTCATCCGTTAGCGGCTCGACGCCCAGGCGTCCGAGCAATTTGACAGCTGAACCATGGCTTTGTTCCAGTGCAAAGACCACGGCTCCGAATCGCCTGGGATCATGCAAGCGTAATGTCCCCAGCGTGGTCACCAGTTCAAAGTGATCATGCTTTCCGGCTGGCGGCAACGCACTTCCAAAGCTGATACTGCCTGACATGCCAAGATGCACGAGCAAAAGACCGGACGTCAGGTCAATCAGCAAATATTTCCCACGACGTCTGACATCAAGTATCTGCTGGCCATGCAAGGTCGAAGGCTCGCAGCCTAGAGGCCATCGCAAGGGCTTGCCGACCAGGGTTTGCAGGATCCGGGCGGAAACAATCCGGCTGGCGACGCTGAGCCGGGTGACCTCAACCTCGGGTAGTTCTGGCATAAGTATGTGATCCGGAAGAAGCGAGCTCAAA
Source organism: Polaromonas sp. (assembly GCA_028291985.1). Taxonomy (GTDB): domain Bacteria; phylum Pseudomonadota; class Gammaproteobacteria; order Burkholderiales; family Burkholderiaceae_C; genus Polaromonas. Next base: position 59,937 of record JAQGNE010000069.1, on the reverse strand, counting down.
CAGCGCCGCCAATATTCAAAATGCCCTGTCCGCTGGATTGGAGACTTGAATTGAGGCTTTACAGGGCTTTTAGTCGGTCTTTTAGCGCGGTCAAGTGCTTCAATTATCATGGTTCGATGAAGAAAACCCTGATGAGCGTACTCGGTGGGATGTCGCTGGTTGCACCACTACTGCTCTGCGCGCAAACCCCTGAAGCGCTCCCAGCGGCATCTGCGCCTGCAGCACAGGAAGCGCAAGCGGCGCTTGACAGCGCCACACCTTCTCCCTTGACGGGTGAGCTTTTCTATCAGCTGGTGGTCGGCGAAATAACGACGCAAGATGGTCAGCCGGCCGCTGGATATGCCCTGATTTTGGATGCCGCAAGAAAATCCAACGACGCGCAGCTTTACCAGCGTGCCACGGATATTGCCTTGCAATCACGCTCTGGCGATGCCGCACTTCAAGCCGCCAGGGCATGGAAGGACGCGCAGCCACAGTCGCGCGAAGCCAACCGCTATGTATTGCAGATACTGATCGCGCTGAACCGGATCAGCGACACGGTAGAGCCGATCAAAACCGATCTGGAGCTTGCAACGGCAGCAGAGCGTCCCTTGGCTGTTGCTGCCATTCCGCGCGCTTTTGCACGTGTGGCGGATAAAAAACTGGCCACTGCATCGGTCGAGCAAGCCGTTGCCCGATATCTCAACGACAACAAGACGGCTGTTGCCAGTTCAGCATGGGCCACCGTCGGCAGAATGCGCCTGGCAGCGGGCAATGCGGCCGGCGCACTGGAAGCGGCCCAAAAGTCGCAGGCGGCCGACCCGCGCTCGGAAGGCGCAATTCTGGTCGCGCTGGAACTGATGGATGCGAAGCTGCCTGCGGCTGAAGCACTGGTCAAGGCGCATCTGGAAGGCAACAGGCAGGTATTGCCCGAAATCAGAATGGCTTATGCACGAGCGCTGCTGGACGCACAGCGTTATGCCGAAGCTGCTACCCAGTTGCAAACCACCATTCGAGAGAAGCCTGACTTTGCACCCGCACGACTTATTCTGGGATCGTTGCAGCTGCAGGATAACCAGTTGCCGCAGGCACAGACTTCGCTTGAGGAATACATTGCGCTTGTTCAAAAACAGCCCGGCGAAGACGAAACAACGCGCGGGTTGGCGCAAGCCTATTTGTCACTTGCCCAGATCGCAGAAAAGCGTAAGGATTTCGCAGGCGCGGAAGCTTGGATCGCCAGAATCGACAACCCCGAGCAGATGATTCAGGCCCAGACCCGCCGTGCGTCCATCCTGGCAAGTCAGGGCAAGCTGGCGCAGGGCAGGCAGCTCATTCGTGACCTTCCACAGCGCAATGCTGGCGATGCACGGCAAAAAATTCTTGCCGAGGTAGGGCTCTTGCGGGAGCTGAAGCAGTACCAGATGGCTTACGACCTGCTAGCCCAAACCGTGGTCAAGTTTCCCGAAGAGGTTGATCTGGTGTACGACCAGGCCATGATGGCTGAAAAACTCGGCAAGTTGAGCGAGATGGAAGCCTTGCTCAGACGAGTCATCAAGACTAAACCCGAATACCACAGCGCCTACAACGCACTGGGTTATTCCTTCGCCGATCGGAACATGCGCCTGCCGGAAGCCAGGGAACTTATCCGTAAAGCGCTGCAATTTGCGCCGTCGGATCCTTTCATCCGCGACAGCCTGGGATGGGTAGAGTTTCGTATGGGTAACAAGGCAGAAGCGGTCAAGATTTTTGAGGAAGCTTTCAAGGCCAGGCCTGACGCGGAAATTGCCGCACACTTCGGAGAGGTTTTGTGGAGCATGGGCCAACGTGAAAGAGCTGTGGCGATCTGGCGCGAAGGTCAGCTGCTCGGTCCAGACAACCAGACGCTGGTCGACACCCTCAAACGCCTTCAGGTAAAACTCTAGCGAGACTTTGATGAGCCTGAGTTTGTCATCGCTAGCCGCCATGGGCCGCACCGTTCAGGACGGCGCCCTCCCCGCTTCGCGCACCCTTTCAGACCGATGCCGTAAAGCGCTGACTCTGTTTTTTGCAATCGCTATCTTTTCTATAGCAGGATGCGCTTACGATACAAGGGCTACAGGCATAAATGATTCAAAAAATGAAGTCTGGAGTGGCCGCCTCAGCCTGCAGGCAGAAAGCGAGCCGCCCCAAGCCTTTTTTGCCGCTTTCGAGCTGAAGGGAAATGCCCAGCGTGGCGAGCTGCGGCTCACAAGTCCACTGGGCAATGTAGTGGGTGTGATGCGCTGGTCACCTCAGGAGGCCCTGCTCGAGATCGGAAGCGGTGTTCAGCGGTTTGAATCTGTCGACGCGCTGCTTGAAAAGTCAACAGGAGCAGCACTTCCGCTAGGCGCCCTGTTCGACTGGTTGAGTGGTATCAGCACCGTGCAACGGGGGTGGTCGGCAGACCTGTCGCGCTATGGCGAGGGCCGGATCAATGCAGTTAGAACGGATCCGGCGCCGCGCACCACACTTCGACTGGTTCTGAATCAGGGGCCTTAACAAACGGCTGCTACAGTTTGCATGCCGCGGCAACTCTTGCCTGACAAGGCAACCCGCTTTAGCCGTCTCTTTGGATCTTCATGCCATTGACTGTCCCCTCTTCGCAAGGCCTGAAAGCCATTTACGACGTGCCAGCGCCAGCGAAACTGAATCTGTTTTTGCATATCACGGGACGCAGGGCTGACGGTTATCACTTGATGCAGTCCGTGTTCATGCTCATCGACTGGTGCGACGTCCTTCACTTTGAACTGCGGACAGACGGCAAAATCAGCCGAAGCGATGCTGTTAGCGGTAGCGCAAAGGGAGCCTGCGGATCGGTAGCAAACGTCCTACCTGCCGAAGACTTGTCGGTGCGGGCGGCAAGGGCCTTGCAACAGGCTTCGGGCACATCGCTGGGTGTGCACATCACCCTTGAAAAACGAATTCCCGCGCAGGCCGGCATGGGCGGAGGATCTTCTGACGCCGCCACTTCCTTACTGGCATTGCAGCGGCTTTGGAAAACCGCACTTCGCCCTGGCCAGCTTCACGATATTGCCCTCGGACTGGGTGCAGATGTGCCTTTTTTCCTTGGCGGAGGGCACGCCTGGGTAGAAGGTATCGGAGAGCGTCTAACACCCATCGAGTTGCCGTCGGCCCGATTCCTGGTGGTAAAGCCGCCGACAGGTTTGTCGACACCAGAGATTTTCGCGTCTCCTTACCTTAAACGCGACTCTGGTACTGCTACAATCTTAGGCTTTGCTGCAGATAGTCAAAACGGGGCTTACAGCTTCGGAAAAAACGATCTGCAGCCGGTTGCGCAGGATTTGAATCCGCAAATCGGACAGTCGTTGAGTTGGCTCTCCAGCCTCGGCCTCGATGGCCGAATGACAGGATCAGGAAGCGCTGTGTTTGCGCACTTGCCAAGTGGAAAGTGGCTGGAAGCTTCCGACACGTCGCCAGGTGCTGGATGGGCTGTTAGACAATGCAGCAATCTCGATCAGCATCCGCTGTTGGGTTGGTAGAATACCGGCCGATGCTCGGCAGTTGTTTATGAGTCGGTGAGGTTTTTGATTTTTTGATTTATCGGTCGGCAGTCGGCTACTCGTTGATTGCAGTCCCGTGTAGGGGTGTCGCCAAGTTGGTTAAGGCACCGGATTTTGATTCCGGCATTCGCAGGTTCGACTCCTTCCACCCCTGCCAAATATATGACGGTCCGCCACGATGCGTGGACTGGTCAGGAAACAGGCCCGCATATGGCGGGTCTGTTTGTTTTTGACGCACCCTTCGCGCGTGCGCTGCCAGTTGCACCACCTATCGTTCAATTCAAGTCATCTTCAATGTCGATTCAAGCTGGGCCTTACATGCAGCCGCACAACCCTGATTTCCTGCTTTTTACGGGTAACGCAAATCCGAGCATGGCGGCAGAGATTGCTCAACACCTGGGCATTTCGATGGGCGCAGCACATGTTGGCCGCTTTTCGGACGGCGAGGTCACCGTCGAGATTCAGCAGAACGTGCGGGCGCGTGACGTTTTCGTGGTTCAGTCCACGTGTGCGCCGACCAACGAAAATCTGATGGAACTGCTCATCATGGTTGATGCGTTGAAAAGGGCTTCGGCGGAGCGTATCGCGGCGGTTATCCCTTACTTCGGCTATGCAAGACAAGACCGTCGACCCCGGTCTGCCCGGGTTCCCATCACCGCCAAAGTTGTTGCCAACATGCTGCAGGCGGTCGGTGTCTCGCGTGTGCTGACCATGGACTTGCATGCGGACCAGATACAGGGATTTTTTGACATCCCGGTGGACAATATTTATGCATCTCCGGTTCTTCTGGGTGACCTGCGCCAGCAAAACTATGCAGACCTGATGGTCGTGTCGCCCGATGTGGGCGGGGTTGTACGCGCGCGGGCGCTTGCCAAACAACTGGGTTGCGACATGGCAATCATTGACAAGCGTCGCCCCAAGGCCAATGTGTCTGAAGTCATGCATGTGATCGGTGACATCGAAGGCCGCAACTGCGTGATCATGGATGACATGATCGATACCGCCGGCACCCTGGTCAAGGCTGCCGAGGTCTTGAAAGAGCGTGGCGCGAAAAAAGTCTACGCCTATTGCACGCACCCCATTTTTTCGGGTCCGGCAATTGAGCGCATCGCCCGCGGCGAGGCGCTTGATGAGGTGGTGATCACCAACACGATCGCTTTGAGTGACAACGCCAAACTCTGTAAGAAAATTCGCCAGCTCTCCGTGGCTCCGCTGATCGCCGAGACGATCCTGCGGATTTCCAAGGGTGAGTCTGTCATGAGCTTGTTTTCGGATCAGGACCAACCGGCCCTGATCTGATGCAAAAGGTGGCTGCGGCTTGCGACCTGCTCGCCAGCACAAGCAGTCTTTTATACCGAGGTGAGACTGGTCGCGGTCCGCCTCTTATTGGAGAAATTTATGAAATTCGTCGCTTTTGAGCGCGCCAAGCAGGGTACGGGTGCGAGCCGCCGTCTCCGCATCACCGGCCGCACGCCGGGTATTGTTTACGGTGGTACAGCTGAAGCTACGCTGATCGAAATCGATCACAACGCGTTGTTTCACGCCATCAAAAAAGAAGCCTTCCATTCTTCCATTTTGCAAATGGAACTGGGCGGCAAGGAGCACAAGGTGCTGCTGCGTGATCTGCAGATGCACCCTTTCAAGCAGCAGATTCTGCATATCGACTTTCAGCGTGTGGAGGCCCGTACCCGGATGACCGTAAAGGTACCTCTGCATTACAGTGGTGAAGAAGAGTCACCTGCTGTGAAGACCGAGGCATGCCTGGCAAACCATGTGCTGACCGAGTTGACGGTATCGTGCTTCCCGGCCGACATTCCAGAATTTATCGCAGTCGACCTGAGCGGCCTGAAAAAGGGCACTTCACTTCACGTGAAAGACATCGCGCTGCCAAAAGGCGTGAAGTTTGTCGCCAAGGGGCAGGATAATCCGGTTCTGGTGTCGGTGTCGCCTATCGTTGAGGAAGTTGATCCGATCGCTGAGGCTGCAGCGGCTGCCGCTGCAGCAGCCGCCCCTGCAGGTAAAGGCGGAAAAGCCGGCGCGAAGCCTGCGGCCAAGACCGCCGCCAAGAAGTAATTTCACTATCTGGCACATCAGCGGCCCATATCCTCGCAGGAGGGTGTGGGCCGTTTTTTTTGTGGGGCGCGATTCCCTCCATATTTGCTGTCCGTCCGCACACGAACAACCGTTACGGCCACGACTTCCCCAGGCAAACACGCTGCCACCGGCTTAAGGTATTCACCAGATGATCAAACTTTTCGTAGGCTTAGGCAACCCTGGACCTGAGTATGAAGCCACGCGCCACAACGCTGGGTTCTGGTTCATGGACACGGTTTCTAGCGACCTGAAAGTGACGATGGTTGTGGATAAAAACTACCACGGACTGACCGCCCGCAGCGCGTTGGATGCCACAAAGACCGTCTGGTTGCTCAAACCGATGACGTTCATGAATTTGTCTGGCAAGTCGGTTGCCGCCCTCGCCCGTTTCTTCAAATTGAAACCCGAGGAAATTCTCGTCGCCCATGACGAACTGGACCTGCTGCCCGGACAGGTCAAACTGAAGTTTGGCGGGGGACACGCCGGACACAATGGCCTGCGCGACATTCATGCACAGCTGGGCACCGGAGACTACTGGCGCCTGCGGCTTGGCATTGGACATCCCGGCATCAAGACAGAAGTGAGCAACTGGGTACTCAAAAAACCATCTCTTGAGCATCGGCTCGCCATAGATGACTGTATTAACCGTGCGTCATTGGCCCTGCCTGCTTTGACGTCCGGACAGTTCGAAAAAGCTACCCTGCAGATACACACTGCAGCTGTACCGCGCCCCAAACCCGCTCGCAAATCTGAACCGCAGTAAGGCACCCTATTCCCAGATGTTTCCCAGTCAAACTCAACATTGGCCCAAAATGGCTACAGCCCTCAAAACTATGCTTGTTTAGCTATAACTTCAATAGCAATTTGCGAGACAGACGTTCCCTAAGCCATTCACAGGCGATTCCTACGCGGATTTTCGCTCTTTCTTTACCTGTCAATTACCGAACGGGTTAATGATCAATTGATCATAAAAGGACGGCTTGCCTCTGCAATTGAGCGGCCGACATACGGGCAGTAGCTAGTCCACGACTATCTTCCCCATTGAACCTTTTGTTTAGCACTCTATCAAAGGGAGTGCTAACATTTGACCTCGAACCAAGGAGTTTATGTATGTCTTATGCTCTTACACGTCCGAATTCGACCACCGCCATACGGGCTGTGGACGATAACGGAAACGCTGTGGCTGCGATCAACCCGTGGTCGCTTCTGCCACCTTTGGGAAATCTGGACGCGTACATCTCAGCCGTTAACAGGCTACCGATGCTGACTCTTCAGGAAGAGCAGGAGTTTTCTCGCAAACTCAAGGAAAACAATGATCTGGCAGCCGCCGAAAAGCTGGTGCTGTCCCATCTCCGGTTGGTGGTCTCGACCTCGCGCAAATACCTGGGCTACGGATTGCCGCATGGCGACTTGATTCAGGAAGGCAATATTGGTTTGATGAAAGCAGTCAGGCGGTTTGACCCTGATCAGGGTGTCAGGCTGGTCAGCTACGCCCTGCACTGGATCAAGGCAGAGATGCATGAGTACATCCTGAAAAACTGGCGTATGGTCAAGGTTGCTACTACCAAGGCGCAGCGCAAGCTGTTTTTCAATCTCCGGTCCATGAAGCAGGGCTTCAAGGATGATGCTGAAGTGGCAACCCATCGCGATAGCCTTACAGAAGGTCAAATTGACTCGATGGCCCGAACGCTGAATGTGAAGCGCGAAGAAGTTATCGAGATGGAGCAGCGGATGTCAGGTGGCGACGTGATGCTGGACCCGACACCCGGCGACGATGGTGAAGAAGCATTTGGCCCGATTGCCTATCTTGCAGACGCCACCCAGGAGCCGACTGCTTTGATGGAATCACGTCAGCGTGACAACCTGGCCAGCGACGGCATTACGGCCGCGCTTGACGACCTAGATGCACGTTCCCGCCGCATTGTCGAGGAGCGCTGGTTGAAGGTGAATGACGATGGCTCGGGCGGAATGACCCTGCATGACCTTGCGGCTGAGTACCGGGTAAGCGCTGAGCGGATTCGCCAAATCGAAGTGGCGGCCATGAAAAAGATGAAAAAAGTCTTGGCCGACTACGCTTGAGCGTCAACCCGTTGCTGACAACAGGACAGGCCGCAACCAAAAGCCTGCCGCCATGCAAAAGCGGCAGGCTTTTCCTTTTCAGCCGGACGCTTTAAGCGCTTTGCAGTAACACGCGAATATCCGAGGCCAGTCCGGTCGGGCCAGTGCCATATCGGCTGTACAAGCGAAGGCGCCCCTGCGCGTCATATACATAGCTGCCAGCTGAATGATCCATGCTGTAGCTGGCTGCGGTCTTGCCATCGACCTTTTTATAGAACAGTTTGTAATCCTTGGCGATGGCGGGAAGTTGCTCCATGGTCGGTCGTAATGCGATAAACCCCGGGTCAAACTGTTCTACATACGCTTTGAGGACGGGTGGGGTGTCTCGCTCGGGGTCTACCGTGATGAACACAGCCTGTAATTTATCCGCATCTTTCCCGAGAGAGCTTTTGATTTGTACCAACTCGGCCATGGAGCCGGGGCATACGTCGGGGCACTGGGTAAATCCAAAGAAGACCACAACTATCTTTCCACGAAAGTCCTTGATGCTTCGCACCGTCCCATTCTGGTCTGCAAGTGCAAAGTCTTTTGCATAGTCGGCACCTGTCAGGTCGATGCTTTGAAACGGCAGAACCTCATTGCGGGAACAAGCAGAAAACAGGCCGGCAGCCCCCGGCAGACAGGCATAAGTAGCTATTCTTTTAATAGCAAATCTTCGACTGGACTGGAAACGCGTGCCGACCGGATCGTGAAGAGAAAACAGCATGGTGGCCTAGATGAGGTAGTGGTCCAGCAAAAGCGCTGCAAACAGGACCGACAGGTGAATTAAGGAAAAGCGAAATGTTTCGCGCGCGAGTTTGTCGGAGTAGTTACGTAGCAATCTCCAGCCGTACCAGCTAAACCCTATGCTCAGGGCTACGGCGGCAACCAGATAGAGCCAACCGCTCATCTGGTAAATGAAGGGCATCAGGCAGGCGGCAAAGAGTACCAGGGTGTATAGAAAGATCTGCAGCCGAGTAAAGGCGTTGCCGTGTGTCACCGGCAGCATGGGCAACCCCGATTTGCGGTAGTCCTCGACTCTGTAAAGCGCCAGCGCCCAGAAATGCGGTGGCGTCCACAGAAAAATAATGAGGAAGAGAATCAGCGCTTCAGGCCCGACAGAGCCGGTCATCGCGGCCCAGCCCAGCACCGGCGGCATGGCACCGGATGCGCCACCGATCACGATGTTCTGTGGCGTCATCGGCTTGAGTACCACCGTATAGATCACCGCATAGCCGACAAAAGTAGCAAACGTCAGCCACATCGTCAACGGGTTGACCGCAAGGTAAAGAATCGCAGAACCTGCAGTACACAAGGCGGCAGAAAAGCCCAGTGCCAGCCGATTGCTGATCTGCCCTTGCGCCGTTGCCCGCCATGACGTCCGCTTCATACGGGCATCAATACCCTGCTCCACAAGACAGTTAAACGCGGCAGCAGCCGCGGCAACCAGCCAGATGCCTGCACATGCAACCGCAGCTTGCCTCACTTCAGGCCAGCCCGGGACGCCTGGCACCGCCAGCACCATCCCAATGAGCGCGCAAAACACAATCAGCTGAACGACGCGCGGCTTGGTGAGCGCGTAAAACTGGTTGAACCTGGAAGGCACCGGCAACACGGGTGGAACCTGCACAGCGGATGCAGATGTGGGGGTCTGGTTCATGCAGGCATCCTGGACGCGCCTAATTTTGACGCATGGGCCGGCTGCCACGAACTGCGCGTCGTGAAAACAATAGCCGTCAGCACAATCACCAATGCCGCCGCACCTCCGGTATGCAACACGGCAGCCGCAAGCGGCCAGCCCAGCAGCACGTTCCCCAGACCTGTGGCCGCCTGCAACAGGATCAATCCGCCCAGCCAATGCGCCTGGGTACGCAGCGTGCAGTGTGGCCGCAAGCAAATAACCAGACACAGTGCCGCCGCAAACAGCACATAGGCCACCAGACGGTGCAGGTAATGGATTGCGGTCAGTGCCTCGAAGCTGATGTTGGTTCCGTCACCGGCTGAACCCAGTTCGCGCCAGATCGTGAAGCCCTGGCTGAAGTCCATCGCCGGCCACCATGAGTTCTGGCAGGACGGAAAGCTTGTGCATGCAAGGACCGCATAATTGGTACTAACCCAGCCTCCTAGCGCAATCTGCAACCAGAGCACGGCGAAAGTCAGCAAAACCAAAAGCCGGATACTTCGAGGCAGCGCAGCCTGGGCCTGCTCGCCAGGCGCTTGCGCATAGCGCAGCGCCTGGATCTTGAGCAGGGCCAGCAGAGCCATGCCGCCCAGCAAATGCAGGGTGACTATGGCCGGAAAAAGCTTCATCGTCACGGTCAATGCGCCAAAAGCGCCTTGCAGACAAACCCAGGCCAGCGTCGCAGCAGGCCACCAGGGTGACAATTGCGTTCGCCGCCGCTCCAGCCAGGTGCTGACCGCCAGGGTCAGGATCAAAACGCCGACAGCCGTCGCCAGGTAACGATGGATCATTTCTATCCATGCCTTGGAGTGGGTAACCGGGCCGCTGGGCAAGGCCTGCTGAGCCTGGTCAATGTGCGACTGCGCACCGATGGGACTGGCGTGGCCGTAGCAACCCGGCCAGTCGGGGCAACCCAGACCGGAGTCGGTCAGCCGGGTGAACGCACCGAATACCACCAGATCGAACGTCAAAAAAAGCGTGAGCAAGGTCAAAAGGCGCAATCGCCGGGCGCTTGGCATATGCCGGCTGCGCAACCCTACCCAAGCCAGTGGTCCGATTGCAATCACGACACCCATCAGCATCAGACGCACGACCGGGCTCAAATCGTAAAGGGCGGTAGCGGTGGAACTCATAAAAATTCGTTGGACCCGGTAGCAACCGCAAGTGATGCAAGCTGTGCGAGAACCACGGCTTCATACACGGCTGCGATGGTGGAAAGTGTCAACGCCCCTCCTTGTCCCAACTGGAAGACGCACGCATCAGGCGGTCGAGATCGCGCTTGGCCTTGGATGCGCTGGCGGCGTCCAAGTTGGCGGGAAACCGCATCATCCAGTTGCCGAGGGCATCGACGACGTAGAGATGATCCTCCAGACGCTGCCCCGGTGCAGGCGCAAGCCAGTTCGCGAGCTCGCCAGCCTGCACGCGCAGGACGCTGGAGCCGGCCAGGGCAGGCTTGAGCTTTTCGTCGACGGCTGCGTTGTCGACGATGAGCCAGACCCGGTCCAGCCGATCTTTTTCCTTGCCAAGTGACTCGCGCAACTGGCGCTGTAGATAGAGACGCTGCTGACAAGCCTGGTCGCATGTGGCGCCTGCAACACTGATCAGAAGCCATTGGTTTTTCAAGGCTGTCAACTGGCTCTGCTCACCTGTTAACGACAGCGTCTTGAGCCCCGGCAAAGGTTTTTGCGGATCGATCAGCTCACCAAAATTGCGACGACCTTCCGGCCTGACCACGTAATACATGAAATACGACGCGAGCACCGGTGCGGCACACACCAACAACACGGCGATCAGCTTCCAGCGACCAGACGCTGTGGTGGCTTGTTGCAGGTCCGACCCGGGTACCGGCATCGCGTGCACGGTCAATGTCAGCGGCTCGTCATGGCTTACGGGTGACGGTTGCGAAGGAAAGTCTGGCTTGCTGGAGATCACGGCGTCGGTAGAGATTGTTTCTGAAGTCGCCAGGGCTGAACGACCTGGAACCAGACATAGAGGAATACGGTCAAGGCACACAGGCCGAACCACTGAAAAGCGTAGCCATAATTTTTTTCGACGCCCAGTCTGGCCGCCGCCCAGTCGCGCAGCAGACCTTCACTAGAAGGACCGGTTTGCACAAGCGTCACGGACAGCAGCGGGAGCCCGGTTTCGGCCGCAAAAATCGGCAAATCCAGATTTTGCCGGATGCGACCTGACTCGGCGCCGTCAAACGCATAGAGCTTGGACGGCGCCTGGGAAATCCGGCCCTGAATGGTCACCAGTCCTGCAGGTGAGGTTATTTGGGGCACGGCAGCCCGATTTTGAAAGTTGCGTGGCACCCACCCTCGCTGCACGAGAATAGAACTGGTCTGCCCTTCCAGTTTGAATGGCGTTACTGCTATGAAACCGCTCTTTCCGTTCATGGGCCGGTTGTCAAGATAGACCGTGTGGTCCTGCAGCCAACTGCCTTGCAGTCGGGCTTGCCGATATATCAGGTCCGCTCCATTTTTGATAGCAACAAGCCCACTATTATCCAAGGCTGGGAGGATTTTCTTTGCGTCAATCAAGGTCTGAACGTTTTCCTTTTCAGCCGCGCGGCGCAACTGCCACTGACCCAGGGAGAAAGTGGTCGCACCTACCACAACAGCAGCAGTTGTCAGAACCCAAAATCGTGGAGCAAGCAGAACGGATGTCATCGGTTGATAATCCTCCTCATGACTTATCTGGTGGCACTTGCATTTCTCGCAATATTGGGCAGCTTGGCTTCGGCACTTTTTTTCATGATGAAAGACGGTCAGGAGGGCAAGCCGAAAACCAGCAACATGGCGCGAGCGCTGGCGTTTCGCATAGGGTTTTCGGTTTTGCTGTTTGCCTGCATCCTGATTGCCTGGAAGCTGGGCTATATATATCCGACCGGTATTCCAGCGGGAAAGTAAAACCAGGATTGTTTCGGGGCATCCTCAATAACAAAGGCCGCTTCTAGCGGCCTTTGTTATTGAGGATGCCCGACGACCAGGTCGACAGCACCAACAACTACCGTCAAACGCTATAACCAGTAAACCAAAATATAAAGACCGAGCCAGACGACGTCCACAAAGTGCCAGTACCAGGCTGCACCTTCGAATCCAAAATGCCGGTCGGCGGTGAAATGCCCCTTTTGCAGGCGTAAGGTAATAAACAAAAGCATCAACATGCCGACAAACACGTGAAACCCGTGGAAACCAGTCAGCATGTAGAAGGTTGAACCGTAAACACCAGAGTTAAGTTTGAGGTTCAAGTCAGAGTACGCATGCTGGTATTCGTAGCCCTGCACAAATAGGAAAATGACGCCTAGCAGGACAGTAGCCCACATGAAGCCGATGGTTCGCGCGCGGTGTCCCTCACGCAATGCGTGATGCGCAATGGTCATCGTCACGCCAGAGGTCAGCAGTAGTGCGGTGTTAATGGTCGGGAGCCAGAACGGTCCGACGGTTTGAAAAGGCTCAACGATATCAGCCGGGGAGCCCGTCACGCCTGCAGCCATGCTGGGCCAAACCGCCTTGAAGTCTGGCCACAGCAGGGCATTCTCCAGGCTTCCGAGAGCAGGTACCGAATGTGAACGGGCCCACCACAGCGCCGTAAAGAATGCGCCGAAAAACATTACTTCCGAAAAAATGAACCAGCTCATGCTCCAGCGAAAAGACAGGTCGATCTTGTAGCCATAAAGCCCCTGCTGGCTCTCGCGTACCGCTTCTGCAAACCACTGGAACAAAGTCACCAGCCACCACACCATGCCGAAAGCTAGAGAGTAAGCACCCCAGGAGGAACCATTGATCCACTGCCCTGCGCCCAGAATCACAAAAAAGAGCCCTATCGACGCCATGACCGGGTGGCGCGATGGCGCAGGGACAAAGTAATGTGGCGCAGCTGCTGCCGCTGGCGGGGACACTATTGACGACATTCCGACTCCTCTTTCGCTATTCAAAATCTGTACCTACCGTTGCGCGCTAACCCAACGCGACCTACCGGCCCACAACCAAAGTGGCTATCAGCATCAAGACTGCCACGAAAACCACGACGCCGATCAAACCTATCACCAGAATATGGACGGGGTTCAATTGCTCCACATCTTTTTCGTAATCGCTTTTGCCACGCAGCCCCACAAAGGACCACATCACAGCCTTCGCTGTACGCCAGATCGAACCTTTGCCCTTTTGAGCGGCATCCGAGGGTTTCTGCGAATTCATATGCCAGGCCTGGGCGATATCACGCCATGTGCTGATACAAGATTCACGGCTTTCGGTACGGCAGCCTGCGGTGCGGCCGGCGTTTTACCGCCAACTTCAAAAAACGTGTACGACAGCGTGATCGTGGTCACGTCTCTCGATAACTTGGGATCAATGACAAATGCCACCGGCCACTGTTTTTTCTCGCCCGGCTGCAAGGTGTACTGGGTAAAACAGAAACATTCAAGTTTGTTGAAATGCGCTCCCGCCTGCGAGGGTGCATAGCTGGGAATGGCCTGTGCTGACATGGTGCGGTCCTGCACGTTCTGAAACTCGTACACCATGGTCGCCAGCTCACCCGGATGCACCGTGAGCGAACTCTGGGCAGGCTTGAAGTGCCACGGACCACGCGAGTTGGCATCGAACTCGACTTTGATGGTGCGGGTTCGATCCACCTGTGTATTTGCTGGCAGTGTCGATGTTGCACCCGGGATTCTGCGGTCTGATAACGCCAGCACATTGATGCCGGTCATCTCACAAATCGCCTTGTAGATAGGCACTAATGCATAGCCGAAGGCGAACATGCCGAGGACGATAACGCCCAGCTTGCCCACCATCTTGACGTTTTCACGTTTAATTTGCATCTGACAGTCAGTTCAATAAGGTAGCGATCATCTGACCAACGCCATGTTGACCAAAAATCCGACAAAAAATGCAACCGCGACAGACGCCAAAATCAGCGCCAGACGAAAATTGCTTTTCTTTTGCTCAGGGGTGGCCATGCTGTCAGTCAAATGTAAAGGAAAGGGTCAGCCGAGCACGCGCGTAGCGGTCACATCAAGCCGCGGTGGCGTCTCAAAGGTATGGAAAGGTGCTGGCGAAGGCACTTCCCACTCCAGACCTTCAGCACCTTTGTCGCCTTCGTCGCACCATGGGTTCTGCTTCGCGGCTACTCCCTTGCCACGCATGCCGGGGATAACCACAAACAGGAAGAAGTAAACCTGTGCAAAACCAAAGAAGAAGGCGCCGACGCTGGCAATGGCGTTGAAATCGGCAAACTGCATAGGGTAGTCTGCATAACGACGTGGCATGCCTGCAAGCCCCAGGAAGTGCATCGGGAAGAAAGTGACGTTAAAGGAAATCAACGACCACCAGAAATGAATTTTTCCGCGTGTTTCGCTGTACATCACGCCCGTCCACTTTGGCGACCAGTAGTAATAGCCCGCAAAAAGGGCGTACAACGACCCCGCCACCAGCACATAGTGGAAGTGCGCAACCACGTAGTAGGTGTCCTGCAGCTGGGTATCGATTGGCGCGACGGAAAGGATAACCCCTGTCAGACCGCCAATGGTGAACACGAAGATGAAGCCCACGGCAAAAAGCATCGGGGTTTCAAACGTCATGGACCCCTTCCACATGGTGGCAATCCAGTTGAACACCTTCACGCCGGTCGGCACCGCAATCAACATCGTTGAGTACATGAAGAAAAGCTGCCCGGTAACCGGCATGCCGGTGGTGAACATATGGTGCGCCCAAACCACAAAACTCAAAATAGCGATGGAGCCGGTGGCATACACCATTGATGCATAGCCGAACAGGCGTTTGCGAGAAAACGCTGGAATGATCTGGCTGATGATGCCGAACGCCGGCAAGATCATGATGTACACCTCGGGATGACCAAAGAACCAGAAAATATGCTGGTACATGACCGGGTCACCGCCGCCAGCCGGGTTAAAGAAACTGGTACCGAAATGTCGGTCTGTCAGGGTCATGGTGATGGCGCCAGCCAGCACGGGCATGACAGCGATCAGCAAGTAGGCAGTGATCAGCCACGTCCAGCAGAACATGGGCATCTTCATCAAGGTCATGCCAGGAGCGCGCATGTTCAGGATCGTGACGATGATGTTGATCGAGCCCATGATCGATGAGGCACCCAGGATGTGCATCGCGAAGATACCGGCATCCATGGACGGGCCCATCTGCAAGGTCAACGGCGCATACAGCGTCCATCCCGCCGCGGGTGCACCGCCAGGCATGAAAAACGACGCGGCCAGCATGAGTCCCGCCGGAATCAACAACCAGAAACTAAAGTTGTTCATACGGGCGAATGCCATGTCCGCGGCGCCAATCTGCAGCGGAATCATCCAGTTTGCAAAGCCCACAAAGGCCGGCATGATCGCACCAAACACCATGATGAGGCCGTGCATCGTCGTGAGCTGATTGAAAAGCTCCGGGTTGACGAGCTGAAGACCGGGCTGAAAGAGTTCAGCACGTATACCCAGGGCCAGTACACCTCCAAACATCAGCATCGCGAAGCTGAACAGCAAATACAGCGTTCCGATGTCTTTGTGGTTGGTGGCATAAACCCAGCGGCGCCAGCCGTGCGGATGGGCATGGGCCTCATCGTGGCCGTGGCCCCCATGGGCGTGGTCGTGATGGTCTAGAACTGCACTCATCTTGCTTCCTTTGGTGGCTTTAGCCTGATTCTTTGATTGCTTTGGCCGACGAAATGGTCTGGCGATATTTAGGTGACGGTAACCTGCTCAGCAAGACACGCTGCTATTTGCGAGCGGCCTGAAATTCCGCAGGTTGAATCAGCTGACCGGTTTGGTTGGACCAGTTGTTTTTGGTATACGTCGAGACCGCTGCCAGATCCGTGTCGCTCAGTGCTTTCCACGAAGGCATGGCGCCCCCAGCAGCCCCGTTGAGCAGTATCTGGATCTGTTTGTTGTGATCAGCGTCAACCACAATGGCTGAGCCATCCAGCGGCTTGATCGGCCCGGCGCCCTTGCCGTTGGCCTGATGACAGGCTGCACAGTTGGAGGCATAAACCTTTTCGCCCCTTGCCTTCAGATCAGCAAGCGTCCATACCTTGGAAGGATCGTCGGCTTTAGCTGCGGCCTCCTTCATTTTGGTTGCAACCCAGGCAGAGTAGTCTTCGGCAGACACCACCTTGACATGGATAGGCATGTAAGCGTGTTCCTTGCCGCACAGCTCCTGACACTGGCCGTGGTAGTCGCCGGTCTTTTCGGCACGGAACCAGGTGTCGCGCACAAAGCCGGGAATTGCATCCTGCTTGATGCCAAAAGCCGGCACCGCAAAGGCATGAATCACATCATTTGCGGTTGTGATGATGCGGATCTTCTTGTTGACCGGCACCACCATGGGGTTGTCAACCTTGAGCAGATAGTCATCAGGCGATTCGGCGCCAACAGGGCCGCCGCGGTTGGACATTTCACGTTGCGCACTGTCAAGTGTCGAAACAAACGCAATGCCTTCGCCCTCTCCAGTGACGTAGTCATAACCCCACTTCCACTGCATGCCAGTGGTCTTGATGGTTAGGTCGGCGCTGGTGGTGTCTTTCTGGGCCACCAGCACTTTGGTCGCCGGCAAAGCCATGGCGATAACAATCACAAATGGAACCACAGTCCATGCAATCTCAACCGCAGTCGACTCGTGGAAATTCGCAGCCTTGTGCCCGACCGATTTACGGTGCTTCCAGATGGAGTAAAACATGACTCCAAACACGGCAACAAAGATCAAAACGCAGATCGCCATCATGAACCAGTGAAGCCACTGCTGCTCATGAGCAATTCGCGTGACAGCCGGGTGAAGATTCAGCTGGTTGACAGCGGGACCGCCGGGCAGATCATTTACAGCATGAGCGGCTGTCCCTGCACAGGCAAGCGCAAATCCGGCAAGCGCGCCTGCACATCGAACGCCCGCCCGGGTCATGTTGCTCATCGTTTTGCTTACATTCATCGTGATCACTCTTATTGCTTCGCTGTTGCATTCACTCTTGCGTCAATCAAGGCCTAACCTCTGTCCAACCCAGGGGAGCATGCGATTTGCCGTTACGCCAAGGCGTCAAGTCAGTTCCAGATATCCGGATCCGGCAAAGGATTAACCCGCTGATTATAAAGTTAGCGAGGCACACCGGAAACGTCCGGTTCACCTTTCTTCATGACACGTAACTCCGGAAGCCGCTAGTTTGGTTCTAAAAGAACTCAGCAACCGCGCAGGACGTAACGGATCTCGCGCGCCAGAGCGGGTCGCAGCTCCGGCCTCAAATGCCGCCCGACACTGACTGATCGCCCCTGACCCGATACCTCGATCAACGAACCGTCGCCGCTGCTCGGCTCGACACGGACCCATTCCCGGTTGAACTCGGCACGCTCTGTACGGCCAGCAGACTCCAGCTCAACCACCAGTTGACCGCCCTTCAAATGGATTTTTTCGGCATCACCAGCATGCCGTGCGTACACCAGGAATGCCGAGCCAACGACGATCAGCTCCAGCCAGGCGAAAGGCATCACCAATCGCGCCCCTTGCAGCCAGAAAAAAGTAGCGATGCCCAGTGACACGACGCAAAGCGACAGGTAAAGGCCTGCAAGCTGGGCGGGCGTCACGGAGCAGTTGCGCTTGAGAAGCCACTGCACGCCGACGGTGTCATGCGTTGCGCCACCGTCGGCGGACACACTTGCAAAACGAAGCCGTGCAATTCGATCGATGTCTGGGTGTGACAAGGGACGACACTTCAAAAAAGCGGCAATCTGCGACAGCCGCTCGTGGCGTGGGAACATGCCCAAAATGAGGCTCAAATTATAGCTGGGCCACTCCCGAATACGCTGCGGGTAAATGTGAAAACCCAGGCCTGCACGGCTGAGCTGTCACTGGTGAGGCAATGAGCCGGAGGATCCCTTCAGCATGCTCCTCATATCTTCGATCGAAACCGAGCTGTGTTCACTGACGCTCATCCGTGGCGCAGCCTTCATCGCATGTCCGTAGATCACCTCAAAAGTTAAGGACAAGCGCCCGTCAGCACCTTTAGGCAAGTGCTCCATCAGCAGTTGTTGAAACCTAGACTTCCAAGACCGCCCGCGCAATGCGGGAAAACGGGCGGGATGAAAGTTGCGTCCCAACTCTCTCAGGTCTTGCAGGAGGCGCGCAGGGTTTTCATAGGTCAGGGTGATGCGCTCCATGTCCATCACCGGCTCGGCAAAGCCAGTGTTCACCAGCATGTCCCCCCAGTCATGCATATCGGTCAGGTCATGGCCTGCCACCGGCCACCCGAGGTGGGTGTAGATATCGCGCAACTCCCTGACAGTGTCCGGGCCAAAGCAGGAAAACATCAGGAAGCCATGGGTACGCAGGGCCTTGTGCCATTGCAGCAGCAGGCTTTGCGGGTCTGCCGATTCATGCAAGCTCATGTTGGCCCACAACATGTCAACGCTTGCGGGAGCGGGAAGCTCGAAACGTACCGGCTTGCGTGTCCAGGCCGCGGGCTTCCACCAAGCCTTCGTTTCTATGGATTTGACAGCGGCTTGTGCCCTTCTGGTGACGGTTTCAGCTACGAAGCACGTGGAATCCGGGTACCGCCTGACGAGCTGCTCATGTGCGCTCAGGCCGCCACGCAAGGCCCCCCAGTTCGCCCAGGCCGCTGGCTCAAGCTTGATCCATTGCAGGCGATCCAGCATGCGGCTGGCCACTTCTTCATGCAGCCACGGCGCGGCCAGCGGTGCTGTTTGCTCCCATCGCGCCACAGCCACGGGATCGAGGGTGGGCGGGCGTTGCGTACTTGTCATGCGGCTGAATAAAAGGGTAACCGAGTATATTGAAGTGGTGCTCAACCCCCGCTTGTCAGAACTTTTCGGCCGGTCCCCAAGCCGTGGCCTGCGGCGCTGGTCACTGTTGAGTCAATGCGCGGTCTGCCGCAGCTGGCCCGCCACACAGGTTTGCGACCCGTGTGCCTCCCGGTTTTCATCGGGCATGCCCCGCTGCCCACTGTGCGCATCACATGTGCCAATCGGTCTCTTCCCTCTCGCCGCAAGCAGCGGGGCGACACGATGCGCCAGTTGCATCCGCCAGCCACCGCCCGTGGACTTGGCCCTGGCCTGCTTTGATTACGTCTATCCGTGGTCCCGGCTCATCACACGGTTCAAGTTTGGCGATCAGCCTGGCTGGGCATCGTTTTTTGCGGCACGCATGCTGGCCTGCGCAGGCATGCAGCAGGCTTTCGACGCGCTGGGACCGGATGACCTTGTCGTTCCGATTCCGCTTTCTGCCGAGCGCCTTCAAATGCGCGGTTTCAACCAGTCGTGGGAGCTGGCCCGCGCACTTGCGCGCCAATCAGGTACGAGGGCAAGCGCCGACGCTCGACTGCTGCTGCGCATAAGGCATACCCGAGCGCAGACCGAGCTGCAGCGCCACGAGCGCATTGAAAACCTCAAGGGCGCGTTTCAGGTCGAACCGCTCAGGGCGTCGGCGCTTGACGGGCGGCGACTGGTTCTGGTTGACGATGTGATGACCAGCGGCGCATCCATTTACACCGCGGCACAGGCGCTCCGGTCAGCGGGTGTTGCCCACATCACCGCGGTGGTGCTTGCGCGAACGCCTTTACCTTGACACTAAGCAGAGAGCGCACGATGGCTGCTACCGCTGCCGGTCTCACTTCTAGAATCATGGGCTGTCGTTTACCTAGTGAAGTACGCTAATTCATGTTCAACATTGTTCTGGTCGAACCAGAAATTCCGCCCAATACCGGTAACGTCATCCGCCTGGCGGCCAACACGGGCTGCCGCCTGCACCTAGTCGACCCGTTGGGGTTTTCGATGGATGACAAGCACATGCGCCGAGCCGGGCTTGACTACCACGAGTACGCACAGCTGCTCCGCCATGCCAGCTGGCAGGCCCTACTTGACACCGAATATCCGCCTGCCGATCGTCTGTTTGCCATGACCACCCACGGAACCCGCAGCGTCTACCAGGCGGAATTTCGCCCTGGGGACTGGCTGGTGTTTGGCTCCGAAACCCGCGGACTGTCGCCGGACCTGCGCATGTCTTTCGCAGAAAACCGCAGGCTCAAGGTACCGATGCTGGCAACGCAGCGCAGCCTGAATCTGTCCAATTCGGTGGCGGTAACCGTGTATGAGGCCTGGCGGCAGAATGGATTTGCCAGCGCTGCGGCCTTGCAAGCTGCCCCCTCAGGCGAGCCCGCAGCGCCAGCGCCAGCACACTTGGATCAATGATTTTTCGCTGGCGTAACCGTGACAACGGTATTGAAGCAGTGTCAAACTTGTGTCAACTATGAACCTCCAGCAGCTCTTCAGCCGCGTGATCGCGAGGCGTTTTCGCCCAAAAAAATTCAGGAGCCGTGCCCGCCTGGAGCATCTGCGTCAGTGTCTGCGCGCGACGCTTGAGGACTGCACCGATGTCCGGGTCGACCGTCTGAACTACCGGATTGACCTGGCGCAGACGCCGTCAGACTTGTGGTTGCTGCGCAGCGACCTGCACCAGTGCATTGCACAGCTGCATTCACAGCAGGTCGCTGTCGAGCGCATCAATGCCCTCATCCCATCGTTTCGGGGTTCTATTCCTAGCTTGCAACTGCTACCCATCTAGGTCCGGCATGGGGCATGGGTGATCATGATCAGGGATAGCGCCGCACCAGCGATTCGGCGACGCAGACCGGCCTGTCGGAGCCTTCGCGCTCCACCGTGACTTCCCAGGTCATCTGCATGCCATCGTTGTCAATCGCCTGGCTGGCCAGCAGTTTCATGCGCGCCCGCAAGCGACTGCCCACCGGCACTGGCGACGTGAAGCGCACCCGGTTGAGCCCATAGTTCACGCCCATGCGGGATGCCGTGATGGCAAAGGATGTCTCGAAAAACCGCGGAATCAGCGACAGCGTCAGAAAACCGTGCGCAATCGGCCCCTTGAAAGGACCGGCTGCTGCACGCTCGGGGTCGACGTGAATCCATTGGTGGTCACCGGTGGCTTCAGCGAACAGGTTGACCTGTTCCTGGGTGATGGTGATCCAGTCGCTGACTGCAACTTCCTGGTTGACGCAAGCTGCCAGCTCTGCAAGGGTTTGAAAGGTTTTCATGGCCCGACTTTAGCGTTTGCACCATGCGCCTGGCTGTCTGTTCAGCGACTGCCGGAACCCGCACCTGCGGGAATGACATGCTGACGCACTGAGGGCTATTGATCCAGCCAGTCGCAGATGCCGCGCCACTGCTCCAGGTCTTTAGCGACACGCCCTGGCGAAATGTCAAACACCGTCAAGCCGCGCGCGGCCAAGTGCACATAGTTTTGCGTGTCACGCAAATACCCCAGTACCGGCAGGTCCAGGCTTTCAACGAATTCGCGCAACTTGTCGGACGAGATCGTGCGCGCATCAACCCGCATGCCCACGATGCCCACCTGCACCTTGCCGGCATGGCGGTTCTCGGCCAGTTGGTCCAGAAACGCCCGCGTGGCGAACATATCGAACACACTGGCCTGCAGTGGCACAATGATCTTGTCGGCCATCTTGATGACATCGTTGAAGCGCCAGCCGTGCAGGCCACCAGGGGTGTCCAGCACCACATGGGTGGTGCCGCGCGGCGGCCTCACGATCAGATCGGCATTGACCTCCCAGGTGGCGATCGGCCGCGCCGCCTCGGGGCGCAGCCCCAGCCACAGGCGAGACGACTGCTGCCGGTCGGCGTCACCCAGCATCACCGCATGCCCCTGGCTTGCAAAATATCCGGCCACCTGCGTGGCCAGCGTCGACTTGCCGACGCCGCCCTTTGGATTGGCAATAACGACCATCGGCATACGGATCTCCTGTCTGTCGAGCGGCTGCGCGTTGCGCTATCGTAACGGCATGAATGCACGCACCTCATGACCGCAACACCACAACACGCCCAGGCCGCCAGTGGTGCCGAAACCGATATCTACATGCTGGCCGCTCATCCTTCTTGGACGCAATCACGCGTGACGCGTCCCTTGATGCTAGCTGCGCTCGAGCAGCCAAGGGTACAGGTCCGTGACCTGTACTCCAGCTACCCTGACTACGCCATCGACATCGCTGCCGAGCAGGTGGCGCTTGAAAAAGCGAGCCTGGTCGTGCTGCTGCACCCGATCCAGTGGTACTCGATGCCGGCCCTGCAAAAGCTGTGGCTCGACGATGTACTCGCCTATGGCTGGGCCTATGGATCTGCAGACCCCACAACCGAGACTTCCGCGCATCAGCGCGCGGGGCGGGCGCTCCGGGGCAAGGATTTATGGCTCGTCGCCAGCACGGGCGGCCCGGAGGCGTCCTACCACCCGCAGGGCTACAACCGCTATTTTTTTGACGCATTCCTGCCGCCCTATGAGCAGACCGCCTCCTTGTGCGGTATGCGCTTTCTGCCGCCCCTGGTGCTGCACGGCGCCCATGGGCAGAGCAGCGATGCACTGGCCCTGCATGTCAGCACCTTTGCAGAGCGTCTGCAAACCTATCCCGCCTGGCCGGAGATGGATGATCTGGAGCAATGCCCGTCCTGCGTGGTGCCGATGCACGACCGCCCTTCTCTGGCCAAGGACGCCTGATGGAACACGCACCCGCATGGCTCTTCAACAGCTTCATCTACCTCGCTGCCGCGGTGATTGCCGTGCCACTGGCCAAGAAGCTGGGGGTAGGCGCCATCATCGGCTACCTGGTTGCTGGCATCGCCATCGGCCCGTGGGGGCTTGGGCTGGTCACCAACGTCCAGGACATTCTTCACTTTGCCGAATTCGGCGTGGTGCTGATGCTGTTTCTGGTCGGGCTGGAGCTGGAGCCGCAGCGCCTGTGGAACCTGCGCCAGCCGATATTTGGCTGGGGAACCGCTCAGGTACTGGCCTGCGCTGCGGTCCTTACCGGCATTGCGCTGCTGTTCGGCATCGGCTGGAAGACGGCGCTGGTCGCGTCGCTCGGCCTGGCGCTCTCGTCCACCGCCATTGCGCTGCAGGTGATCGGCGAGCGCAACCTGATGCCGACATCCAGCGGGCAGGCCGGGTTTTCCATCCTGCTGTTTCAGGACGTTGCAGCCATTCCCATCCTGGCGCTGCTGCCGCTGCTGGGCGCTGTTTCCATGGAAAATGCGGGCCTGGCCCAAGCGAGTCGCTGGGTCGAGGCTATTAAAATAATAGCAGTTATTGGCGGCATCATTCTGGGTGGCAGGCTGTTGCTGCGGCCCCTGCTGCGCTGGATAGCCAACAGCGGCACGCCCGAAATATTCACTGCCGCATCGCTGCTGCTGGTGGTGGGCATCGCAGGCTTGATGCAGATGGTGGGCCTGAGCATGGCGCTCGGCGCATTCCTTGCCGGCGTGCTGCTGGCCGACAGCGAGTACCGGCGCGAGCTCGAAACCGATATCGAACCCTTCAAGGGCCTGTTGCTCGGCCTGTTTTTCATCGCGGTGGGCATGAGCATCGATTTCGGCGTGCTGATGCAGTCGCCGGCCTTGATAGCTGCGGTGCTGTTCGGTTTTTTCGGTCTCAAGCTCCTGGTGATCTACGGCCTGGCACGCGCCATGAAGATTCCTTACCAGGAGCGGGCGGTGTTTACGGTGCTGCTCGCCCAGGGCGGTGAATTCGCGTTTGTGGTGTTTCAGGCCGCCGCCGGTGCGCGTGTATTTTCGCCCGACACAGCGTCGCTGCTGATCGGCGCCGTGGCGCTGTCGATGCTGATAGCGCCGCTTTTGCTGGTCGCCATCGACAAGCTTTTGCTGCCGCGCTATGCCAGACGCGACGCGCAGAACATGGACGAGATCTCCGAATTGCAGCACGCCCCGGTGCTGATCGCCGGCTTCGGCCGCTACGGCCAGATCGTCGGACGCATGCTGCTGGCGCAGGGCGTTCCTACCACGGTGCTCGACCACGACGCTGAAGTGATTGAAACCCTGCGCGCCTTTGGCTTGCGGGTTTTCTATGGCGATGCCACGCGGCTCGATTTGCTACGCACCGCGGGCGCGGGCACCGCCAGCGTGCTGGTGGTGGCGGTGGACGATGTCGAGCAATCGCTCCGGATTGTCGACCTCGCGCAGCAGCATTTTCCGCAGCTGCGCATCGTGGCCAGAGCGCGTGATGTCACGCACTGGAACCAGCTGCGTGACCGCGGCGTGGTGATGGTCGAGCGTGAGCTGTTCGAGTCCAGCCTGCGCAGCGCCCGCAGCGTGCTTGAGCTGCTGGGCCATCCGGCTCACGAGGCGCGCCAGAGTGCAATGCGCTTTCGCAGCCACAACATAGCGCTGTTCGAGCAGATGTACCCGCACCGAAAGGACCGTAGCAAGCTGATCGCGATGGCGCGCCAGGGCCGGCTGCAGCTGGAAGAGCAGATGGCCGAGGAGCGCCGATTGATGGCGCAGCGAAGGCCCGCGGGCTGGCAGCCTGAAAATAACGATGAAAAGTGACACCAGCCCTTTAGAATCAACAGGTGTTAGCTATTATTTATATAGCAACACAACTACCAAGGCTTGCGATTGGGTCATTGATACGTTGAGGTGAGGCGCTGTCAGCGCGCATCTCGCGCTGTTGCAGACCGGTCAGCGTGAGGCGCCATCGCCACACGCCAAATGCCACGGGCCTGTGGCGTCTAGCGGCGGAACTGGTCAGCGTCGCGACGCCGCTGCTCGAACATCTGGCGCTCCACACAGACCGGATGCTGGCTGAAAGCCGGTTTTGCACACTGCTCGGTCATGCACGTCTGAAAGGCCAGCAGCAAGCGGTCTTCACAAAACTGACGCGGGCCGGCCGATTTTGGCGGCGTCGGGACTGGCGCAGTCGCTGAAGGCTTCGCAGCACCATCCGTGGCATCGGCAGTCTCGCTGCCGGCCGGGCGATCGCTTCGCGTAACTGCTGCCGCAGCGCTGGCGGCGGAGGCTGCTGCCCTGGCGGATGGCACCCGTGCAGTTACTTTGGGGGCCGGACCCGATGGCGCCGATGCGCGTGAAGCCGGAGCCGTAGCGCCAGCGCCAGGCGCAGCTTGCGATGCGGCTGCAGGCGTCGGCACAGCGGCAGCGGTGATTGCCAGCGCAGGCGCGGGCAAGGGCATAAGGGGGAAAGGCGCTGCGGCGACTGCGGCAGCAGACGTACCGGGCACACCAGTGGCGAGCGGCGCTGCCTCGACCGGACTGGCGTCGGACACCGGCCAGAATGCCCATCCGGCACCTACCACCAGCAGGGCCGTTGCGCCCGCCATGACGCACGCCTTGCGGCGCGACCTGGCCGATGCTTTGCCCGCCGCCGGCTTTGTGAGCGCATCCCTGTCGGGGCTGCCCGAAACTTGCGCGTCTGGTGCCGGCGTTTTGGCTTGCGCGGCAACTGATGCCGTCGCCGGACCTGGTGACGGCTGGGGTTCACTCGACAAGGCAACCGGCCCCACGCCCGGCGATGCGGCAACTGGCGGCGGAACAGCTGCAAAGGCTGGTACCGCCTCGGCCGCCATGGCTTTAACCGGTGGCTGGTACGGTGCGGCGGGCGGTTTCCATCCGCTGGCGCTGCCGGGCGGGCTTTCGGGTGAGGATGTCCAGAGGCCGGTATCGGTTTCGTCGTTGCCAGCGCGGCTCAGCTTCTTTTGCCGGCGGCGCGCCAGGTCGGCATAGACGCCCGCCGGAAATTTTTCGAGGAAAAGATTGATGTCTTCAATATCCGACGAGTCCTTCACGTCCTTCCAGTAGACAAGCTCCAGTTCCTGCGCAACGGCGGATACGCCGGGCAGCGTGCCCGCCGCCAGCGGCATGGTCATGGTGTCGGCTCGGCGGCCTGGCACCGTGTTCAGCAGCGATTCGCCGACCCGCACTGTGGCGCTCCAGGTCGACCCTGACGAACTGGCGGCAGGCTCGCCGGGCGGCCGCACGCCCAGGTCGCTGGCGCCCAGGGCAGCTTGCTGCAGGGCGTCGGCGAATTCCTGAGCGCTTGCATAACGCTCATCGCGTGACTTGGTCAGCGCTCTGGCCAGCACCGCATCCAGTGCAGGCGGCAGCGAGGGGTTGAAGAAACTGGGCGCCGCCGGATGGTTGCGGATGATCTGCTGCATGACGTCGAAATCGGATTCGCCGTCAAAGGCACGCTTGCCGGTCAGCAACTGGTGCAACACAATCCCGGCAGAAAAGATATCGGCCCGGTTGTCCACCTTCAGTCCCTTGACCTGCTCTGGAGACATGTATTTGAGCGTACCGACCATGGTGCCCTGCGTGCGGGTGCCGTCAGGCGCATCCTGGATGCGGGCCACACCGAAGTCGGTCAGCTTGATGGCGCCACTGGCCTGCATCAACAGGTTGGCGGGCTTGATGTCGCGGTGGACGATGTTCTGCCGGTGCGCATAGTCCAGGGCCGACAGCAGATCGGCCATGATGCGCAGCGTCTGCTCCAGCGTATGGCGCTGGCCGCGGTCCAGGTGGTGCTTGAGGTCTTCACCGTACACAAACTCCATGACCAGATAGGCCACATCCTGGTCACGGCCGGAGTCATAGACACTGACGATATTCGGATGCTGCAGCCGCGCGGCAGAACGGGCCTCGGTGCGAAAGCGCACCTCATAGTCAGCGGCCTCAAGCGCCGACAGGTTGTCGACCTTGATGGTCTTGATCGCCACGCGGCGTTCGAGATTCGGATCGCGCGCCTCGTACACCAGCCCCATCGCGCCTTTGCCCAGCACGCGAATGAGTTCGTATCGACCAAGCTGGGTAGGGCTCATGGGCACAGATGCGCGGCGCTTGACGCCAGGAAGTGAACGCCGGCTTGCAAGGGCAGCAAGCTGGACAGCGGACGTCGAAACATTCTAGTCTTGCGGTTTCATTTGCTTTCAAATTTGCCGGCAATTTCGGGGATATTTTGCACTGCGCTCTATTCGAGGGCGTTGCTCTGACCAGGCCGGTCGTCCTCAGTGAAAGCCATCCCACACCAGCTTGCAGCCCGTCAGCAACATACCGCTGTAGAGCAGGCGGTAAAAAAGCACCTGACTGATGGTCCGTGCCAGCCGCACGCCGACGAGCACGCCAACCGGTGCCAGCGGCAGCAGCACCAGCGAGGTCGCCATGTTGCGGACATCCAACAAGCCCAGCCAGGCATAGGGAATCCACTTGGACAGGTTGATCACGAAAAAGAAAAAAGCCATCGTGGCGGTGAAGAGCACCGGGCGGAGCCGCAGGGGAATCACATAGGCATTGAGCGGTGGCCCGCCGGCATGTGCGACGAAACTGGTAAAACCCGAGGTCACGGCCAGCATCCCGCCGAGCCAGCGGGGCGGCGGCGGGCTGTCAGGCCGGGGCGGAAACACCAACCGCTGCGCCAAAAAAAGCAGGGTGAAGATGCCCACAATGCCGGCCACGGTGCGCGCATCCAGCGCGCGGAACAGCAAGGCACCGATGACTGTGCCCACCAGCCCGCATGGCACCAGAAACTTCACCAACTTCATGTCGAAGTCCTTGCGAAAGGCTGCCATGCCCAGAATGTCCATCAGCAACAGCACCGGCATTAGGATGGCGGCAGCCTGTGGCACCGTCACCGCCAGCGCCATGATGGGAACCGCCAGCGAGCCGAATCCCGCACCGAACCCGCTTTTGCTGATGCCCAGCAGCAGCACCGCCGGAATGGCCACCGCATAGAAAAACGGGTCGGTGATCAATGAAAATGCCATTATTTGAACAAAAAGTGACTCTAGCCCTTATCCATCCATGGGTTTAAGCTACATAAACAATAGCAAACATCAGGGAGGGGGCAAGTCGCAGACAGCCGTGCGGTCTGGGCACCGCCTCCGGAAACCGATACCGTGCCGCCACTCCCGCACTGACCGAAGTCCTATTCGGCAGTGGCGCCGGAAACCTTCACGATATCCGCCCACTTCGCGCTTTCCCGGCTGATCAGCGCGGCATAGTCGGCCGGGCCGCCCAGCAACGGCACCGCACCCTCGACACCCAGGCGCGACTGGAATTCAGGGGTCGCAGCAACCGCAAGAATCTGGGCTGCGAGTTCCCTGACCAGCGCCTCGGGTGTGTTGCGAGGGGCCAGCAGGCCGTACGTCAGGGTGCTCTCAAAACCAGCCAGCGCCGCCACACCGGATTCTGCAAGAGTAGGCACATCCGGCATGGAGGGATTGCGCTTGCTGCCGGTGACCGCCAGCGCGCGCAAGCGTCCGCTTTTGACCAGCGTCAGCGCCGGAGGAATGACGCCAAACATCATGGCGACCTGGCCCCCTGCTACATCCGTCATGGCCGGCGCGGTGCCTTTGTAGGGGATGTGATTGAGCTTGACACCAATTTTCTGCTCGAACATTTCGCCCGTCAGGTGAGCGCCGGTTCCACTGCCGCTGGACGCGTAGGTCAGCGCGCCGGGCTGGGCCTTGGCCAGTGCTATCAGGTCGGCCACCGTCTTGACGCTGGAGGCAGCCGGAACCACCAGCACCAGCGCGGACGAGGCGAACATCGCCACCGGCATCAGGTCCTTGCTGGCGTCGTACTTCAGCTGCTTGTACAGCGCGGCATTGATCGACACGGTGCCCGAATGGCCCAGCAGCAGCGTCAGGCCGTCCGGTGCGCTGCGCACCACATGTTCGGTACCCAGGTTGCCGCCCGCGCCGGGCTTGTTCTCGACAACCACACCTTGCGGGCGCAGGTCGCCCAGGCCCTTGGCCATCTGGCGTGCAAAAACATCATTGCCACCGCCGGGCGCAAACGGCACCACGATCCTGACCGGCCTGCTGCCCTGGGCATACGTCGCCGTGCTCATCAGGGAAAGCGCGGCCAGCACAATGGTGCGTCGCGGTACGGAAAAAACGGTCATCAGTGGGACTCCTTGTGGGTAAAAAAAATGCGCCGGCGCATCGAACGCAACCGCTACGCCAAACAGGCAAACGACCGGGCCTTGGCCCGACCGACATGACCGACCGGGCTTTGGCCCGACCGACATAACAACAGCAAGACCGTCAGACGCGCTCAAGAATCAGCGCAATACCCTGCCCCACCCCGATGCACATGGTGCATAACGCGTAGCGGCCGCCGCCGGCGTGAAGCCGGTTGACAGCCGTGGTTGCCAGGCGCGCGCCGCTGGCGCCTAGCGGATGACCCAGCGCTATCGCGCCGCCCCAGGCATTCACGCGTTCATCGTCATCCGCAAGACCCAGCAAACGCAGCACCGCCAGGCCTTGCGCCGCAAATGCTTCGTTCAGCTCGATCACATCCATCTGCGCCATGGTCAACCCCGTCAGGGCCAGCACTTTTTGGGTGGCGGGCGCCGGGCCAATGCCCATGATGCGGGGCGCAACACCAGCGGTAGCCATGCCCACCACGCGGGCGCGAGGCGTGAGGCCTTGCCTGCCGGCGCTTGCCTCGTCGGCAAGGAGCAGCGCACAGGCGCCGTCATTCACGCCGCTGG
Source organism: Polaromonas sp. (assembly GCA_028291985.1). Lineage (GTDB taxonomy): Bacteria > Pseudomonadota > Gammaproteobacteria > Burkholderiales > Burkholderiaceae_C > Polaromonas. Next base: position 30,208 of record JAQGNE010000069.1, on the reverse strand, counting down.
CGTTACCTGCGGTGACGCTGCCGTCCGGCCGCACCACGCCCTTGAGCCGCGCCAGCGACTCCAATGAAGTCTCGCGCGGATGCTCATCCTGACTGACCAGTACCGGGTCACCCTTTTTCTGCAGGATCGACACGGGCGTGATCTCGCGCGCCAGGTGGCCGGCTTTCTGCGCCGCGACGGCCCTGGTCTGGCTCGCCAGCGCCATCTTGTCCTGGTCAGCGCGGCTGATACCGTAGTCGATGGCCACGTTTTCCGCGGTTTCGGGCATGGCGTCTACGCCGTACTTTTCTTTCATCAACCGGTTGACAAAGCGCCAGCCGATAGTGGTGTCATACACCGTATTGCTGCGGCTGAAGGCACTTTCAGCCTTGGGCATGACAAACGGCGCGCGGCTCATGCTTTCAACGCCGCCGGCAATCATCAGCGTGGCCTCGCCCGCCTTGATGGCTCGCGCGGCCGTGCCCACGGCGTCCAGCCCCGAGCCGCAGAGGCGGTTGATGGTCGCGCCAGGCACGTCTATCGGCAGTCCGGCCAGAAGCGCCGACATATGGGCAACGTTGCGGTTGTCTTCGCCCGCCTGGTTCGCGCAGCCGTAGATGACATCGGTCACGGCCTGCCAGTCGACGCGCGGGTTGCGCTGCATCAGTGCCTGAATCGGAATGGCTCCCAGGTCGTCGGTGCGCACACTGCTGAGGGCGCCACCGTAACGGCCAAAGGGGGTGCGAATGGCATCACAGATAAAGGCTTGGGTAGTCATGATGTGTGGGTTGGAGTGAAAGTTGTTGATGCCGGTGCACACCATGTGCGGTTTGCGCAAGGCCGCGAGCAGGCGGCAAACAGCGGACGGCGCGCTTGCTGAAAAGGTTCATCCGGGTGTCAGGTCGCAATCGGCAGCCCCACCAGGCGCTCAAGCTCTTCATGCCCTAGCCCCTGGACGCAGTCGATCAGCTTTAAGCCCTGCGGCGTGCATTCCAGCGTCGCCAGGTCGGAGTAGATGCGTTTCACGCAGCCGATGCCGGTGAGCGGATAGGTGCATTGCGCAACCACCTTGCTCTCGCCTTTTTTGCTTAGCAGGTCCATCATGACCCAGGTCTGCCTGGCGCCGATGGCCAGGTCCATGGCGCCGCCCACCGCTGGAATGGCGCCAGTCTCACCGGTATGCCAATTTGCCAGGTCACCGGTGGCCGACACCTGAAAGGCGCCCAACACGCAAATGTCAAGGTGACCGCCACGCATCATGGCAAAGCTGTCTGCATGGTGAAAGTACGCCCCGCCCGGGAGCAAGGTCACCGGCTGCTTGCCAGCGTTGATCAGGTCGTAATCCTCCTGGCCTTCCGGCGGCGCCGGCCCCATGCCCAGTATGCCGTTTTCGCTGTGCAGAATGACTTCAAGCCCGGCGGGAATATGGTTGGCCACCAGCGTCGGCATGCCGATACCCAGGTTGACGAAAGCGCCTTCATGGATGTCCTGGGCGACGCGGGCGGCCAGTTGGTCTTTGCTGCGTTTTTGGTAGGCCATGGCAGTCACTTTAAAAAGGGCAGCACGGCCCCTGGCAGGCCCTGGGGCGCACGGCGCCCAAGGGGGCACGATGAATGAAGTGTCAGCATGTCAGGCCGCTTTCTTGTCGAACCCGCCAGCTTGCGTCGCTGTACGGGCAATCTGGACGACATGGCGAACAAAGATGCCCGGCGTCACAACCTGCTCGGGATCCAGCGCACCCAGTTCAACCACCTCATGGACGGTGGCCACCGTGACGCGGGCCGCCGTCGCCATCACAGGCCCGAAGTTGCGGGCTGCCTTGCGGTAAACCAGATTGCCCCACCGGTCGCCTTTCTCGGCTTTCACCAAAGCCAGATCGCCGTGAATCGGCATCTCCAGTACGTAGTTTCTGCCGTTGATGCAACGGGTTTCTTTCAAGCTGCCGTCAGCGTTTTTGGCGAGATCGGTACCAAAACCGGTGGGCGAGAAAAATGCGCCAACACCCGCGCCGGCCGCGCGGATGCGCTCGGCCAGGTTGCCTTGTGGCACCAGTTCAAGTTCAAGCTTGCCACTGCGGTAAAGCGCGTCGAAAACATGGCTGTCGGCCTGGCGCGGAAAGCTGCAGATGATCTTGCGAACCCGACCGGCGTTGAGCAGCGCAGCCAGACCGGTCTCGCCATTGCCAGCGTTGTTGTTGACGATGGTGAGGTCTCTGGCGCCTTGCTCGATCAGGCCGTCAATCAGCTCATTGGGAATACCGGCAGTGCCAAACCCACCAATCAGAACGGTAGAGCCGTTTTTGACGCCTGCAAGTGCGTCGGCCACCGATGCGGCAATTTTGTTGATCAAGTGGATGCTCCGGCAAATGAACAGGCAGAAGTGCAGGGAAGGTATACGGAAAGCGCAGGTAGCTGCAAAGAACAAACAGCTATGGCGCTTTTGTTCGTCATTTGAACTTATGTTCGTATAATGAATTCTAGGAGAATCAGTGGCATATGGCAAATGCAGCGTCAACACGGGCCGGTGACCCGTCGCCCGGCGACGGCTACGTGCAGTCTTTCGCAAGGGGGCTGGAAGTGATCCGATCCTTCAGCGCTGCTGCGCCACAGCAGACCCTGAGCGAGGTGGCCGCCCGCACAGGCCTCAGCCGGGCCGGCGCACGCCGCATCCTGTTGACGCTGCAGGCGCTGGGCTATGTCACCACAGACGGCAAGCTGTTCAGCTTGAGCCCACGCATCCTGGACCTGGGCTTTGCCTACCTGTCGTCAATGCCGATATGGAACCTGGCCGAACCGGTCATGGAATCCCTGGCGGGGCAGCTCAGGGAGTCCTGTTCAGCCGCTGTGCTGGATGGAAGCGACATCATTTATGTGCTGAGGGTATCGACCCACAAGATCATGAGCATCGGCCTGGGTGTCGGTTCACGGCTGCCCGCGTTTTGTACGTCGATGGGCCGAGTGCTGCTGGCTGCATTGCCCGAGGATGAGCTTGAACGACGCCTGCTGGCATCGGAGAGGACCCCGCGAACGCGACATACCGTGACTGACATGGCCCTTCTGACCAGACGCGTCGCGCAGGCCCGGCGTCAGGGCTGGTGCCTTGTCGATCAGGAGCTGGAAGAAGGCCTGATTTCGATGGCAGCGCCCATCATCGGACGCAACGGCCGGACGGTAGCGGCACTCAATGTGAGCGGTCAGGCCATGCGCACCAAGGCCACCCAGATGCAGCACACCATGCTGCCCCAGCTGCTGGTGGCAGCCCAGACCATTTCGGGTCTGCTGCTTGCCCAGCGAGCCTGACGCCCGTGCGATATGGCCTATCAGGGCTTGCGAAAACCGATCACCAGAACCACGGCGCCCAGCGCAAGCGCGCCCAGGCTGAGCCACTGGGGAACATTGATGGACTGCTTTTCGGTAACCGTCAGTTCGAGCGGGCCAAGCTTTGCAGCAGTAGTGTCCTTCGAGAAGCTGAAACCGCCCGTGAAAAAGCCGGCTATTCCCAGCACCACCAAAACAATTCCGGCGATTTTTGCTGCATTCATATCCGTCTCCCTTGCCGGGATTGATAGGAAAAGAAACGATCGTCGGGCCCCGGCGCCCCACGCATCAAGCTCTACTGTAAAGAGACCAAAAGCGTTTGTATGTAGGACGCAAGCCGCGCTTGAAATCAATGCACGGGCGCAAAAACCGTGTGCGGAACGAGGCGAGGCGTGCGTGATAACCTCCCCGCATGTTTACGCCCTCACAAGCCGATGTTCGCCGCTTTTTTTGCTCTGTTCATGCCAAGGGCCGGGCGCGGGAACCGCTTGAAGCTCTTGAAATCATAGCAAGCCAGTGGGTGGCGGAGCATCCGGAATACCACGCTGATTTTTCTGACACTGATGCCGCGCTTCTGGCAATGTATGACGTGGAGGCAGGAAAGACCAATCCTTTTTTGCACCTGTCCATGCATCTGTCGATCAGCGAACAATGCTCGATTGACCAGCCACGCGGCATACGCCAGGCCGTCGAGCTGCTGGCTGCCCGTCGGGGCTCATTGCATGACGCCCATCATGACGCCATGGATTGCCTGGGGCAAATGGTCTGGGAAAGCCAGCGCGCTGGCAAGCCGCCGGATGGTGCTGCCTACCTGGCTTGCGTGCAACGCGCAGCCACGCGTGACTGACGCATCCACGAGCAGGCACATTCCCGGCAGGAACGGGTGAACGTGAAAAAAGCCGCTGATGAGCGGCTTTTTTTTAAAATCAACACGCCTCAGCGAAAGCGGCTTTGCGACACCGTCTTGAGGTCGCCGTCAATCGACGACAGGTAATTGGCAATCAGCTTGAGTTCGGCATTGGTGTACTGCTTGGACATGCCGGCCATGATGGCGTTGTCACGGCCCACCTTGGCGTTGTTGCTGACCTTGTACGCCTTGAGCGCGACAAACAGGTAGTCAGCGTGCTGGCCTGCGATCTTGGGATAGGACGGGTCAATCGGCTTGGCAAAGTTGGCGCCATGGCATGACGCGCAGTTGGCTTTGGCCAGCAGTGCCTGAACCTGTGCGCTGGGCTCTTTGGAAGGCTTGGCTGCCAACTCGCCGCCGGCAACCACGCCGCTCGCGCCATAGTAGGCAGACAGGTCGGCAATATCCTGGTCGGTCAGGGTTTCGGCAATGCCGCGCATGCTGGGGTGCTTGCGCACGCCCTTCTTGTAAGCCTGCAGGGCTGAGGAGATGTAAGCCGCGTTTTGCCCGGAAATCATCGGCACTTTGTAGACTTCAGGAAACGTTGCCTGATAGCCCTTGATGCCATGGCAACCGATGCACATGGCGATCTTGGCTTCGCCCGCCTTGACGTCGCCCTTAGCGTCCTGTGCCTGGACCGAAAAGGTCACACAGGCGACAGCAGCAGCGAATACGGTGGAGAAAAGCTTGTTCATTTTGCGCGCACAATCGAATGGATTCGGGGTGGGACGTGGTCTCTTGATCAGCCCCGGATTATATCTGCGCTGGCATGGTCGCCTGCCTGGTCGGTGTTGTTCCGCTAAAACAGACAGGCGCAAATGTCCGTGCCGGCCAGCAGCAACGATGGGATGCACCAGAATCGTGATTGGCCTGTCCGCAGATTTAAACCCTAGCCCTCCACATCCGGACTTTCATGAAATTTCAAGGCTCTGAAAAATACGTTGCGACGCAAGACCTGATGCTGGCTGTCAATGCATCTGCCACGCTGAAAAAACCGCTGCTCGTCAAGGGCGAGCCCGGAACCGGCAAAACCATGTTGGCCGAAGAAGTCGCGACTGCGCTGGGTTTGCCGCTGCTGCAGTGGCATATCAAGTCCACCACCAAGGCGCAGCAAGGCTTATATGAATATGACGCGGTGTCGCGGCTGCGGGATTCGCAGCTAAGCAGTGTGGATGGCGGCGCGAAGGTCAAAAACATCCACAATTACATCGTCAAGGGCGTGCTATGGCAGGCCTTTACCTCGGAGCAGCCGGTAGCGCTTCTGATCGACGAGATCGACAAGGCAGACATCGAGTTTCCGAACGATCTGCTGCGCGAGATCGACCGCATGGAGTTCTATGTTTATGAGACGCGTGAGCTGATCAAGGCAAAGCACCGTCCGCTGGTGTTCATCACCTCGAACAACGAAAAGGAGTTGCCTGACGCTTTTCTGCGGCGCTGCTTTTTTCACTACATCAAGTTTCCTGATGCCGATACCATGCGCCAGATCGTTGATGTGCACTTTCCGGGGCTGAAGAAAGAACTTCTGGCGGCGGCCATGAAAACCTTTTATGACGTGCGCAACCTGCCGGGCCTGAAGAAAAAACCGTCCACCAGTGAACTGCTGGACTGGCTGAAATTGCTGGTGGCTGAAGACATTCCACTGGAAGCCTTGCAGAGCGCGGATGACAAAGTTACCGTGCCACCTCTGGTCGGCGCCCTGCTGAAGAACGAACAGGATGTGACGCTTTTTGAAAAGCTGGTGTTCATGCAGCGCAATCATCGCTAGGACACCCCTATGAACAACACCTCATTGCTTCTTGAAGGGCTGTCCGATGCGATCGGTTTTGTCGGTGGCGCCTTGCTGGGCTACTGGTTGGGCCGCCTGCTGGGGCTGGATATTTTTGCCGCCGGCTATAGCAACAGCAGCATTTTCGGCATTGTGCTGGTCGGACTGGGCGGAGGCCTGGGTCTGCAACTGGCGCGGCGCTGGAGATCCCGCCGGAAGGCCAAAGACATCAGCGACAAGACCTAGCCGTGGCTTTTGTGCAAGCTGTCACGCTGGAAGCGCGCAACGTCAAATTGGTGCCGTTGGGGCTGCAACACGAGGACGGGCTGAGAACTGCAGCCCGCGATGGCGAACTCTGGCAGCTGCGCATCACCTCGGTGCCGGCGCCGGATGAAACCCGAAGCTACATCGAAACTGCCGTGCAAACGGACAATCGCTTTGCATTTGCCGTGATCAACGCCTCCACCGGAAAAGTGCTCGGTTCCACCAGCTTTCACGACATCGTGCCCGCGGTCAAACGGGTCGAAATTGGCTACACCTGGTACGCCCGCAGTTGCCAGCGCACGCATGTCAATTCCACAGCCAAGCTGCTGCTGCTGACACATGCGTTCGAAACCCTGGCATGCCATGTGGTGGGCTGGCGTACCGACAATTTCAACTTTGCCAGCCAGCGCGCCATCGAGCGACTCGGCGCCCAGAAAGACGGTGTGCTGCGCGGCCATGACCTGCGGCGCGACGGCACCATACGTGACACCGTGATGTACAGCATGCGGTCCGGTGAGTGGCCAGAGGCCAAGGCACAGCTTCTTTATCTGCTCGACAAACCGCGTTGAACCTGCAAGCCGGAATCCGCATCTGATGGTGATCGCCCCGGGGCCATTGCCATTTCCAGCCAGAGGCTTTTTATGCTCATCGATTTTTTCTACACACTCCGCTCAGCCAAGCTCCCGGTTTCCGTCAAGGAATACCTGATGTTGCTGGAAGCGCTTGAGGCAGGCGTCGTGGGTCCCAACAGCAGCAGGCCCGATGCCGCAGGCGATGCCGGTGAAGGCGCCTACAAGATCGAAGATTTTTACTACCTCAGCCGCACGATTCTGGTGAAGGATGAAAAGCACTACGACAAGTTTGACCGCGCCTTCGCGTCCTACTTCAAGGGTGTGGAGATGGTGGCCGACTTCACGCAAGACATACCGCGTGAATGGCTGCGTAAAAACCTGGAGCTGGAGCTCAGCCCCGAAGACAAAGCCAAGATCGAAAAGATGGGCTGGGACGAATTGATGGAGACGCTGAAAAAGCGCTTTGAGGAGCAAAAGGAGCGCCACGAAGGGGGCAGCAAATGGATTGGCACCGGCGGTACATCGCCATTCGGGGCCAATGGTTTCAACCCCCAGGGCATTCGGATTGGCCAGGAAAAAGGCCGTAACAAGAGCGCAGTCAAGGTCTGGGACCAGCGTGCCTACAAGGACTATGACGACACGCAGGAGCTCGGCACCCGCAACATCAAGGTCGCCCTGCGCCGCCTGCGCAAGTTTGCGCGCGAGGGCCATGTTGAAGAGCTGGACCTGCCTGACACCATCAAGTCCACGGCAGCCAACGCAGGCTGGCTCGACATCAAGATGGTTCCCGAGCGCCACAACAATGTGAAGGTGCTGCTGCTGATGGATGTCGGCGGCACGATGGATGACCACATCAGCCGGGTTGAAGAGATGTTCTCGGCTGTGAAGGCGGAGTTCAAGCACCTCGAGTTTTACTACTTCCACAACTGTGTCTACGACTTCATGTGGAAGAACAACCGCAGGCGCTTCAGTGAAAAGTTTGCAACCTGGGACATCATTCGCAAGTACAACAAGGACTACAAGCTGATCTTTGTCGGCGACGCGACCATGAGCCCCTACGAAATCTTGCAGCCGGGCGGCAGTGTCGAATACAACAACGAAGAATCTGGCGCGGAATGGCTGCAGCGGCTGACCCATGCCTTCCCGAAGTTTGCATGGATCAACCCGGAGCCGCAGGGCGTTTGGCAGTACCGGCAGAGCATTAGCGTGATACAGCAGCTCGTCAGCCAGCGCATGTACCCATTGACGATCAAGGGACTGGAAGAGGCCATGCGGCTTCTTTCCAAATAAGACGCAGGCGCTGATGGCTTGAAGACACGTTCAGCACGACAACGCGAAATGCACCTACATGCACTCAGGCTGAAAAGAAGGCAACTGCGGCCCGGAAGCCAAATACCGAAAAAGGCCTCCAGTAAACTGAGCTTGTGATTTTTCTCAGCAACCGCAAGGCCGCACCAGTGCTGACAGCGGCCTCGGTTCTTCTGGGCTGCTGGCTGCTTCTTGCTGGACGGGTGCAAGCGCAAACGCTGCCGATAGCTGCTGGCGAAAGGCCAGGCGGCGCGCCCGCGCCGTCATCTGCGCAGACAGACCCAAGCGTGATGCCGCCTGCACCTCCGCCCGCTCCACTCCCATCGTCTGCACCTGTCGAAACCGAGGTCAGCCCGACCCCAGCCGGACCTGAAGCAGCTGCATTCAATATTTCGGTACGTGCGCCTGACACGGTGCGCGGCCTGATCGAAAAGCATCTGGAACTGCAGCGCTACCGGGCGGTCACTGATTTGGACGATGCAGAGCTGGCCCGCCTTGTCGAGCTGGCTGAGCGCAATGTGAGAAATCTGGTGGGCACGCTCGGGTACTTCAGCCCCGCCATCACCATCACGCGTGAAGGCAATGCCGGTGCGCCGCCCGCGGTTGCGATTACTGTCGAGCCAGGGCCGCTTACCCTGATCAAAGCCGTTGACATTGCCTTTGCCGGTGAAATAGAACAGTCGGCCGAGCCGGATGCGATCGAGCAGCGCCAGACCATTCAGCGCAACTGGCGCTTGCCGCCAGGCCAGACCTTTACCCAGGACAGTTGGGACGGCGCCAAGACACAGGCGTTGCGCGACCTGACGGCGCGCCGTTACCCGACCGGACGCATTGCCGACAGCCTGGCGGACATCGACCCGGCGAGCAACAGCGCGTTTCTCGGCCTCAAGCTCGATTCAGGACCGACCTACCGTCTGGGCCGGCTGGAGGTTACCGGTGTGGAGCGCTACAACCCGGTGCTGGTGCCACGGCTGGCGCGCCTGAAGGAAGGCGCTGTCTATGACCAGAAAGAGCTGCTGGAAGCCCAGCAGCGGCTGGCATCGAGCGGCTATTTCGACTCTGCCAACGTGTTCATCAACGCAGACAGCACAACGGACCCCGCCGCAACGCCGGTTCAGGTTCAGGTGCGCGAAGCCCAGTTGACCAAGGTGGTGCTGGGTATTGGGCTGACCACAGATTCTGGTCCGCGCGCATCTGTTGAATACACGCATCACAAGGCTTTCGGAACCGACTGGCGCTCGGTCAACCGTCTCACCATCGAGCGAAAAAATCCGTTTCTGGAGACCGAATGGACATCCCTGCCGGACGAGGCCAACCGCCGTTGGGCGGGCCTTGCCAGAATCGAGCGGATTGACGATGACGGCCTGGTGACGAACTCGCAGCGCTTGCGGTTCGGCCGCAACCAGATCGGCGAACGCATCGACCGCAACCTGTACCTGCAGTACGACCGCGCCAGGGTCAGTGGCATGGGCACCAGCGGGCTTGCCGCTGCCGATGCGGGTGATGGCTCAGCCATCAGCGCCAACGCCATCTGGACCGGCCGCTACTTCGACAGCCTGCCTTTTCCCAACAAGGGTTTTGGCCTCAGCGTGCAGGTTGGCGCTGGCCATACATTGACCGGCGATCGTTCGCCCTATCTGCGCACGACAGGACGCTGGCTGGGCATCAGGCCGCTTCAAACCGGCCGCATCGCGCTGCGCGCCGAGGCTGGAGCCGTGCTGGCCAAGGACAGCGCGCGGCTTCCGTCCACCGAGCTGTTTCGAACCGGTGGTGACGCGACCGTCAGGGGTTACGGCTATCGCGATATCGGTATACGGCAGGCCAATGGCGTGGTGGGCCCGGGCCGTTATCTGGCGGTTGCCAGCGTGGAATACCAGCGCCCGCTTCGTCGCAATGGCCTGCTGACGGAATTCGAAAACACGGTTTTTATCGACGCCGGCTCGGTTGCCGACAAGGCCGGTGACCTTCGGCCGTCGGTTGGCATCGGCACCGGCATTCGCTGGAAAAGCCCGATTGGTCCGCTGCAGTTGGATGTGGCCTATGGCGTCAAGGCCAGACAGGTGCGGTTGCATACCAGCATAGGGTTTGTCTTTTGAGCGTGAATGACGACCCAAGCCCGGAAAATTCCGGTGACGATCGGCACCGGCCAGGGCTTGCCCGCCGTAAACGAAAATTTGAATGCTTTAGGCCCCTAGCCCTTTTCTTGTCAGGGGTTATAGCTATTTTTTTAATAGCAACTGCCGTGGCGTGGTGGTGGACGGGTACTGACGGCTCGCTGGCCGCCGCTGTCCGCCTGGCGCAAAAGCACCTGATCAGCCCGCCGCAGCAACTCAGCACCGACGGCGTCACCGGATCACTTCGGGCAGGCGGGCATATCGACCGTCTGCAGTGGCGAAAGGAAGGTTTGAAGGTAGACGCTACAGATGTCAGCCTCGCCTGGCAACCGCTTTCAATCTTGACAGGCACGCTCAAGCTGGACCGGGTTGCGGTGGCGAGGCTTGCGGTGGATGACCAGCGTCCGCCAACGCCACCGGCGGCGGGTCCGCCCGACAACATTCGCCTGCCAGTAGCGCTGACGCTGGACGAGTTGTCGCTGGGCAGCCTTCGGCTGACGCAGCGCGCAAATCCTGATCCGATGGAAATCTCGGATGTGAAGGGCAGCTATGGGTACGACAAGCGCGTGCATCGGCTGGTACTCGCCAACCTTCAGGGATTTGGAGGTCGGTACAGCGGGAAAGCGGCCTTGACGGACAGCAGCCCACTGCAGCTTGATGGGGCGGTGTCGGGCGGCCTGGTTTTGAGTGTGCCCGGCGGCAACAGCACCACGGTTCCGGTCACCTTTCAGGCCACGGCAACAGGGGCATTGACCGAGCTGAGCATCAACGCATCTGCGCAGACCAGCGCACCGCTGGCCGCTACAGCGACAAACGCACTGCCTGCGGGCACGCCCACCGCAAGCCCTGCGATACCCGTCACCACGCAGCCGCAGGTGAGCCTCACGGCAACAGTCACGCCGTGGGCAGCGCAACCTGTTCCGCGTGCGGAAGCGGTCTTCAACCAGTTGAACGTGGGAGCCCTGTGGCCGCAGGCACCCCAGACCCTGCTGAACGGCACCGCAAGCGTGCGTCCCCTGGCGCCAGCGGTGCCTGGCGCCGGGGGCAAGCCTGCCCATGACAGCTGGTCTGTACAGCTCCAACTGACCAACAGCATGGCCGGGCCTATCGACAAACAGCGCCTGCCGCTGGACGAACTGCGGGCCAGTGCGCAATGGCAAGGCGGCGTTGTGGCGGTGGAGTCAATGCGTGCGCTTACCGCCGGTGGTGAGTTGTCAGCCACTGGCACATGGGCGCCGCCTGCAGCCGCGCCATCATCATCGCCCGCGCAGCCCGCGCATCGCATGGCGCCGCAAGTGTGGAAGCTGCGGGCCATCCTCAAGAACATCGATCCGGCTCGGCTGCACACACAGCTGGCCTCGCTGCCGCTGGCTGGACAAGCCACAGCCAGCAGCCAGCTCGACGCCATCAACTTCGATGCAGACCTGAAGGCAAGTACGACAGAACGCCCCGCGCGCAGCAGCCCGCTGGCACAGTTGCGCCTGCAAAGCGCCAGCGCCAGCGGCACCTGGAGCCCCCAAGTGGCGGGCGGCACCTTGGCCCTGTCGGCCTTGCAGGTCCGTACGGACGACGGCGAGCTGGCCGGCACGCTTGAGGCGCAGATCGCCCAGCCCGGGGGAAAGGCAAACCTGACGCTTACCGCGCCGGGCCTGAACGCGCAGCTCAAAGGCGAGCTGCGCGAAAAATCCGGCGGCGGAGAGTTGGACCTTCGCATGCGTAACGCTGCGGAAGCCATCGGATGGATCGGCAGGTTGCCGGGAGTTCCTGCAGACCTGCAAGCGCAATTGCGGTCAAGTGCTGCCAGCGGCAGCGCCCAGGTGGCAGCCCAGTGGCAAGGAGGCTGGCAAGATCCTGCGGTCAAGGCCCGCCTGTCCGTACCCACACTGGCGCTGACGCCGCCAACCTCAAACATCAAAACTGCAGCCGCCCCTACGACGACGACGTCAACAATGCCGGTAACCGCGACAGCTTCGGCCGGCACCGCCACGAGCACGATATCCACCAGCAATGAAGTTGCGGCAACGCCAAGCGCCGACATAGCGGCAGGCGCAGCTGATGCGGTCCCCGGCGCCACGCCAACACGTCTTGTGTTTCGCGATGTGCAGGCCGACGTGTCCGGGCGGCTGAGCCAGGCGCAGCTTTCGCTGCGCGGCAGGTTTGACAGCGATCAACGCCGGCTACGCCTTCAGTTGGATGCAGAAGGCGGCCAGGTGCAAACGCCCGGGCCCGCAAAAACGCTGGCAGCTTCGGCCTGGCGAGTCGTCGTCAAAAGGCTGGATGCGAGTGTGGTGGAGCCTGCCATCAGCACCGGCACATGGGGGCTGGGCCTGCGCCAGCCGGTGCCGCTGCGCTGGACGCCGGCTCCAACGGCCAACGGGGCGGCCGCTTTTGAGGCCGGCGCGGGCGAAGCAGTGCTCAGCGCACCTACCGCGCAGGCGTCCAGCGCCACCATCTCATGGGAGCCGGTGCGCTGGTCCAACAACCAGCTGACGACAGCTGGCAAGTTGACCGGGCTGCCCATGGCGTGGGCCGAGCTGTTTGCAGGACCGCAACTGGCGGGCTCGCTGCTGACCGGCGACCTTGTTTTTGACGGGTCGTGGGACGCCCGCCTGACCGACCGTATCGATGTCAAGGCAGGCCTGCTTCGACGCGGCGGCGACATCACGGTGCAGGCCGAAAACGCTGAGGGCAGGACGGCGCGGGTGGCTGCAGGTATCCGGGAGGCGCGCATTTCATTGGTCAATGAGGGCGACGCGCTGAGCCTGGCCCTGGTCTGGGACAGCGAGCGCGCAGGCAGCGCCAACGGTGAGATCAAGACCCGCCTGACGCGCTTACCCGCCACAGCTGATGCCGGAGGCGGCTGGACCTGGGCCAGCGATGCGCCGCTCGATGGCCGGTTGCGCGCGCAGCTGCCCCGACTGGGCGTCTGGTCGGTGCTGGCACCGCCCGGCTGGCGCATACGCGGCTCGCTCGCGACCAACATCGCGGTCAGCGGCAATCGGGACAGCCCGCAACTGGCAGGCACGCTTCAGGCCAGCGACCTTGCCTTGCGTTCAGTGGCCGACGGCATCGAATTCGGAAACGGCCGGCTGCGTGCCACGCTGGATGGCACCCGTATGCGCATCGATGAATTCAGCCTGCAGGGTGCAGCCCAGAAAGGCACCGATGGCAGGCCCGCCGGAAGCGGCGGCCTGTTGTTTGCACAGGGGCAAGCTGCCTGGTTAAACCAGAAGCCCGACGTCCGCCTGGACATCAGGTTGGACCGGTTGCGCGCCAGCATCCGCACCGACCGGCAGATCACCTTGTCGGGTGCCCTGCAAGCCAGCCTGCAAGGCAAGCAGGCGAGCGTGACGGGCGCACTCAAGGTTGACCAGGCGCGCATTGTGCTGCCTGAAGAAGGCACGCCCCAGTTGGGTAGCGATGTGGTGGTGCGCAGCGCCAGCTCCAGTGCCGGCTCTGCGGGCAAGTCTGGTCCTGCAGAAGCTAGCGCCACGTCAAAAGCAAAGCCTGCATCAGCGCAGGCGCAAGGTGATCGGGCCGTCAAGGTAGCGGTAGAACTCGACATGGGCAGCGACTTCCGCGTGCAGGGCAAGGGTATCGATACACAGCTGCGGGGTAGGCTGATGCTGGCAGCGGAGTCGCTGGCAAACCCGCGCCTGACTGGCGAGATACGCACGGTAGGCGGTCAGTACCGCGCTTACGGGCAGCGGCTTGATGTCGAGCAGGGCTTCATCCGCTTCACCGGCCAGCTGGACAACCCCACGCTCGACATCCTCGCGATTCGCCCAAACCTCATCCAGCGCGTGGGCGTGCAGATTCAGGGAACCGCCCTGCTGCCGCGTGTGCGTCTGTACGCTGAGCCAGATTTACCGGATGCCGAAAAGTTGTCGTGGCTGGTGTTGGGGCGCTCGTCGGCCAGCGGCGGAGGCGATGCCGCCCTGCTGCAGCAGGCAGCCGTTGCCCTGCTCGGCAGCAAGGGCGGAACCGGCGGTGGTCTCGCCGGCAGGTTCGGTCTGGACGAGCTCTCGTACGGTGATGCCAGCGGAGGCGCCGGTGGCAGCGCCGTCACACTCGGCAAGCGGTTTTCCAACAATTTCTACGCAGCCTATGAGCGCAGCCTGTCAGGTGCCGTGGGTACCCTGCGCGTTTTTTATGACCTGTCGCAGCGCTTCACCGTACGGGTAGAAGCCGGACAAAGCAGTGCGGTTGACCTGATCTTCACCTTCCAGTACGACTGATCCGCACCCGCCTTCGCCAGCGCGGACAGCGCATACAATTCCGACTCCCTGGCACCACGCCAGGCATGCACGGCCGCCATAGTTCAATGGATAGAACGAGTGCCTCCTAAGCGCTAGATACAGGTTCGATTCCTGTTGGTGGTACCAGCCGCTTCTTTTTCAATAGCAGACCATGCGCTCTGTACTTGGTCTACAGCCCAAAATGCCTTCAAATTTCCGTTTCTGGAGACTTGAGGCGTATCGTTCGCGCATCAGCTTCGCTTGCCTCGGAAGCAGCAGGTTTGTGTTGTAGGACTCCGTCCTGAGCTGATCGCCACGCCTCAAATTGGCGGCAGACTCACAATTTGTCCCAACCACAGATCAATTGATGACCGACTTCAAAGACACCAGTTGCAAGCTCGCTGTCGCAGCTGTTTGCATATCTCTCTTATATGGTTGCGGGGGTGGCGGCGGGGGTGGAAGTGCAGCGGCAGTGCCGGCCCAGCCGCAAGCCCAACCGCCAGCTCCGGTGACCACCGCAGCACCCACGCTGGCTGCAGCGATCACCCTGGATGACGGCACCACCGTTGGCGACGCCACGTTCGCAAAAGGCGCAACTGCGGCGGGCGGTCAAGGTTTGCCGGTACAGGGTCTGGTCTGCACAAAGGCCGAAAAGGCAACAACCGCTTTTGGCTACACCCATCTGAACATCGTGGTCGATGGACAGCTGGTATCGGTTCCTGAAAGCATTGGCATGGTGCAGCAGGGCAGCGCCACCATCGCGGACCCGGCAACCCGCGAAGTGGGCTGCAGTTATCCACTGATAACGACCGACAGCAGCGGCAAGATCCGCTTTGCGTCGAGCGCCGCTGGCGCATACACGCTGGGGCAGTTTTTTGCTGTCTGGGGCCAGCCGCTTTCGCCCGAAAACGTGGCCGGCTATGCCGGAAAAGGCGTCAAGGCATTCATCAAGGATGGCACGACGCTGACCGAACACACCGGAAGCCTTGATGCATTGCCGTTGGTGCCAAACCGCGAGATTACGCTCCAGATCGGCTCTGCGCTTGCGCAAATTCCAAACTACCAATGGAACAACCTGCCAGCGCTTTCCACAACACCCTTGCTGATCAGGCGTTTTGCTGTGGGTGAGGCCAATATCGGCCAGCTTGGCGCACTCGAAGACAACCTGACCAATGGCCGTGGCGGCCAGGGTGGGTTGGTTGATGGCCTGCCATGCGCCGGCCCCCTGAATCAGAACCGCTTTGAACACCTCTACCACGCGCATGCCCATTTGGCGATTTTCAGGGAAGGTGTGCGGCTTGCCGTTCCGCAGCGAATCGGTATCGTCGGAAGCGACAGCGTACCGAGCAGCACCTGCTTTTATCCGCTGCACGGGCATGACTTTACTGGGACGATTCATATTGAGCCGGCCAACAGCCTTCCGGTAACCCTCGGCCAATACTTCAACATTTGGGGCCAGCCGCTAACCCGCAGCAATGTAGCGGGCGTGACCAATACCCCTGTGGTGATCTACGTGAGGGACGGCGGAAATCTGCGCCGATATCAGGGTGATCCTGCGGACATCGAGTTGAAATCGAACCGGTCGATCATCATTCAGCTGGGCAGGCCTTTGGATGTAATTCCCGTTTACGAGCTTGCTGACGAGTCACAGTAAATCGCGGGCGGCGCGCTGCTGAGCTCGCGCTTCCCCCCCTTCCATGAGCCGGAACCGTGTGCCAACGTTCCGGCTTTTTGATGTCTACGGGCGCCATCACTGGCCGGATGAGCTGTTCGATCAAACGGTCGGCCGTTCTGTCTGCCAACAGACTTTTTGATGTGCCCCCGCCAGTTGCAAGCAACGGATGGGATGCTGATAGGGTGTGAATGGGGTGCTTCGTCCTACAGGAGCCTTCCTGAGCGTCCTAGGAACCAGCCGCGTACGCCACGCAACAGTCGACATCCAGCGACACACCCGGGTGTAGGCCAGCCACCTCTGCTTTATGCGCAGATCCCGACGCCGTTTTCCGAACGCGACCTTTGCGCTTGGTAACAGCCCGCGTAAAGCTTCCGGACATGGCGTATGAGGCCCCGATGCACCCGCTCATTGCTCTATCCATCACTCCCAAGCATGACCCCAACACACGACACGCTGCAAAAAATTCGTAAAGTTCACCTTACGACCGAGGTACCGTACGAAAAGACGGCAGGTTCCAAAGCGCGCTCGGATGTGGCGCAGATCCTGGCGAGGACCGGCTACCAAAAACTCCACCTGCCGCCCCTGTCGACCGCCACGCAAGCGCTTTCGTTCTTGATGTTCCTGAAAAAAAGCATGTCGCCCGACGGTCATATTCTGGTTGAATATCCGTTTGACCAGCGAAAACGGGCCTATGTTCTTTACCTGTTCAGCGTGCTGACCGGCGTCAGGATTTACACCGTCATCCATGACATAGCTGCGCTTCGTTTCAAGACTTCGGTCAGGCGCGATTTTGCGATATTGCGTCTCTTCGACGGCATCATTGCCCATACTCCGGCAATGGCCGAATGGCTCGGTCAACAGGGATTCCGGAAGAAACTCGTCACGCTAGGCGCCTTTGACTATTGCAATCGAAGTTCTGCTTCGTACCATGCGGACAAGCTGGAGGCACCGCTCAAACTGCTCTATGCCGGCAATCTTGCATTTGAAAAGGCGAGCTATGTGTATGACAGCGGCTTCGATGCGTTCAAAAACATCACACTGTCAGCTTACGGCCAGTATTTTGAGCCCGATCGCCTGACCAATTCGGTGATTCGTTACCAGGGAATGTTTGATCCGGACAATCCTGTTCTGAACGAGCGCTATCACTTCGGCCTGGTCTGGGAAGGTACCAGCCTGGACACATGTGCAGGCTTGATGGGCGAGTACCTTTGTTACAACAGCCCGCATAAATTGTCGCTTTACATATCCCTGGGGCTGCCGGTCATCATCTGGGAAAAAGCCGCGATGGCGCAATTTGTTCTGGAGGAAGGCATAGGCGTCACCATCAGCAGCCTGCACGAACTCGACGGTCTGCGGGAAACCCTCCGCGAAAGTGACTACCAGGCGATGCTGAAAAAACTGTCGTTGCTGGCACCCAAGATCAGAAACGGTGATTTCCTGCGCGCCGCCATGCGTCGACTGCTCAGCGTGGAGGAGATACCAGCCGACAGTGCGGCACCGGCGTCCAGCGAGGCTGGCCCAACAGCTGCCTCCATCGGACCGATGGCCAAAGCGTCGATCAAGAAATACCGTTAAACCCGCCATCAATTCAAAACCAGGCTGAGCACATCGGCCGAAGGACCACCGAATGCGCTTAAGTGTGATCTTGCCCTGCTTCAATGGCGCAGAAACGATTGCGGTACAGCTCGATGCGCTGATTCACCAGCACTGGCCTGGAGGCTGGGAGGTGATCGTTGTCAACAACGGCTCCACCGATAACTCCATGGCCATCGTCGAGCGATACCGGGACCGTCTGCCGGGTCTGAAGATTGTTCAGGCCTTCACGCCCGGCATGCCTCGACTGGGCGTGCCGCACTCCTACAACATGGGCATCAAGGCGGCCAGTGGTGACGCCTTTGTTTTTTGTGAAGCGGATGATGAAGTCGCACCCGGCTGGCTGTCAGCCATGGGCGAAGCGTTGGCCGAACACCCTTTCGTCAATGGGCGACTGGATCACCGCAAGCTGAACCCGGCCTGGCTGCACCCTGTGGACGGAGAGGGCTATCAATCGGAAGGCATCTTCAGGATTACCTGCCCTCCCCACCTGCTGACCGCAACCGGCTGCGCATTTGGTCTGCAACGCTCCATGTACGAAAAACTTGGGCCGCTGAGCGTCGATTTTCCGATTGTTCACGATGCCGAATACTGCTTTCGGGCGCAGCTGGCGGGTTACGCCCTGCACTTCGAGCCACGTGCCCTGATCCACTACCGCGAAAAATCAGACTACCGGGCCAGGTTCTATCAGGGCCGGAACTGGGGCCGCGATTTCACCCGCCTGCTTCACCATTACGGCCTGCCTACGCCCCGTCTTGCACGTACCCGGCAGGTCCTGACGTTGGGAAGGGTATTGCCCTCGGGCTTGGCGGCAGGCCTGGTACGCATGACCGGAAGACCCCACGGCCAGAAAATGCTTGCAGAATGGTTCTGGAATGTAGGCTGGTTCAAGGGGGTGCTTGCTGCGCACACTGAAATCGCCCAACAGCAGCGGAACAAGCCACTGCTTACTCAACAAGAAGACGCCGGCGCACCCACTGAAAGCGGCGTGGCCCTTTGACCCCTGTCGGGAAAGACGAACATGCCAAGCCGTAGTTTCGCCAGCCAGGTTTGACAACAGTGCCACCTGCATCAACAGGTGGCACCGGGGATTACTGGTTCCAGAAGAACCGGTCGTCGATCTGCCCTGTAGCACTCAGGTACTTGAGCTGTTTTAGCCGGGTAAATGGCCTGGCATCAAAGGTGGCCTGGTTGATGCCGATGCGTTCATAAACATCATGCAGTTGCTTGGCGCCCTTGCGTGCATTCCATGAGCATTTGTAGCCCGGAAGCTGGCTGTGAATCTTGTCAAAGCTCACCTTGTAGCTGCGGTTGTCAGCGCCTGACGGGCCAAAACTCAGCTCGCAGCCCGGGTAGACATCAGCGACGATCTGGGCAATCTCGCGCACCTGGTAGTTGTCTTCATCATGGCCCACGTTGAAAATCTGGTTGTGCACGGCCTCTTTGGGTGCTTCCAGCACGCAAGCCACGGCTTCGCAGATATCCAGCACATGGACCAGAGGGCGCCACGGTGTGCCATCGCTGGTCATGACAATCTTGCCGGTCGTTGCCGCGATGCCACACAGGTTGTTCAGCACGATGTCAAAGCGCATGCGTGGCGACGCACCATAAGCGGTGGCATTGCGCAGATAGGTCGGTGAAAAATCATCCGACGCCAGTTTTGACACGTCGCGCTCCACCAGCGTCTTACACTTGGCATAGGCGGTCTGCGGATTGGTCGGTGACTCCTCGGTCATCGGCTCGTCGCCGTTGGCCACGCCATATACGCTGCAGGACGAGGTGTAGACAAATCGCTTGGCACCTGCCTGCTTGGCCAGTTCGGCCAGACGCAGCGAAGCCTCATGGTTGATCTGAAAGGTCAGCTCGGGCACGTTCTCGCCCAGCGGGTCGTTGGACAACTCGGCCAGGTGAACCACTGCGTCAACTCCCCTGACATCTTCTGCCGTGATGTCGCGGATATCGCGGTTGATGATGCGTGGAAAGCCTGGCACCAGGGATTTGTCACTGAACAGCCAGCCATCGCGGTAGTAGCCCGTATCCAGGCCGATGACTTCATGGCCACGCGCCTGCAGGTAAGGGGCAAGCAGGCAGCCGATATAGCCTTCGACGCCAGTTAAAAGGAGCTTCATACGGTTTCGCTTTCTTGGGGTTGGGTGGAATACTGAGGGAAAAACACGCGCATCTGTTCACGCCATAGCTCGTCGCAAACACGGCCCGGCGGCAACTCGATATCGTCAAATGTCAGCAAGGCGTCCTTGCTGACGTCATGCCTCAGGGTGCAACCTTCGGCAAGACCGATCGGCAGCAGGTTCTCCTTGCGGGCGACATCAGCGTTCTCGGCCAGACCGTAGGTCATGTAACCGCCCAGCCCGTCAATCGTCTGCCCTGCCTTGAGGTCGATCTTGGCAGTGGCAAGTACCTCGACCAGTGGCGCACCAAGCGGCGTCAACGCCGCATCGGCAAACAGCACTGCGCGGGCCACAGTAGTGGGCACCTCGAAGTGACACAGGTGGTAGGGCGTGTAGAAGCAATATAGCGGGCCTTCGCCCAGCTTGTAGAGATTCAGGTAGTGCTGCTGCTTGGGATGGTCGTGCGTTCCCAACACGTAGACGCCTGGCCCAGGCATGGCGCCCACCACATAGTCCACGATACCGGGGCCCTCGATCAGCGCTTCCAGCGGGTAGAGGCTGCCGACTTCCTGTATCGGTGTGCCCGGCTTGACGGTGGGCCCGAACATCCCGCGCTTGCCAACGCGCATGCCCGTGCCGTTGGCAACAATCGCGTTTTCAAACGATATCTTGGTACCGTCGGCGAACGAGGTGACCATGGCGGGGTTTTGCCCCCATTGCCGCGCAAAGCCTTCCTGGGTGGTAGGGTTGCGGTAGGGGTCATGCAGGCCCTTGATGTTGCCGCAGAGCACCGGCTTGACGCCCAGCCCTTTGACATACCGGAAGAGATTCATCATCACGCCGGGCTGGTCACCGTCGGCGCTGGTCAAGACCACGCCCGCACGGTCAGCATAGGTTTTCAGGATGGGGCCGATCGTTCCATCGACCTCGGCATTCATCAGCACCACATGTTTTTTGTGGGCAATCGCCTCCAGCGTCACGCGGGCGGCACGGTCGATGGTGCCTGTCACCTCCACGATCACATCAATGCCCTGCGCACGGCAGAGCAGCATCGGGTCTTCGGTCACGGCGGCAATGCCAGCCTCGATAGCCTGCTCAAGCTGGCCCACGCTGCCAACCTCGCGCATTGTGGCGACACCGGCTTCGCGGTATGCCCGCTTTGCGGTTTCAAGGGTTCGGTTGGCGATGGCGGCCACACGCATGCCGGGCACGGAAAGCTCTATTTGCAGCGCGACGCCGCGCGCCATGAAGCCTGCACCCACCAGGCCGACGCGGATCGGACGGCCCTCTGCAGCGCGGCGCTGCAATGCGGTATCAATGATGATCATGCCAATACTCCTTCTGGAACGAATGCGGGCCAGCTGCGGTCCTTGTCAGACAGATCAATCACCGGTATCGGCCAGGCAATGTCAAAGGCTGGGTCGTTGTGGCGCGCGCCACGTTCAGCCGACGGCGTGTAGAACTCGGATACCTGGTAATTGACGGCTGCGTCGTCCGTCAGGGTGACGAACCCGTGCGCAAAGCCTTTGGGTACCAGCAGCATGCGACCGTTGTCCTCGCTCAGCTCGACACCTATCCACTGGCAATAGGTGGCCGAGTCGGGCCGCAGGTCAACTATGGCGTCCCAGATCGCACCGCGCATGCAGCGCACCAGCTTGTCTTCAGCATGGGGCGCCAGCTGGTAGTGCATGCCGCGCAAGGTGCCGGCTTTTCGTGTCAGGGACATGTTGGTTTGGACCATGCCGGTGGGCAAACCGTTGGCCTTGAACTCGCGCTCGCAATAGGTTCGACCAAAGTAGCCGCGTGCATCTTCCCGCCTTTCGACGTCGACGATGGTCGCGTCAGCAAGCTTGGTTTTCGTAAAAATCATGTGTCGTCCGCCTCGTTAAAAAATCTGTTGTTCGGCAAGTCACCACTGTTTCCACGGGGCCTTACCGGATTCCCACATCGCTTCTAGCGTCTGCTTGTCGCGCAGCGTGTCCATCGGCTGCCAGAATCCGTGGTGGCGGAAGGCGGCAAGCTCACCGGTTTCTGCCAGATGCTCCATGGGGCCGCGCTCCCAGATCGTGTCGTCGCCATCGATCAGGTCAACCACCTTGCGCTCAAGGACGAAAAACCCGCCGTTGATCCAGGCGCCGTCGCCGCCCGGCTTTTCCTTGAAGCTGGGCACGCGCGTCTGATCGGCATGGAGGGTGAAGGCGCCGAAGCGGCCGGGCGGCTGGGAGGCCGTGACGGTGGCAAGCGCGCCCTGCTCCTTGTGAAATTTCAGCAGGCTGGTGATGTCGACATCGCTCACGCCGTCACCATAGGTGCAGCAAAAAGGTCCGTCGTCCAGATACTTCGCCGCGCGTTTGATGCGCCCGCCGGTCATGACATCCAGACCGGTATCAACCAGCGTCACCTTCCAGGGCTCGGTAGAGCTTCGCAGCGTCTTTGCGGTGTGATCCCGCATGTCATAGGCGACATCGGCGCCATCGAGCGCATAGTCACGAAAGTACTGCTTGATCATGTGGCCCTTGTAGCCGCAGCAGATCACAAAGTCGCTCAAGCCGTGCGCCATGTACATCTTCATGATGTGCCACAGGATCGGCCGCCCACCGATCTCGACCATCGGCTTCGGCCGCACAGCGCTCTCCTCACTGATGCGTGTGCCAAATCCACCGGCCAGAATCATTACCTGCATGTGTAGTCCTTGTTGTTAATCAGAAATGCGGTCAAAAGACGGGGTCACACCAACCGTCTCCCGCGCCCCCGCGTGCCCTCATTCAAGCCCTGTCTCATGACATCGCATTCACGAAAAGAGGCGTGCCCATGCGTGCGGATTCCACACTGGGCTGCTTGCGAATGGTTTTTGACTCGGAAAAGAAAGGGTCGGTTTCCACCAGTTCATTGATGACGCGCAGGCGAACCGGTGCCCGACAATCGTCCGGAAACTTCCTGGCAAAAAAAGCGCAAGAGCTGCCCAGCTGGGGAAGATCGGATTCGTCAAACACGCCGGGGTGGGCATGGGTGAATGATTTGATGTGGTGGTTCATCGAACCCTTCTTGGGCCGGAGGTACATCAGCAGCGTGGGTATCAAAAATTCCTCGGCAATGCATAGCTGGCTGAAGTACTGCCTGACGCCCGGTGTCCGAAAGCCCTGAACCATCCCGGCCACCACATGACGCCGGGCACCAAACCAAACGCTGCCGTAATACGGGCGAAACTGGTCGTCGAAGATGTGCCGACCTATCTCTGGCCGGCTCAGCGTCTTGATCGTCAGCAACGCCAGCCGCGAGAGGAGGCTTTTGGTATGTCCGCTGCGTAGCCAGATCCCGGCCTCGTCACGGCGTCCGGCAAGCTGTCCAAAGTAGCTGTCGGACAAGCGCCGCGCCGCGCGAAAGCGCAGCGATTTCTCAGGGGTCAGCGCGCGGTAGCCAACCGACATCAGCGCATCCCTGTCGCCCAACAGATCGACGCAATCAAAGTGCGCATCAGCCGGCCCCGACACATGAAGCTGAAAGTCTTCCATCGGTTTGATCGGAAGGCATGAAGGACTGAGCAACTGCAGGTAGTCGAAGTCGAGCTTCTCCAGCGCGTACAGCATGGAGTGAAAAATGCCGTCAACAAAGCCGAAATGCGCCCATCCTGTTCGCTTGGGGTTGGGCACAAAAATCACGTTGGGTGCCGTCAGCGCAAAGTCGGGTCTCTGCGAAAAATCATGATGCACCAGCACCTGGTGGGGCGCCAGCGAGCGGGCAAGCTGGTCCACGGTCGAGGGCTTGCTGACCGCAGACATCACAACAAACAGGATTTTCGGTTTCATGGTGTGATCTTTTTTACGAATCGCACATATTGATAAAAATCGGGCGTCTGCAGGTGTAGGACTTTGCCTATAAAAGCAACAGACCAAATCTACTTAGTACGTATGAGTTACAGCAGAGCCTTGTAAACCACCCTACGCTGGCGCTTGCAAGCACGCCTACTGCCGCGCTTTGCCACGCGCCAAATGGGCCGATCATGCGCAGCTGAACCAAGCCTGCTGGGACGGTTTCGCCACTGATGCGCCGCGCGTCCGATCGTCATCATTTACAAAACCGCCGCCCGCAGACCCGCAGCAAACGAATGGTTTCCAACAGGCTTCACGCAGGCCGGTTGACGCCTGCAAGCCACGACATGAAAACGGGCCGGCAACTCCGTACAAGGTCTTTGCAGCGCAGCAATTGGCGCTGTAGTGCCGTGACGCGCAGTGGCTGTCGACAAGCCGAATGCGCAAATATTGGCAGTTGCGCCACCTAGAAACGGCGGCTTTGCAAGCGCTACCGGCATGTTTCGTGTAACCAAATCCATACGATTTCGCACTTGGTTTCCCGCCCTGTCTGGCTCACCGCGGCCATCCAGCGCTTTAAAGGGCGCTCGGTCCCGGAAGCATGGGCCTGGCGTTACCTGCTGACGGTGGCGTTTAGGTTTGTCCTACGGCTCAGCCTGCGAATGCTTCCTAGAGTTTTCCTCACCTCCGTGTCGGGCCATGCGATCGCCTGATCGGTTTAACAACTTCAGGCATTCCGAGAGGCAGCACCATGGCAGAGGCATCCACCCGCGTTCTCTGGAAAGGGGCGATTACTTTTGGGCTGGTGCACATACCTGTAGGCCTGCATTCGGCCACTTCCGAGCAGGGCATTGATTTCGACTGGCTCGACAAGCGGTCGATGGACCGGGTGGGCTACAAGCGCATCAACAAGAAAACAGGCAAGGAAATAGCCAAGGAAGATATCGTCAAGGGC
Organism: Polaromonas sp.; assembly: GCA_028291985.1. Classification (GTDB taxonomy): domain Bacteria; phylum Pseudomonadota; class Gammaproteobacteria; order Burkholderiales; family Burkholderiaceae_C; genus Polaromonas. The sequence goes on along the minus strand of JAQGNE010000069.1, from coordinate 5,580 downwards.
ATCGCCTATGAAGAAGGCCAGTATGTGGTTTTGAGCGACGAAGAGATAGCCCAGGCCTATCCGAAGACCACACAAACCATTGAGATAGAAGCCTTTGTCGGCGCCAGCGAGATACCCTTTGTGTACCTGGAGCGCCCCTACTATGTGGCACCCATCAACAAGGGCGCGAAGGTCTACGCCTTGTTGCGCGAAACCCTCCTCAAGACGAAAAAGATTGGCGTGGCGCGGGTCGTTATCCAGACCAAGCAGCACCTGGCCGCGCTGATTCCCTCCGGTGAGGGCATGGTGCTGAACCTGCTGCGCTGGGGCGACGATATCCGGCCAACGGAAGGGCTTGATCTGCCGCCAGCCGGCACCAAGGCTTCCGGTATTCGCGACAACGAGATGAAGATGGCGCAGCAGCTGGTGGAAGACATGAGCGCGCCCTGGGATCCAGTGGCCTTCAAGGATGAGTTCAAGCACGCGATCATGCGGCTGGTCGAGCAGCGGGTGAAGGCTGGACAGACTGAAACCGTCACTCCGCTAGAAGACGCCAGCGATATCAGCCAGGGCGGCGCGCAAGTGATTGACCTGACGGAGTTGCTCAAGCGCAGCCTCAAGAAGCCTGGTAGCGGCGGCGGGAAGCTCGCAGCGCCAAAAAGTTCGGGCAATGACGACAAGGATGAAGCCGACACCGCCGACACCGCCCGTGCCACGACTCCACGCCTGCCTGCTGCCAAAAAAACCGCGGCAAAAAAGACGCCTGCCGGAACCAGCGCTGCAGCGGGCAAGCCGGCAGTACGCCGGCGGGCCGCTTGAGCATGCCGACGCCAAGAAAAAGCTAACGCAGGCAGCGCGATGGCTGACAAAGACCCGCTGGAGCACTACCGCAGCAAGCGCAACTTTGCCGTCACGCCCGAGCCCAAAGCCGGCGGCAAGCCCAATGCTCGCGTGCTCGCTTATGTGGTGCAGAAACATTGGGCCAGCCGGCTTCACTATGACTTCAGACTGGAGCTTGAAGGCACCTTGAAAAGCTGGGCAGTGCCCAAAGGCCCGAGCTTGGATCCGCAAATCAAGCGAATGGCTGTGCAGGTGGAGGATCACCCGCTGGCCTATGGCAATTTCGAAGGCACCATTCCCCCCAAACAGTATGGTGCTGGCGAGGTCATCGTGTGGGACCGCGGAACCTGGACGCCGCTGGAAGATGCCGCAAAGGGTTTTCGTGACGGCAAGCTGAAGTTTGAGCTGCACGGCGAAAAGCTGCGCGGCAAGTGGGCGCTGGTTCGCATGCGTGGCAATGATGAAAAACAGGTGCCATGGCTGCTGATCAAGGAACACGATGGCGAAGCACGCGCCGCAGCAGATTACGACATCACCGAAGCGCTACCGGACAGCGTGCTGCACAACGCAGGCACAACCGCTGCCCGGCCGGCGTCCAAAGCACCAGCCAAAAAATCAGCAACAACCGCGACGCATTCAGCCGGCCAGTCTGCTGGCGCCACTGCGTTACCGGCACGCACTGCGCTTCCTGAAACGATAGAGCCGCAACTTGCCACCCTGGTGGACACCGCCCCTGAGCATGGCGACTGGCTGTATGAGCTGAAGTTTGACGGCTACCGCCTGATGAGCCGGCTGGACGGCGGGCACGTGGCATGCATTACCCGCAATGGCCATGACTGGACGGCCAGGATGCCGCATCTGGCGAAAGCGCTTGCCAGCCTGGGCCTCGACGCCACCTGGCTGGACGGCGAGATCATCGTCCCCAATGCCGAGGGCATACCGGATTTTCAGCTGCTGCAAAACGCTTTTGAAGGGCGCAACCAACGGGCGCTGCATCACGGGGCCTCAGCCGGAGCGCTGGACGCAAGCATCGTGTACTACGTCTTCGATATGCCCTTCCATCAGGGCCGTGACCTGCGCAACCTGCCGCTGCTGGAGCGGCGCGCGGCCCTGCAGCAACTGCTCAAGGGCAACCCGTCCCGGCATCTGCGCTTCAGCGATGCTTTTGATGCACCGTCCCGCGACCTGGTGCTGTCGGCCTGCAAGCTCGGGTTTGAGGGCCTGATCGGCAAGCGCAGCGATGCGGTGTACCGCTCGGGGCGGTCCAAAGACTGGATTAAGCTGAAATGCGGCCGCCGCCAGGAATTCGTGATTTGCGGCTTCACCGAACCCAAGGGATCACGCAGCGGCCTGGGGGCCCTGCTGCTCGGCCTGCATGATGCGAAGGGCAGGCTGGCGTATGCCGGCAATGTTGGCAGCGGTTTCAACGATCAGGTGCTCGATGAATTGCGCGAACAGCTTGACCGACTGCAGACGCCAGACTCACCTTTTGAGGCCGGGACGCCGGTGGCGGGAAAACCGCACTGGGTCAGACCGGTGCTGCTGGCAGAAATCTCGTTTGCCGAATGGACCCACGGCAACCATGTCCGCCATGCCGTGTTTCGCGGCTTGCGGTCCGACAAGCCGCCTGAGCGCATTACCCGGGAGAAAGCCGTGAAAGCATCTGACATCGACAAGCCCGCCGACAAGCCAGTGCGTACCACAAAAAAGCAGGCAGACGCAAGGTCATCCAGCGCACCCCACGGCCGGTCGTCACCGGAACAAGCGGGCGATGATCCGAACGACAAAAGGACGGGCCTTCGTGAAAAGCCGGCACACAGTGGCAAAAAAGTGGCGTCATCTGTCCTGCCGACCTCCCTTCGTGTCACGCACCCTGAGCGCGTCATCGACGCGCAAAGCGGCGTCACCAAGCTGCAGTTGATCGAGTTTTATGCCGCAGTGGCGCCCTTGCTGCTGCCGCATTTGAAAAAGCGGCCGGTGTCGCTGGTGCGTGCACCATCCGGCGTGGGGGGCGAGCTTTTCTTTCAAAAGCATGCAAAGGAAGGCGAACTGCAGGGCGTGAACCTGCTGGACCCGGCGCTGGACCCCGAGCATGACTCGCTGCTGGAAATATCAAGCGCAGCCGGGCTGCTGTCAGCCGCGCAGATGAACACGGTGGAGTTTCATACCTGGAACGCGGTAGCCACCTCCATCAGCAAACCCGACCGGATGACGTTCGATCTGGACCCTGGCGAAGGCGTGGCCTGGGCGACCATGCAGGAGGCAGCCCTGCTGGTGCGCACCATGCTGGACGAGCTCGGGCTGGCAGCATTTTTGAAGACCAGCGGCGGCAAAGGCCTGCATGTGGTGGTGCCGCTGAAAAAACAGCTGGGCTGGGACGCGGTGAAGGATTTCTCACACCATATCGTGCGCCATCTTGGCCATACCCTGCCGCAACTCTTCGTCGCCAAAAGCGGTCCGAGCAACCGGGTGGGCAAGATTTTTGCCGACTACCTGCGCAACGGTTTTGGCGCCACCACCGCCAGCGCCTGGACAGCCAGGGCCCGGCCTGGCATGGGCGTGTCGGTACCGGTGAGCTGGGACGAACTGCCGCAGCTGACCAGCGGCGCGCACTGGACAGTGCTTACCGTGTCGGACCGGCTGGCGGTCGGCAACACGCCATGGGACGACTACGCCAGTTCTGCCCGGCCGCTAGGCCCGGCGATGAAGGTGATGGGGTTCAAGCCCTAGGAGTCCGGTAACTGGTGTCCCTGCCACAGGCGCCAACCCCGGTCGGAACTAATATAGGGGGTGCCTGCTCAGACCTCCACCATGACCCTCAAGCGCTTCCTTTTCCGGACTATTTTTGCTACAGTATTCATAGCTGCAGGCGCAATATATACCGAGGCAAACGGCCAAAATAGCTTTATAGATTTGGCTGGGAAAACCAGCGGTGCGTCGGCGGGTTCAGTGGTTACCACAGAGCAGGTCCGGGCTGAACTGCTGGCATGGGCACCGGATGGCGTAGGGCCGGGCAAGCAGGTGTGGCTGGGCCTGCAGCTGGCGCATCAACCCGAATGGCATACCTACTGGAAGAACGCTGGCGACTCCGGCCTGCCCACCCAGCTTGACTGGCAGCTGCCCGCCGGCATCAGCGCCGGCGAGATTGCCTGGCCCACGCCCAAAAAAATCCCGATCGGCACGCTGGCCAACTACGGCTATGAAGGCACGGTGTTGCTGCCGGTGCCGCTTGCCGTCAATGCCGGCGTTGACGCCGTCGAACTCGACATCCGGCTGAAGGCGTCATGGCTGGTCTGCAAAAAAGAATGCATACCCCAGGAAGGCGAGTTCGCCATCAAGCTGCCGGCCAGAAGCTCCACCGCGTCCAGCAGCCAGGCGTTTCAGGGGGCCTTTGCGGCGACGCCCACCACGCTGCCCGCATCAGGCAGCCAGATTGAAGTTGCCGGTAACGCGATCAAGGTGTCGGTGGCGGGTCTGCCAGCCGCGCTGAAAGGCAGGTCGCTGGCGCTTTTCCCCGAGACCGGCAGCGTGATCGAGCCGGCAGGCGCCTGGCAGCAGGCCTGGCAGGGCGCGCTCTGGACCGCGCAGCTGCCGCTTTCCGGCCAGCGCACCGAAAGCCCGCGCCTGATGCCGCTGGTAGTCGCCCTGGATGAACCTGCCCCGAAAGATGCGGGCACGGGCAACGCCTTCCGTGTCGAAGTGCCCGTCAGCGGTGAGTGGCCGCAGGTTGCTGCCGCGGTGCCGGTACCCCCGGCGCTGGAGGCCGCCCTCAAGGCCAATGCGGTAGCAGGCGCGGTGCCAGCAGCGTCTGCCCAGGGCAGCACCGCGCCGATGGGCATGTGGGCCGCTTTGTTGGGCGCGCTGCTGGGCGGCCTGCTATTGAACCTGATGCCCTGCGTGTTTCCGGTACTGGCGATCAAGGTCACCGGCTTTGTCAACGTCAAAAGCCAGGCCAGCCGCGTGGCCGCCGGGCTGGCCTATAGCGCCGGCGTCGTGCTGTCTTTCGTGGCGCTGGGTGCGCTGCTGCTGGGCTTGCGCGCGGCAGGAGAAGAACTGGGCTGGGGCTTTCAGCTGCAGAACCCGGCAGTGGTGGCGGGCCTGGCGGCGCTTTTCACGCTCATCGGGCTGAACCTGGCAGGCCTTTTTGAAGTTGGCAATTTCCTGCCTGCTCGCCTTGCCAACCTGCAGGCGAAAAATCCGTCGGTCGATTCCTTCCTGTCAGGCGTACTCGCGACGGCCATCGCATCACCCTGCACCGCCCCCTTCATGGGCGCTTCGCTGGGTTATGCAGTTGGCCTGCCACCGCTTGAGGCGCTTGCCATATTTGCGGCCATCGGTATCGGCATGGCCTTGCCGTACCTGGTCGTCAGCATCGTTCCCGCTGTGGCCAAAGCCTTGCCGCGGCCCGGGCCGTGGATGGTGACCTTCAAGCAGCTGATGGCTTTTCCGATGTTTGCCACCGTCGCCTGGCTGGTCTGGGTGCTGGGCCAGCAAAGCGGCATCGATGGCGCGGGCTCGCTATTGGGCTTGCTGGTACTGATGGCGCTGGTCCTGTGGGCCTTGACGCTACAGGGACGCACGCGGCGTGTTATTGCTACGCTTTCGGTAGCGGCAGGCGCGGTAACCGCGTGGGATATAGCCCCAAATGTTATAAAAATTCAAGACAACACCGCAGCACCGGTACAGCTGGCCAGCGGCTGGCAACGCTGGGAGCCCGGCCGTGTCGAGCAGCTGACGGCGCAGGGCCAGAATGTATTCGTC
>JAQGNE010000056.1 GCA_028291985.1 Polaromonas sp. | reverse complement strand
GCTGGAACTGGGCGCTGGCGATGGCAGCCTGATGCTGCGGGTCGCGCGGCAACTTGATGACAGCTTTCCGCCAGTACAACTGAGCCTGATGGACCGGCAACCGCTGGTCAGTGCGTCCACACTGGCGGCCTACCGCGACGCGGGCTGGGTGGCGACGACCTGTGTCATGGATGTGCTGCAGTGGGCGCATGCAAATGAAGACCGCGGTGCTGAAAAACACACATCGCCCGCATGGGACCTGATAGTTGCCAATCTCTTCATGCACCATTTCGAAGGGCCGCAACTCGCATTGCTGCTGCAGGCGATTGCCGCGCACAGCCGGTGTTTTTTGGCGTGCGAGCCGCGCCGGTCAAGACTGGCGCTGGCGGGAAGCCACCTGATAGGAGCGATTGGCGCCAATGCCGTTACCCGCGAGGACGCGGTGCTGAGCGTTCACGCCGGCTTCAGGGGCACGGACCTCGCCACGATGTGGGCTGCGCTGCCTGCTGATGTTGGGCAATGGGCGCTACGGGAATATGCTGCGGGGCTTTTCAGCCACTGTTTTGTGGCCGAGCGCAGGTATGAGCCACCGGTAGCCCGCGCATGATGTCTACGCAACGCTTTGACGCCATCATCATTGGCGCAGGGCCCGCAGGCGCCAGCGCGGCAATCCTGCTGGCGCGCGCAGGCTGGTCGGTTGTGCTGGTTGAAAAGCAGAACTTTCCCCGCCGCAAGGTGTGCGGTGAATGCCTGGCCGCCAGCAACCTGCCGCTGCTCCAAGCCCTGGGCCTGTACCCGGCTTTTGCCGCAACTGCAGGTCCGCAGCTGCGGCAGGTGGCGCTGATGCAGGGCGATCGTACGGTATCGGCCGACCTGCCGGTTGCCCGCGGCGCCCTCCCCGCCGATGCGTGGGGCAGGGCACTGGGCCGCGAAACACTCGATACCTGGCTGCTGGACGGCGCGAGGGCGGCCGGCGTGCAGGTGCTGCAGCCATGGCTGGTACAGGCCATCGCTGGCGCTGCTGGCGACTACCGCTGCGACATCCGTCGAAACCAGACGACAAGCCAGGGCATAGCAGATCACACGGCGATGCCGGATGCGCCACATTCGGCGACGCTGCAGGCACCTGTGCTGATTGCCGCGCACGGCTCATGGGAGCACTTGCCCGCCCGCAGAGCCGCACGGCGCGGCAGGCGCAGGCCCAGCGATCTGTTCGCCTTCAAGGCCAATTTTGCGAACGCCAACCTTGATGGCGGCGTATTGCCCGTGTTGGCGTTCAAGGGCGGCTATGGCGGCATGGTGGTGGCCGACCAGAGTGTCACCACGCTGGCCTGCTGCATCCGGCAAGACCGGCTGGATGCCTGCCGCCGCGAAGCGCCGGGCTTTGGCGCCGGAGAATCTGTCGAGCGCTTGCTCAGGCGTGAATGCGTTGGCGTGGCGCTGGCACTGCAGGGCGCCGAGCGGCAGGGCGCCTGGCTGGCGTCAGGCCCCATAGACCCCGGCATCCGGCTGCATGCCAGCGACACGCTGTTTCGCATTGGCAATGCCGCTGGCGAGGCGCATCCCATCATCGGAGAGGGCATCAGCATGGCGATGCAGTCTGCATGGCTGCTATGCGCAGAGCTGTTGAAGCCTGGGCGGGAGTCGTTGCCGCACGCGGTGTGGCAGCAGCAGGTGCAGGTGCGCTATGCACGGCAGTGGCGCAGCCATTTCGCACCGCGCTTGCGCCTGGCGGCAGGCTTTGCCCATTTGGCCATGCGGCCTGCACTGGCAGCGGCGCTGATGGCTGTAGTGAGGCGCTGGCCTTCTTTGCTGACCCATGGCGCACGCTGGGGCGGCAAGGTCGATTGCGCCGTCGGACCAGAAGCGCTGGCCTGGCTGGGCGCAGGCAAACCTTCAACCCGCACCGGCCCTGCATACGTCACCCCCGAACAACCCACTATGCGTGCGGAACCCGGTGCGATAAACCCCATCACAAGGACATGACCATGAACGCTACCTTCGACAGGCTGTGCGCCATCCTCGCAAAAGACTACAAGCTTGATCCAGTCCTGATACGCACCGACACGCCGCTTGAATCGCTGGGCATTGATTCGCTGGGCGTAGCCGATCTGCTGTTCAATGTGGAAGATGAATTCAGGATCACCTTGCCGCCAGAGCCTGTGAACCTGCTGACGGTGGGCGATGTGGCGCAGTACATCGACTCCCTGGTGGCTGCCCAGTGCGGCAACGCGCAGCAGGCCACTGCGGCAACCCCTGCGCCCATCGGCAGTGCAGCAGCTTCCGGTGCCACGCCATCGTGAGGCGGGTCGCCGTCACCGGCATGGGCCTGGTGACACCGCTGGGCCATGACGCTGCGCAGGTTTTTGCCGCGGCCCGCTCAGGGCAGTCGGCTGTCGCGCGCCTGAACTTTCCCTTTGCCAGCCGGCTGGCGTCTCCCGTGGGCGGGGCGGTGGGGTTCGATGGCGGCGAGCATTTTGAGCCGCCGAAGCTGCGCATGCTGGACCGCGTCAGCCAGTTTGCGTTGCTGGCGGCCAACCGGGCGCTGGCCGATGCAGCGGCTCACCTTACACGGCAGCAGCGCTGTCGTACCGGCGTTTTTGTGGGCACCGGCATGGGCGGCATCGGCAGCATCGATGACGGTTACCAGACGCTTTACGGCGAGCAGTCAGACCGCATCAAGCCTTTCATGATCCTGCTGGGCATGCACCATGCACCCGCCGCATGGATCGGCATCGAGCACGGCTTCACCGGCCCCAACCTGACCTTCTCGACAGCCTGCTCTTCATCGGCTGTATCGATCGGCGAGGCCTGGATGCGCCTGGCGCGTGGCGACATTGATATGGCGGTGGCCGGTGGCGCAGAAGCGCCGCTGGTGCTGGGGTCGATGAAAGCGTGGGAGGCTCTGCGAACCATTGCCACCCCGGACGCAAGCGATGCATCAACCTCATGCAAGCCGTTTTCAGCAGACCGCAGTGGCATGGTGCTGGGCGAGGGCGCTGCCATGCTGGTGCTGGAACCATGGGACAGCGCAGTGGCACGCGGCGTCTTCATCCATGGCGAAATCACGGGCTATGGCCTGGTCACCGACACCGGCCACATCACCCGGCCGAGCGTTGAAGGCCAGGCGGCAGCCCTGCGGGCGGCCTTGCAATCTGCTGGCCTGGATGCCTCGGAAATTGATGCGATCAATGCCCATGGCACTGGTACCGCAGCCAATGACAGCACCGAAACAGAAGCCCTCAAGTCGGTATTTGGCAAACGTGCGGCGCAAATCCCGATCAGCGCAACCAAGGCCATGCATGGCCATCTGCTGGGCGCCACGTCGGCACTGGAAGTCGCGCTGTCACTGCTGCAGATGCAGTATTCGGTGGCGCTGCCAACACTGCACCTGCAGCGCGCCGACCCGTTGTGCGACCTGGACTATGTGCCCAACGCCGCACGCGAAGGTGTGCCGATGCGCAACATGCTCTCAAGCTCTTTCGCCTTTGGCGGCACCCATGCGGTGCTGGCGCTGCGAGCGGCATCATGATGAGCCTACGAGCCTAACAATACAGCAAAAAAGACCGGTAGCCCAATAAGCAAAATGCGCGATTGCCATGAATAAAACAGCAAGAATTCGTCACCTGACGGTAGACCCGCTGGACCATTGCGCTGCCAGACCTCGCCTGTGCCCGCCGTGGGCGTGGACACGCGTCGCGGTTCGGTAAACCTGTCGCCAAGCGCCGCCTAGCGAACCTTTTGCCAGCTGTTTGCGTTGTCCGTCAGCCAGCGGATGGCCAAGGCATGGCTTGTAATCGCGGGCGCTTGACGGCTTTCCTGGTCGGGATGAAAGTCTCGCCGCAGATAGCGCAGCAGCGGACCGGTGCAGCGCCAGGCCATGCCGTTGCGGCCCCAGAAAAACCGCAGCGCGCTCCACCAGGTTGCGGGTTTGAAGAGCGTGCCGTCGCGGTACAGGTTCAGCACCGTCTGACGGCAGGCGTCCAGTGTGAACACCAGCACCGCATACGCAAACCAACGAACGCGCCAGGCGTGGTTTCCGCCCAGTTCGCGGTACAAGTCAAAAGCCACTGCACGGTGTTCGATCTCTTCGGCCGCATGCCAGCGCCAGAGCGTCTGCATGCGCGGGTCGGCTTTTGCAAACCAGCTGTCGTGCCGTAGCGTTCCATCGGCAAAGACGGCTGTGCAGTGTTCATAGGCGGCCGTCACGGCCAGCATATGCCGCGGGTGAATGTTGCGGCTTCTTCCAAACTCGATGCGGCGGGTTGCCCAGTGCTGCCATCGATTGACCAGGCCCTGCTTTTCAAGCTGCGCGTTGTACAGGCTGTGCACCTGGCGGTGGGTGGCTTCCTGGCCTATGAAACGCTCCACGGTGTCGCGCAGCGCTACCTGCTCGGGTGTGTCGGGCAGCAACTTGAGACCGTCCCGTACCGAGTCAATGAACGACTGCTCGCCTACCGGAAAGCTCATCGACAGCGCGTTGTAATACTGGCTTTGAAACGCATCGCCACCATGCCAGTGGCGCGAAAATCCGCCCTGCAGGTCTACCAGCAGCCGGCGTACCGTCAGGCTGTTGCTGTCGGCAGGAGCGGTGTCTGGAACAGAGGTGGCAGGCGGCATGCGACGGTCATGAAATTGAAGAGCTTGTCATTATCTGGCGGACATTGCGGGCGGATGAACCGGGTGCGACGCAATGAACCGCCACGCCGGAACGCTCAAATGAAGCGCCGGGTAGCTGGCTGTTGCAGTTCTTAAGCAAAACAGGCCGTTAGCCCAATATATACGCCGACTGATAGCTATTAAATCAGTAGCGGATGAACCGCTTTGGGTGCTTTCGGCACACGGCCCATCAGGTAGAACTCGGTGTTGGGCTGCATGCCGCTGAAGCTGGCCATGCGGTTGGAAAGCCCAAAAAATGCGGTGATGGCTGCAATGTCCCAGGCGTCTTCGTCGTCGAAACCGTGCGCATACAGGGCCTGAAAGTCCACGTCCTCGATCTCGTGGGATTGAAGGCAGACCTTCATCGCAAAGTCGAGCATGGCGCGCTGCCGGGGCGAGATATCGGCCTTGCGGTAGTTGACCGCGACCTGATCGGCGATTAGCGGTTTTTTCTCATAGATCCGCAAGAGGGCGCCGTGCGCCACCACGCAATACAGGCACTGGTTGGCGGCGCTGGTGGCGGTGACGATCATCTCGCGTTCGCCCTTGGTAAGCGAGCCGCCAGGGTTGGAGCCGGTTTCCGGAAGCATCAACGCATCGTGGTAGGCAAAAAATGCCCGCCATTCGGCGGGGCGCCTGGCAAACGCCAGAAAAACGTTGGGTATGAAACCCGCTTTTTCCTGTACTTCCAGCACCTTGGCCCTGATGTCTTCAGGCAGGTCGGTCAGCGCAGGGGCGGGAAAGCGCGGTATTGCAGCATGAGGGCTGGTGTCTGGCATGGCGGTACCTCCGGGTCAGTGGGCTTGAAGAGCAAGGGTAACTGCAAGCCTTGGCGCGTGCAGCGCAAACGCCCATCTACACAGTATTGGTAAAAGCTATCGACAAGATTCTTTTAATTGCTTTTGAAAATTCATCGTTGAAACCTAGACTGGCCGACAGATGAGTTGCCTGCAACTGATCGGCGGCCTGCCATACGGCACCCCTCATACACCCAAAGGAAACATCAGCATGACCGAACAAATCATGGAAAGCGTCAACAGCGCTGAAACCGCTAGCGCTTGTCCCTTTTCTGGCGGATTGCGCAGACAGGCCATGGCTGGCGCGCGGATGAACGCCCAATGGTGGCCCAACCAGCTGAACCTCAAGATACTCAACCAGAACTCGCCCCTGTCTGACCCGATGGGCAAGTCGTTCAGCTATGCCGAGGCTTTCAAAACCCTTGACCTGCATGCAGTGGTGGACGACCTGACCGCGCTGATGACGGATTCGCAGGACTGGTGGCCGGCCGACTATGGTCACTACGGCCCGTTCTTTGTACGCATGGCCTGGCACAGCGCGGGCACTTACCGTATCCATGATGGCCGTGGCGGCGCGGGCTCCGGCACGCAGCGCTTTGCTCCGCTCAACAGCTGGCCGGACAACGGCAACCTTGACAAGGCGCGCCGACTGCTGTGGCCCATCAAACAAAAATACGGCCGCAAGCTGTCGTGGGCTGACCTGATGGTGCTGGCCGGCACAGTGGCCATGGACACCATGGGTTTCAAGACCTACGGCTTTGCCGGCGGCCGCCCGGATGTGTGGGAGCCTGAAGAAATCTACTGGGGGCCCGAGACCGAGTGGATGGGCGACAAGCGCTACACCGGTGACCGCGAGCTCGAAAAACCGCTGGGCGCTGTGCAGATGGGTCTCATCTATGTCAACCCCGAAGGCCCCAACGGCAACCCGGAGCCGCTGGCCTCGGCCCGCGACGTCCGTGAAACCTTTGCCCGCATGGCCATGAATGACGAGGAAACCGTTGCCCTGATCGCCGGCGGACACACCTTTGGCAAGTCGCACGGCGCGGCTGACCCGGCCGTACATGTGGGCCCCGAGCCCGAAGGCGGCACGCTGGAAGACCAGGGCTTTGGCTGGAAAAATTCATTCGGCAAGGGCCACGGCGTTCACACCGTCACAAGCGGCATTGAAGGCGCCTGGACCAAGAACCCGATTCAGTGGGACAACGGCTATTTTGAAAACCTGTTCGGCTATGAGTGGGAGCTGACCAAAAGCCCCGCCGGTGCGCACCAGTGGAAGCCAAGGGACCCGGCGGCTGCCACCAGCGTGCCGGACGCACACGATCCCGCACGCCGGCATGCGCCCATGATGACCACCGCCGACATGGCGCTGCGCATGGACCCGGCTTACGAGAAAATTTCGCGCCGGTTCATGCAGCATCCAGAGGAACTTGCCGAGGCGTTTGCCAAGGCCTGGTACAAGCTGACCCATCGCGACATGGGCCCCAGTGCGCGTTACCTCGGCCCGCTGGTGCCAGCAGGCCAGTTGGTGTGGCAAGACCCGCTGCCTGCGATTGACCATGAACTGGTCAATGAAGCCGATGTGGCTGCTCTGAAGGCGACGATTCTGGCGTCGGGACTTTCAATCGCGCAACTGGTCACCACAGCGTGGGCCTCTGCATCCACCTTTCGCGGCAGTGACAAGCGGGGTGGCGCAAATGGCGCGCGCATCCGTCTGGCGCCGCAAAAGGACTGGGAGGTGAACCAGCCCGCCGAGCTTGCCAAGGTGCTGGGCGCGCTGGAAGGTGTCCAGCAGCAGTTCAATGCTGCGCAGACCGGCAACAAGAAGGTTTCGATGGCGGACCTGATCGTTCTGGGCGGTTGTGCCGCCGTGGAGGCCGCAGCCAAAAAGGCCGGCACACAGGTAACGGTTCCGTTCTCGCGAGGCCGTACCGATGCCACGCAGGCGCAAACCGATGTCGGTGCTTTCGCGGTAATGGAACCCATCGCAGATGGCTTCAGGAACTACGGACGCAAGGGCCAGGAGCTGCGTGCGGCAGAACAGCTGCTGGACCGCGCCAACCTGCTGACCCTGACAGCGCCAGAACTGACGGTGCTGATCGGCGGCCTGCGTGCCCTGAATGCGAATGTCGGCGAGGCAGCGCATGGGGTTTTCACCCATCGGCCCGAAACCTTGAGCACCGACTTCTTTGTCAGCCTGCTCGACATGCGTACGCAGTGGCAACGCGTGCCCGGATCAGACGGTGTGCTGGAAGGCGTTGACCGTTCGACAGGTGAGCGCAAGTGGACAGGCACCGTGATCGACCTGGTCTTTGGTTCCAACTCGCAATTGCGCGCCATTGCCGAGGTCTATGCCAGCGGCGATGCCGAGCAGACATTTGTGCATGACTTCGTGGCCGCATGGACCAAGGTTATGAACCTTGACCGTTACGACCTCGGTTGAAACCGCTGGCGGTTGACGCGCGTTGACGCGCCGGGACGGGCTGTCATACGCAGTGACGAAAGGAGCACCCCCGTGCTTGCGGGGCGGGCTTTTGCCTTGCATTATTCTGGTATTTTTTTACCGGAGCGAACCGTGGATTCTTCAGCTGATCAAACCAACAAGGGCAACAAGGATTTTGACGCCGGGCTTGCTACCCGCAAGCAGGTGATGGGCGAGGACTTCGTGGCTAATGCGTTTGGAAACGCGACCGATTTCACGCTGCCGATGCAGCACTACATCACCCGAAATGCCTGGGGCGATGTATGGCGGCGCCCTGGCCTTGATATGAAAACCCGCAGCCTGATCACGGTTGCGATGCTGACCGCGCTGGGCAAGCAGCATGAGCTGAAAAGCCATGTGCGCGGCGCACTCAACAACGGCGCAAGCATCGAACAGATTCAGGAGGTGCTGCTGCATGCCAGCATCTACTGCGGCGTGCCGTCCGCCGTTGATGCGTTTCGATCGGCTGCCGAGGTTGTCGACGGCGCCAGGAAAAGCTGATCGCCATCTCACGGCTGCAATGCCGACGCGACATGGGGTTGTCGGCAAGTTCTTACATCCATGCAGGCGATTGATGGGCAGCTCATCGGCTGCTTTTATGTTTCACTTTGGCACTTCTGGGATCGGGTCGGTAGAGCGCCGTTCGGTCTCTTGTTCTGACAGCTGCTGACATGGTTGGCTCAGCTACAGGTATAGGTGACATCAATAGTGAAACCTCTTCAACAGGGTGCAGGGCCGAAGATGGCCAGGGATCTTCGTATAGACACGCTGCGGGGCCTGGCCTGCATTCTTCTGGTGGCGTTTCATGTGGTGGGTTCCGAAAGAACCGGGCTTCGCTTGCGTGCAGACCATTTGCTGAGTGACATCAACCAGGTGATGGTTTATTTCAGGATGCCGCTGTTCTGTTTTTTGTCGGGATTTGTGTATGCATGGCGTCCCTACAAGGGTGACGCGCTGATGTTTATCAAGGGCAAGGTCCGGCGTCTGCTGGTGCCCATGCTGCTGGCGGGCACGTTCTTTGCGGTGCTTCAGGCGTTCACGCCGGGCACCAATGACGAAACCACCGACTGGCATCTTTTGCATATTGAACCGGTGGCGCATTTCTGGTTTCTGGAGTCGCTCTTTATCGTGTTCCTGGTTACCGCCTGCCTTGAACGCTTTCAAATTCTCTCGACACCGCTTCGGTGGTTTGGCGTGTGGGCATTGGCTGTCGCACTCTTCATGTTCACTGATCTGCCGGCCTACTTTGGCTTGTATGGTGCGGTATACCTCTTTCCGTTCTTTTTGCTGGGTCTCGGATGCAAGCGGTTCAGCCATCTGTTTGAGCGCATTCCAAGGTACTGGCTTGCGCTGGCCGTGATCGCCTACGTGCTTTACATGTTCTATGACGAGACCGCCTTGCCAGGCTGGAACAGCCTTACCGCCGTGTTGCTGGGTGCGGCAAGCTGTGTGGCGTTGCTGCGCAGCCAGATGCAGATTCGCTGGCTTGCCTGGATAGGCTATTTTTCGTTTTCGATCTATCTGTTTCACAGCATGTTCAGCGCGGCGTCGCGCATTGTGCTGGTCAAGCTGGGCATTGATTCGGTTGCAGTGCTGTTCGTGAGCGGCCTGCTGGCAGGCATCTTCGGCTCCATCGTGACCAACATGGTGTTGCGGCGCGTGCCACTCGGCCACTGGGTGCTGGGCGAGCAGAAGAAGCCTGATACGGCGGGTGCAAAGCTGGTCAAGCCCAGCCCCACGACCACCTTGGGCTAATTGCTGCGACACAGTTGCTGCAGCGGCAGCCGGTCAAGGTAGCGTAACAACAAATATTAACGAGAAAGCGTTTCAGCCCTTTGTAGAAAAGGGGTTGAAGCTATGTATTTGGTAGCATTTAGTATGATGGGCCATCAGGTGCTGCGTAAAACCGGCCGCGGCATAGGGTTGCATGCTGACGGCTTGGCGCACGTGGCATCCGGGCGCACAATGAATTTTCGTGGTTGCCAGTTCTGGCAGCTTTCTTCGCCAACTGCGGCCACTTGCGCCGCAGTGCATCTGGCAGAACCAAAGGAAATCAAACCCATGCAAGTTCAAGTCAATTCCAACCACACCATTCAGACCGGAGAGTCCATGGAGCGTTGGGCGCGGACCCAGTTGAGCGAATCGCTGAGCCGCTACAAGGGCGATATCACCAGCATCGAAGTTCACATGAGTGATGAGAACAGTGACAAGATGAGCGCCGACCACAAGCGCTGCATGATGGAGGCGCGGCTGGCCCACCATGAGCCGATAGCGGTCAACCACTATGCGTCCACCATTGACGAGGCTTTCAGGGGTGCGAACCAAAAACTCAAGCATGCGCTTGAGCATGCAGTCGGCAAGTTGCGGGACCATCGGGCCCGTCAATCGATTCGCCGTGACCCTGACCTGGGCACCGTTGGCGCTATCGACATTTGACTCGCAGCGGCTGGCAAGCTGTCTTGCTTATGCCGTGCCAAAAACTGTCTGCAGATGCTTGCGCACGGTGCTGCGTCATCGGACTGATGGTTCTGCCCAGTCACCAATGGGTTGAGTTGCCCCTTGCATCTTTCAACCGCTGAACCGAATCGACTGCCATGGGTCTTTCTGTCGTCCAGAAACCAGCGCTTTTCAAGCCTGATCGCAAGCTGAAGCTTTTGCGCGGCCGCGTTGGCGTTCAACCTGCCATCAGCTTGTGCACCAGGTCGGCGGTAGTGGATGACTTGTACTTGCGCATCAGGCGTGCGCGGTAAATCTCGACGGTGCGGTGGCTGATCACCAGCGCACGGCCTATCTCCTTGGACGTCAGTCCCTCCATCAGGTGCGCCGCGACCTCCCGTTCACGCGCGGTGAGGTCCGCAGTGACCGGACGACGCGCACTCAGGTCTTCAAAGGTCCAGATGCCCGATTCATGCGGTGATTCCCGGTTCAGGGCTCTGCCGGTCACATGGCACCAGAACGTTTCGCCCTTGTTGCGGCCGTCGACCCGCTTCATGATGCGGTCATCACCATAAAGCCCTTTGGCATTCAGGATAGGCAGCATGCGGGCGCCGATACGCTCGTATTCGTCCAGGCTGGGGTAGAGCACCAGAAACGACTGGCCGACCAGCTGTTCCCTGGTTGCGCCAAACATTTCGCACACCCGCTGGTTGCAGTCGACAATACAGCGGTTTCGCGACAGCACCAGCCCGACCGGGGCAAGGTCAAAAGCGAGCTGGTAGGTAATGCCGTGCAGGGTTTCTGTGATCACACGGATGAGCCGCTCGGGGCTTACCTTTAGGTTTTACTACGTAAATAGATACGTAGTATGGTAACGGAGCAGGTCGCCGATGACAAACACAGGAGATTTTTGTGAACAAAGTTTTTTCATCAGCCGCTGAAGCCCTGAAGGGCGTGGTTCAGGACGGCCAGTTGCTTGCCGTGGGTGGTTTTGGCCTCTGCGGCATCCCTGAGGCCTTGATTGACGCGTTGCGTGACAGCGGCGTCAAAAACCTGTCGGTGATATCGAACAACGCCGGTGTCGATGGTTTCGGGCTGGGCAAGCTGCTGGAAACCCGGCAGATCAAGAAAATGATTGCCAGCTATGTGGGCGAGAACAAGGAATTCGAGCGCCAGTACCTGGCGGGCGAGCTGGAGCTGGAGTTCACGCCGCAGGGCACGCTGGCAGAAAAGCTGCGCGCCGGCGGTGCGGGCATACCGGCATTTTTTACCAAGACCGGCGTCGGCACGCTGGTTGCCGAAGGAAAAGAGCTGCGCGAATTTGACGGTGACACCTACGTAATGGAAAGGGCGTTGTTTCCGGATGTTGCGCTGGTGAAAGCCTTTCGCGCCGACAAGTCCGGCAACCTGCAATTTCGCCTGACGGCCCGCAACTTCAACCCGGCTGCTGCGATGGCTGGCAAGGTGTGCATCGTCGAAGTGGAAGAGGTTGTGGAAGTGGGCGACATGGAGCCCGACCATGTGCATCTGCCCGGTATCTATGTGCACCGCATTGTGTGCCATCCGAATCCTGAAAAGCGCATTGAAAAGCGCACCATCACCGAAAAAGCAGGAGCTTAACAACATGGCCTGGACACAAGACCAAATGGCAGCACGCGCTGCAAGTGAGCTGCAGGACGGCTTCTATGTCAACCTCGGCATTGGCATTCCAACACTGGTGGCCAATCACGTCAGCCCCGACATCGAGGTATGGTTGCAGTCGGAAAACGGCATGCTGGGCATCGGCCCTTTTCCCACCGAAGACGAGGTCGATGCAGACCTGATCAATGCCGGCAAGCAAACAGTCACCACCATCAAGGGTTCATCGATTTTTGGATCGGAGCAGTCGTTTGCGATGATTCGCGGCGGCAAGATCAACCTGTCGATATTGGGTGCGATGCAGGTCAGTGAAAAGGGCGATCTGGCCAACTGGATGATTCCGGGCAAGATGGTCAAGGGCATGGGCGGCGCGATGGACCTGGTTGCCGGCGTCAAGCGCGTCATCGTTTTGATGGAGCACGTTGCCCGCAAGAAAGATGGCACCGAAGACCTGAAGATACTGCCGCAATGCACGCTGCCGCTCACCGGCGTGGCCGTGGTTGACCGCATCATCACCGACCTGGCGGTGATGGACGTCACGCCCGAGGGCTTAAAAGTTGTCGAACTTGCCCCTGGCGTCACGCGGGAAAACCTGCAGGCCAAGACAGGCGTGCAGCTTATATAGCTGTCATTGCCTTACGCGGCGCGCCCTCGGTTGGAGCGCTTGCGGCAGCGCCGAAATGTCGCTGAGGAATCTTCGGACGCAGAATCAGGGTCGCGTACCCGTTCTGACACTGACCTTGGCTGCAGGCGCTTGCGGCGGCTGCAGTAGCTCGTCACGGGCCAGGTTTTCAATCATGCCCAGCAGCACCTGGCGCGCGATCTGAATATCCTTTTTGGACACGCCTTCAATGCTCACGCTATTGGTCTGCTCCGCTAGCGGGACCAGTTTTTCTTTCAGCGCCCGGCCTTCCTCGCTCAGGTAGACATACACATTTTTCTTGTTGGTGGGCAATTGCCGGCGAACGATGTAGCCCAGGGCTTCCATGGCCTTCATGGCGGTAAACGTTGTGGGCTCCATCACCCCGGCGCGCGCGCTGAGCTCTTTTTGCGTCAGCCCGTCTGCCTCCCACAAAATCCGCAGAAATGTCCAGTGCCCAAAAGCCACGCCGTGCGGTGCAAGCCGCACCTGCAGGCCTTTGGCGAAGGCGCGTGCGGCATCGCGCACCAGATGGGCCAGGCGGTCGTTGGGAACCGCTTCCCGCCAGTGATGAATGATGGTCTGGGTGTCGGTTTCAATGGTTTTCATCGATCAGGGCAATCATCGTCAGCAGTCGGTTGGTGTCATGACGACTTCGCGCTATCGCGGCAGCCGTCAAGCCGTCAAGGATAATTTACTTGATAGCCGGGGTTGCACTCCGCGCCGGTATTGGCTGACTCCAGTATGGCCAGGCAAACCGCGGTGGTGGCTCGCGCCCATTCGCCGCTATGCAGCGGTTGCGCGACACCGTGGATCGCATCGATCAATTCATCCAGCACCTCCGCCCGGGGTATGGCGGGTGCGGCAAGTGCTTCCACCCTGTGCTCACCATCGGCATGGATGGCGATGCCCTCAGGCCCGGGCAGCAGGTCAGCGCCTTCGCAGCTGACCAGTACCGGGCCGAAGTGCTGATGCGCCGGTTTTTCAGCAGACGGGGCTTGCGGCAGATAGAGCCTGCCGCCGTAGTTGCGGGCAGCCTTGAGTTCACTTTCCTCCGCCGGATTTGAGGTTGCCGCCAGGCGCCGCCGCGCTGCACCGTAGTCGGCCGGGCTTTTGCGTTGTCCCATTTCGCCAATGTTGCCCAGCCATTCGTCGGAATCAAAGTGTCCGTAGCCGCTGTAGGTTGCCGATGCGAATGCGCCGTCCTCGAAGCCCAGCAACGCGCTGTAGGCTCCTTCAGTCGGGCGGCTCGCGTCCCAGCGTCCGGTGTGTGCCCGCACACTGGTAACGCGCCCACCGCCGAGCATGCGGACGATGTCGATCTGGTGTGTGGCCTGGCTGTGAATGACACCGCCACCGGCGTTCGTATCGAGTTCTTCAGGCCGCCGTGGCCGGTACAGAAAATCAGTGAAGTTCAGCGCGGTGATCATCCGGACGCGGCCATAAACGCCGCTGTCGATGATGTTCCGGCAACGCCGGATGGGCGTGTTGAAGCTGTGGCTATGCCCCACGATCAGATGCACCCCTGCCGAGCGCGCAGCGTCAATCATGCGGCTGCAGTCCGCCAGCGTAAGGGCCATCGGTTTTTCAACCAGAACATGTTTGCCTGCAGATGCTGCCAGGCATACATGGTCGGCATGAAACTGGTGTGGTGACGCTACATAAACTACCTGCACGCTGGGGTCGGCACACAGCGCTTCTGCCGATGCATGCGCGTGTGCGCCAAAGTCTTTTTTGAACTGCGCCCTGGCGGTCACCTGCGGGTCAGCCGCGGCCACCAGCTTGATGCGGCTGTCGGCCACAAACGTCGGCAGCATCAGGGTGAAAGCCCTGCCGAGCCCGATGACGCCTACGCGCAGGGCTTGCCTGGGCGCAGTCATAGGTCCAGCACGAGTTCGTCCGACTGGGCACGGGACACGCATACCATGATGTCGCTGTCCTTCTCTTCGTCGGTGAGCACCATGTCCCGGTGTTCGGCAATACCCGACAGCAAGCGCGTACGGCAGGAGCCGCAGGTGCCGCTTTCGCATGAGCTGGGTACCCGCAGGCCTGCGCCGCGCAACGCTTCCAGAATTGACTGGTCTGCAGCAACCGCCACGGTGCGATCCGACTTGTCAAGCCTGACGGTGAACGCCTTGTTGCTGGCGTAGGCACTGGCGTCGACACCGAAACTTTCGAAGTGGATCGCGCCCGAGGGCCAGTGGCCCGACATGTCGGCAACCGCATCCATCAGCCCGCGCGGGCCGCAGCAGTACACATGCGCTTTACCGGGAGATTCAAAAATGGGCCAGAAATCGAGGGCATTGTCGATGCTGCCGTTGTCGTGGTGCAGTTGCACATGCGCCGCAAATTCAGGCGACGACAGCTCATCCAGAAACGCGGTGGTGCCGGCATCTCGCGTGCAGTAGATCAGCTTGAACTTGTCATTGCCTTGGGTTTTAAGGTGGCGCATCATTGACAGGATGGGCGTGATGCCGATGCCGCCGGCCACAAACAAAAACTCGTTGGCGCGCGGGTGTAGCTCAAAGTTGTTGCGCGGCTCACTGACCGACAGCAGATCGCCTGGCTTGACCTCATCTGTCATGCTGACAGAGCCACCGCGGCCCGCCGCATCGCGCTTGACGGCGATCTGGTAGCAGCTGGTATCGGCTGGACTGCTGCATAGCGAATAGTTGCGGCGCGAGCCGTTCGGCACCTGAACCGTCAGGTGCGCGCCTGCGGTAAAGGGCGGCAGCGGTTTGCCATCGGGCTCACGGAGCTCGAACAGGTAGATATCGCCAGCCAGCTGTTTCTTGTCCACCACGCGCAGCTTGAAAAAGTCAGGCTCGCCAGCCGGCTGATCGGCACGGGAGGTCAGGGCGCTGGCGGTTGCATCAGGGTTTGCGCTCATCGTGGGCTCCGTATAAACAATCTTGACAAATGAAAAGTGTGCGAATAATCTTAGGGTTCTAAGAATAATTACATCAGACCGATTGCGCAACCCGTATTTTTAGCGCCGCCATTGAGGTGTCGCGGAGGCCTGTCATGCTGACTCACGAAGAAAACCAGTTGTTATGCCGTGTCGAGGGCGCTGCTCCCATGGGCCAGCTCATGCGCCGGCACTGGACGCCAGTTTGCCTGATTGAAGAGGTGAGCGAGCCGGACGGCACCCCGATCAAGGCCCGACTTTTTGGTGAAGACCTGGTGGTGTTTCGCGACACCAATGGCCGCGTCGGGGTGATGGACGAATATTGCCCGCACCGGCGTGTGTCGCTGGTTTTTGGCCGCAATGAAGACTGCGGCCTGCGCTGCCTGTACCACGGCTGGAAGATGGATGTCGAGGGTAACGTGGTCGAGATGGTTTCCGAGCCTGCCGCCAGTGGCATGGCCAGCAAGGTCAAGCACCTGGCTTATCCGGTCAAGGAGTGGGGCGGTTTCGTCTGGGCCTACATGGGCCCGCCTGAAACCCAGCCCGAGTTCGAGCCGCCCGCCTGGGCGCCAGTCGCGGATGCGCAGGTCACGATTGCCAAGGCCATCATTCCCTGCAACTGGGCGCAGATCCTTGAAGGCGCTATCGACTCCGCGCACAGCTCCAGCCTGCATTCGTCGGACATGGTGCCGGCCCGGGTTGACAGTGCCAAGGCCACCGACACCAACTGGCTGCGGCCCTCCACCGACAAGGCGCCGCGCCTGCAAGTGGAGCGCGGCACCTACGGCTTTCGGTACGCGGCGATCCGCCGGCCGATCAGCAACGCGGCTGTCAACGATTATGTGCGGTCGACCGTGTTTGTCGCGCCCGCGACCGCGCTGATACCGCCTAACAACCTCTACAACGTCGCCAACATCAATGTGCCGGTGGACGACACGAACACTGCGTTTTATTTCATCGCGTGGGGCCATGCGTCACAAACGCCCGACACGGCAACCTGGCGCAGGTTTCTGGGCCAGCAGCTTGGGATCGATCTTGACCAGAACTACCAGCCGCTGCGCAACCGGAGCAACCTGTTCTGGCAGGACCGCAACGCCATGAAGGCAGGTAACTTCACTGGCATTACCGGCTTTCCCAACCAGGACATCGCGATGTGGGTCACCATGGGCCCCATTGCCGACCGCACGCATGAGCGGCTGGGTGCGAGCGACCTGGCCGTCGTCGAGTTTCGCCGTCAGATGCTGGAGGCGGTACGCGCCTTTGAAGGCGGCGAGCCCGCAATCGGCACCGGCGACCTGCGCATTCCGTCCAGCATCTGTGCCTACCAGGCCATCGTTCCCAAGACGACCGACTGGCGCGCCTACCCGGTGTCGTATGTGTGGGATTCGCGCGAGCCCGCGCTTGAGCCGTCTTACTCGACCGCATCGGCCAAATAAGTGCACATGCTACTAAAATAATAGCTAGAACTACCCGTATAAATTGGGCTATAGCCGCTTTTTATGCGTAAATAGCGCTACAAGGCTTTCGATACCCGCTTTGCCATAACTATCAGGAGACAACGATGACACACGCTCGCCGCGCTTTTTTACGGACCGCCTCACTGCTAGCCACTGCCGTTCTGCTGCCGCTTGCAGCAAGCGCGCAGTCAGCCTATCCGAACAAGCCGATCCGGTTTGTGGTGCCCTATTCGCCGGGCGGTCTTCCTGACACCGTGGCGCGCATCTTCGCGCAGCGCCTGGGCGACAAGCTGGGCCAGAGCGTGGTGGTGGACAACCGGCCGGGCGCCAACGGTGTAGTGGCCGCGCAAACCCTTGCGTCATCACCCAAGGATGGCTATACCTTTCTGGTGACGGATGGCTCGATGTTTTCCATCAACCCCGCTATCTACAAGAACCTGGGCTACGACTACAAGAAGGACTTCATGCCGGTTTCGCTGGCGGCCCGTGCACCGCTGTACCTGGCTGTCAACGCGAGCGTGCCAGTTTCCACGCTGCAGGAATTCATCGCGCGTGCCAAGGCCAGGCCCGGCACCATCAACTATGGTTCATCAGGCGTCGGCAGCACACACCACCTGACCATGGAGGCGATGAAAGCGTCGCTCGGCCTGGAGCTGACGCATGTGCCTTTCAAGGGCTCCGGCCAGTCGGTCCCGGCGCTGATCGGTGGCCAGGTCGATGTGCTTTTTTCGGCCTTGCCGTCGCTCGCGGGCTTCGTCAAGTCCGGCCAGGCCAAGCTGCTAGCATCCAATGGCGCACAGCGCTCGGACCAGGCACCCAATGTTCCGGCCGTTGCAGAGATCATTCCGGGCTTTGACTTTGCGCCCATCGTCGGCGTGCTGGCCGCCACCGGCACGCCGTCCAGCGTCATCGAGCGCATCAGCACCGAGATGGCAGCGATTGCCAAGATGCCTGAAGTGATCACCACGCTGAATACCGCAGGCATTGACCCGATTGGCGGCAGCCCGGCTGATTACAACAAGGCCATCCTGGGCGAGAACGAGCGGCTCGCACGCGCCATCGCCGCTGCAGGCATCAAGCCCGAGTAGTCCAAAGTGCAGCGACTCGCCGGGGCCATCAGCAGGTCCGCGGCGGGCGCATCTTTCAACCGCAATTTTCACTTTATGTCCAAACTCAAACTCACCTTCGGCTGCTGGAATTACGACCGCACCCGCGCCCTGATGGACGGCAGCGTTCAGCCCGACGGCATTGACCTGAACTACCTGAACATGCCGGTGGAAGAAACTTTTTTTCGCATGCTCAGGCACAAAGAGTTCGAGGTGGCCGAGATGTCGCTGTCGTCGTACACCGTGTCGCTGGGCCGGGAGGCTCGGCCCTTCGTGGCGATACCGGTGTTTCCGTCACGGTTCTTTAGGCATTCGTGCATTTACGTCAATGCGAACTCGGGCATCCGTGAGGCCAAGGACCTGATCGGCAAGCGCGTGGGCAACCCCGAGTACCAGATGACGGCACCGGTCTGGATCAGGGGCATCCTGTCGGATCACTACGGCGTTCCGGTTGACAGCGTCACCTATTTCACTGGCGGCGAGGAAGAGCCTGGCCGGTCTGAAAAGATCCAGCTCGACCTGCCCCCCAACATCAAGGTTGAGCGCATCGGCCCAGAGCAGACGCTGGCAAAAATGCTGCTGAACGGCGAGATCGACGCGCTGTACACGGCCCGCATGCCGTCCAGTTTTCTGAACGGCGGCGGAAAGGTCAAACGTCTTTTTGAAGACTACGAGCAGGTCGAGCGCAACTACTTCAAAGAGACCAGGATGTTTCCGATCATGCACACGGTGGCGATACGGCGTGATGTGTACGAGGCCAACCGCTGGGTGGCTCGCTCACTGATGAAGGCTCTGGAGGAGTCACAGCGCCGTACCTATGAAGATCTGTACGAGACAGCAGCCCTGAAAACCATGCTGCCCTGGCTGACGTCGCATGTCGAGCAGGTCAGGCGCGAGATGGGCGAGGACTTCTGGCCTTACGGCTTTGAGAAAAACGAGGAGACGCTGCGCACGTTCTTGCGCTATCACCATGAGCAAGGCCTTTCCAAAAGCCTGCTGGAGCCAGCTGAGCTTTTCGCGCCGGAATCGTTGGAGGCCTTCAAGATCTGAGGCCAAAGCCCGTCGCCCTCTTGTGATGCTATCGAACTTGAAGCTATAGGCCCTTTCGGTGAAAGGGCTACAAGCTGGAACATGAATATCTTGAATGACTGATGCCGCACTGGGCTTCGGACTGGCGATGGTAGCCCTGCTGCTGTTCTCCACCGCCATCCTGACAACCAAAGCGGCGTCCAACCGCATTCCACTCAGCCTTGGGTTTCTGATCGCGACGGTGGTGAACGTGGGCTTTTCCGCCGTCGCCCTGGGCGTGCAGCTTGCCTGGCAGCAGCAGGGCCTGCAGTGGAACGGCCTGGCCCTGGCCTTGTTTGCGGTTGCCGGCGCCTTTTCCACCTACCTTGGACGCTGGTTCTTTTATGAATCGGTGGTACGCTTCGGGCCCGCCAAGGCCAGCATCTTTCAGGTGAGCAGTCCGCTATTTACCGCACTGATCGCATGGCTGGTGCTGGGCGAGCGACTGGGTCCGGTGGCCGCCCTGGGCATGTTCATGGCGGTGGGTGGGCTGATGCTGGTCAGCACCAAGCCCGGCTTTTTCCCGGGCCGCCAGGCCATCGCACTTGATGCTGGCGGCGTTGAAGCCGCTGCCCCTTCGCTGCCGGCAACGCAGGCGCCAGGCCCGGGCTTGCACGCGCGCCTGTTGCAGTCGGTTTTTTTACTGGGTCTTGGCAGCTCGATGGCTTATGCCATCGGCAATGTGCTGCGAGGCTCGGCAGTGCGGGTATGGCCAGAGCCGGTGTTGGGCGGGCTGGTCGGCGCTGTCTGCGGCTTGGCGCTGCATCTGGTGTTCAGTCGCGACAAGCTCGGCCTGCTCATGCGACTGCGTGAGGCTGACCGCAAGGGAGCGTGGCTTTATGCCCTGATCGGAGTCGCTACGATATCCGCCCAGATGTGCGTCATCGCGGCCATGCGCTACATACCACTGTCCATCGTGACGCTGGTGACGCTTTGCACACCGCTGCTGGTGTTCCCGCTCAGTTACTCGATCTACAAAACCAAGAGCGATCTCAATCGCAACACGCTTCTTGGAAGCGCACTGACCCTGCTAGGTGTTGCCATCATCGTCTTTCGCTAGACAGGCAAGCTTTCGTCATCAGGTCAATCAGCAGGCGCAATTGATCATGCCAACACTGCGCGACCGCAACCTGCGTGACTACGTGTCGGCTGCCGAAGCGATGGAAATGCTCCACGTCAGGGCGCAAACGTTATATGCCTACGTGAGCCGTGGTTTGATCCACAGCGTTGCGCAAAAGGGTGTCAAGGACAAGCTGTACCTGCGGGACGACATCAATCGGGTGGGTAAGCGAACGCTGGCTCGCTCGGGTCACGGGGCGGTGGCGGCATCTGCCATGGACTGGGGCGAGCCGATCTTTCCGACGTCGATCACTGAGATAACACCTGAAGGCCCGCGCTATCGGGGTCATCTTGCATCGGAGCTGGTTGCGGCAGGGGTGTCGTTCGAGTCAGTTGCGCAGTTGCTCTGGACCGGCGAATTGACCATGTCTGCACCGCTGTGGCCCGTGCGCCGTGCGTCTGCCGACATCATCAAAATCACCCAGACCCTCGGCGCACCACCATCCCACAACAACCTGCTTGAAGCGTTTGGTGTGGTACTGCTGCTGCTGGGCATGCGCCGCGGACCGGTGGCGCACCGTCTGCTGGAGCAGCAGACCCTTTTAGCGGCTCGCGACATCATGCATACGGTAGTGGGTTGCTGCGGTCTGGCCGGCCCGGCCCGGCAGTTCCGGCTCATGCGCAAAGGCGAATCGATGGTGCAGGGCCTGCTGGCCTCGCTGTCGCTGGAGGCAACCGGCGAAAACAGCGAGGCCTTGCGCACAGTCCTGATTTTGATGGCCGACCACGAGCTGCCGCCGGGCACCCTCAGCGCGCGGGTGGTGGCCTCGTCCGGT
Source organism: Polaromonas sp. (assembly GCA_028291985.1). Taxonomy (GTDB): domain Bacteria; phylum Pseudomonadota; class Gammaproteobacteria; order Burkholderiales; family Burkholderiaceae_C; genus Polaromonas. Next base: position 11,414 of record JAQGNE010000056.1, on the reverse strand, counting down.
GGCACGCTGCACAGCTGCCTGGCCTCTGCGCTTTGCGCAACGTCTGGCGCTGGGGTAGGACGGCTCTATGACCGGGTCGAAGAATTTCTGGGACATGGGCAAACCGCAAAGGCTCTTGTCGAGCATGCAGGCCGGCTTCTCAAGCAGGGGCAAAGCCTTCCCGGATTTGGCCATCCGCTTTACCCGAAGGGCGATCCGCGCGCGGCGCAGCTACTTGACATCGCCCGCAGACGCGAGCTGCAGACCCGCGAGTCGCGTGCCTTGTTCCGCTTCATCGATGCCATCGAAGCGAGCACCGGCCTGCGGCCGCGCCAGGAGTTTGCGCTGGTAGTACTGGCGAGATCCATGGGCCTGCCGCCGCAGGCGACTGCAGCGCTTTTTGTGATGGGGCGTCTTGCGGGCTGGGTCGCCCATGTGCAAGAGCAGCGGGAAGCCTGCACGCTGCTCAGGCCGCGAGCCCGGTTTGTGGCCCAGGGGTGAAAACCTTGCTTGATGTTGGTCAGGCTTGCCATCGGAATCCTGGCCCAGTAGCCGGGTCCGTGAGCCGGAAAAATTCGCTGTCAGAGTCAACCCGGCAGGTGAAAGCCGGATATTTGCTATTTAATAAATAGCATGCTGTTAAGTAAAGACAAGGGCCGAGAGCCGAAAAGACCATAAATGAACCTTGACAGCCAATTCCTTCATTCCTCACATTGATTGAAAGTTCAAGATTGAAAACATGCTGGTTCTTGCCTAGCATGAATCCTGTTGGTTCATAAATACAGGAGACAAGCATGACATTCAATCGCCGCAACTGGTGCCAAAAATCGTTGACCGCCGTCTGTGTGCTCGCAGCCAGCGTCAGCCTGTTCAACGTGCATCCCGCCTACGCACAGGATTACCCGAACCGACCCATCAAGATTGTGGTGCCGCTACCGCCCGGCGGTTCCAACGACGTGCTGGCGCGGATTCTGGCGCAGAAAATGTCCGAGGACTTTGGCCAGCCGGTGATTGTTGAAAACAAGCCAGGCGCAGCCGGCAATATCGCTACCGAATTCATGGCGAAGGCCGAGGGAGATGGCTACACCATTGCGATAGCGCCCAACCAGACAGTGGCTGTCAACCCGGTGCTGTATCCCAAGCTGCCATTCGACGTGCTCCGCGACCTGCAAGGCGTCACCATGCTGGGGCGCGTGCCTATGGTGCTGGTGGTCTCGCCCAAAGTAACCGCGGCCAGCGTGGCCGAGCTTATTGCCCAGGCCAAGGCCAGCCCGGACAAGTTTTCCTATGCATCGGCTGGCTCCGGCAGCCCGCAGCACATGGCCGCCGAGGTTTTCAAGTCGATGACGGGAACCCGGCTCACCCACATTCCCTACAAGGGCTCCGCCCCTGCACTGATCGATGTTCTGGGCGGCACGGTCGATGTGATGTTCTGTCCGATCAACTCGGCGCTGCCACATATCCGCAGCGGCAAGCTGCGTGCTCTGGGCAGCACCGGCACACAGCGGCTTGACCTGATAGCGAACCTGCCGACAGTGGCCGAAACCGTGCCCAACTTTGAAAGTGACATCTGGATCGGCATGGTCGCACCGGCTAAAACACCGCCTGCCATCATCAGCAAGCTCAATGCCGAACTGCGCCGCTCACTGGCCTTGCCCGACGTGCAAACCAAGCTGGCAGAGCAGGGCATCTTCGTCGAAACGAGCTCGGCCGCTGACTTCACAAAGCTGATCGCGACCGACCAAAAACGCTGGGCAGCGGTGATAAAGGCGGCAAACATCGTGCCAGAGTAAATGCCGGGGGTGCCGGCGTGAGCCGGCTGATTTCGCATCCCTTGCCATTCCCATCGCGTTTCGTTTCCGTTCATCATTTAGCAGGAGTTTTCATGACCTTATCTTCGGGTGCAGCCGTGCGCCGCGACGTCCCGGTTCCGTCCGAGCCCCATGAAACCATCTGGGCCAGCGATGCCATTGCCGACATGCTGCGGGCCATGGATATTCCGTTCGTGCTGCTCAACCCTGGAGCCAGCTTTCGCGGGCTGCATGACAGCATCGTCAACCATCTGGGCAATGAAAAGCCACAGATGATGGTGGTGCTGCATGAGGAGCATGCAGTTGCCATTGCACATGGTTATGCCAAGGTCACGGGTAAACCGTTGATTTCCATCCTGCACAGCAATGTCGGTCTCATGCACGGCTCGATGGCGATTTTTGACGCCTGGGTTGACCGCGTGCCGGTGATCGTTCTCGGGGCAACCGGACCGGTTGATGCCGCCCAGCGTCGGCCCTGGATCGACTGGATTCATACTGCGCAGGACCAGGCCGCGCTGGTTCGCCACTTCATCAAGTGGGACTGTCAGCCAGCATCTGTCCCTGCGGCGCAGGAGGCGCTTTTGCGTGCCCTGCAGATCGCTACCACTGCGCCGCAGGGCCCGGTTTATGTTTGTTTTGACGCGGCGCTGCAGGAGTCCAAACTGGCGCAAAGGCCAGCGCTGCCCGACCCTGCACGTTATCTGGCACCCCCGGCCGCACGGCCATCAGACGAGGTATTGCGGCAAGCCGCAGCCCTGCTAGGTGCCGCGCGTCGCCCGGTTATTTTGATGGGCCGTGTGTCGCGCAGCGAGGCCGGCTGGGCCGAGCGCATCCGGCTGGCAGAAAAACTCAATGCCGAGGTACTGACTGACCTGCGGATTGGCGCAGCCTTCCCCACAGATCATCCCCTGCATGCCGCGCCGGCAGGGGCGTTTCTCACGCCGAATGCGCAAGCGGTTCTGCGCGAGGCCGATGTAGTGCTCAGCCTTGACTGGCTCGACCTGTCGGGCACGCTCAAACAGGCCTGGGGCGACAGGACCGTGGGCAGCAAGGTCATCCAGGTTTCGGTGGACCACTACAGCCATAACGGCTGGAGCATGGACCACCAGGGGCTGCCGCCCGTCGATCTGTTTTTGCTGTGCGAGCCGGAGCCCGCCGTGACCTTGCTCAACCAGCATATCAAGCCGCGCACCACGCCTGCCCCGGCCAGGCGTGCGCTTCCTGCCGCGGCACCCGTGCAGATCGTTCCCGGAGCATCTGGCGCCAGCACCCTGACTGTTACCACGCTGGCGGCCAGCCTGAAGTGGGCTGTGGGCGATCAGAAAGTCTGCCTCATGCGCCTGCCACTCAGCTGGAGCGGGGAAATGTGGGATTTCAAGCATCCACTCGACTTCCTGGGCTACGACGGCGGTGGTGGTATCGGCTCAGGACCCGGCATGGCGATTGGCTCGGCTCTTGCGCTCAGGGGTACAGACCGGCTGCCGGTAGCCGTGATCGGCGACGGCGACTACATGATGGGGGTCAATGCGCTGTGGACGGCGGCCAATGCACGCATACCCATGCTGGTGGTGGTGTGCAACAACCGCTCGTTCTTCAATGATGAAGTACACCAGGAGCGTGTTGCCCGCCAGCGCCGGCGCCCCATCGAAAACCGCTGGATCGGCCAACGTATCAGTGAGCCTGCGCCAGACCTTGCCATGCTGGCACGGGGGCAGGGGCTGACCGGCATCGGCCCGGTAGAGGATGCCGCCGAGCTGCAGCGTGTGCTGATCGAGGCGCTGGCTGCCGTTAAAAACGGTGCGACGGTGGTTGTGGATGTGGTGGTGCAGACCGGCTATAGCGCGGCCATGACGGCAGGCTTGACGCGGTCTTCCGACTAGCGTGTTGTAGGCGAATCGTCCCGTTTCAAGGAAGATTGATTTCAGGGCCGGCTCAGAAACGGGCGCGGCGTCCCCGTCAGCCCGAGCGACAACCCAGGTTTCTGCGCACGCGAGTCACCAGCTCATCTTTCCAGCAATTCCCTAGAGGTCATCACCATGCGAGCCCACGAAATCCCTGAAGGCGTGCTACCCACCCGACGCGGTCTGTACTATGGCGGCGCCTGGCACGCGCCGAAGGCCGGCGTCTATGCCGAGACCATCAATCCCACCTACAACGAAGCCATCACCACGGCGCCGGTGGCTGATGCCGACGACGTGAATGCGGCAGTTCAGGCGGCTCACGCAGCCTTTCCGGCTTGGGCTGCGACCCCTCCGGTTGAACGCGGCCGCTATCTGCGCAAGGCTGCCGCGGTGTTGCGCGAGCACGCGGGCCCGCTGGCCCAGCTTGATTCGCTGAATAACGGCAACCCGGTGTCTGCGCTGGCTATGGATGCCGGTTTTGCGGCTGACTGCCTCGAGTATTTCGCCGGTCTCGCCACCGAAATCAAGGGTGAAACCATCCCCATGGGCGAGGGCAATTTCAACTACACCTTGCAGGAGCCGCTGGGTGTGATTGCCCGCATCGTGGCCTACAACCACCCCTTCATGTTCGCCGCCGCGCGCCTGGCCGCGCCATTGGCGGCAGGCAACACGGTTGTGATCAAGTCACCCGACCAGGCGCCACTGTCGATATTGCGGCTGGCCGAACTGGTCGGGGATATATTTCCGCCGGGCGTAGCCAACTTTTTATGTGGCGGCCGGGAATGCGGCGACGCCATGGGGCGGCACCCGCTGGTGCGCAAAATCACGCTCATTGGCGGTGTGCCGACCGGCAAAGCCGTGATGAAAACCGCGTCTGACAACCTCAAGCCGGTATTGCTGGAGCTAGGCGGCAAAAACGCACTGGTGGCATACCCGGATGCCGATATCGACAAACTGGTGAACGGCATCATTGCTGGCATGAACTTCACCTGGTCAGGCCAAAGCTGCGGCTCCACCAGCCGGGTGTTTCTGCATGAGGCGATTCACGACGCCGTACTTGAACAAGTAGTCAATCTGCTGCCCCAGCGCCACAAACCCGGCATCCCGACCGACCCCAAAACCACCATGGGCTCGCTTGTCAGCCGCGCACAGCTTGAAAAGGTCCAACACTACGTGGCAATGGGCCTGCAAGAGGGCGGCCGACTGGTTTGCGGCGGCAAACAGCCGGACGATGCGGCTTTGAAAGATGGGTTTTTCTATGAGGCCACAGTGTTTGCCGACATGCAAGCCCACATGCGGCTGGCGCGGGAAGAGGTGTTTGGCCCGGTCATGTCAGTTTTCAAATGGAGTGACGAATCAGCGCTGTGGGACCAGGTCAACGGGGTTGACTTTGGCCTGACCGGCTCGATTTGGACCCAGGACCTGAACACAGCCCACCGCGCTGCCAAACGCATACACACCGGTTACGTGTGGATCAACAACGCCAGCCAGCACTTTATGGGGGCACCGTTCGGCGGCGTCAAACAGTCCGGCATAGGGCGGGAAGAATGTTTTGCCGAACTGCTGGAATTCACGTACACCAAGAATGTGAATCTGAAACTGGGTTAAGCGAGCCAAAAATCCGGATTGCCCAGCTATCCATGGCAATCCTGGGCCTCTGATAACCGAATGGAGCGGGTGATGGGAATCGAACCCACGCTATTTGCTTGGGAAGCAAAAGTTCTGCCATTGAACTACACCCGCGCGTTTGCCATTGTAAATCCCGTGATAGATCACGGCAATGCGACAACATTGATACGCCCGCCTCCTTACTGTGGATGAAGGGCGTACTAGCGCAGGTCAGTTCGGGGCGGAGAAACGTCAGTTGGCGATGATCCCGATGCGTAGGTTGAGCCTGTCGACAGAGGCGGGCGGGCCGTACCGCCGGCACCGACGGCTTGTCCTTGACCAGCCGCGGCATTTACTGCGTTCGCCACCTTGTCCTTGTTTTGCTGGCCTTTTTGATACCAGTTGCGCACGATTTCCGCCGCCGTGTCCTTACCGCCCAATCCGAACGACAAACCCAAAGCCAGTGCGATAGCACCGACCACAGCCATGAAGAGCGTGTTAACCAGTGCCGTGGCAATGCCGATCTGGTTCACGGCCACAACGATTGAAAAAGCCCATACCAGCCCTGCAGCAACCTTGGCCAGCATGTCCGGGTTGCCCAGTGAGCTCTTGGCTGCTGCACCACGCACCACGTTGCTCAGTGCAGATGCGGCAAGCCCGCCGATCACCAGCACCACCAGCGCCACTACCACATTGGGCAGCCACAGCAACAGTTGACGAAGTACATCGGATACTGCAGGTAAGCCCAACGCATCAAAAGCAACAACCAGTGCAATCAGCCGGATAAACCATTTGACGATGGCGGCCAGCATGCCCGCTGAGTCCGTGCCGGTACCGGTTTTGGCGACGAAGTCCGCCAGACCTGATCGTTGCGCCAGGTCGTTGAACCTGATGGTGCGCAGGATGGCCGCAATACCTTTTTCAATCAGTGACGCCACCAGCCAGCCAATGATGAGGATGATCACAAAACCGAAGATTTTCGGTATGGCGCTGAAAAACAGCGCCATCGCAGCGGCCAGCGACGTCATCAACGCGCTGCTCCATTCGGTAACCTGTGTCTGCATATCAACTCCTCTGTAGTGGTTTGCCGGCCCCGGGGTTCAAGACCGTCAGGGACTGTGGCTTTGCGCATGCCTTCAAAGTTGTCGGCAAGCTCCAGAGGGTGATGTAGGCAAACAGCCGCAGACTCTCGGCCAGCCGTCAGCTGCAGGAAGTGCCTGCTTGTGCAGCATCACATGCCCCAAGCGGACTGGTGACCGATGGGACGCCGCAACAAAATCACTTCATGATGTCGCCCATGCAAAGGTATTTCATTTCCAGATAATCCTCCATGCCGTGGCTGGAGCCCTCCCGGCCCAGGCCCGACTGCTTGACACCGCCAAACGGCACATGCTCGGTTGCGATCACGCCAGCGTTGATGCCGACCATGCCGTATTCAAGCGCTTCCGCCACACGGTAGATCCGGCCGATATCGCGGCTGTAGAAATAACTTGCAAGGCCGAACTCGGTATTGTTGGCGGCGTCGATGGCCTCCTGCTCGGCCTTGAACCGAAACACCGGTGCGAAGGGACCAAAGGTTTCTTCCTTGGCGCACAGCATGTCGCCAGTGGCTTCCGATACCACAGTGGGCTCGAAAAACTGACCTTTCATGCGGTGTCCGCCCGCCAGTAATTTTCCGCCCTTGGCGATGGCGTCATCAACATGGCGCTGGACCTTGTCAACCGCTGAATCCTCGATCAACGGGCCTTGCACCACGCCGTCTTCAAAGCCATTGCCGACTTTCAGCAGTTTGACCTTGGCGGAAAATTTTTCGACGAACTCGTCATACACGCCGTCCTGCACATACAGCCGGTTGGCGCACACGCAGGTTTGCCCGGCATTACGGTATTTGCTCGCCATTGCGCCTTCAACAGCAGAGTCCACATCAGCATCATCAAACACGATAAAAGGCGCATTGCCGCCCAGCTCCAGCGCCAGCTTTTTGATCGTCGGCGCGCATTGCGCCATCAGGATTCGGCCCACTTCGGTAGAACCGGTAAAGCTCAGGTGGCGCACCACGTCGCTGGTGCACAGCACCTTGCCAATCTCGGAGCTGTGCGAGCTTGTCAGCACATTCAGAACCCCCGCCGGTATGCCAGCGCGCATGGCCAGCTCGGCCGCAGCCAGGGCGGTCAGCGGAGTCAGCTCGGCGGGCTTGATCACCACCGGGCAGCCAGCGGCCAGCGCAGGCGCGACCTTGCGGGTGATCATCGCCAAAGGAAAATTCCACGGTGTGATGGCAGCGCATACGCCGATCGGCTGCTTCAGCACCAGCAGGCGGCGGTTGTTGTCAAACTGCGGCAAGGTTTCACCGTTGACGCGCTTGGCTTCTTCGGCAAACCATTCCACAAAGCTCGATCCATAGGCAATCTCGCCTCTGGCTTCAGCAAATGGCTTGCCTTGCTCGGCCGTCATGATGCGCGCCAGGTCTTCCTGGTTGGCCATCAGCAACTGGTACCACTTCATCAGGATGGCGTGGCGTTCCTTGCCGGTCTTGGTGCGCCATGCGGGCCATGCGGCATTGGCAGCAGCGATGGCATCCTCGGCATCTTTCGGGCCCAGGTCGGCCACATCGGCCAGCTTCAGGCCGGTAGAGGGGTCGGTCACGTCAAAGCGCGCGGTACCCGCTAACCATTTGCCGTTGATAAGCGCATCGGTTTTGAGCAGGCTGGGGTCTTTGAGCAGCGAGATAGGGGAAGTTTTCATGTCCATGAGTTTTTCCTTTGCAGTCGGTAATGGATGAGCAGGTTGCCAAGCCAATTTTTAAGCATACCGGCTGGAGCGTTTTACTGCTGTCAGCGCACAACGCCGATGAAGCGCGAAGCGGCAACTGTTAAAATCTGGTTGAATCAACCAACTTGGCTTGACAGAGGAGTTGCTATGCAAACCGTCGGACTTTTTGATGCAAAAACACATTTGAGTGAGTACGTTGCGCGCGCCGAAGCCGGCGAAGAAGTGATCATTACCCGACACAACAGACCGGTGGCGAAGATCGTGCCGTTGAATGCTGTTGCAGCGGCGCCCACTAGAGAAATTCCGCGCTTTGTGCAGCGAGTTTTCCATTGCGGCGGGGCCTTGGTCGATTTAACGAAGGCTAACCAGTTGGCGGGTGAGCTAGAGGACGAGGACATACTTGCCAAGATGCGGCGGGGCGCATGAAACTCGTTGACACCAACGTCTTGATTTACGCCATGGATATTGACAGCCCTCACCACAAAACTGCGTTTGAATGGATTGAAGAAACCTTGAGTGATGGGCCAGGCATGGCATTGGCTTGGCTTGCAGTTGTGGGGTTTGTTCGCTTGACGACACGAAAGGGCATTTTGCGGCAGCCATTGTCGGTTAACCAGTCGCTGGCGGCCATTGATGACTGGCTCAATCACCCCCGCACCCAACTGCTGCAGCCCGGCGAGCGACATGGCGATTTGTTTGCGCGTTTACTGATGGGTTCAGGGACTGCCGGAAACCTGACCAACGACGCGCATCTTGCGGCTTTGGCGATCGAACACAATGCCCAATTCGCTACCTTCGACTGCGACTTCAAACGTTTTTCTGGTCTCAAACTCCAGTTGCTTTCGTGAATTTTCTTTGACTGCCACCATGATTACCCCACCAATCTCCGTCGCCGACATCCGCAAAACCTTTCTCGACTTCTTCGCCAGCAAGGGTCACACCGTCGTGCCGTCCTCATCGCTGGTGCCGGGCAATGACCCGACGCTGATGTTCACCAACTCGGGCATGGTGCAGTTCAAGGACGTGTTCTTGGGGACCGACAAGCGCAATTACGTTCGGGCCGCATCGGTACAGGCCTGCCTGCGGGCCGGCGGCAAGCACAACGACCTGGAAAATGTCGGCTACACCGCGCGCCACCACACCTTCTTTGAAATGTTGGGCAACTGGAGCTTCGGCGACTACTTCAAGCGCGAGTCGCTCAAGTGGGCCTGGGAATTGTTGACCGAGGTCTACAAGCTGCCGGCCGAGCGCCTGCTGGCCACGGTGTATGAAGAAGACGATGAGGCCTACGACATCTGGACGAAAGAAATCGGCTTGCCGCCCGAGCGCGTGATTCGCATTGGCGACAACAAGGGCGGACGATACAAGTCCGACAACTTCTGGATGATGGCCGACACCGGCCCGTGCGGGCCGTGCAGTGAAATTTTTTACGACCACGGCGCACACATTCCCGGTGGCCCTCCTGGCAGCCCGGACGAAGACGGCGACCGCTTCATCGAGATCTGGAACAACGTGTTCATGCAGTTCGACATGCAGCCCGATGGCTCGACCGTGCCGCTGCCTGCGCCCTGCGTGGATACCGGCATGGGGCTGGAGCGCCTGGCCGCCATCCTGCAGCACGTGCACAGCAACTACGAGATCGATATTTTTGATGCGCTCATCAAGGCCGCATCGCGCGAGACCGGTGAGAAAGACATCACCAACAAGTCGCTCTTCGTGATTGCCGACCATATTCGCGCCACGTCTTTCCTGGTCAGCGACGGTGTGAACCCGTCCAATGAAGGCCGTGGTTATGTGCAGCGCCGCATCATCCGCCGCGCCATCCGCCATGGCTACAAGCTGGGCAAGAAGACGCCGTTCTTCCACAAGCTGGTGGCTGACCTGGTGCGGCTGATGGGCGACGCCTATCCGCGACTGGCGGCGGATGGACAACGCATCACCGAAGTCCTCAAGGCCGAGGAAGAGCGCTTCTTCGAGACGCTGGAAACCGGAATGAACATTCTGATTCCAGAGGCTTCGCCTATTGATCGTGCTATGGCGAAAATAGCTGCCAATTGCGGAGGACATTGGACCGTTGGTCCGGTTAGCCTTCCAGATGGAACTGATTTTTTACGTACCGGAGCGTCACTTAAATTAGTGGATGGAAGTTTTCAGAAATTTGAATTTTTTTACTTGGATGCGTCAGCTCAGACTGCCTCGTTAGTTCGACGTTTGATTCATTGGGCTCAACAGGTTAGAAACCCAATTTCAAATGAAAGCTCCAAATTTGACAAAGTCTTTGTGGTCGTGCTCAAGCAGAAGTCAAACATTGAACTTAATAAGTTCGAAGCCGAGTTAAACGAAGAAATTGGTACTGTTGTTGATATTGTTGTTTTGCATGATGAAGAAAATAGCTTAGATGGTGCCGTGGCGTTCAAGTTACATGACACCTACGGTTTCCCACTTGACCTTACTGCTGATGTTTGCCGTGAACTTGGCGTCGAAGTCGATGAGGCAGGCTTTAACGCCGCCATGGACAAGCAGAAAAACCAGGCCCGCGCTGCTGGCAAGTTCAAGATGGACCGGGCACTTGACTACAGCGGTGAAGCCCATGCGTTCACCGGTTATGAGTTGCTGGAAGAAGCTGCCAAGGTGGTCGCCCTCTATGCGGATGGCGCGGCGGTGCAGACCCTTCAGGCTGGCCAGAGCGGCGTGGTGGTTTTGAACACAACCCCGTTTTATGCCGAAAGCGGCGGGCAGGTGGGCGACCAGGGCCGCATTGTCTCGGCAGCATCCAGCTTCACCGTTGATGACACGCTCAAGATCAGGGCGGATGTGTTTGGTCACCACGGCACCCAGGAAACCGGCACGCTGAGCGTTGGCGATGCCGTGACGGCGCAGGTCGACACCGCTTTACGTGCGGCCACGGTGCGCAACCACAGCGCCACCCACCTGATGCATCTGGCGCTACGCGAAGTGCTGGGCAGCCATGTGCAGCAAAAGGGCAGCCTGGTCAATGCAGAGCGCACCCGTTTTGACTTTGCGCACAACGCGCCGGTGACTGATGCGCAGATTCGCGAGATCGAAGCGCGTGTCAACGCCGAAATCCTGGCCAATGAAGCCACCGATGCCAGCGAGATGGACATGGAAGCCGCGCAAAAAACCGGCGCCATGATGCTGTTTGGCGAGAAGTACGGCGACAAGGTGCGGGTTCTCAGCATCGGCAGCAGCAAGGAGCTGTGCGGCGGCACGCACGTCAGCCGCACGGGCGATATCGGCCTGTTCAAGATCGTCGGCGAGAGCGGCGTGGCGGCGGGCGTGCGCCGCATCGAGGCCGTCACCGGTGCGAATGCGCTGGCTTATG
>JAQGNE010000030.1 GCA_028291985.1 Polaromonas sp. | reverse complement strand
ACCTCGATGGTCTGCGGATGGCAGTCGCCCGCCACGATGAAAACATTGCTTTTGCTTTTGACGCTGCGTTTGGCAAGTGTCATGGCCTCGGCGGCCGCCGTAGCCTCGTCAAGCATCGAGGCGTTGGCGATCGGCATGCCCGTCAGGTCGCACACCATGGTCTGAAAGTTGATGAGTGCTTCCATCCTTCCCTGGGAAATTTCTGCTTGGTAAGGCGTGTAAGCGGTGTACCAGGCCGGGTTTTCCAGCACGTTGCGCAAAATGACGCCAGGCGTGTAGGTGCCGTAATAGCCCTGGCCAATATAGCTTTTGAAGACCTGATTCTTCGCTGCAATGGCCTTGAGCTGCTTGAGTGCATCGGCCTCGGTGACCGGAGGCGGTATGGCCATGGCGCTGGTACGCGCAATCGACCGCGGAACGATCCCGTCGATCAGGTCGCGGCGGGAACTGGAACCCACCACATCAAGCATGCGGGCCTCGTCGGCAGCGTTGATGCCGATGTGACGCGCGATGAATTCAGCAGGATTTTCGAGCTCGCCCAAGGGCTTGGCAGATGACATCAACATGGCGTGGTATCCGTTAAAAGTGGCGCTGTGGCTGCCAGCGCAAACAGGTGGCGGGTTTTAAAGCTCCATGGCTTGCTACCCGGGCTCGGGCTTCCGTGACCAGAAGCGGCTTCATGAATCAGGTCGGGACGCCACGACGGCAGGCGCAGGCCGGCCTCAGGCTGCAGAAAAGCTGCTGTAGCGGGTTTCATCCATCAGCGCATCCAGCTCTGACGCATCAGACATGCGGACCTTGAAGAACCAGCCGGCGTTGAGCGGATCGGTGTTGGCCAGTGACGGATCGTCACGCAGCGCCTCGTTGACCTCCGTGACCTCACCGCTGACCGGCATATAGACATCGGCTGCCGCTTTGACCGACTCCACCACGCCAGCGGTTTCCTTCTGGGTCAGCGTGGCACCCACTGCCGGGAGGTCGACGAACACGACATCGCCCAGCGCATCCTGCGCATGCACGGTGATGCCCACGGTGGCGATATCGCCCTCGATCTTGAGCCACTCATGGTCTTCGGTGTATTTGACGGTCATGTGAATCTCCTGGAGATAGTGTTGAAGGTAAGGAAAATCGTTAAAAAGCCTGTCTGCAACTGCTGCCAACGGCACCGCCCAAACAGGCGTCAGCCGCGGTAATACCGTGCAGGCACGAAAGGCATGGCGCAAACCTGCATGGGCACCGCCTTGCCGCGAACCATCGCATCTACCCGCGTGCCGGTGGCTGTGAATTCGGGGCTGACATAGGCCATTGCTATGGGTGTGTTGACGGTGGGAGCCAGCAGGCCGCTGGTGACCTCGCCAATCACCTGGCCATCGCTGCTGTGCAGCACGGTGTGGTCGCGCACCGGCACCCGCTCCAGCGCTGTGAGACCGACCCGCTTTTTTTGAAGCAAGGTGGGTGCAGTCAACTGCGCGAGTATCTTGGCTGCCCCCGGGAAACCGCCAGCGCGTGCGCCATCGGCACGTCGCACTTTTTGAATTGCCCAGTTAAGTGCAGCCTCTATGGGCGTTGTGCGGGTGTCGATATCACTGCCGTACAGGCACAGCCCGGCTTCCAGCCGCAAGGAATTACGCGCACCCAGACCAATGGGCATCACCTCCGGCTGGGCCAACAACGCACGCGCCAACTGCTCGGCTTGCGATGCATGTACCGAAATCTCGAAACCGTCTTCACCGGTGTAGCCGCTGCGTGTGAGAAAACAGGCGCAGCCTGCCACATCGAAGCGGCCGCCTGCCATGAAGACCAGCTTTTCCACACCCGGGGCCAACCGCTGAAGGGCCTCGGCGGCCAACGGTCCCTGCAGCGCCATTAACGCCATGTCGGGCTCGGGAACGACATCGCAGCGGTCAGAAAGTTTCTGCTGGATGTGGGCAATATCGCCGGCCTTGCAAGCACCATTGACGATGACAAAGATGTCGCCGCCATGCGCGTAGTCGCGGTTGAAAAACATCAGGTCGTCGATGATGCCCCCGTCATCATTGAGCAGCAGCCCGTAGCGCTGCTTGCCGACAGGCAGATCAATCACGTCAACCGGGATCAGGCTTTCAAATGCGGCCGCGGCCTGGGGGCCTACCAGTCGCAGCTGGCCCATGTGGGAGACGTCGAACAGGCCTGCGGAGCGGCGGGTGTGCAGGTGCTCGGCGATCAGGCCCTGTGGATACTGCACCGGCATCGAATAGCCCGCAAAAGTGACCATGCGGGCGCCCAGTTCCACATGCAGGGCATGCAAGGGCGTTTTGAGCAGTGGGGCAGCTGGAGCAGCGGCGGCGGCAGCGGAGGAGGGCGTTGCAGATGGGTCGGACACGGCATATCTCCGGAAGGGCAAACAGGGACAACGACCTTTGCCTGAAGGCATAGGTCATCAGTTGCCCTGCTGTCCGCTTTACCTGAGAGATTCGCCTGGCGATGCAGGTTTGCTCCTTCGGTGGACCACCTCGAAAGTGATCTCTCTCCAGTAGGGAACGCCCGGCCGCTGCGGTGCAGCAATCGGTCGTTTGCCAGTCCTTTTGCCTGAGCGTTCAGCACACCATTAAGGGTGTGGCATGCGCCTTCGGCGGCCCCCGGATGGGAACTCTCTCCTGACGGTGCAAGTGTAACGGAGCCCGCCAAGCCGGCCTTTCCACTTGAAAGCTGAGGCGAGGCTCGCGAGTCGCCAGGACGACCGCGCGAGCACGGCTGCCTTTTGATTCAGCTTATTTTGCGTAGGCAAGATCCCGCAAAAAAAGTGAGATCTGCGGCACATAGGTGATCACCATCAGGCACGCCAGAATGACCAGCACGAACGGGACCAGGTAGGGGATGATTCGGTCCAGCGAAATCTTGGCCACTGTGCAGGCCGCAAAGAGATTGACCCCGAAAGGCGGTGTGATCATTCCCAGCGCCAGGTTGACCACCATGATCAACCCGAAATGAACCGGATCGATTCCGAAATGCATCGCCACTGGCGCGAGAATCGGCGCCAGCACAATGATGGCAGCGCTGGTTTCAATAAACATGCCAATCACAAACAACGCAGCATTGACGCCGAGCAAAAACAGCAAGGGTGATTGCAGCACGGCCTCGAGCCAGCGCCCGATTTCGTCGGGGACGCCTGCCCGCGTGATCAAAAACGCAAATAGACCGGCATTGGCAATGATGAACATGATGACAGCGCTGGATAACACCGACTTGCGCAGGATGAGGTACAGGTCAGAAATCCTGATCTCGCGGTAAATGACCATTCCCACAATCAGCGCATAGAAAACAGCAACAGCCGAGGCCTCGGTCGGGGTGAAGATGCCGCCGTAAATTCCGCCGAGGATGATGACCGGCATCAATAATGCCCAGCCCGCCTGCCACGCTGCCTTCAAAAACGGCATGCGCCCATCGCCATCGTTTTTGCCCCAGCCTTTGATCTTGCAATATATCCAGACAAACAGCATCAATGCACCGCTGATCAGCAAGCCAGGGCCGAAGCCCGCAATGAACAGCTCTCCGATGGAAACTTCCGCACTGACCCCGTACAGGATCATGGGAATCGATGGTGGAATGATCACCCCCAGTTCTGCGCTGGTAGCCTGCAGCGCGGCAGCGTAGCCAACCGGGTACTTGTGTTTGATCAGTGCCGGGATCAGGATGGCGCCCACGGCAAAAGTAGTAGCGACTGAGGAGCCGGAGACTGCTGCGAAAATCATGCAGGTCAGCACGCAGGTCATCGGCAGGCCGCCTTGCACGCCGCCCACAATGCTTTTAGCAAACTCGACGAGTCGGCGGGAGATACCCCCTGTTTCCATCAGGTTGCCGGCCAGGATGAAAAAGGGAATTGCAGCCAGCGGAAATTTATTGATCGAATTGAACATCTCCTTGACGGAGATCAGCATGTTGGTGTTGGTCACCTGAATGCCCAGCACTGCTGACAATCCGATGGACACCGCTACTGAAACCGATAGTGCGAAACACAGCACCATCGTGGTGATCATTGCGGCGGTCATTGCGCGGTCTCCAACTCAAGACGGATGGGGTCAAGGTAATTGCCCAGGATGCCAATAAGACTGAAGACAGCCCCGACGGGAAGCGCCAGGTAGGACCAGACCATGGAAAAGCTTTCAAGTCCGGCCATCGACTGGACCCGCCCTCGCATCGCATAGTCCCAGCCCCACCACAGGATCACCAGCATCAGAATGGCTGCAGCGATGCTGACTGCCGCATCCAGCACCCGCCGCATGCGCGGCTTGCTCCAGCGGTACAACACATCCACGCTAACCATGGCGCCCTGGCGGAATGCCATGGGTATGCCCAGGAAGACCATCCATATCAAGCTGACTCGGATCAGGATCTCGCTCCACTCAGCGGGTTGCTCCAGAACGAACCGGGTAACGATCTGGAAAACGCCCAGCGCGGATGCGACCACTAGCATCAGGCATGCCAACACCATGGACAGGTGGGTGGTCCAGTATTCAAATCTAAGAAAGGTCTGTTTCATGTCGGTACCGTGTTGTCGCCAGCAGCAGTCAAGATCATTTTTGAATAAAAATGCCCGCTAGTCTAATGACTGCGGGCAATACCTGCTACAAAAAAAGTAGCGATTTTACCTGGTGACTATTTGATGGCGCGAATGGCATCAATGTTGGCTTTGCCGAACTGCTTTTCAAAGTCAGCGTTGACGGGCGCAAGAGCCGCTACAAATTTCGTCTTGTCGACGTTGTCGATCACTGTCATGCCTTTGCTGCGAAGTTCGGTCACGCCATTGGCGTCATCCTGGTCGACACGGGAGCGGTTGGCCTTGACGGCTTCTTTGGCAGCTTCCAGAAATGCAGTTTTGTCGGCAGCGCTCAGCTTGTCGAAAGCGGGCTTGCTCATCACCAAAATGCAAGGCGAATACACGTGGCCGGTCAGTGACAGGTGTTTTTGAACCTGATCGAACTTCGAAGCCATGATGACGGACAGCGGATTCTCCTGGCCATCGACTGTGCCTTGCTGCAAAGCGGTAAACACTTCCGGAAAAGCCATCGGCGTGGTGACGATGCCGAGGCCCTTGTAAGCCGCAATGTGAACCGGGTTTTCCATGGTCCGCATCTTCAGGCCCTTGAGGTCTTCAGGCGCCTTGACATCGCGCTTGCTGTTGGTCATGTGGCGGAAACCGTTTTCGCCCCACGCCAGAGCCTTGAAGCCTTTGGCATCAAACTTCGTCAGGAGGTCTTGTCCGATGGGGCCGTCCAGCACGGCACGCGCATGTGCCTTGTCGCGGAACAGAAACGGGACATCGAGAATCTTGGTTTCCGGAACGAAATTGGGCACAGGTCCGGTAGACGAAAACGCCAGTTCCTGGGTGCCCAGCTGGACCGCTTCAATCGACTCCCGCTCCCCACCGAGCGCGCCGCTGTAGAAGGTCTGAACCTTGTAGCGTCCGCCAGTGCGCTTTTCGACTTCTTTCGCAAAGGTGTCGATGGCCGCTCCCTGATGCGAATTCTGGGCGGTTGAAATGCTGATCTTCATCGTAGTCTGCGCACTGGCCAGTGCAACAAAGCCAAGGGTGCCGGTGGCCAGTGTCATGCCGATGATCAATTTTGAAAGCTTCATGGTGTCTCCGGATAGGTGGTGTGACTACAGGCAGGCTGCCCCGCCGGCTGCGATGGCAGGATACTAAGCGCACCTATTATTACTGCCGCCCTGCGCCTTGCATGCGCGGGTTTTCGCCAATGAGCCCAGCCGTCATGCTGTCCGGCTGGCGGTGCATTCGGTGTGATAGGCGGCCACTATGTCGTCAAAGCTGGTGTCGGGCTTCAAGCCCAAGCCCCTTGCCCGGGCGGCGTCGATTTTTGACGGCCAACTGGTCACTATTCTGGAAACTGCCGGGTCAGGCGCCCAGTCAATCAGACGGGCCGCGGCCGGCCCGCCAAATTTCTCGAGTGACTGCGCCATTTCCCTGACGGTTGTGGTAAGCGCAGGCAGATTTACGGCGGTGCGAGGCCCCCATTCCGGGTCGCTCGCCTGTACAGCCCTGATGAGCCCTTCGATTGTCTTGCCGGGCGATGACAGTGCCACTGCAGTGTCGGGCGGTACCGGACAGCTGGCTTTGACGCCTGCCAAAGGCTCCCGGATCATGCCGCTCAAAAAGCTGGAAGCTGCGCCATTTGGCTTGCCAGGGCGCACGCTGACCGTCATCAAGCGCACGTTGCGGCCTCGAATAAAACCTTTGCGGGCGTAGTCGGCCACCAGTTGCTCGCCAATGAATTTCTGAATGCCGTAGCTGGATTGGGGCGTTGGCAAGGTGCGGTCATCGATGACGTCCGGCAAGGGCTGTTCAGCCGAGTTCCCGAAAACGGCGAGCGAGCTGGCAAACACAAAGACGGGCTTGGTGCCCATGGCACGGCACGACTCCAGAAGCGCCCGCGTCGCGTCAACATTGCTGCGCATACCCAGGTCAAAATCGGCCTCGCACTCACCGCTGACGGCTGCGGCCAGGTGAAAAATAACCGAACTGGATGGCAAAACCACCTGCTGATCAGCTGGCGTGGTTGATGCCAGAAGCTGGTTCAGGTCGCCGGTAATGACCCGCACGCGGGCGTCATTGCTCAGGTCTGTCAACGGTGTGACGCGGTCCACCAGGGTGATGCTTTCAATCGGCGAAGGCGGCTCTCCGGAGATGGACAGGGCTGCGGCCTTTAGAAGCTCACGCGCCAGCCGCTGGCCTAGAAATCCGGCGCCGCCGGTGATCACGATATGCATGCTTTTGTGTCCTGTAAAAAGTTTTGTAAGACGGATTTGCAATCTTGCTCAGGTATGACAGCCCCGCTTTTTGTGACCGACAGCACGGTTGTCAAACGGACGCTTTTGGTGAGTGCATAGGCTGGCGTTTGTGACGAATGTAAGTCAGTTTGCACAGAAGGTAACGTTGTCTTACACGCTCGACAGTACCTGCCTACACCTCTACCTTGACGTCCTACACCGATTGTCAATTTTGTGGGCTGTCTCTGACATTCAGTAGGCGCGATCCTCTTTCCATCGGGCTTAGGAAATGTCAAATACCGAAGCCGAATCAGCATCCAAACACGGGGAACAACTGTGATCTCTCAACCTCTGCCCTCGCATGAAGAGTCGGCCCGGTATTTCAACATCATGGCCGAAAGTGTGGCGGTCAACAAACACATCGATTTACTGCATTGGTTGCAGGGCGACATGCAGCATTTTTTGCCGCATGACATTCTGATGGCGGGCTGGGGCAATTTCGAGGACGGTTCCGTGCAGCATGACATCGTGTCCAGGCTGCCGGGGGTGAGGTCCTATGCCCCTGGTGCGGACTGCCTGCCGTTTCTGCTCAGCAAACTGCACAGTCGTTGGGCGGCAGCAGGCAAGACTCCGGTCAGCCTGGATTTTGCCGAGTTTGTCCCCTTGCTGGGCAGCACCAGTCTGCCCGGTTCACTGTCTGGGGCACTGCGTTCCATGCAGAGCGTGATGGTTCACGGACTGAAAGACAGACGTGGCCGTCACGAGTGCCTGTATGTGCTGTTTCGCGCAGGCGACATTCCAGTCCAGCGTGCATCTTCGGCCATGACCGTGCTGATGCCCTGCATTGATGCCACATTGCGGCAGCTGACGCATTTGCCGCAACAGCATGCACAGGCAATTGCGCAGCCACATGCCCAGACGCGCACCGTCAACGAGGACGCCAGCGGGCTGAGCGAGCGAGAGACCCAGATCATGGCCTGGGTCGCCATGGGCAAGACCAACTCTGAAATCGGCACCATCTTGCATATCAGCGGATACACCGTCAAAAACCATATGCAGCGGATATTCCACAAGCTGAACGTCTTCAACCGTACGCAGGCGGTTTCCAAGGTTACCCGGGCCATCGATGGCTAATAGCAATCCGGTTACAAGCTCTGCCTCGGCCTGGCATGAGCGGCGCGAGCCGCGCGCCCTGGGTCTGGGCCGCAGCCATTTGTTTGCGGTGATAGAGGCTGCGCTGGACCCCGTGGTGCTGGTCTTCACCCTTTGGGGGCTGGCGATCTATTTCGAGGGTGCGATAAGACCTGCTTATCTGATTCTTTCAGTGATCGCTTTTTCGCTGACATTTCCGGGGACCGCGCATTTGCGGCTTCCGGTGTGGAAGGTGTTTTTCAACATTGCCTTCAACTGGGTGTGGATCGCAGGATTGCTGCTTTTCCTGGGTTTCGTCACCGAGTATGTCTATCGTCTGTCCATACCGGTTCTGGGGAACTGGTTGTGGCTGGCTCCGGTCGCGCAAGCTGCTGCACATGTGTTCATCCGGGCTGCGGCGCCACATCTGATAAGACTTCAGGGGCCTCCGCGAAGCGCTGTCATCGTCGGCATGAACGATCAGGGTTTTGCACTGGCTGAACAGATTGGCGAGTCGGCGTATTCCGGCATAAAGATGCTGGGGTTTTTCGACGACCGCAGTGAAGAACGCCGGGGCGCCCGGGAGCATTACAAGCTGGCAGGTCGTATTGACCAGTTGCCTGCCTACGTCAAAAAGCACAGGGTCCAGTCCATTTACCTGTCGTTACCAATGGCAGCACGGCCGAGAATCCTGCAGGTGCTGGACGGCCTTAAAGACACCACTGCATCGATCTATTTTGTGCCGGACATGTTCATCACCGACCTGATCCAGGGACGCAGCGATTCGGTGTGCGGCGTCACGGTGATATCGGTGTGCGACACGCCGTTTCGTGGCGTCAACGGCATGCTCAAACGCGGCAGTGACATTGTTCTGTCCTTGCTGATCCTGCTGCTTATTTTTCCGCTCCTGCTGCTGATAGCGCTGGCGGTCAAGTTCGAATCCCCCGGCCCGGTGATTTTCAGGCAACGCCGTTACGGCCTGGATGGACAGCAGATTGTGGTTTACAAATTCCGGTCGATGGCGGTCACTGAAGACGGCAACCAGATTGCCCAGGCCAAAAAGGGCGATCTGCGCATCACCAAGCTGGGCGCTGTGCTGCGCAGGACATCTCTGGACGAGCTTCCGCAGTTCATCAATGTTCTGCAAGGCCGCATGAGCATCGTCGGCCCCAGGCCTCATGCGGTTGCCCATAACGAGATGTACCGCACCCTCATCAAAGGCTACATGGTGCGGCACAAGGTCAGGCCCGGCATAACCGGCTGGGCGCAAGTCAACGGTCAGCGTGGAGAGACAGATACGCTGGACAAGATGCAAACCCGAATTGATTTTGATCTGGACTATCTGCGCAACTGGTCGCTGCAGCTGGATATCTACATCATTCTCAAAACCATCAGGCTGGTTTTCAAGGACAGCTCAGCCTACTAGGGTTACCGGCGGTGCCGATAGATCTGGTTGCATCAGTGTGCGCCGGGCGTTGAAAGACGGCGCAACCGCAAAAAGACGGAAAGGTACATGGAGACGTTATATTTAATAGGGCAAAAGAGCTATTGCCGCAAACACATCCATGAACCTACTATCAATCAACATGCAGCCTATCTTCATTCATTGCGTCCATAACAATTCTGGCGTCTCTTGTCTGCCAGACAGCGGGCCAGCGCGTCGCCAGAAATCCGGCGCGAGGCTTCCGAAACGATTCCTCGCGATACCGCTTGCCATGGCGGCGCTGCTGCCCGGCGTTGGCACTGCAGATGAGTTAGATACGCTGCAATTTCGCGCAGGGCAAAGTTTCCAGCACGACAGCAATGTTTTCAGGCTTCCTGAGTCCACCAACACGCTTGCGCTGCCCGGACGACCTGAACGTTCGGACACGATCGGCATCACTACCGTCGGCGTGCTGCTGGACAAGAAATACAGCCTCCAGCGCTTTGAGCTGGATGTCTATGCTGACCGCTACGATTACAAGAACAACTCTCGCCTTAATTTCACATCGAAAAATTACGAGGCAGCCTGGCGCTGGAGTGTGACACCACGGCTTTATGGCAACCTCACGGCTGACCGGCGCGAGTATGTTGACAACACCGCTGACCTTCAAAATCAAGGGCAGCTGAACCGGCGCATTGACCGCACCACGCTTGCCGATGCCGAATATGATCTCGGCGGCGCCTGGCGCGTGACCGGGGGCTTCTTCTCCCGCGACTTGACCAATAGCCTCGCCGCGACCTTTGAGAGCGATTACTCGGTCCGCGGCGCTCAGGCCGGCGCCCGCTTCGTGTTTCCGTCGGGAAACTGGGTGGGCTATCGCTTCAAGAGCGGCAAAGGCGAGTATCCGGGCCGTACCTTGTCAACGGTGCTTGCGAGCGATTTCCAGGATCGCGAGCATGAGTTCCGGGCCTTGTGGGCGCCCACCGGCAAAACGACAGTACGTGCGCGGCTTTCGCATCTGGAACGGTCCAACGATGGCCTGGCAGCGCGTGACTTTTCCGGTTTGACGGGCCAGGTGGACGCCACGCTGAATGCAACGGCCAAAACATCCGTTACGGCCGGCTTGGTGCGTGAGCTCGAGAACTACCAGACCAACACCGCCAGTTATTACGCCGGCAACCGCGTCTTCATTGCGCCCACATACAAGGCGACCGAAAAAATTACGGTACGCCTGCGCTACGACCATGGCAGGCGCGACTTCAAAGGTGCGCTTCCCGGTGTCGTTGCCACAGGCCGAAGGGACACCTTGAACCTGACATCCCTTTCGGTCGACTACCAGGTGCTTCGCGCGCTCAAGCTGAGGGCATGGGTGCAACGTGACAACCGCGATTCCAGCGCGGCGGGCCTTGATTACAAGAGCAATGCCATGGGTATTTCTGCCCTGGCAAGCTTTTAGTACTTCGGCGCGCACAGCCTGGTGGTAGTCCCTTTCATCGTCCCTCGCATTGATTTCTTTTTCCAACCTGTCCTCTAAAAGGTTTTGACATGAAAAGTCCTATCCGCCACTTCCTTGCCGCCATGGTGTGCCTCTGCGCTACCGCGACATTCGCACAAACCGGCGCAGCCGGCCCGGCGCGCGCGGCCCCCAAGCCCCCTGCTTCCCAGGCACAGCCATCACCAAGTCCGGTCAATCAGGATTACCGGTTGGGGGCCGGCGATGCCATTGGTGTGCAGGTGTTCCAAAGTCCTGATCTGTCCGTGGACGCCAGGGTTTCTGAAAGTGGTCTGATCAGCTACCCCCTGGTTGGCAATGTCCAGCTGGGTGGGTTGACCATCACAGAAGCTGAAAAGAAAATCGCCGACGCCCTAAAAACCGGAGGGTTCGTCAAAGCGCCCCAGGTCAACATCGTGCTTCGCCAGGTACGGGGAAGTCAGGTCGCGGTGCTGGGCCAGGTCGCCAAGCCCGGCCGCTTCCCGTTGGAAACCACCAATACCCGGGTTAGCGACATGCTCGCCGCCGCAGGCGGCGTTACGCCCACGGGTGACGATGTATTGATCGTCACCGGTGAACGGGGCGGGAAACCCTTTCGCAAGGTCATCGACATACCGGGGCTTTTCATCAATGCCAAATCCGACGACGACATCCTGCTGGCTGCAGGCGACGCGCTGTATGTCAACAAGGCGCCTGTCTTCTACATCTATGGCGAAGCGCAAAAGCCAGGTCCTTACCGTATTGAACGCGGTATGACGGTCATGCAGGCGCTGGCTCAAGGTGGCGGCCCCACCACGCGAGGCAGTCAAAACCGCCTGGTGCTGACTCGCCGCGATGCTTCTGGCAAACCGATTGAGACGACTCCGCAATTGAGCGATCTCATCAGGGCCGATGACGTCATCTATGTTCGCGAAAGCCTTTTCTAAGCACTGCCATGACACTTCATCAATTCTTTCTCATACTCCGGGCCCGGTACAAGATAGCGGTTCTGGTGCTGATCATGGCGCTGGTAGCTGCGTTGGCGGTAAGCCTCCTTATGCCGAAAAAGTACATTGCGCAGACATCGGTGCTGGTCGACCCGCGCTCGTCTGATCCGGTTACCGGGGGCGCCGCCATATCCGGCATGATCGCCCCAAGCTATATGGCCACGCAAATGGACATCATCGCCGGAGGGCGTGTGGCCGAGCGGGTTGTCAAGATGCTCAAGCTGGACGAGGACCCTGAAACCCGCGAGCGGTGGATGAGCGCAACCGACGGCAAGGGAACCCTGCAGTCCTGGATTGCAAGCTCTTTGCAAAGCGGGCTAGATGTCAAGCCCTCACGCGAGAGCAACGTCATCAATATCTCGTACAAGAGTGACGACCCGGAAACCACTGCTCAGGTTGCCAATGCGTTTGCCCAGGCGTATCTCGATATCAATCTTTCGCTGAAGACTGAGCCTGCACGTATTTATGCCGAATGGTTTGACGGGCAGACCAAGGCGTCTCGCGCCAAACTGGAGGAAGCGCAAGCCCGCATGGCCGATTTCCAGCAACGCGCGGGTATCGTGACCAGCGATGAGCGGCTGGACTATGAGGCAGCCAAACTCAGTGAGATTTCATCCCAGTTGACCCGCGTGCAAGGTGAAACTACCAACAGCCAGAGCAAGCGTGGTGGTCGCGGCGACACGGTTGAAGAAGTCATGATGAGTCCCCTGATCAATGGTTTGAAAGCGGATATTGCCCGGCTCGAATCCAAGGTTCAGGAGATCAGCGTTAACCTGGGCGTCAATCATCCGTCCCGTCAGCGTGCAGAGTCGGAGCTGGCGGCACTAAAACGGCGGCTTGCGAGCGAGAGCGCCACCATTACCAGTTCAATTGAAACGGCTTACCGGGTCGGAAAAGACAGGGAGCGCGAGTTGCAGAACGCAGTCGCTGCGCAGCGAACCCGCGTGATGCAGCTAAACAAGCAGCGTGACGAGATGAGCGTCTATCGCCGTGACGTCGATGGCGCACAGCGTGCCTATGATGCGGTGAGCCAGAGCGCCTCCCAATCGCGCTTGCAGAGCTTGAGTAACCAGACCAATGTTGTGATGCTCAATACGGCGACAACGCCGCTCAGGCCTTCAAGTCCTCGGCTCTCGATCAACCTGCTTATTGCAGCATTTGCGGGCACGCTGTTGGGCATCGCTTGTGCATTGTTGTTCGAGCTTACCAATCGCCGTGTGCGTTCGGTCGAAGACCTGGTTCATGTGCTTGACCTTCCCGTACTGGCAAGCATCTCTTCGGGCAATGCCCTGCGTCGATCGTCAGGTCCCGATTTACTTACTTTGGGAGGACCAGCATGAATGGTATGAACAGGACGGCTTCGTCCATGATACGGTCCGTTCCCCAGACGGTTCCGAGCAAGCCCGCAACCGGTGTCGGCCGATCAATCGGTGCGATCCTGGTGGACGCCGGTCGCCTCGCGGCGGCTGATGTGGAGCGGATCATCAAGTTTCAGGAAGACGGGAGTTCCCGTTTTGGAGAGGCGGGCAGGGCACTTCGCCTCCTGACCGACGACGACGTACGCTACGCGCTTTCGGTCCAATTCGGTTACCCCTATCTGCCCAACAACAGCAAGCTGAGCCGCGAGCTGGTAGCAGCTCACCAGCCGGCTAGCCAGCCTGTTGAACAGCTGCGCGCCTTACGGAGTCAGCTGATGCTGCGCTGGTTTGAGGCGGGTATCGATCGCCGCGGCCTCGCCATCGTCAGTGCTTCGCCGAAAGAGGGTCGCAGCTACATAGCAGCAAATCTCGCGATCGTCTTTTCGCAACTCGGCGAGCGAACGCTTCTGATCGATGCAGACATGCGAACGCCCCGCCAGCAGCATCTGTTCAATCTGGGGGCTGGGCCGGGCTTATCGGACATGCTGGCGGGTCGTGCAGGTGCTGAGGCTGTCATCGGCATCTCTGCGCTTCAGGATTTGTCGGTCTTGCCCGCCGGCGCACTTCCGCCAAACCCGCAGGAGCTTTTGGGCCGACAGGAGTTTGCGCGCCTCCTTCAGTCGCTAGGAGAAGATTTTTCGGTCATCATCATTGACACGCCTGCAGCCAGTCGCTGCGCCGATGCACACACGGTGGCCGTTCGTACCGGCGCCGCACTGATGGTGGCGCGGCAAAACGCCAGCTCCGTGCCGCAAATGGCCGAGTTCACCAAGGGCCTGCGCGAATTCGGTGTGACGCTGGTCGGCTCCGTGCTCAACGATGCCTGACGTCGAAGTTTTTCCACCACAGCGATGAGCGGAGCAACGAACGTCCCGCCGGACTGGAGGTACCGCTGGGAAAAGCTGATCGGGCAAATCAGGCGTGTGCAGACGGAAGAGGAAAGTGAACATCTCGTTCATTTCCTCAGCCGACCCACAGCGCCTTATGTGCTGGCGTTTGCGAACGCGCATGCGATGAATTCACTGGCCACGTCCGGTGATTTTTTTGAGGCGCTTCATGCAGCCGATTTGGTGCTTCGAGACGGCTCGGGAATGGCTACGCTCTACAAGCTTTTGCACATGCAACCCGGACTTAATCTGAATGGCACGGACCTCATACCGCGTCTGATCTCACGTTTTGATGGCCGCAGCATTGCACTGATGGGGACCCGGGATCCTTATCTGCACGCCTGCCGGGATACCGTCTCCAGAACTTTGGCGCCGCACAGCGAACTGGTGTCAGCGCATGGCTTTCTGCAAACAAGTGAGTACGTTGCACTCGCTGCGCGGCATCGTCCATCGTTGATCGTATTGGGCATGGGTATGCCAAGACAGGAACAGGTGGCTGCAGCCCTTCGCGCAGCGCTGCCTTTTCCATGCCTTATCGTTTGCGGAGGTGCGATCATTGACTTTCTGGGCGGCAAGACGCCACGGGCGCCTGCATGGATGCGCAAGACCGGTCTGGAGTGGGTCTTTCGGCTTGCAATGGAGCCGCGCCGGCTTTTTCAGCGTTACGTGATTGGAAATCCGCTCTTCCTGTCCCGGGCGCTGCGGGTTGCGTCCGCTGCGGGCAGTCGCTGCTGAGAAAACAGCACCGCACTTGTTGTCTATCGGATGCGTCATCGCCGGGCATTGGCTTTTGCCTGTGCGACGCACACCCGCTCCTGTATTCAGAACCTCCCGGTACAAGAGGAGGCGGATGTATCCGCTACATATCGGTTGTCGACATCGGGCGTGCAATTTCGTTTGACTATCGTCGCCGGATTTCCAACCACGACACAGCGCTCAGGTACGCTTTCAAACACACATGCACCGCCAGCAATTCTGCTGCCGTGTCCAATGGTGATACCCCCGGTAATGATGGCGTACGGTCCGATCCATACATCGTCTTCAATCACCGGATAGGCTATTACCCGCTGTCCCCGCTCATCGATGCGGTCACGCTGTCCTAGGGTAACGCCATGAAACAGAGTGACGTTGCTGCCGATGCGTGCGTTCACGTTGACGACGATTCCACGACCGTGGGTAAGCGCTGCGCCTGGACCTATGTGGGTTCGCCAGGGGATCTCGATACCTGCGAGTTGGCTGCTTAAGCCATGGAGCACCTTGGCAGGTAACAGTAAGAGCGATCTCAGGGGAGGGCTTAGCTGATGGGCAGCCTGACACAGACGCAGCGTGACCAGCACACGAAAGGAGCTGCGCAGTAAAAAACCCTTGAGCACCAGTGCGCGGCTATACCGGCCGAAAACGCGGTGGGTGTCAGCCTTCAATGCGTGCATAACGTTGTCCTGCCGGCTGTTGAGGGAGTTGCATGCCTGCGAACCAGTCAGCCGATTCCTGTAAGGCCACGCGATAGGGCGTCCAGTTCAAATTCAAAACATCCGTGGCTCGGGTCGAATCCAGTTGAATATGCTGAGCCCACAGGTAGGGCAGTCCAGGCGATATAGCGTCAGGCAGCGCGGCCGTTTTTCGACCTAGCCTTGCCATGGCAATCTCGGCAATTTTTAATGGCGGACCTGCCAGCGAGGCGTCAAGCTGCAATTGGCGCGAGCTGATACGTTTTACGGGCGTGGCACCCAGGGCGAGCGCCAGATCAACGAAGTAATCATTCCAGCGCGGGCTGTCCGGCGCGGCCATATTGAAAACCACACGGTTGGTATCCGTCAGTCCCAAACGCAATGCGGCACTGATGGCCCGGCAGACATCATCAACATGGACCAGATTGGACCAACCATCACCTGCGATGCCCAGATCGCCAAGACGACCTGCCCGCAGCCATCTTCCGATGCGAGCTACCCATAACCTGCTTCCGGGTCCGAAGACGCATCCCGGCCTAAGTACCACAACTTTGCCGCCTGCTTGCGCAAATCCAGCCATATGGGCTTCGGCTTCACATTTGGCCTTGCCATACCAGCCAAGGCCTGGATCGAGCAATGCGTCTTCCGTCATACGGCCTTCGGCCGGCCCATAAACCGACATGGTGCTCAAATGAATAATTCGGGGGCATCCGGCAGTCATGGCAGCATCCGCAAGCAAGCGCGCGCCATCCGCAATAGCCCGCTGATTGCCGGCGACGCAATTGACCACTGCATCAAAACCGTTCAGCGCTGAAGCCAGCGCTGGCCCGTCCAGCGTGTCAAGCTTGATAAGAGGAAGGTCTACGCGGGGTCGCATGCCCGCGCTTCGGCTGGTACCGACGACCGCCATGTCTGAACAGGATTGCAAAGTGCTCAGCAAGCGTTCGCCAAGATGCCCTGATGCGCCCAGCACCATGACTCTCATGCAAACGCTCCCGGCATCACCACGTGCTTATCCGCTCTCAGGTTGGCCGACAGCTTGTCGGCAAGGCGAAGCGCCATGGCAATCAAGGTCAATGTCGGGTTGGCCTGGCTGGATGTCGGAAAGACAGCACTGCCGGCAATGAACAATCCCCGCACGCCATGCACTTGGCAATCCGGGTCAACAACGCTGGTGCGCAGGTCAGTTCCCATGCGCGTCGTACCCACGTGATGACCGCCGTAGGCTCCAAAACGCATCAGTTCTTCTTCCAGAGTGCTGTGGTTGTATTCAAACTTACCTACACCGCTTCTCGAAATCTCAAGTGCGATGACATCAAGCGTGCGCTTCACAGACTCGATATCGTCGCGGCAATACCGCCAGTCAACCTTTACTTGCGGCATGCCGAGTGCGTCACGCTTGTCGGTCAACGTCAGGCGGCTGTCCCTCAATGGATATTGCTCGCCGTGGACTTCCAAGCTGAAGCGATTGGTGCGGTTGTGCAGGATGACAGAGGGAAACTTGCGGTGTGCCAAAGACCGCTTGCGAATCCAGTGTGCAAGAAACGCCGTCGTGTCCCTGGGGTCGGTCACTACGTTCATCAGGTGCCGGACATAGGTCGAAGCGTTATTGGTATTGCCGTCGTTGAGTCGCTTGGAGTATTCATAGCTGATCAAGCGTCTGGCCAAGAAAAGGCCTGATAGAACACCATTGCGGTGCGCTGGGTCAGTGATGCGCGGAAAGTGCAGTCGGGCAACCGCATTGGCCAGCCCCAGTCTGCGTTGTTCCGAAGCCGTGACTGAAATGCGGCGCCGGCAGTAAATGCCTTCTGGCGACACCTCGTATCCATGCCGTATGTCCCGAGGCCAGCCCTGCAAGGTCAGCATGCCGACATTGCCTGCAATATGGCACATGTAATACCGCCCCACCACATCATGCGCGTTGCCCACGCCCTGCGGCGTTACGTCCTGCGAGGCAAGTAGCAGCCTTGCGGTTTCGAGGCCTCCAGCCGCCAGAACGGTTGAGCGCGCCGTTACCCTGAACCGGCTACCGGCAAGTGTTTTGACTTGCAGCTCCTTGACGGACCGCCCGTCACGCTGCAGCGTGACGGCTGTGCAATTGGCACCGAGGAGCACGCGCACCCGGGGTTCTACCTGCAAACGCTTGGCGTACCGTTTTCCGAAATCGGTAGGGCATGAAAAACGCTCCAGACCATCGGTCGAAACCGTGGTGCTGACAAACCCGGGAATCATGGGAAGTGCGCCGGAACCAAACGCTTCCGGCGCTTGATAGCTGAACCGGCCGGCTTCGGCCCAGGCGTTGGCTGCAGGGTAATAAGGCAGCACATCCGCGTATGAAATAGGCCAGCCACTGTCCGGCACATGGGCGCGGTTTTCAAAATCCACAGGGTCGAAAGGCATGCATCGCCCGCCCCATATGGTTGACGACCCTCCCATCCTGCGTTGACGGTATTTGTCCGGAGGGCTGTGCATTCGCTCGTCAACCACTTCACCGTTATACAACGCCTGGGTATCGGCATCTTCCTTGAGAAAACCTGATTCCAGCAGCAGCACTGAAATGCCCTGCTGCGCAAGCGTCAATGTGAGGGCAATGCCCGCCGGGCCGCCCCCAACAACGCAGACATCGCTATGAAGATGAGCGTCATTTGGAATGCTGTTGGCGCTCGATATCAAACCAGCTCCTTTTCGGTGCTATGCGAGGCCGGCCGTACTTGAGGGCTTCCGGCAATGCCGAAGTGCTGCTGATGAACGCGGGCAACGCTGGCAAAAAAATGTGTCAAGGAAAAACGCGTTTCGAAAAGAGCACGACCATTGCTTGCGATTGTCTGCCGGAGCGTCGTGTCCTCCAGTACCTTCCTGAGGCCGTCCGCGATGCCCGTAATGTCGCCTGGTCGAACAAACAACGCATCGACCCCGTCGGTGAAAACCGATGGAATTTCACCCACCGGGGTGCATATCACGGCAAGCCTGTTGGCCAGTGCTTCCAGAATGACCAACGGCAATCCTTCATCATAAGAAGGAAGCACCAATACATCAGAGCGCGCCATCAGATCCGCTACTTTTTTCTGATCAGACCAGCCCTCAAAAACAACGCATCCCTCAAGACCCAAGCCGTTTGCCTTGTTTTGATAAGCCTCGACGTCGCCACCACCGGCAAACGTTACCTGCAACTGCGCCCGGTCAAGTCCGCTGACCGCCACAGCCTGCAACAGGTCGGACACGCCTTTGCGTTCGGAGAGATTTCCCACGAAAAGTACACGCCTGATGCCGGGTTCAGACGGAAAGCGCAGGCGCTCGACCGGTTCCGGAACGCCATTGATGACAATCTCGACGCGGCTCGCCGGCACCTTGAGTTCGTCTATCACGAAACGCTGCGCAGCCGTGCCCAGCACCACACAGCTTGAAGGCAATGAAAAAACCCATCGGGTGACGGCACGCAAAGGGCGAGGCAGGGATCGGTAAAAATGATGGAGTTGCGCAGCGTGCAGATGCAGCACCACGGGTATGCCCAAGACCTTGCAGGTGACAACAATTACGCTTTTGCGGAACAGGCTCAGCCGCTCAGCCATGTTCACATGGACACCCGCCAGCTTGCCACCCATGCGGCCCTTCACCAGCCGAACCATGGCGGTGACCAGCACCAAAAGGGAATACAGTGGATTGGAGTCGCCGCGCGTATCCAGAGGTCGCAGTTCCGCAAATTTTGTCGATCCCGAAAACGACTGCGCCTGAATAAGGTAGTCAGCGATCTTGAACATGCCGCCGCCCTTTGGCGTCCATGGGCAGGCTATATAAATATATTGCCCAGCCGTTTCTACCGGCGCAGTACTGGATATAGGCTCACTCAACATCGAATCTCCCTGGGTGCATCAGCTCAGCTTTCCAGTTGCCCTTCTGTGGGTGTTGAGGGGAGGTCGGCAACTGCTGCGCACGCTTCAGGAGCGCCATCGACAAGCTGTCGCTTGCCGGTTCGCGGACGATGCGGCTTGCGATGACGTCACGTGCCGGGCGTTGTGGGCGCAAAAGTCCTCTGAGCAGACCCGCTGCGTGAAAATTCCACGACACCAGCGCATAAAGTCCGCGGGCTACAGACTTCTTTCTCCAGGTCATCACTAGCAGCGGCATCAAAAAGATGGCTGATGTGATGCTCGCGCGCATGGCGGACGGTATTGGAGAAAAAGCCACGGTAACCAGTAAGATCCACCAAACCATGACGCTCACATAAAGACGCAGTTCTCGCAAGCTGGTAAGCGCAAGTCCGAAGCGGCGATGTCCCACCGCAGCCCGCAAAATCTCGCCAAGACCACAGATATAGGCGCTTCGCCACCGGCGCATCAACAGCTGATACGGCGGCATGTCGTGGCCAAAATGGCTGACAGCGTCTACCGGCAGCCGCCATAATTCTAGACCTTGTGACCGTAGCCTGATGGCAAGATCAAGCTCTTCATAGCTGTGCAGGTTGCGGTCTGACAAATAACCCACCGCTTCAACACATGCGCGGCGGTACAGCCCGCCACCGTCGAGGCGGTCCACGGATTGAGGCGACTGCTCCAACGTCTTGTTCTCGTTGCGTGCGATGTATTCGAGGCTATGGGTGTTGTGTTCAACAACCCGCCCTGCAACGCCTGCCACTTCAGGGTGTGCCGACATGAAGGATAACGCATACGGAAGAAAGTCGGGTTTCATTTCCATGTCGCCGTCCAGTATGTAGACATACTCTCCCTGGGAATGCTGAAAGCCGAGCTGGGGTCCGATTCCACAGCACCGTTCGTTCGCGTTCAAGAGTTGCACGATACGAACCGGATACTGGCTCGCCAGTTCCACCGTACGATCGGTCGAACAGGAGTCGGCCAGAATGACCTCACCGCCTACCGCTGCAACAGCCTTCAGCGCGCTTTCAAGCGTTGCACAGATGCGTTGTTCTTCATTAAGCGCCTTGATGATCACAGATACCCGGCAATATTCGGCGGACGATGGGGGTGCCGCTGGCGTTGTGGTCCTTGGGTTCACTTGCGTTCCTGTGCCGGTACCGACATGGGGTGCGTGGCTCGTCGTACGCGCCAGTCGTCCCAGTTCTTGACCAGAGGGCCCGGAAATAGAAACGTCATCGCGGCCGTGGCCCACCAGCGCTTGCCCGAGGCAGCCCGGCGCCCGCGCAGCAGCCACCGCAGGCCTTCAACGCGACGGCCTAACGCCAAAGCGTGCCGCGCAAGATTGAGCTGGTGTTGCGCAACCATCCACAGGGCGGACTTTCGCTGCGAATCAGTCATGTTGCCCGACAGCGCACGGGATTGCATCCGGTGCACAAAAGGGGCCAGTTCAAGATTACGCGGCTGAGCCGTCAGGCTGCCTTCCACATCTACCCGGTAGGCGGCCAGTGGCAGGCGAACCAGCGCAATCGCGGCCTGTTCAGCCAGGCGAAACCAGAGGTCAAGATCTTCACCGCAAGATTCCCCAGGAGGAAAGCAGGGCTGCATGCCCTTCAGGCGTTCGGTTCGAGCCGCTACCGAGCTGGCACACAAGGTTTGTCCGCTCATCCATCGCACAGGCAGATCGGTGATGTGCTCTATATCTGGCGCTGATCGCAGCTCCGGCCACGCAGGAGGCCAATCGGTGGATGAGTCCGGGATTCGGATGAAATCTGTGGCGAGCGTATCGGCTTTCGGGTAGCGCTGGTTTGCCATCACCAAAAATTCAAGAAACCGCGGATGGTGAGCGTCATCGGCGTCCAGAAACACGACCCACTCGCCGGTCGCGCAGCTGATCCCGAAATTTCGGGCAGCCGCAACGCCAGCGTTCCGCTTGCGCACCAGCTTCAACCGGGGGTCATCAAAGGTCCTCACGACATCACCGCCGCCATCGGTGGAGCCATCATCCACCACGATGACCTCAAAGTCCGTGAACGTTTGCGCCAGGACGGAGCGTATCGTCTCGCCGATGTAGGCGGCTTTGTTGTACAGGGGTATGAGAACGGAAAACTTCATGGGCTGACTCGTGTGTGGCCCAGGGAGACCCTGGGAGAGTAGGCGAATCCAGCACGGTTGCGCATGCTGGCCGGCGTGCGAACGGCGGCAGGTACGCTGGCGGCTGCAGCCAGTGTCATCAGCAGCAGGATATGGGTGATCAGTTCGCTGCCGTAACCGAACATCAACAGGGGAACCTCGCTGATAGAGCGCAAGGCCAGTGCGAGGAACAGCGCCAGGGTGAGTCCGCCGCTCACGCGGATGTAGCGGACCGAAAATACAAACAGGACCAGGGCATACAGCACCAGCGCGGTGGCGCCGACCGAGCCTGCGCGTGCCAGCGTGTCCATGAACTGGTTATGTCCGTGGGTCGCATTGGGCATGCCGATAAGGGTACGAAAATCTTCGTTCCATATCGTCGGGCCATAGCCAAAAATAGGGTTTCGCAGCCACTCTTCATACGCGATGGCCCAGATGTGATCACGCCCGGTCAGAGACGCCAGCTTCGCGCCTTCGGAACTGTTGAGGAAGTCATTGACCTTGCCACCTACGTCACCAAACATGGCCACCAAGGTGAGCAGCAGCACCATCGCCATGAACCCGACGATCACGGTGATGCCGACATCGGTGCGAACCGGGTCGGTCGCGCGTTTCATAAAGCGAGGCCCCTGCCTTATCAGGAGCAGGCAGGCGGAACACAAGGTAAACGAAATCCACGATGTTTTGGACTGCGCCATGAAGAGCGCAAAAAGGCCGACGCCCCAGGCCATGCGGTTGAGCCAAACCTTGTTAAACGGGCAAGCCAGCAAACACAGCAGACTCAGTTGCGCCAGTACACCCAGCGATACCGGATGCGCGGCAAGGCCGGCAAACCGTGGCACGCCGGGAATAAGTCCCTGGCTATAGGCCATGTCCAGAACCAGCCGTGGCATCACAGGAATGAGCAGAACGCCGATGGCCAGAAATATGAGCAGGGCGTTTCGCGCTGCCCTGAAGGCCAGATCGCGCTCGACACCCGTGGCCAGCAAGACCGCGATACCGATGACCAGGGCATACAGGTAGTTATGCGAAATATTGGGATGCGCGCCAAATATTGCCGGCGCAGCAACCGTGCCGGCCCAGAAAAGTATCAGGGCGGAGATCAGAATTACTGGTACGCGTGCCCCCTTGGGCGACCACATGATGTGGCTGATGATGCGCTCGCCCGCGGCGGCCAGCATGAACAGCGAAATCAGCGGCTGAAGAACATCCATCACTGGATGGCGGACAGGATCTCCGTTCTCCATCAGGCTCAGCGCAGTGGTCGTCATGTCCCGGCCCGACAGCAGAATCGGCAGTGCGACCGTCAGCATCATGGCGTAAAAAATCCAGTGCAGGTAGCCATGGCCCTGGCGGGACGTCAGGTGTGCAGCGCCCGCCATGCTGACAGACAGCACGAGAGCGGCGATCACGCCAATGGCGACATAGATGGCAAGTGAAATCATACGTGCAACTCTCCTCGTGCATGTGGGTCACCAGGCGCTTCCGGCAGGGGTGCAGAGCGGGTCTTTTCAAGCCAGGACGACAGCGAAGGTGCAAAGCGCAAAACCATGTCTGCAGTCTGCTCACCGAGTAACTGTGGTCGCAGTGCGACAAGGCTTCCCGCTATCGCCACCGCAGTCAACCCACTGGCAAGCAATGACACCAGCGGCACGTCCAGTCCTGCGGTCAGGCGCTGACCGGCCATCACGCCAACGGCGCAGACTGCACCCAGAAAGAGCCCGCGAAGCACATGTGGAAGGAGGCTTGTCGGGCGTAAATTCAGCGCCCTGAAGGCTGCTATGCCAATTACCAATGACCGCGACACCAGAAGCAATGCGGCAATCACCGCTGCTGTCCGGATGCCTTGCGCAGCAAAGGCATAAAACGCCGCTCCACCCAGGGCCACTAGCGGAAGCTGAAGTGCAAACTCATGGTTTCGCCGTCCGGTATTCCAGAGCACCGGTGTTGAAAGCCCCCAGATCACGTACGCAGGAATACTCAGGAAGAGGATGCCAAGCACCCAGCCGGCTTCGCGCCACTCGGGTCCATAAAGCAGGTGCACCAGATCGTCCGACATCAACGCGAAACACACAAAAACCGGAACAGCCAGTACAAATATCGTGGCAATCATTTGAAGATAGGCCCTGCCAAGCCGTTGGGCATCGTCCTGAAGGCGGGCACCGGCCGCCAGAAAAGCTGGCTGCAGGGCGCCCAGGAGCAGGGTGTTGGGCATGGTTGCCAGGTTGTAGGCCACGTTGTAAAGGCCTAAGGCGTGAGCATTGAGTATTCGCCCGATCAACACCCGGTCGAGGTTGTTGAGTAACCAGTTCACGACATTGGTCAGGAAAACCGCGCGACCGGTTCCAATCGCCATTTGCGCACCGGAATACCAGAACAGTGGACGGATGGCATGCCGCTTCACGGCGTAGCTCGCGACCAGCATGACAGCGGCCTGCACCAGCCATGCGGCAACAAGCGATGCGGTTCCCCAGCCCAGCAGTGCCATGGGCAGACCCACAGCAACATAACCTGCGGCATAACTGCCCACCTGTATAAGACCTACCACCCGAAAGTTGAGGTCACGCTGCAGCAAATAGCCAGCCGGTGAGGCGGCGGCAGTCAGCAGACATGCAAGCGACAGCCACTCGATCACAGCCTCGGCTCTCGGCTCCCGGAAATATTGCGCCAGAAACGATGCTGACAGATAGACGATGGCGGTTGTTGCCAATCCCACAATCAGTTGCCACGTCCAGGCGAAGCGGATGTCTTCGTCACTGATCTGGTTGCGCTGCATCAGGCTCCAGCTGAAGCCAAAGCTGGACACAAAAGTCGCAAACGTCAAAACCACCATGCCGATGGCAAAAATGCCAAAAACTTCGGGACCCAGCGTACGTGCCAGAACAATCTGCGCAACCAGCTGCAACGAAAAACGTGCACCGGTCGAGACGGCGCTCCACTTGACTGCTGCAACGCCGGGCTGGCCTAATCCACCTGCCATAGTCAGCGCTGCCCGGAGCGGTGGCGGCGGATGGCAATCGCGCACATCAGCACAAGCGCGGCAAGGATGGTGCCTTTCTTGTGGCTGAGCAGGCTGTCATCGGCTCCATCCTGTGAAGAGCCAGCTAAAGCGCCGCGCGCCGCAGGCTGGCGGTCAAGCGCCGACTCGACGCTGGACACCTGAACCGCATTGGCATCGGGCGCGGGTGCCAGCTTCACAGGCGCTACTTCGACCTTGCCATGAGCCATGGTTGCCGAGGGAGAGAGCGACGCCAAAACAATCAACATTGACGAAACGAATTTCGACAGAACGGAACGCATTCTTTTCTTCCTGAAAATACAAAGCAGAAGTTTCATTCATCGCTTTTCTGTAAGCAATAGTCCGAACGGCCCATACATAAGTTTCAGGCTTGGCATGCAATTCAATTTAAGCCGATAACTTGGCGATAACAGAGCGGCCAGGCCTATCAGGCCGCGTGCAGTTCGCAAGCGGTAGATGCGGTTTCGGAACGATAGCCTTCAGGGTTTTTTTGCTGCCAGTTCCATGCGTCGCGGCACATGTCGTCAATGTTGCGGCTAGCGCGCCATCCAAGGGTGCTTTCAGCCAGCGATACGTTGGCAAAGTACTCCGCAACATCGCCTGGACGACGCGGCACAAACTCATGGGCAACCGTTCGGCCGCTTGCTTTCTCAAACGCGTGCAGGACACCCAGCACGCTGGTACCCTGTCCGGTGCCTAGATTCACGGTGAAGCCTGGTCCCTGGCTCAGCAAGCGTTTGACGGCAGCGACATGGCCATCAGCGAGGTCACAGACATGCAGGTAGTCCCTGACGCCGGTGCCGTCTGCGGTGGGATAGTCCTTGCCAAAAATCCTCAGTTTTTCCCGCTTGCCTACTGCAACCTGGCTGACAAAAGGCATCAGGTTGTTGGGTATGCCGCTGGGGTCCTCGCCGATAAGCCCACTGGCATGGGCGCCCACCGGGTTGAAGTAGCGCAGCACACCTACCCGCCATGATGGATCTGACATGGCAAGCGACGCGAGGATGTCCTCGCACATCAACTTGCTACGGGCGTATGGGCTTTCAGGCGCGTAGGGAAACGTCTCGTCAATCGGAACGGTGGCAGGATCCCCGTACACGGTGGCACTGGACGAAAAAACGATGGATCGGCATGTTGTGGGCTGCACCGCCTCCAGCACACTGAGCAGGCCGCCCACGTTGACGCGGTAGTAGCGCAGCGGTTGCTCGACGCTTTCGCCCACGGCTTTCAACCCCGCAAAATGCACTACTGCAGAACACTGGTGCCTGCGCATCACATCGCTCACAAATTGGGTGTCCAGCACATCTCCGCGTTCACAGGTCAAGGCATGTCCTGTGAGCTGCTTGAGTCTGTTCAACACAGCGGGGTCACTGTTGGAGAAATCATCCAGCAGCACGGGAATTAAGCCAGCCTCGAGCATGGCTACTGCGGTGTGGCTGCCGATATACCCGGCGCCGCCTGTCAAAAGCACTTTATGGTTCAAGATGAGTTGACGCCGGGAGGCGACCCGTTGAGTTGGGTGAAAACCGCACACAGCCTGGCCTGTCATACAGCCGGAGGTACGAGCACGCCCGTCAGTTGGCTCTGTCGCTCAATTGACTTGCATACTGAAGAGTGTGTCCATACCGCCGGGCAACGGTGTCGGCTTATGGCTTGGTTACATGTGGGAAGTGCGCGCCGGGCGTACCAGCGGGGGCAGGCACCCAGCCATCAGATGCTGAGCTTGCCCTTAAGCGCCGACAGCACCCAGCGCCATTTCTGCTCGCGGCTGGCCCGGCAAGCGATCAAGGCGCTACAAGCGCTGATAGCCATGCTGCCCGGCGGATCGCCATTGGCGATAAGCCCCAAAAAGTCTACAAAAGCAGGCTGAACAAAAAGCGCTACATGCCGCTGTAGTTAGGGCCACCGCCGCCCTCGGGCGTTACCCAAACGATATTCTGGGTCGGGTCCTTGATATCGCAGGTTTTACAGTGCACACAGTTTTGCGCATTGATCTGCAGGCGGTCGGTGTTGTCTGCGTTCTTCACATACTCATAGACGCCAGCGGGGCAGTAGCGGCTTTCTGGGCCGGCATATTGCGCTAGGTTGATGTTGACCGGAACGCTCGCATCCTTCAGCGTCAGGTGCGCTGGCTGATGCTCTTCATGGTTCGTGTTCGATACAAAGACCGAGCTCAACCTGTCAAAGGTGATCTTGTTGTCGGGCTTGGGGTAAATGATGGGCTGGCACTGCGCTGCCGGCTTGAGCATGGCGTAATCGGGCTGGGTACGGTGTATCGTCCAGGGCGGGCTCTTGATGCCGATCTTTGGCAGCAGCCATTGCTCGATACCGGTCATGAAAGAGCCCATGTAGAGCCCTTTTTTGAACCACGACTTGAAATTTCGCGACTGGTCCAGCTCAGCGGCCAGCCAGCTCTTGGCATAGGCTTCGGGATAGGCGACCAGCTCGTCATGCTGGCGCCCGGCAAGCACAGCGTCATAGGCCGCCTCGGCGGCCAGCATGCCCGTCTTGATCGCCGCATGGCTGCCTTTGATGCGGCTAGCGTTCAGGTAGCCCGCCTCGCAGCCCATCAGTGCGCCGCCCGCAAAAACCGTTTTGGGCAGGCTGAGCGCGCCGCCCGCCGTGATGGCCCGTGCGCCATAACTGATGCGTTTGCCGCCTTCCAGGTACTGGCGTATGGCCGGATGGGTTTTCCAGCGCTGCATTTCTTCAAAGGGGCTGAGGTAGGGGTTCGCGTAATCCAGTCCGGTCACCAGACCCAGCGTCACCTTGTTGTCTTCCAGGTGGTATATGAAACCACCGCCATAGGTCTGGGTGTCCATCGGCCAGCCGGCCGTGTGCACCACGAGCCCCGGCTTGTGCTTGGCCGGATCGATCTCCCACAGCTCCTTCACACCCAGTGCGTAGGCCTGCGGGTCCTTGCCCGCGTCCAGCTTGAACTTGTTGATCAGCTGGCGCCCCAGGTGGCCCCGTGATCCCTCGGCAAACAGCGTATATTTGCCATGCAGCTCCATGCCCAACTGGAAGCTGTCGCCCGGCTCGCCATCTTTTCCGACGCCCAGATTGCCGGTGGCGACACCCCTGACAGCGCCGCTGTCGCTGTACAGAATCTCGGCAGCTGCAAAGCCGGGGAAAATTTCGACGCCCAGGTTTTCAGCCTGCTGTGCAAGCCAG
>JAQGNE010000015.1 GCA_028291985.1 Polaromonas sp. | reverse complement strand
CAAAGGCCCTGGCGCCGCTGGCTTGGGTGTCGGTCTCGGTGCGGATACTGAGCATGGGAACCCGGTGCCGCACGCTGGCAAAGACCGACAGCGGCTTGCCGCCGACGCGCTGGGTTGGAGAATCGGGGCTGATCAGGTCAGGATAAGCCGCCTCCAAGTCCTGCAGTTCACGGAACAGCCGGTCGTACTCGGCATCCGGCACCTGGGGCTCGTCGAGTACGTAGTAGCTGTGCGCATATGCATGCAACTGCTTCTGCAACGCAGCCGCACGCGCTGTGGCCGATTCGGCTGAATCTGCAGATCCGGCAGCGTCGTGGTTTCGGGTATCCGACATCAAACGGGCCTCTTCCCGTCAGCTGAATAGCCGCCGCGCAGCGACTGATCCTGCGGACAGATCACGTTCATCCAGGCGATCGTAAAGCTGCTCCAGTTCGGTCGCGATCAGGTCCATGGCTTCGGCTCGAATGCGGTTGCCGTCATCGTCAACGATGATGCCTTCCATGCTGCGGGCCAGCGCCAGCGCAGACTCGCACATGCGGCCAAAGGGCTGGTCCGTACGCAGCACCTGCGGCACGTCCAGCGACAGCGTCACCTCACGCAACGCCGTCTGCTCGGGGTCTTCGGCCATGGCCGCCTGGCTGTCGAAGGAAAGGCCCAGCATCGGCGCGCCGCCCGGCTGCTCGGATGGCAGCACCATGCGGCCCGGCACAGAGCTTGAGACAAAGCCGATCCGAGCTGCGCTCTGCTGCACATAGCCAGGGCTCCAGGCGGTATTGACCGCGCGCAGGGTAAAACTGAGCTGCGCATCATGCGCGCTGGCAAACTGGTCGAGCTCGCGGGCGCGGGCCACTTCGTCCAGCATCTCCGGAAACTCCGGCTCGCCGCCGATGGCGTCTGCAAAGGCCTGCGCCTTCATCACGAATTCCGAATACTCGATCTGGTTCAGCCCACCGAGCCGGTTGGCGAGCTGCACACCGCACTGAAAGGCGCTGTAGCGCTGATGCGGCGCGGGCAGTTCCCATTGATCGGTCAGGGTGTTGAGCCCTTCAATGGCGAACGGCTTGCTCCCGGCGCGGCGCGTGGCCGGCAAGGCGGCAAGCGCTGCCTCACCGGATACTGGCGAGTCTGTCGCCACCGGCGCAATCACATCGATCAGCGCATCAAGGCCGGGCTTTTTCTCAGGTGCCATCATGGCCTGCAGCGATGCCAGTCCTGAATCACCACCAGCGCCAAAAGCAGGCCCCAGGTCATCGAAGCCGGGCTCCTTGCGCTCGGTGTCGCTGGTGCCGCCACCGGGCTGTGCAAAAGACATGTCAGGCGCCGCCGCCGGGGTTGTGCCATCGGTGCCAAGCGGCTCGGGTGTGGGTCGCTTGGGTTCATTCTTCCGCGCCGACCAAGCGGTGTGCGCCACCACACCCGCCAGCACAAGGCCGCCGGCCACGGCCAGACTGATTTGAAGGGTGCTCATTTGTTTTTCTCTGTCCAGGTGTGATCAGGCAAGGGCTCAGGCCGCCTCGGCAAAGCCCAGGGCTGCTTCCATGTCGACTGCCACGATCCGCGACACGCCTTGCTCCTGCATCGTCACGCCGATCAACTGCTCGGCCATTTCCATGGCGATCTTGTTGTGGCTGATAAATAGAAACTGGGTTTCACGGCTCATGCTTTTGACCAATTTGGAATAGCGTTCGGTATTGGCGTCATCGAGCGGCGCATCCACCTCATCGAGCAGGCAAAAAGGCGCCGGATTCAGCTGGAATATGGCAAACACCAGCGCAATCGCAGTCAGGGCTTTTTCACCACCCGAGAGCAGGTGAATCGTCTGGTTCTTCTTGCCTGGCGGCTGCGCGATCACCTGTACACCGGCATCCAGGATTTCCTCGCCGGTCATCACCAGCCGGGCATTGCCGCCGCCAAAAAGCTCGGGGAACATGCGGCCGAAATGCTCGTTGACAGTGGCGAAGGTGCTGCCCAGCAAATCACGGGTTTCAATATCGATTTTCTTGATCGCGTCCTCCAGCGTGGCCATGGCCTCGTTCAAATCGGCCGACTGCGCGTCGAGGAACTGCTTGCGCTCACGGGCTGTGGCCAATTCGTCAAGCGCCGCCAGATTGACCGCGCCGAGCGACTGGATCTCCCGGTTGATGCGGTCAACCTCGCCCTGCAAGCCGGCCAGACGCACACTGCCGGCCTGAATCGACAACTCGACCGCGGGCAGGTCAGCCTGCGCGTCCAGCAGCAATTGGGCGTACTGCTCGAAGCCCAGGCGCGCCGCCTGCTCTTTCAACTGGAATTCGGTGATGCGCTGGCGCAAGGGATCGAGTTCACGCTCCAGCTTCAGGCGCTGCTCATCGCTGGCGCGCAGCTTGTTGGTCAGGTCGTCGTACTGGCTTCGCCGGGCCGCCAGGTCGGCTTCACGCTCCAGCTTGACGTCCAGAGCCGACTGCAGCCCCGCCTTTGCCGCAGCGTCCGACAGGCGCGACAGCTCTTCGCGGGCCCGGGACGCTTCTGCGGCAATGGTTTCGGCCTGCTCGGCAGCAATGTGGATCGAGCGTGTCAGCTCGGCCTGCCGCGATGCCAGGCTGCGCAGCGCAAACTGCGCCTCCTGCAACTGCCGCTCCAATGCGCGCTGTTGCTCCCGGGATTCGTTCAACTTGCGCTCGGCCTGAACCACCCGGTCGTCCAGCTGCGCATGGCGCTCCTGTGTGTCGGCCAGCTGCATGTCCAGCTCTTCAAACTTCGCCTCGGCAGTGAATTTTCGTTCCTGCAGCTCGCCGAGCTGGGCGTCGATCTCGCCCATGTCCGCCTGGATCTGCTCAGCTCTAGCGCGGGTCTGCTCGGCCAGCTGGGTCAGGCGCAAGACCTCAACCTGCAGCTCATGGGCACGGCTCTGGCCTTCGGTGGCCTCACGGCGCGCAGTTGACAGGCGCTGCGCGGCATCGGCATAAGCCGCCTCTGCCCGTTGGGACGCACTACGCGCCTCGTCGCTGATCAGCACTTGCGCCCGCAGCTCCTTGTCGAGGTTTTCGATTTCCTGGGCCCGGGCCAGCAAGCCTGCCTGCTCGGAATCCGGCGCATAAAAGCTCACGCTGTGCGCTGTGACCGCATGGCCGCCCCGGGCGTAGATGACTTCACCAGCCAGCAGACTGGCACGGGCCGCCAGCGCATCGTCAAGCTTGTCTGCGGTGTAGCAGCCGTGAAGCCAGTCACCGAAGAGCGCAGCCTGGGCCGCATCATTGAGCCGCAGCAGATCAGCCAGCGGCTTGAGGTTTATTGCTGTGTTGATGCGCGCAGGCACTGCTGCCGCTGGCGGCGAATAAAACGACAGCTTGGCCGGTGGCGCGCTCTCGCCGTCGGCTCCGGCAAAACCGCGCACCATGTCCAGCCGGTTGACTTCAAGTGCGCCAAGACGCTCGCGCAAAGCGGCTTCCAGGGCGTTTTCCCAGCCTTGCTGGATATGGATGCGGCTCCACAATCCCTGCAGGCCATCAAGCCCATGCCTGGCCAGCCAGGGCTTGAGCTTGCCGTCGGTCCTGACTTTTTCCTGCAGGGCCTTCAGCGCCTCCAGACGTGCCGACAAGACTGCGCGCTTGGCCGACTCTGCATTGACCGCCTGCTGGCAATGGCGCCGCTGTTCATCCAGTTGCGGCACGCTTTCATTGAGGTCATGCAGGCGCGCTGCGGCTTCTGCCTGGGCTTCCTGCGCGGCGCTGAACTGGCTTGCCAGGTTGCCCAGGCGGGCTTCGTCGGGGGCATTCAGGGCATTGCGGTCGGCCGCCAGACGCTCACGCCGCAGGTTGTAGCCGCGCAGCTGCTCTTCCATGTTCCGCTGGTCTGCCGCCAGCACCTGGATTTGCTGCTGCACCTGCGTGACCGCAGCGCGCTGCTCGTTGGCCTTGCCCTGCGCGCCGCGCAAGGCTTCTTCCAGCGTCGGCAACTGGCTGTGCTGCTCTTCGCTTTGCGCGGCCAGAAGCTCGGTTTTTTCTTCTGCGTCCAGCGCCTGTCCGGCAAGGGTTTCGGCCTCCAGCGTGGCGTCTTCGCCGCGCGACGCCCATTGGGACGTCTGCTCGGCAAGCTGCAGCAGCCGCTGCTCCACCCTCAAGCGCCCATCCACCACAAAACGGATTTCCGCCTCCAGCCGGCCGACTTCCGCGCTGGCCTCATACAGCTTGCCCTGCGCCTGGTTCACCTGGTCGCCGGCTGCGTAATGCCCCTGGCGAATCGTCTCCAGATCGGCCTCGATGTGGCGCAGGTCGGCAACGCGGTTTTCCAGCTCATTGACGGCTTTTTCAGCATCGGCCTTGACCCGGGCCTGGTCGGCTTCGGCTTCCACGCGTTTCAAAAACCAGCTCTGGTGTTGCTTGAGCGTGCCGTCGGCCTGCAGCTTGTTGTAGCGCATGGCCACTTCAGCCTGCTTCTCCAGCCGGTCAAGATTGGCGTTCAGCTCGCGCAGGATGTCTTCCACCCGGGTCAGGTTTTCGCGGGTGTCGCTCAGGCGGTTGGCGGTTTCGCGGCGCCGCTCCTTGTACTTGGACACGCCCGCCGCCTCTTCGAGAAAGAGGCGAAGCTCCTCCGGCTTCGACTCGATGATGCGGCTGATGGTGCCCTGTCCGATGATGGCGTAGGCGCGTGGGCCCAGGCCGGTGCCCAGGAAAACGTCCTGTACATCTCGGCGGCGCACCGGCTGGTTGTTGATGTAATAGCTGGAGTTGCCGTCCCGGCTGAGAACACGCTTGACGGCGACTTCTGCGAACTGACCCCACTGGCCACCGGCACGGTGGTCAGTGTTGTCAAACACCAGTTCCACGCTGGCCCGGCTGGCCGGCTTGCGGGTATTGGTGCCGTTGAAGATAACGTCCTGCATGGACTCCCCGCGCAGCTCGGACGCCTTGCTTTCGCCCAGCACCCAGCGCACCGCATCCATGATGTTGGACTTGCCGCAGCCGTTGGGCCCGACCACGCCCACCAGTTGGCCCGGCAGCAAAAAATTGGTCGGTTCGGCAAAAGACTTGAACCCGGATAACTTGATCGAATTGAGGCGCACGGCAGTCCTGAGGTTCCTGAACAACGACGCTGGGTCACTGATGGGTATGGCGCTTGCGGTGGCGATGGATCCGGCACCGGCATCGCCGGCTTGAGGCCAGGCGGGGGCGTCAATGTTACCCGAGGCGCCGCCGTGAGATGCCGGCGTTACCGTGGGCCAGGCTCATAAATCTCACGTGGCAGAGCTCCTGCAGGCCGCGGTGATCACCATGCCACTGCGTGCTGGTTTTTGTCGTCAGCGGTGCCGGCCTGAAAAAAGTGATCAAACAAGCCACCAGACCAATAAACACCTTGGGTTATAGCTATCAATACAGTAGCTGACGCCA
Organism: Polaromonas sp.; assembly: GCA_028291985.1. GTDB lineage: Bacteria > Pseudomonadota > Gammaproteobacteria > Burkholderiales > Burkholderiaceae_C > Polaromonas. Next base: position 89,584 of record JAQGNE010000015.1, on the reverse strand, counting down.
TAAAAGGCGCATTGCCGCACTCGGGCGCTGCTGATCTGGACCCAGCATGAGACCGGATAATCCGCGGCATGAATCCCCTGCTCTCCCGCTTACAGCCTTACCCTTTCGAGCGGCTGCGCCAGTTGCATGCCAGCGTCACACCCAATCCGCACTACCGGGCGATCAGCCTGGGCATCGGAGAGCCACGCCACGCCACACCGCAACTCATCAAGGACGCGCTGACCGCCAGCCTCGCTGGCCTGGCCAGCTATCCCGGCACGCTGGGCGAACCCCGGCTGCGCCAGGCAATGAGCGACTGGCTGCAGCGCCGCTACGGCCTGCAGCTTGACCCCGCCACGCAAATCCTGCCGGTTAACGGATCACGCGAAGCCTTGTTCGCACTGGCCCAAACCGTCCTTGACTCTGGAAAACCCGGTGCTACCGTGGTTTCGCCGAACCCGTTCTATCAAATCTACGAAGGTGCAGCGCTGCTAGGCGGTGCCGAAATCTGGTTTGCGCCGAGCGATCCGCAGCGCAACTTTGCGATCAACTGGGCCAGCGTGCCCGACGGGGTGTGGGCCAAAACGCAACTGCTCTTTGTCTGCTCGCCCGGAAACCCGACCGGCGCGGTGATGAAGCTGGACGAATGGAAGCTGCTGTTCGATCTGAGCGACCGGCATGGCTTCGTCATCGCCTCGGACGAGTGTTACAGCGAAATCTACTTTCGCGATGAAGCGCCGCTGGGCGGGCTGCAAGCGGCCAGCCAGCTCGGGCGGCATGACTTTAAGAACCTGCTCGCACTGACCAGCCTGTCAAAGCGGAGCAACGTACCGGGCCTGCGCAGCGGCTTTGTGGCCGGCGATGCCGCGCTGATCAAGCCTTTTTTGTTGTACCGCACCTACCACGGCAGCGCCATGAGCCCGATCGTGCAGGCAGCCAGCATGGCCGCCTGGAATGACGAAGCCCATGTCGTCGCAAACCGCGCCATGTACCGCGAGAAGTTTTTGCAGGTGACGCCCATGCTGTCACAGGTTATGGATGTCGCCCTGCCGGATGCAGGTTTTTACCTCTGGGCGGCGGTGCCTGACGCCTTCGGCGGCTCGGACGAGGCGTTTTCCCAAGCGCTGCTTGCTGCCTACAATGTGGTGGTGCTGCCGGGCAGTTACCTTGCGCGTGAATCCCAGGGACATAACCCGGGCGCCGGCCGCATTCGCATGGCACTGGTTGCCGAAACCGCCGAGTGCGTCGAAGCCGCTGGCCGCATCGTTCAATTCATCACTTCCAACGCTCACTGAAACCGACCATGACAACAGCTACCGCTTCCCGCACCGACCTTGCAGCCCTGCAATCCACCATAGACGCCGCGTGGGAAGACCGTGTCAGCCTGTCGCCAAAGGCCGCGCCCAAGGCCGTGCTGGAAGCCGTCGAGGAAACCATCAGTCAGCTCAACAGCGGCAAGCTGCGGGTTGCAACCCGTGAGAGCGTTGGCGTCTGGACCACCCACCAGTGGATCAAGAAAGCGGTCTTGCTGAGCTTTCGCCTGAGCGACAACGAACTCATGCGAGCCGGCGACCTGGGCTTTTTCGACAAGGTCAAAACCAAGTTTGCGCACCTGAGCGAATCCGAAATGCGCGAAACCGGCGTGCGCGTGGTGCCACCTGCAGTGGCACGCCGCGGCAGCTATATCGCCAAAGGCGCCATCCTGATGCCCAGCTACGTCAACATCGGTGCCTGGGTGGGCGAAGGCACGATGGTCGACACCTGGGCCTGCGTGGGCAGCTGCGCGCAGGTCGGCAGCAATGTGCATCTGTCGGGCGGCGTGGGCCTGGGCGGTGTGCTTGAGCCGTTGCAGGCCAACCCGACCATCATCGAAGACAACTGCTTTATTGGCGCGCGATCGGAAATCGTCGAGGGCGTGATCGTCGAGGAAAACTCGGTGATTTCGATGGGCGTTTACATTGGCCAAAGCACGCCGATCTATGACCGCGAACTCGACACCGTGAGCTACGGCCGCATTCCCGCAGGCTCTGTGGTCGTGTCTGGCAACCTGCCCAAGGCCGGCGGTAAGTACTCCCTGTACTGCGCAGTGATCGTCAAGAAGGTCGATGCCAAAACGCGGGCCACGACGAGCTTGAACGACTTACTTCGCGATTAAGTAATTGCAAAAAAACGCCGCACTCGCCTAGGTTCGTTCAAGCAGGGGCGCGGGACTGGCTTGGCGAGACCGCAGGCGCAGCGGTCCCCTCGGGAGGCAGGGACACACGCAGTGAACGACCTGGGGGCATTTTTTTACCGTGGGGCAATAAAGGAAAAGCAATGAGCACGATGGAAAGAATCTTGCGTCTGATGGCGGACAAGAAGGCCTCGGACGTCTACCTGTCGGCGCATTCCCCTGCCCTGATCAAGATCAACGGCCAGGCGTTGCCGATCAACAGCCAGGTGCTGCCACCCGAGGCGCCACTCAACCTGCTGGCCGAGGTGTTGCCACCGGCACGCATTGAGGAGTTGCGTGAGTTGGGCGAGCTGAACATGGCCTTGCCGCTGCAGGGCGTTGGCAACTTTCGCATCAGCGGTTTTCGCCAGCGCAGCACTTACGCTGCGGTGATCCGGTTCATTCCGGTGGACATTCCTCCGCTCGAGAGCCTGAATGTGCCGTCGATCCTGGCCGATCTGATCATGGAAAAACGCGGCCTGCTGCTGATGGTCGGCGCGACCGGCGCCGGCAAGAGCACCACGCTGGCCGCCATGATGGACCACCGCAATGCCACCACACTGGGCCACATCCTGACGATCGAAGACCCGGTCGAATTCCTGTTCGTCAATAAAAAATCTGTCGTCAATCAACGTGAGGTTGGCAGCGATACCCAGTCGCTGCAGGTGGCGCTAAAAAACGCGCTGCGCCAGGCTCCGGATGTGATTTTGATTGGGGAGATACGCGACCGGGAAACCATGTCGGCGGCGATTGCCTATGCGCAGTCGGGCCACCTGTGCCTGGCCACCATGCACGCCAACAACAGCTATCAAGCGCTGAACCGTATCCTGAGCTTTTACCCGGTCGAGGTTCGCGGCACCATGCTGGGCGACCTCGCAGCCGCGACGAAGGCCATCGTGTCGCAGCGCCTGCTGCGCACGCAGGCCGGCAGCCGGACCCCGGCTGTCGAGGTGATGCTGAACACCAAGCTCATTGCCGAACTGATCGAAAAAGGTGATTTTTCAGGCGTCAAGGAAGCGATGGAAAAATCCATCGCCGAAGGCTCGCAAACTTTCGAACAGGACATCGCGCGGCTCATCACCGAGAACACCGTGAGCCGCAAGGAAGGCATCCTGTACGCTGACTCGCCGACCAACCTGATGTGGCGGCTTGAAAATGATTTTGCGGCTGTTGCCAAGGCCGCCGAACCTCAGGATGACCCGGATGACGAGCCTTCGTTTACCGAAATCACACTGGACGTCAACCACTAACCCTGCAGCATGCGCTGGCGATTGTCAACACCGCCTGCCGCCCCTGCCCCTGCCCCTGCCCTTGCCCTTGCCCTTGCCCTTGCCCTTGCCCCTGCCCCTGCCATTGCCCTTGCCCGCACCATGTCCAACACACTAAGACTCACCGAACAGCTGATTTCACGCCACTCTGTCACGCCCGACGATGCGGGCTGCCAGGACATCATCGCGGCGAGACTGACCGCCCTGGGTTTCGACTGCGAAACCATCATCAGTGGGCCTGCCAACCATCAGGTCACCAATCTGTGGGCAAAATTCAGGGGTTTTAGTGCTCCAGCCCAGGTAACGCCTGGGATTGTAGCTATCGATTCAATAGCAGACACAAACGACACGGCCCTGCCGCGAACGCTTGTCTTTGCCGGGCATACCGATGTCGTGCCCACTGGGCCGCTGGAGCAGTGGGACAGCCATCCCTTCACACCCAGCCACCGCGATGGCAGGCTGTATGGACGCGGCGCCGCCGACATGAAAACATCGGTGGCCGCGATGGTGGTTGCTGTCGAGGAGTTTCTCGCCGACCACCCCCAACCTGCGTTGTCGATTGCTTTCCTGATCACCAGTGATGAAGAAGGCCCGGCCCGTGATGGAACGGTCATCGTTTGTGATCGTCTGGCCGCCCGGGGCGAGGTGCTTGACTACTGCATCGTCGGCGAGCCGACTTCCGTCAACCAGATCGGCGACATGATCAAGAACGGCCGGCGAGGCACCATGAATGGCAAGCTCACCGTCAAGGGCGTGCAAGGTCATATTGCTTACCCGCAATTGGCCCGCAACCCGATTCACCTGTTTGCGCCGGCGCTGGCCGAGCTGGTTGCCATGGAATGGGACAAAGGCAACGAATTCTTTCCGGCCACCAGCTGGCAAGTCAGCAACCTTCACGCGGGTACAGGAGCCTCCAACATCATCCCTGGCGATCTGGTGGTGGATTTCAACTTTCGCTTTTGCACGGCGTCGACACCAGAGAGTCTGCAGCAGCGCCTGGAGGCCGTGTTGCGCAAGCACCAGCTTGATTACGATATGGCCTGGACCATCGGCGGACGTCCGTTTTTGACAACGCCAGGCCGGCTGGTCGACGCGGTGCGCGGCGCCATCAAGGCTGAAACTGGCCTAGTGGCCGAGCTATCAACCACCGGCGGCACCAGCGATGGGCGCTTTATCGCCAGCGTGTGCGCTGAAGTGGTTGAGTTTGGCCCCATCAACGCGACCATTCACAAGATCAACGAGAACGTGCAGGTCAGCACCCTCGATCCGCTCAAAAACATCTACAAAGGCGTGCTCAAACGCCTGGCCGGCCTGACGCCCGCATGAAGCCCATCACCGTCATCGAGTTGATTGATGAGGTTGCCAGCCAGTTTGAGGCAGCCGGGCTGAGCTTGGCCAGCGGCTTTGGTCAGGGCACCCTGAGCGCATTTGATGAAGCCGCCTGGCTGGTGTTGTGGCAGCTGGGTCTGCCGCTGGATGATCTGGATTCGGTATCAAAAAGAACTGTAACCCAAACAGAACGAGCGCAGGTAGCTACACTTTCAGGAGCACGGATCAGCACCCGCAAGCCGCTGGCCTATCTGACACGCGAGGCGTGGCTACAGGGCGTGCCGTTTTATGTGGATGAACGCGCCATCATTCCACGGTCATTTATTGCCGAGCTCATCGTTGATGAAAGCATCGATCCCTGGCTCAGCGATACCACGCACAAGGTGCTGGATTTGTGTACCGGTAATGGCAGTCTGGCGGTGCTGGCAGCCATGGCCTGGCCGGATGTGGTGATCGATGCGGCCGACATCAGCCTGGATGCGCTGGAGGTGGCGCGTATCAATATCGACAAGCACGGGCTCGACGAGCGCATCAGCCTGATCGAGTCCGACGGTCTGGCGGCATGCAGCCGTGGTTATGACCTGGTGCTGTGCAACCCGCCCTACGTCAACGCGCAGGCCATGGCCGCGCTTCCCCCGGAATTCCAGGCTGAGCCGGCCCTTGCACTGTCGGGCAACGGCAAGGGTGGTGATGACGGCATGGACTTTATTCGAGGCCTTTTTCTAGCGGCGGCCACCCATATGAGCGAAAATGCGGTGCTGGTGCTGGAAATAGGCAACGAAAGCGCAAATTTCAAGCGCGCTTTCCCGGGGCTTGAACCCCTGTGGTTTGAAACCAGCGCCGGACCTGACCAGGTTCTGCTGCTAAGCCGCGAACAACTTGAACATTTCGCGGCCTGAGTAATTCCTGTTTGATAGCCAGGTGACCGGTAAGGCACCTCTACTTTCAGGGCCAGGTCGCCCGAGCGCCAGTCAGTGCGACGCGGTTCCTTGCTGCATCGCCCTGGCAACCCTCGCATCCTTGCGCCTTTGTGTTGGAAACCTGATTTCCTGATTTCTGCATGCTTGCCCGTTCAAGCACTACTACATGATCACCTTAAAAAACGTCGTGCTGCGTCGCGGCGCCAAAGTCATTCTCGACAGCGCTTCTGTCACCCTGAACCCCGGCGAAAACGTCGGCCTGGTTGGGCGCAACGGCGCGGGCAAGTCTTCGCTGTTTGCCATGCTTAACGGCACGCTGCATGAAGACGGCGGCGAGTTTTCCATCCCTGCGCAGTGGCGGATGGCCCAGGTTGCGCAGGACATGCCCGAAACCGAGCAAAGCGCTACCGACTATGTGATCGAGGGGGATGTGGTGCTGATGGCCGCGCAGGCTGAAGTGACGGCGTCTGAAGCCAGTGGCGACGGTGACCGCATGGCGCATGCCTACATGGAGCTCTACGACTCTGGCGCGCATGACTCACAGGCACGCGCGCAGGCGCTGATTCTGGGCCTTGGCTTCAAAGTCAGCGAACTGGACAACCCCGTCAACAGCTTCTCGGGTGGCTGGCGCATGCGGCTGCAACTGGCCCGGGCCCTGATGTGCCCATCCGACCTGCTGCTGCTGGACGAGCCTACCAACCACCTGGACCTCGATGCGCTGGTCTGGCTTGAAGCCTGGCTGAAGCGCTACCAGGGCACGATGCTGGTCATCAGCCATGACCGCGAATTCCTCGATGCCGTGACCGACGTGACGGTCCACATCGAAAGCGCCAAGCTGACCCGCTACGGCGGCAACTACAGCAAGTTCGAAGACCTGCGCGCCGAGCAGATGGCGCTGCAGCAGGGTGCTTATTCCAAGCAGCAGGACAAGATTGCCCATCTGCAAAAATTTATCGCCCGCTTCAAAGCCAAGGCCAGCAAGGCCAAGCAGGCGCAAAGCCGCGTCAAGGCGCTGGACCGCATGGAAAAAATCGCGCCCCTACTGGCAGAGGCCGACTTCACCTTCGAGTTCAAGGAGCCGGCCAACCTGCCTAATCCCATGCTGTCGATGCAGAACGCCTACTTTGGCTATCCGCCGCCTGAAGACGCGCCTGAAGGCACCAAACCCACGGTCATCGTGCAGAACGTCAGCAAGTCAGTGCTGGCCGGCCAACGCATCGGTATTCTGGGTGCCAACGGCCAGGGCAAATCGACACTGGTGAAAACCGTGGCACGCGCGCTGGCACCGATTGAGGGCGAGATGATTGAGGGCAAGGGCCTGAACATTGGCTACTTTGCCCAGCAGGAGCTGGACGTGTTGCGTCCGGCTGACAACCCGCTAGAGCACATGATCCGCCTCGTGAAAGAAGTCACCGCCGCGGGCAAGATGGGCAACCAGCCCACGCGCGAGCAGGACCTGCGCAGCTTTCTGGGCAATTTCAATTTTGGCGGCGACATGGTCAAGCAGGCCGTGGGCAGCATGAGCGGCGGCGAAAAAGCGCGCCTGGTGCTGTGCATGATTGTGTGGCAGCGCCCTAACCTCCTGCTGCTGGACGAGCCGACCAACCACCTGGACCTGGCAACCCGAGAGGCGTTGTCGATGGCCCTTAATGAGTTTGAAGGCACGGTGATGCTGGTGAGCCATGACCGGGCGCTCTTGAGAGCCGTTTGCGACGAGTTCTGGATGGTGTCGCAAGGCGGCGTGGCTCCTTTTGACGGCGATCTGGACGACTACCAGAAATATCTGCTGGACCATGCCAAACGCATGCGCGAAGAAGCCAAGAAAGCCGGTGCAGCGCCAGCTGTACCAGCAGTTGAAAGCGCTAGAATTGCTACTGAAACCATAGCTAAAGCCCCATATGACAAAACGGCTAGCGGCACATTTGATAAAACAAAAGAGGTGAAGGCGGCCTCCAGGGACAATGCCGACCAGCGCAAGCTTGATGCCCAGCGCCGCCAGCAGCAATCCGATGCGACCAAGCCGCTGCGCAAGGAGATTGAGAAAATTGACAGGCAGATGCTGAGCCTTCAGGCCGAACAAACGCAATTGCAGGACCTGCTGACCCGCACCACCGCGACGCCCGAAATTGTGGCCACTGGCAAGCGCCTGAAGCTCATCGAAAACGAATTGGGCCTGCTGGAAGAGCGTTGGCTGCAACTGACCGAGCAGATTGAAACAGCAGCGGTGTAGAGTTGCGTCAATGCCCTTCTTGAGATGTTCCAACGACGAGATAGCAACATGCCCAGTGCCCTGAAGATGGCTGCCAACGATGCCGCACTGGAAGCGGCGGTTAAACGCAGCCGGCAATTGCTCAACAAGCGCGCGTTGGTTGCGGCTGCAGCCAGCGCAGTGCCGGTGCCCGGCCTTGACTGGGCGGTCGACGCTGCCATGCTGTCAAAACTGATTCCCGAGATCAACCGGGAGTTTGGTCTGACGCCTGAGCAACTTGACCGGCTGGACCCGTCCAAGCAAGAGCAGGTTCAAAAAGCAGCGACGATGGTGGGTTCAGTGCTGGTTGGCAAATTCATCAGCAAGGATCTGCTGATCAAGGCTGCGCAGAAGATCGGTGTGCGCATGACCACCAAACAACTCGCCAAATACGTTCCGTTTGCCGGCCAGATCGTCTCCGCCGCCGTGGGTTACGCCGCGATTCGCTACTTTGGCGAAGAGCATATGAAGGACTGCATTCGTGTGACGCAGGAGGCGCGGTTAGAAATCCCCCTACTGGGATATACCCCCTGATAAGGGTGTTTTTACTGCATGGTGGATGGTTGAGCGTTAGAGCATGAGGCTCACGGGAATGCCAGGAGCGCGCTGACAGCTTTCGAGCATCAATCTCGCGGCATGATTCATTGCACAGTGTCTGCCAGAGGCAGGCATCGTATGAGGCTTTGCGTCTACAGATAGGCAGCTGAGCGTATCCGCGTTCTGAAACGGTCATGGCTTATGGGGGCGGTGGTGCGCTGACAGCGCATGCAGAAACCGCGCAGGAACTTTCACTCAGCGTTTTCACCAAAGCCAAAAACAAAAAAGCCCGCTATCTTTTCAGTAGCGGGCTTTTTATAGCCAATAAGGCATGTCTGGTGGGGCCTGCGGGGGTCGAACCCACGACAAACGGATTAAAAGTCCGCTGCTCTACCAACTGAGCTAAGGCCCCAAGGATTTCTCCTGAGCTGTAGTGCACAAAGTGCAGCACAGCCTCAAATTATAGCGTGGTTTTTACGGTCTTAAAAAGCACTACCGGCAATTTTGTCGAGCACCCAACCGGCGGCGCAAATGCCGAATGTCGACGTGACGCTGACCACAGAGCCATAGCCGTGGCAATTCAGGCTGCCATCGCCAGCTGAGTCATTGCCGGGCGCAGCGGAACCGGCAAGCGGTTTGGCCACTGCTTCGCGGCTGAACACGCAGGCCAGGCCCATCACACCTTCGCGCGTGGCACCATGCTCCTTTCGCAGGCGGTAGCGCACCTGCGCCAACAACGGGTCATGCGTCGTCAATGACAAGTCATCGATGTCTACCTTGTGAGCATGCCGCTTGCCGCCGGCGGCTCCTGAGGTGATGAAGTGCACCGAAACCGATGATTTTTTCTTGCTCCGGTCTCGCTGCAGCCGATTGGCGCTGATCGCCCATGCGGCCATGGCGGTTTTAGCCTTGACGTTGTCGCAAGCGTCTATGACGCAAGCTGTGGTGTCGTCCGATTCCAGCAAGGCTATTGCTGGCCAGTTGCCGGTGTCCACAAATTCCTCGATGCAGCGCACATCACACAACGGGTTGATCTGGGCAATGCGTTCACGCATCGCCTGAACCTTGGCCTGGCCCAGAGTGCCGTCCAGCGCATGAATTTGGCGGTTGATGTTGGACTCTGCAACATGGTCCATATCGATCAGCGTCAGTCGTGCAACACCGCTTCGGGCCAATGCTTCTGCAGCCCATGAGCCCACACCGCCCAGCCCCACCACCACCACATGGGCCTGGCGAATCCGGCTCGCACCGGCAATGCCATAAAGACGTACCAATCCGCCAAAACGCCGGTCAAGATCGGCGGTCAGCGTGCTATCGGCAATGCTGTCGAAGGACTCTGCCATCAAGGGTCCGACTCCGTCCTGGACTGCGCCTCGGGATTGCACCGTACATCGCCCTGCACGTCAAAAACGCTATCTGATTTTGGTGAGGCGGTCTTTGGCAACTGATGCCGCCTCGGATTGCGGGTACACCTTGACCAGGTCTTCCAGCGTCTTGCGGGCCGACTTCGTGTCTTTGAGTTCGAGCTGGCAGTTGGCAATTGACAGCGCTGCTTCTGGTGCACGCACATGGTCCGGCGCAACCGCCAGCAGCGACTTGAAGTTGGATACCGCTTCCCTGTAGTTGCGCAGCGCATATTGGGCGTTGCCCAGCCAGAAAAGCGCGGAAGGTTTGTAGCCGCTTTCGGGATAGCGGCGGTCAAAATCAACAAAAGCGGTTTGCGCAGCAGCAAACTCGCCTTTTCGCAACGTCGCCAGCGCGGCGTCAAAATCACGCACTTCAGCCGGTGAAGCTACAAACTCGCGCCCATCGGCGTTGACCTTGCCAGGTTCGAATTTACGCATGCGATCTTCGACGCCCTGCGCCATGTCCTTCTGGCGCTTTTGCACGTCGGCAACATCGCGCGCGAGTTGCTCGTCCTGTCCCCTCAGGCGGGCAAGTTCTGCCCGCAGCGTTTCCAACTGGTTCGACAGCTCCAGCACGCTGCGCCTGAGTTGTGCGTTTTCCTCGCCGGCCTTTCGGATGTCTTCGGTAAAGCGCGACTGGCTCGCGTCTGCCCGTTGCCGAAGTTCCAGGATCGCCCGCCGAGCCTCATCATCTTCAAGAATGCCAGCCTGTGCGTTAAGCGCCACCAGGCAAGCTGTTAGAAACAAGAAAACCGGGCGCAGGAAGAGAAGTGATGTCGATGTCATGGCTCAGTGTTGTGTATCCGTTTCGACAGCAGTTTATCGGTAGCTGAGTTCGGCGCGGCGATTCTGGGCGAAGGCTTCCTCGTTCGAGCCCATAGCGGCAGGCTTTTCCTTGCCAAAACTAACCGCCTCGACCTGGGCATCGGTCACGCCGAGCAAGCCCAGGCCTCTGCGCACCGCTTCTGCCCGCTTTTGCCCCAGCGCCAGGTTGTACTCGCGGCCGCCACGCTCGTCGGTGTGGCCCTCTATCGCGAGCCTGCGTGTCTTGTTGGTCGCGAGAAATTTGGCGTGTGCCTCAATGGCGCCCTGGAACTCAGGCTTGATGGTGAAGCTGTCGTAGTCGAAATAGATGACACGGGGTACCCCGGCCGGACCAGCCGCCTGGTTGTTCGACGCATCGATCTGGACCGGAGCCACACGGCTGGCGTCCGCGCCGGACCCTGCGGCCGCGTCAGACCCGATGTTGGTGCCGGTCCGGTTTTCAACCGGTACATCGTCAAGCTTGACGTTGGACCCGCATGCAACCAGCGTTGCCGACAGTGCGACCGCGTAAAGAATGGAAGTGAGAAGGCGTTTCATGGATTACTCCTGTAAAGCAAAAAAAAGTGATTGGAATTAGGCGATGGTCGACAGATGAGACAGCGGGACAATGCCATCAAGCGCCAGTCAGCGGTGTAAGCCAGCCCGTCAGCCTACCGTGGGAAAGGTCCCCAATCCGGCTCGCGAATGTCACCGCTGGCACCCGATAGTCTTGCTTTTATCTTGCCGTCAAGTGTCGTGGTCATGAGGGCTTCCCTGCCCTGCTGCTGGGTTGCATAAACAATCAGGCGGCTGTTGGGCGCGAAACTGGGGCTTTCGTCGGCACTGGTGTCTGTAAGCTGGGTCACAGCGCCGCCCGCAATTTCCATGACCTGCAGCTTGAACGCACCACCTACCCGCGAGATGTACGCCAGCCAGCGTCCATCAGGGCTGATTGCCGGCGAGATGTTGTAGCTTCCGTTGAAGGTCACGCGCTCGGCGTTACCGCCACTGGCCGGCATGCGGTAGATTTGCGGCGCGCCTCCCCGGTCGCTGACGAAATAGATAAATCTGCCGTCCGCAGAAAAAGCGGGTTCAGTGTCGATACTGGAAGACTGCGTCAGGCGCTTCGGCTCTCCTCCATTGGCGTTCAAAAGATAGAGCTGCGAGCCGGTGCCAAGGCTGAGGGTCGCAGCTATCTGACGGCCGTCGGGTGACCAGGCCGGTGCGCTGTTGGAACCTCGAAAGTTGGCCAGCAGACGGCGCTTGCCACTGGCAACGTCATGCGCGTAGATAACAGGCTTGCGCGATTCAAAAGACACATACGCCAGCTGCCCGCCGTTCGGCGACCATGCGGGCGAGATGATCGGCTCGGGACTCGCAAGCGCAGATTGTGAGTTTTCTCCATCGGCGTCAGAAACCCACAGCGTGTGGCGTGAGCCGGTTTTGGTGACGTAGGCAATCCGGGTCGAAAAAATACCTTTATCGCCGGTCAGTTTTTCGTACACGAAGTCGGCAGCACGATGGGCAGACAGCCGCAGGTCGCCAGCCGACACGGTGTAGCTTTGTCCGCCCATGTCCTGACCGCGGACGATGTCCCAGAGCCGCATACGAACGTCAAAGCGACCGTCTGCCAATGGCGTGATGCTGCCGGTGACCAAGGAGTCCGCACCTTTCTGGCGCCATTGGTTCAGATCGGGGCGGGTATTTTCGTCCGCCTCAAGACCCGCCGCGTCAACAGCGCGAAAGACACCGCTACGCTCCAGGTCGGCCTTCACGATGGCGCCAGGTTTTTGTGGCGCCTGTGCCTCGCCTCGAAAGGCGGCAATCGCAATAGGCAACTGGGTGAGCCCGATGCCTGAAACCTCGACACGAAATTGTGCAAATGAAGGGCTGGCGGCGGGCAGCACGCCCACGGCAAGAAGGCTGATGAGGGTCCGGCGGTGCAAAGATAAGGTCATGCTCATGGAATCGCAAACTCGAAAAGCTGGGAAGTCGAAATGAATGAAGAGGCATCTTCAGCTGTCAACGCAACAACGTTACCTTGACTGAATGAAGGCCAGCGGATTGGTTCAACCCTTTTTCTGCGCGGACCTGGCCAGACTTTATGCGGCCAAGCACTTTGTGCCTGTTGACCGATTCGTTGTCGCGCTGATTGCCACGGTGCCACAAGTGAAAGACTTCGGTTGCCAGAAAGCCGTTTTTTCGTTGCACACGGCTATGGCAGAGGCGGAGAACCAGGTCGGCGTCTTCGTGACCCCACCCTTTAAAACTCTCGTCAAAACCGTCCACCGCCACAAAATCGGTTTTCCAAAGGCCCAGGTTACAGCTGCGTATGCCCTTCCAGCGGAAACCTTGTTGTACCCTGAATAAGCGCCACGGCCAGCCCAGCACATGCAACATTTTGTTGCTGTCGCCAGACAATCGCTTTCTGATCCAGAAACCTAACGATTGTCGCGTCAGATCCAGTTTTCTCTCTAGCACTTCGCGGGTAAGCCGCTCGCTGAGCAGAACACGGCTGCCATTCACAAAATACCCCGCCTCAGCAAGACGGGCATGTGCGGCAACAAATGATGGATTAGGAATGCAGTCCCCGTCGATAAAGACCAGGTAATCACCGCTGGCGTGGTGCGCGCCCAGATTGCGCGCGGTGGCAGCGGTGAAACCGGTATCGGGATGCCAGACATGCTTGACCGGGCACGAAAATGCCGGACATTCATTGAATAACTTCGTCACTTCCGAAGTGCGTGAACCGTCATCAGCAATGATCACCTCCTGATGTGCGTTGCACTGTTTGGCAAGGGATTCCAGCACAGCCAGTAGCGCATCTGTGCGGTTGTAGGTGAGCACGATAAAGCTGGTCTTCATCGCGGGACGCGGGCATCCGATGTGTTGTCAGCCTCGCGGGCTGCCAAATGTTGGCGGCATAGCAACCACAGCTTGAGGTAACGGTAGTAAGTACCTTCCGCATTCGAAATAGCCAGAACCAGACCCATCCGGCCATCCAGAAAGCCCCGCCGAAGGACATAGGTACGGATGAAAGCCCACAGTCCGTGCAGCACCGCGCCAGCAAGAGACGCAGATTGCCCCTTGTCAAAACGCTGTTTCGCGCCAGCAGTGGAATAGCGGTTCACCTTGTCGAGAACAGACTCCAGGCTGGCAAAACTGTCATGCAACAACACCCCCTTGAGCTGTCCAACGGCCTCGTGGGTCAAGAGTTTCTCATGTACAAGATCGCTGGAAAACTGCGCAGCGCCCCGCCTGAAGAGCCGCGTTACCCGATCAGGATACCAGCCTGAGTGGCGCATGTACTGACCGCAATAGCTTGAAAGTCGGGGGAAGCTGTAGGCCTGAAATGCCGGAGCCTTGATGGCCGCTGCAATCTCTTTTTGAAGGGCGGGCGTCAAGCGTTCGTCGGCGTCCAGGCAAAGCACCCACTCCCGGTTTGCCAATGCAAGCGCACGGTTTTTCTGGGTGCCAAACCCTTGCCAGTCAGCGTTCTCGCTGACCTCTGCGCCCAGAGCCAGGGCCAGCTCGCGTGTGGCGTCAGTACTTCCAGAGTCAAGCACCACCAATTGGTCGGCAAAGTGCGCGGAGCGCAGGCAGGCCTCTATATGGTGCTCCTCGTTCTGTGTGATGACGATCACCGACAAACTGGTCAACTCCGGCCTTTCGCAATGACATCCCGCATGAGCAGCTGCAACCGGCCACCGCCAGCTACTGGCGCCACTATGACGGCGTATGGGCGGCTGAGCATAGCAGACCGGTTGTTCGCTGCCCCCGACGGCCTGGCGTATGGAATCACGGATAATTCCGCATCTCTTCAGGCGACCCGACACTACCTTGCTCTTCAAGACCATCCATATCCGCCTAGCGGTAATCTGCCTCTCAGCGGTTTCGGTGGGTCTGTCAATGGGCATAGTGAGCACTGCCAAGCTGCTGTTGTTGCTTTGCGCAGTAGCAGTCATTCTGACCAACAGAAGCCAGTCCGGCCGCCGTACTGAGGTTGCTGCAGCTACCCCAATTGCCGTTCTTCTGGCGCTTGCAGCCTTTGCGATCAGCCTGGCCTGGACAGTAGCGCCGCCCGCCGATGCGCTGGGCTCTCTGGGCAAATACGGCAAGCTGCTGGTCATACCGGTGTTGATGCTGCTGGTCCGCACCAGATCCGAAGCCTTGTGCGCGCTGGCTGCCTTTGCCGTTGGCCAGCTGTTTCTTGTGTTGAGTTCCTGGCTGCTCTTTATGCAGGTCCCGCTGGCCTGGGCGACATCCAACATGGCAAGCCACGAATACGCTGTGTTCTCCAGCTATCTCGACCAAGGCATTATGGCTGCGGTTTTTGCGGCGGTTTGCTGGCACCTGCGCTACCTGGCGCCCGGCAGATATGGCAGGACTTTTGCCATTGGCGTGGCTGTGATCGCGATGTCGAACGCCTTGTTTGTGCTCAGCGGGCGCAGCGGGCATGTGGTGGCCATCGCCCTGCTTTCGCTGGCGATCATGTGGGAGTTGCCCGGACGCTGGCGTCCAGCGGTGGTGTTGCTTCCGTTTCTGATAGCGGCTGCGCTGTTTTTCGCATCGGACAAGGTCAGGGACCGGCTGACCATGGTGAAGACGGAGGTGCAGGCATTTTCAAGTCAGGAGCAATCCTTGACCTCATCCGGCATCCGGCTGAGCCTGTGGCTGAAGGCTGTACAACTGCTGGCAGAGCGTCCGGTTACCGGGGCAGGCATTGGAAGTTGGAGCACCGAATACAACCGCCTTCAGCGAATTCAGAACCCGGCCCATGTCAATATTCAAGGCAACGGAAATCCGCATCAGGAATACCTTCACTGGGGTGTTCAGCTTGGCATGCCTGGCGTCTTGTTGCTCCTGGCGGTGTTCCTGGCAGTGCTGCGCGACACGCTGCGTTTTGAGAAGCAGACCGCCCGGGCGGCGCAGTCCGCACTGGTCGGACTGTGCGTTGCCTGCCTCTTCAATTCTTCGCTATACGACGCACTGATTGGCGACTTCTTTTGTGTGACGCTCGGCGTTTTGCTGGCTCTTGGCGCGCACCCGGGCAGGCGCCAGCAATCGACCCCCTTGCCCGTCGCCGGCGCTGCCGCTGCCTGATATGTCCAGTCCGGATCTTTCCGAGCCTGCAGGCGCGCCTGCACCCCACCGTTCGGTTGTCTCACGGATACGGCGGGTCTGGCCTTACTTCAGCCGGTCGCGCATCGGCTGGGCGCTGGCGATTGCCGCCACCGTGGCGGCATCGATCACCGAGCCGCTGGTACCGGCACTGCTCAAGCCCTTGCTCGACCGTGGCTTTCGAAGCGGCTCTTTCAATATCTGGTTGGTGCCGTTCTTTCTGATTCTGCTGTTTTCCGTCAGGGGGCTTTCCGGTTTCGTCGCGCAGTACGCAGTTGCCAAGGTAACCAACGAGGGGTTGCAGGGCATGCGCGCGGCCATGTTCGACAAGCTGCTGACGGCCAGGCTTTCGCTCTTCTCCGACCAGTCTGCCAGCACCATCGCGAACACGGTGGTCTATGAGGTGTACAACGGTTCATCGCTCTTGATGAATGCGGTCATCAAGCTGGCGCGCGATCTGCTGACGCTGCTTGCCCTGGTTGCCTACCTGCTGTTTTTGAACTGGAAGCTCATGCTGGTGGTGTCGCTACTGTTTCCGGCCGTGGCGCTGGTTATTCAGCTGCTTACCCGGCGCCTGTACCGACTGACCAAAGAGAGCCAGAAAGCCACAGACGACCTGGCCTATGTGGTTGAAGAAAACGTACTGGCGCATCGGGACATCCGGCTGCATGGCGCGCAGGGGGATCAGGCGAGCCGGTTCGAGGTGCTGAGCGATTCGCTGCGTCGGCTGTCGATCAAGTCAACAGCAGCCTATGCCGGCATGAGCGCCATCACGCAGGTGCTGGCGGCCATAGCCTTATCGGCAGTGATCTCTATTGCGCTGCTGCAGGGCTCCAGTAACACGACGACTGTCGGGAGCTTTGTGGCTTTTGTCACCGCCATGCTGCTGCTGATCGCACCCATCAAAAGCCTGTCCGACGGCGCGACGCCGATCACGCGCGGCCTTGCGGCGCTGGAGCGCGGCCTGGACCTGATGGATGGCGTCGAAGACGAGTCCTGCGGCACGTTCGAGAAACCGCGCGCCACTGGCGATATCGAGTTTGCGGCGGTGCATGTCCGGTACCCGACGACTGCCGCGCCTGCCATCGACGGTTTGAACTTGTCCATTCGTGCGGGCGAAACCGTGGCGCTGGTCGGCAGTTCGGGTTCGGGCAAGACAACCCTGGCCAACCTGCTGCCCCGTTTTGTCGAGGCGCAAAGCGGTGCGGTAAGGCTCGACGGCCAGGAGGTTCGCAACTGGAAGCTTGCTTCCTTGCGGGCGCAGTTTGCAGTTGTCAGCCAGCATGTGGTCATGCTCAACAGCAGCATTGCGCGCAATGTTGCGCTGGGCCAGCCGGTGGACCGCGACCGCGTGGCGCATTGCCTGGATGCTGCAAATCTGGGCACGTTGGTCCGCGAATTGCCGGACGGCATGGACGCCATGCTGGGCCATAACGCCATGCAGCTGTCCGGCGGCCAGCGTCAGCGGCTGGCCATTGCCCGGGCGTTGTACAAGGACGCGCCCGTTCTGATTCTGGACGAGGCCACCTCCGCGCTCGATACAGAGTCCGAGCAGGCTGTGCAGGAAGCGATTCGGCGCCTAACGGCCGGGCGAACCTGCCTGGTGATCGCGCACCGGCTGTCAACCATTCAGCATGCCGACCGCATCGTCATGATGAATGCGGGTCGCATTGCCGAAACCGGCACCCATGCCGGCCTGCTGGCGCAAAACGGTGCCTACGCGCATCTGTACAAGCTGGGCGCACCCTCGGCCTCATGAGTGGTTCCTTTTCCAAATCATCCGTGCGCCTGGTCGCCCACACTCCCTGAAACTGTGCCATGCCACCAACCCCTGGATTGAAAACAATATGACCCAGCCGGTATCGATCAGCGGCTTTACTTTCATTCGAAACGGCATAGACCTTGGTTTTCCGTTTGAGGCGTCCATCCGTTCCCTGCTGCCGCTGGTTGACGAATTTGTGGTGGCTGTCGGCAAGGGCTCGGACGATACGCTGGCCCGGGTGGCAGCGATCAGCGACCCGAAAATCAGGATCGTCGAGACTTTCTGGAACGAGCGCATGGCAGACCGGGGTTTTGTTTAT
Source organism: Polaromonas sp. (assembly GCA_028291985.1). Classification (GTDB taxonomy): domain Bacteria; phylum Pseudomonadota; class Gammaproteobacteria; order Burkholderiales; family Burkholderiaceae_C; genus Polaromonas. The sequence goes on along the minus strand of JAQGNE010000015.1, from coordinate 71,679 downwards.
GCGCAGCAAAAAATGATTGCCCAGTATTCCTGTATGGGTGATTGGGCCTTTTACCTGGAGGGCGACGAGGTTGTGCATGAGGACGACATCGCTTCGATTCGCGCGAGTGTCGAGCGCCATCATGGCAATCCCCGTGTGGAAGCTCTGGTGTTTGACTACAAGCACTTTTATGGCTCTCCCGACTGGGTGTCCATCAGCCCCGGCTGGTACCGTCGCGAATGCCGCCTGATACGCAATACCATCAGAAGTTATGCGCCAGATGGCCAGTACTGGCTGGTGATGAACCAGCACAAGCGCGGTCGCAATCCGAACGCAGCGCTAGCCAATGCACATATCTACCACTACGGCTGGATTCGCCGCAATGAAGACATGCAAAAGAAGTTTGACCAGGTCGGCAAGTACTGGGCTGCAGCGCCGGCCACCATCCAGTACAGCCAGTTCGACCGCCGCGCACTGACGCGTTTTACCGGCAGCCATCCGACGCCCGCCCGGCATTGGCTGGCCACAGAGGCTGAGCCGCAACTGCGGCTGGACAGCAACTACAAGCCAACGCCCAAGGAAAACAAATACCACCTGATGCGGCAGATCGAAACGCTGACCGGGCTTGATTTCAGCCGCAAGCATTTCAAGCTGGTGGCTTGAGGTCTGCAGCCGCGTTTGACCGAGGCTCGCCTGAATCAGCCCTGTTACGCGTGCCGCAAATATTCCGCACATTTGCTATAGCTTATATAGCTACAACCCCTTGTATTTATTGGGCTAGCGGCCTATTTTGCTTAAATTAAGTGCAAAAAACCAAGGTCCACCCACAAACGCATCAAGAGGCGTAAATGATGGCGGTGGGGTCCGCAACCTGCAGGTAAAGCGCTTCCTGCAAACGCGCCACATCGCTCCACTGATGGCCGCTGGCCAACTCACGCGCGCCTGCCGACAGCTGGCGTCTCAAGGCCGGGTCGCTTAATACCCGCTGCAGCAAGGCGGCAAGCAACGCGGGGTCACGGGGATCGTCCAGTATCAGGGCGTTGATGTCGTCGGCCAGCAACCCAGAGATACCGCAATACCGGGCATCGCTGACCACGACCGGAAGCGCATGCGCCATCGCTTCCAGCACCACCATCGCGAAAGTGTCCTCCCGGGTAGGATGAGCCAGGCAGTCCGCTGCGCGGTAAGCCAGGCTGACATCATCCAGCCCGCCGAGAAAATACACCTGCGACGCGATGCCGAGCCGCTCGGCCTGCTGGCGAAAGTGGGGTTGCTGCGCACAATGGCCCACCACAGCCAGAAAAGGCAAGCTGCTTGTAGGCAATGTGTCCGACGCTTGCAACAGGCCGATGGCCTCAAGCAAGGTTTGAAGGCCCTTTTTCTGAAAGTCATTGCCCACAAAAAGAACGCAGTTACCTGCCACGGGCAAGCCGAGCTTCTGCCTTGCCATACTTTTGGCTGCTGCACCTGCCGATGCAGCCGATACCGCAGGTAAAGCGATGCCCGGAGTGATGACAGAGGTCATGCCCGCAGCCCGTGGATAAGCCGCAACAAAGATGGAACGGAGGCTTTCCGAGGTCACCACCACCGCCCGCCCGGCATTCGGCGCATAGCGCTGGCGTTCCAGCCACAGGTAGGCCAAGAGACGCGGGCTGGTCAGCACCTTGAGCCAGCGCAAAGCTACTTTGACGCCGCTGCGCCCCACAAACAGGTTGTGCCGGACCGGCAGCACATGCACCGTCTGCACATTGCCGTGCCAGGTGTTCTCATGCGCATGCACCACGTCAAAACGGCTGCCTGACGCGGCGCGGGTTCCCCACCAGGTGGCGGTTGCAAACCACAGCTGGTTGACCCAGCGCGGCTTTCTGAAGGGCATGCTGACCGCGTGGTAAGTCACGCCGGGTATCGGAATGCCGTTGGCATGCTCGACCGACTGCGCAAACACATGAATCTCATGGCGCGCTGCGAGTTGCTCGACCAGGGCCATCGCGTAGCGCTCGGCCCCGCCCGCCTGGCCCGAGAAATTGCGCGTCAATACCGCAACACGCAGACGCGGCGCGGTACCGCTCACGTGCTGCGCCTGTCTTCGTAGGCCGTGGCTACTTTCAACCAGAAAAGCGGCAGACTGGTAGACCGCAGCACCGGCACGCGCGGCAGCTCCAGCAGCGAGGTACCGGCCACGCACCGGCTGCGCTGCGTGGTAGTGGCGGTGGCAAAGCCCAGCGTTCGGGCCATGTCCACATGCCGGCTGTCGTATCGCCCGTAGGGATAGCAAAAATGTGCAATATGCGCTTCAGCAGTGTTGCCCAGCGCGGTTTCAAGTTCGGTTTTGCCCAGCAGTATTTCCTGCCGGCACTTCGCATCGTCCGCACGCTGCAGGTCGATATGGCTGCGGGTGTGAGATCCAATCTCCTGGCCGCCCGATACCCATTGCTGCATCTGCAGATTGGTCATCAATGGCGTCTGCACGATTCCGCCCTCGGCGTCCCACACATTGGTTTGGCCGGCCAGGGAGCTCACCGCATAACAGGTCGATGAAAAACCGTGCCGCGCCAGCACCGGCAAGGCATAGGTCAGGTTGTTGAGGTAGCCATCATCAAAGGTGATGCCAACCACCTTGCCCGATTTCTCGCCCCGCAAATAAGGCAACAGCCGGCTCATCGACAGCCCGGTGTATCCCAGCAGCGCCAGCAATCGCATCTGGCGTGAAAACGCGGCGGGCGTCACATACAGGCTGCGAAAGGGCTTGCCCCTGGGGGGTGCCTCATCAATCTGGTGGTAAACCAGAATCGGCAGAGGCTGGCGGTTCTGGGTGCTCGCAGTCATGGCGTTCGACACGGCAGACAGCCTTACAGCAAGACGATGTCGTACTGCTCCTGGGCCATCGCGGCCTCGGCCTGCAGCGAAATCGGCTTGCCGATGAAGTCACTGAGCCCCGCCAGATGCTGCCTCTCTTCATCCAGAAAAAGTTCTATGACTTTAGGCGACGCCACCACGCGAAACTCACGCGGGTTGAACTGGCGCGCCTCCCGCAAAATCTCACGCAGGATGTCATAGGTCACGCTGCGCGCGGTCTTCACAACGCCCTTGCCCATGCAGGAGCTGCAGGGCTCGCACAACTGGTGCGCCAGCGATTCGCGGGTGCGCTTGCGTGTCATCTCAAGCAAACCCAGGGCAGAAAAGCCGTTGACAGCGGTCTTGATACGGTCACGCGTCAGCTGCTTCTGGAATTCGGCGAGCACCGCGTCGCGGTGGTTGTCCTTGATCATGTCGATGAAATCAACAATCACAATGCCGCCCAGGTTACGAAGACGCAGCTGCCGCGCAATAGCCTGTGCAGCCTCCAGGTTCGTCTTGAAGATGGTGTCGTCGAAGTTGCGCGCACCAACATAGCCGCCGGTGTTCACATCCACCGTGGTCAGCGCCTCTGTCTGGTCAATGATGAGATAACCACCCGACTTGAGGTCAACCCGCCGGCCCAGCGCCTTGGCAATATCGTCGTCAATATTGAACAGGTCAAAAATGGGACGCTCGCCGGTGTAAAGCTGCAGCTTCGGCAACGTGGCCGGCATGAATTCGGTCGCAAAAGCTTTCAGCGTCTCGAACTGTTCGCGTGAATCAATGCGGATCGTCTGCGTGCCTTCGACCACCACATCACGCAGCACACGCTGCAGCAAATTCAGGTCCTGATGCAGCACTGACGCAGGGCGTACGCGCAGTGAAGCGTCCTTGATGCGGCCCCAGGTCTTGCGCAGGTAGGCAATGTCTTCGGACAGTTCAGCGTCGCTGGCGTCTTCGGCATTGGTGCGCAGGATGAAGCCGCCGCCCTTGTCGCCGGCCATTGCCTGCATGCGCTGGCGCAGCTCATCGCGCTGGCGTGCCGGTATTTTCTGGGACACGCCGACATGGTTGTCTTGCGGCAAGAACACCAGCAGCCGCCCAGCAATGCTGATTTGCGCAGTCAAGCGTGCGCCCTTGCTGCCAATCGGATCCTTGAGCACCTGCACCATCACGGCCTGGCCTTCGAACAGCTGCTTTTCTATCGGCTGGGGCGGCACCTGGGGGGCTGCCGCATCAACGTCCGCATGCCGGCTGCTGATACTGCTCATCAGATCTGCGACATGGAGGAAAGCGGCGCGCTCAAGCCCTATATCAATAAAGGCGGACTGCATGCCGGGCAGTACACGTGCCACTTTTCCCAGGTAAACATTGCCGACCAGTCCGCATTCCAGCGTGCGTTCCACCTGAAGCTCCTGCACGGCGCCGTGTTCGACGATGGCGACCCTGGTTTCCTGCGGCGACCAGTTGATCAGGATGTCTTGATGCATGTTGTAGGCGAGACTCATGAAAGCGAGACACGTTGTGATGCTAGACAGCGAGGCCGACTGCATTGAGCAGCGCTGCCGTCTCGCTGAGCGGCAGCCCCATGATGCCAGTGTAGCTGCCGCTGATATGCGCGATATGCACCGCAGCCTTGCCTTGTACCGCATAGGCACCTGCCTTCCCCATCGGCTCGCCTGTGGCAACGTAGTCGCGAATCTGCGCTCGGGTCAGCGGTGAAAGAGTAACGCGCGACACCTGCAGTGCCTGCTGGCGCTTGCGTCCCAACTGCACCGCCACGGCAGTCAAAACACGATGGGTACGACCGGCCAGTTCACCCAGCATACGTGCGGCATCAGCGGCATCCACTGGCTTTCCGTAAATGCGCCGCGCCAACGCCACCGTAGTGTCGGCACACAGCACCGGCGCAGCCGGAAGCCCACGATGCCTGATGCGCGCCACTGCTGCATCGAGCTTGAGCTGAGTCACCCGCTGCACATAGGCCGCTGGTGATTCGCCAGGCAGCACAACCTCCAGCGCCTCGCTGTCTTCGTCAGGGCTGGCAAGCAGCAACTTGCAATCAACGCCGATCTGCTCCAGCAATTGCCGGCGCCGTGGGCTTTGGGAGGCAAGGTAGATGAACTTCGTCATGTGAGGGGCCGGCCTTCAGGCTATGCAGTAATTGAAATTTGGAGAAACTATCCAGCAAGTGCTCGGCATGGTGGCGCACCGGTTGGCTCGGCGGCATCGACGCAGGGACCGGGTGACATGCGCAGACCTTGTTCATCGCCAGATGCCACGAAAGCAGCTGCTGCGTCACCTCTATTTGAGACACGCAGCAAGCGCTATTCGCGATGGTAGGGATGGTTGATGGTGATGCTCCATGCACGGTAGAGCTGCTCGATCAGCAGTACACGCACCATGGCATGCGGCAATGTCAGGTCGGACAAGCGAATGCGCTCGTGAGCGGCTTTTTTGAACGCACCGTCCAGGCCATCTGGCCCGCCGATCACGATAGCGACATCGTCACCAGACAGCTGCCAGGATTTCAGGCGTTCCGCCAGAGCGACTGTAGTAACCGCTGTACCCCGCTCGTCCAGCGCCACCACATGCACACCGCGTGACTGACGGGAGATGGCCTCTTCAATGCGGGCCCGTTCAGCAGCTAGCAGCCCATCCAGTGTCTTTGAGGCTCGCGGCTCGGTTTTCACTGCCCGCAACTCGACCCTGATTTCCGGCGGGAATCGCTTGGCGTAATCGTCGTACGCAGTTTGTGCCCAGTCAGGAACCTTGAGCCCGACCGCAACGATCGTGAGCTTCATTCGCTCCGGGAAGCGGTCTTACGGGCGGTAGGCTTTTTGGCCGTGGTTTTGGCTGCTGCCTTCACCGCTACTTTCTTGGCGGCCGCTTTTTTGGCAGGCGCCTTTTTCGCGGCCGCTGTCCTGGTCGGTGATTTTTTCGGCTCCCCAACCTTTACGAGCGGCGCTGTCGAAGCGGTTCGCGCAGCGGCTTTTTTGGCAACGGTTTTAGCGCCGGCCGCAGCGCGCGTGGCACGTGCCGGTTTGGCAGGTGGCTCTTCAACCGGTGCCGTTTCATTGCGCCTGGCGGTCCAGTCGCTGGTCTTGCCCAGCTTTCCGATATAGCCTGGCTCATGGTCGCGCACCGGCGGTTTCGGCGCCGCCGCCTTCTTGCGCAAGGGCTTGGCAGCGCCCAGCCGGGTCTTGACGGCAGCTTTGGCCGCAGCCTTGGGTTCTGATTTGGTCTCGCTTTTAGCAGCCGCTTTGGCAACCGGTGCCGGTGCTCCCAGCTTCAACTTGACGGGCTTTTCGCCCCACAACTCCTCCAGGTGGTAATACTGGCGGATGGTCGGCTGCATGATGTGCGCAACTGCTGCGCCGCAATCCACAATGATCCACTCGCCGTTCTCCTCGCCTTCGATACGCGGCTTGGAAAAGCCTGCGTCACGCACCGCATCCCGCACACTGGCCGCAAGTGCTTTTGTCTGTCGGTTTGACGTGCCCGAAGCCACGATCACACGCTCGAACAACGAGGTGATGTGTTCGGTATCAAACACCTGAATGTCCTGGGCCTTCACATCTTCCAGACCGTCAATGATGGCGCGCTGCAGTTTCTGCACGTCTTTTTTGTCGAGAGAGCTGGAGGTTTTGCCAGGGGTAGTGGTCATGCAGGGCTTTATATGAAATTAAACGGACGAATACAGGCGATGGCTTGAAATATAACGCGCAACCGCGGGCGAAAGCGTGCCCGAAAGACGCTCGGCATAGCCGGGATTGGTGGCAAGCGTCTGGCGAATCTCGGTAGCGCTCACAGGCATCAGCGGCATGGGCAGTGACAAAAAACGGTCCTGATACCCAGAATATGCATCAAAACCAGCCCTCGCCCCCGCTGATACAGCGCGATCAGCTATACATATTATAGCAATATCCACAATGGCTTGCCAGCGGTGCCATTGGCGGAAAGCGGCAAACTGATCGGCACCCATGATGAGGTGCAGCTGCGCCCCGGGGTTTTCTGCCTGCAGAGCCTGCAGCGTATCGATGGTGAACGTGGGGCCGGGCCGCTCTATTTCTCGCGCGTCCACGAAGGCGCCAGGCAGGCTTGAAAAGGCCAGCTTGGCCATCGCCAGACGGTGGCCGGGTGCGGTCAGCGTCCTGGCCTTGTGCCAGGCGTGCCCGGTTGGAACAATCAGCAGCTGGTCAAGCGCCAGTTTCTGCAGTGCAGTACGGGCCAGCGCGAGATGGGCATTGTGCGGAGGATCAAAAGCGCCGCCAAACACCCCGATTCGCCTGCCATGGGGCAAAGCGCCGGCCGGGCTCAAACCCAGTCCCGCCTCACAAGATAGTCGCTGTACAGACGGGCCTCGTGCGAGCCAGCCTCGACAGGTCGCTGGTATGACCAGCTGGCCAATGGCGGCATGGACATCAGGATCGACTCGGTGCGTCCACCGGACTGAAGCCCAAAGTGGGTGCCGCGGTCCCAGACCAGGTTGAACTCCACATATCTGCCGCGCCGGTAAAGTTGGAAGTCCCGTTCGCGCTCGCCATAGGGCATGTCCTTGCGTTTGTCGACAATCGGCAGGTAAGCCGCCAGAAACGAGTTGGCAACGCCCTGCATCATGGCAAAGCTCTGCTCAGCGCCCAGTTCATGAAAGTCATCAAAAAAAACACCGCCCACGCCGCGCTGCTCGTGACGATGCTTGAGGTAAAAGTACTCGTCACACCACTGCTTGAAGCGCGGATATTTGTCGCTGCCAAACGGCGCCAATGCAGCCTTGCAGACCTGGTGAAAATGAATTGCATCCTCGTCAAAACCATAATACGGGGTCAGGTCCATGCCGCCGCCAAACCAGCACACCGGCGGCCCGCCGCCAGACGGCGTGGCTGCCAGCATGCGAACATTCATATGGACAGTAGGGACATACGGATTGCGCGGATGGAATACCAGCGACACGCCCATCGCCTCGAAAGGCGCTCCGGCCAGCTCGGGCCGGTGATGCGATGCAGAAGGCGGCAGACGCTGGCCGCGCACATGAGAAAAACCGCAGCCGGCGCGCTCAAAAACCGCGCCCTTTTCCAGAATCTGCGTGACGCCGTTTCCCTGCAAAGACTCGCCGGGCGCCTTTGCCCAGGCGTCCTGCACAAATGCGTGACCATCGATTGCGCTGACAGCGCCGCTGATGCGCCCCTGCAGATCCAGCAAGAAGTGGCGGACCACCAAAGGATCAACCGCCTGCATCAAGGCTTTACTGCCCGGTGGCCAATGTCCTTGCGGAACTGGGCGCCATCGAAAGCGATGCCTTGCGCGACCTCGTAGGCCCGGTGCTGCGCAGCCTTGACGGTACTGCCTAGCGCCGTCACGCACAACACCCGGCCACCTGACGTCACCGTGCCGATGTCCTGCTTGCTGGTGCCCGCATGAAACACCACCGCGTCGTCAGAAGCCTGGGGCAAGCCATGGATGACATCGCCCTTTCGCGGCTGCAGCGGATAGCCGTGCGCAGCCATCACCACGCCGAGGGCTGGCCGTCGATCCCAGTCCAGCTCGATCTGGTCCAGCGTGCCCGAGGTGGCCGCCATCATCACGTCATATAAATCGGTCTTCAAACGCATCATGATGGGCTGTGTCTCGGGGTCGCCCATGCGGCAGTTGAATTCAAGCGTCTTGACCCTGCCCCGCGCGTCGATCATCAGGCCGGCGTACAGGAAACCGGTGAAGACGATGCCGTCTTTTTCCATGCCTCTGATGGTCGGCACGATGATTTCACGCATCGCACGCCCATGCACTTCGGGCGTCACCACGGGAGCCGGCGAATACGCGCCCATACCGCCGGTGTTGGGCCCCTGGTCGCCATCGAGCAGGCGTTTGTGGTCCTGGCTGGTGGCCATGGGCAGCACATTCTTGCCGTCACACATGACGATGAAGCTGGCCTCTTCGCCCTGCAGAAATTCCTCGATCACAACCCGTGCACCACCCGCGTTGTGGGTAACGCCCAATGGGTTGAAATCCGCGTCGGGCGCCAGCATGAATTCAATTGCCTCGTGCGCTTCATGCAGCGTCATGGCCACCACCACGCCCTTGCCAGCGGCCAGGCCATCGGCCTTGACGACGATGGGCGCGCCTTTTTCATCGACGTAGGCATGGGCTGCCACCGCATCTGTAAAGGTTTCATAGTCGGCCGTCGGAATGCCGTGGCGCTTCATGAATGCTTTTGAAAACGCCTTCGAGCTTTCCAGCTGCGCGGCAGCCTTGGTCGGCCCAAACACCCGCAAGCCATGCGCGCGGAATTCATCAACGATGCCTGCTGCCAGGGGTTGCTCAGGGCCCACCACCGTCAAGGCAATCTTTTCGGCCGCTGCCCACTCGCGCAGCGCGTGCACATCGGTGATGTTGACGTTTTCAAGCCGACTGTCCAGCGCTGTACCGCCATTGCCCGGTGCGACGTAAACCGCCTGCACCTTGGGCGACTGCGCCAGCTTCCACGCCAGCGCATGCTCGCGGCCACCGCCGCCCACTACCAGTACTTTCATGTGTCGATTCTCTTGTTTGTTATTCAGAAAGTGCAGCGTTGTGAAACACGTTTTGCGTGTCGTCCAGGTCTTCCAGCACATCCAGCAGCTTTTGCATGCGTGCCGCGTCGGTGCCTGACATCTCGATGGCGTTGTCGGCTCTCATCGTCACCTCGGCAAGCTCGGCCTTGAGTCCGGCCGCCTCCAACGCGTCTTTTACCGTCTCGAACCCGGCATAAGGCGTCAGCACCTCGATGGCGCCATCCTCATGCGCGATCACATCGTCGCCTCCTGCCTCCAGTGCTATTTCCATGACCTTGTCTTCGCTCGTGCCCGGCGCAAATATCAACTGACCGCAGTGCTTGAACTGAAAGGCCACGGAGCCTTCGGTGCCCATGTTGCCGCCGTGCTTTGAAAACGCGTGCCTGACTTCCGCAACCGTGCGTACCCGGTTGTCGGTCATGCAGTCCACGATGATCGCAGCGCCGCCAATTCCATAGCCTTCGTAGCGTACTTCTTCGTATTGCACGCCTTCCAGGTTGCCGGTGGCCTTGGCAATGCCGTACTTGACGTTTTCAGACGGCATGTTGGCTGCCTTGGCCTTGTCCACTGCCAGACGCAGCCGCGGATTGGTTCCCAGGTCGCCGCCGCCCATGCGCGCTGCGACCATGATCTCGCGCATCACGCGTGTCCAGATACGCTGGCGTTTTTCATCCTGGCGGCCCTTGCGGTGCTGAATATTCGCCCATTTACTATGACCAGCCACGAGTTCAATCCTTCAAGGAAACGACTAATTGATTTAATCTACACGCGCATTTTACTTTTCCGCCTTTACCTCGCCTTGCATTCACCCTCCTCGCCTACCTGGAACCCTTATGGCCGAATCATCGACATCCCCCCTGCTGATAGCCCGTAACGCTTTCGTCAATTGCGAGCTGCTGCCCGGCCTGGCCAACCGGCACGGGTTGATCACCGGTGCGACCGGCACCGGGAAAACCGTCACCCTGCAGACCCTGGCCGAGAATTTTTCGAATATCGGGGTGCCGGTCTTCATGGCCGACGTAAAAGGTGACCTGACCGGCGTCAGCCAGGCTGGCAACATCGACGGCAAAATGGCGGCAGTGCTGGCAGAACGCGGCATTGAAACGCCGGTATCCAAGCGGTGTCCGGCAACGCTCTGGGATGTGTTCGGCGTGCAGGGCCACCCGGTGCGTGCCACGGTGTCTGACATGGGCCCGCTGCTGCTGGGCCGGATGCTCAATCTCAACGAAACGCAGGCTGGCGTGCTGAACCTGGTGTTCAAGATTGCCGACGACAACGGCATGCTGCTGCTGGACCTCAGGGATCTGCGCGCCATGCTGCAATATGTCGGCAACAACGCTGGCGAGTTCACCACGCAGTACGGCAATGTCAGCGCCGCGAGCGTAGGCGCCATCCAGCGTGGCCTGCTGCAGATCGAAAGCCAGGGCGGCGACAAATTTTTCGGCGAGCCCATGCTGAACATCAGCGATCTGATACAAACCGACAGCGAAGGCCGCGGCATGGTCAACATACTGGCCGCCGACAAGCTGATGAATTCGCCGCGACTGTACGCAACCTTTTTGCTGTGGATGCTCTCAGAACTCTTTGAGCACCTACCCGAGATCGGCGATCCGGAAAAGCCGAAGCTGGTGTTCTTTTTCGACGAGGCGCACCTGCTGTTCAACGAAGCGCCCAAGGTCCTGATCGAGCGGATTGAGCTTGTCGTCCGGCTGGTGCGATCAAAAGGTGTCGGCGTTTATTTCGTCACGCAAAACCCGCTGGATATACCTGACACGGTGCTGGCGCAGCTGGGCAACCGTGTCCAGCACGCCTTACGCGCCTTTACGCCGCGTGACCAGAAAGCCGTCAAGGCAACCGCGCAGACCATGCGCCAAAAACCGGGGCTGGATATCGAAACCGCCATCACCGAATTGGCGGTGGGTGAGGCACTGGTGAGCTTTTTGGATAGCAAAGGCAGGCCCAGCGTGACCGAGCGTGTGTTCGTGCTGCCGCCGGGCAGCCAGATCGGCCCGATCACCGGCGCGCAACGGCAGGACCTGCTGAAAGATTCACTGGTCGCCGGGGTGTATGAAAAAACCGAGGACCGGGAATCTGCCTATGAAAAGCTTCAGGCCCGCGCCGAGGCAGCCGCAGACAGCGCTGCAGCACTGCCAAACGGCGGTGCCGCTGGCAAGACCGAATCCGGCGGCCTGATGGGCGGACTCAACGACATGCTGTTTGGAACTACCGGCCCGCGTGGTGGCAAGCATGACGGCCTGGCGCAGAGCATGGCCAAGTCAGCCGTTCGCACCATGGGCTCAGCTGTCGGCCGCGAAATCATTCGCGGTGTGCTGGGGAGCATTTTTGGTGGCAAAAAGCGCTGAAACTGCGCTTTTGCAACACGCCTATCGCCGTACAAAAGTGCGAATGGCTTCACGTCCTACCGCTGAGTCGTCGGTAAAAAAGCCGTCAACGCCAGCCTGCAAGAACGTCTGAATCTCGGTGATGCTGTCGCCGCGAACCGTGTTGTCGGTCACAGGTGGCCGCTTCAGGTTGGTCGGCAAGAAGTTGTTTTCCGGGCGCAAGGTGTAGATATGCACCAGCAGGTTGGCTGCTTTTGCATTGGTCACCAACGCGGTTGGTGTGGCCAGGTTACCGCCAGTCAGTGGAATCACCATGTCCTTACTGGGACCGATACCGTTGGCGTAGCTGGCAACCTCACGCAGACCAGCCGGTGTGATCAGGTCAGCATAGCTTCGGGTTTCAGCGGCACCTGCCGCGACAAAATCGAAAGGCCGTCCGCTGGATGCCAGAAGCTGCACGATACGTGCGCTGGTCAGGGTGCGTATTTCCTTCAGATTGGCCACTTCGAACGACTGGATGAACACCGGCGCGTCTTTGGAGTTCCAGTCGTTTTGCGCCAGCACATCGATCAGGCGCCGCTCCAGCGGCAGGCCGATGGACTTGAAATAGGTGGGATGCTTGGTCTCAGGATAGATACCGATCGTGCGGCCTTTTTCAATCGATTTGGACTTCGCAAGGTCAATCACCTCCTGAAGCGTCGGAACCTGAAACTGACCGTTGAAAGCGGTATTGGCAGGCCGAACAAGGGGGATGCGCTCCCGCGCGCGCAGGGTTTTCAGCTCGGCCAGCGTCAGGTCTTCGGTAAACCATCCGGTAATCGCGGTGCCGTCGATGGTTTTTGTCGTACGGCGCGACGCGAACTCCGGACGGTCCACGATATCGGTGGTGGCTTCGCGCACGCTACCGTCTGCATTGAGGATGGCTATTGCGTTTTCGTGGCGCGCCACCAGCACGCCGTCGCGGGTGGCGACCAGGTCAGGCTCGATGATGTTCGCACCATCCTCGATAGCCTGCGTGTACGCGGCCAGGGTGTGCTCGGGCCGCAGTGCCGAGGCACCCCTATGCGCAATCAGCGTAGGAACCGGCGGCCACACCGCGAGCGGGGATGACACGTCGCCGCCGCCGCAAGCGGTCAGCACGAAACCCGATACCAAAGCCACCAGCGTGACTTGAATCCGGTTGTTGTTTTTCATGATTTGTCTCCTTGAGTTTGATATGCCAGACATCTGCGTACAGTGGCATCCCACCAAAATTGGTGCAGATCTGACAGCCCCACTGTATTTACTTTTTGTGGGAGTTTTATGACGCCCATGCATGTGGCAGGCAGGTTGTTACGTCACGCATGAGCTTGTACTCACGCGTTGGCCTTGTCCGAGCAGCTCCAAGTCTCAGATTCAGCGGGACTATCAACCGCGTGCAAGGACGGCCTGGCGTCCCGACAGCGCGCCGCCAATGTCGCAATTTTGCGACCCCTTTAAAGCGACGAGCCTTGTCAATGCACAGCTGCATCGTTACATTGGCTTTTTTAAGGGTCACCCATGTCCGTCGAAGCCTCAGCAGACTCTCCCGCAGTGTCCAGCACACCGGTTACATCGGTTACCTCTGACAACGCTGGCGCCCAGATGCCGCCGGGCGTTCCAGTCGCGCCTCCTGGCACGCCGCCTACCCGCTCTTCCGGCGCTGCTTCCCACCACATCCGCCTGACATCGCACGGCAAGAGCCACGGTGCGCTGCCTATCCAGTGGGCGGCCGCCACAGCTGCCGAACGGGGGCCCGTGGTAGGCACCACCACGAAGAGGAGCCACCGCAATGTCATCGGAACGCACAGCGGCTCTTACAGTATCTACCGCGCGCTGGCGGTCGCATCAGGCGGCCTGTCGCCCAGCCACAAGGCCGACCTGACCAACACATCACCGACCGATATCATCGGGCCGTATCCGCAGTGGAGCGAACCTGGCCGCATCGTTGCCATGGACCCTTGGGGCGCCATGGTCGCCGATGTCTTTGCCGCTGAACTTGCAGCCGGCTACGACATCCGGCCCACTGTTGCAGTGACGCAGGCGCATGTGATCCTGCCAGAGGTCATAGAGGCCCTGCAGTCAGGCCGGCTGAAGGCAGACGGCAAGTTCCTGACGGCGGGCGGCGCGGCGATGGTGACCAAGGTGGCGGTAGAGCCGGTTTGGTTTTTGCCCGAAGTTGCCAGGCGTTTCAACTGCACCGAAGCCGACCTGCGTCGGGTGCTGTTCGAGGAGACCGGCGGCATGTATCCCGAGCTGGTGACCCGCAGTGACCTTGAGGTCTTTCTGCCGCCGATTGGCGGCCTTACCGCCTACATCTTTGGCAACCCACGCGATCTGGCCAACCCGGATGTGGAACTCACCGCGCGCGTGCATGACGAATGCAACGGCTCCGACGTTTTCGGCTCTGACATCTGCACCTGCAGGCCTTACCTCACCCACGCCATCGAAGAATGCATCGAGGGCGCGCAACGCGGCGGCGTGGGTTTGGTGGCGTACTTCCGAAAGGAAGGCCGGGCGCTGGGGGAGGTCACCAAATTCCTGGTGTACAACGCGCGCAAGCGCCAGGTAGGCGGCGACACCGCAGCGCAGTACTTCAACCGCACCGAATGCGTGGCAGGCGTGCAGGACATGCGCTTTCAGGAACTGATGCCCGATGTGCTGAACTGGCTGGGCATACGCCGCATTCACCGGCTGGTCTCGATGAGCAACATGAAATACGACGCTATCACGCGCGCCGGCATCGAGGTGCTGCGGCGCATCAACATTCCTGACAACCTGATTCCGGCCGATGCCCAGGTTGAGATGGACGCCAAGATGGCTGCCGGTTACTTCACGCCGGGCGCGGTGCCCACCGAAGAAGAGCTGAACAAAGCCAAGGGACGAGGCCTGAATGCCTGAAACCAGCAGTTTCCCTATTCAGGCTATTGCTATTAACTCAATAGCTGCATCCCCAGTTACTGAAAGGGCTATAGCCCGATTACGCTCTACAAAAACGATTCGCGACCGCGCTGGCATGCTGCTGGCGCGCGCCCGGCGTGGCGAATCGGCCTGGTTCACTGTCAACGACAGCTCGATGCTGACGACCGCCATCGTGGTGGCAGAGCTGACCCGCGCACGTTATCCCAGCCTGAAGATTCCGTACCACAGCCGATGGAGGCATTTTGAAACTGGTGGCGTTGACCGGGCCGCACAGCTTGACGAGGCACTGGGCCGCGCGTTGCCCGCACAGCGCGCTCGGGCACAGATTGATCTGGCCCTGGTGAGCGTGCTGCTCGACGCCGGAGCCGGGCCTGACTGGGCTTACTGCGAGACGATTTCCGGCTCCAGCAGCAGGCATGAATACACCCGCTCTGAAGGTCTGGGTGTGGCCAGCTTTCATGCCTTCATGTCCGGGCTTTTTTCCAGCGACGACGCGCTGCCCTTTCAGGCCGACGCCAAGGGCCTGCAAGCGGTAACGGCGCAGGCAATCGGCGCGGCTTTCCAGGTAAGCCGAACCAATCCGCTGGTAGGCCTTGAAGGGCGCGCCGACCTCCTGCGCAGGCTGGGGCAGGCGCTTGAGGCGCAGCCGGGTCTTTTTGGCCAGACGGGTCGGCCGGGCCACCTGTTCGACCTGCTTACCCAGAACCCGCCGCAACAGATGTCGGCACCCTGCATCAGGGCGCATGACCTGCTTTCAGTGCTTTTGTCTGGCCTCGCCCCCATCTGGCCTGCGGATAACGCTATTAAAGGCATAGCATTGGGCGATTGCTGGCGTCATGCTGCCATCAGCGGCGATGGCGCAGACGACCTCAGTGCCGGCTGGATGCCGTTTCACAAGCTGTCGCAGTGGCTTACCTATTCGCTGCTGGAACCCTTTGAATGGGCCGGCGTTGCAGTGGAAGGCCTGAACGACCTGACCGGGCTGCCTGAATACCGGAATGGCGGGCTGTTTCTGGACGCCGGCGTGCTGCGCCTGAAAGATGCAGCGCTAGCTACGCGGCCGCACGCTGCCGGCGACGAGTTGATCGTTGAATGGCGCGCATTGACAGTTGCATTGCTGGACGAACTGGCGCCCTTGGTCAGAGACCAACTGGGCGTGAGCGAGGCCCAGATGCCGCTTGCTTGCGTGCTGGAAGGCGGCACCTGGGCGGCGGGCCGTGCGCTGGCGCAGCAATTGCATCATGGGCTTCCGCCGCTGAACATCGACAGTGACGGCACAGTTTTTTGAGTCGCGGGGCGTGGGAAACTGACCTTCTGCTCCAACTCGGCAGCGCACACTTCATTTTTTCCAGGCAACAAGCAACCCATGACACCTTACGGCGACCACGTACACCTTATCGATCACCCGCTGGTGCAGCACAAGCTGACCCTGATGCGGCGCAAGGATGCATCAACCAACACCTTTCGCACGCTGCTCCATGAGCTCAGCATGCTGATGGCCTATGAGGTCACACGCGACATGCCAATGCAGGATATCGAGATCGAAACCCCGCTGGAAACCACGACGTCAAAGGTTATCGACGGCAAGAAGCTGGTGTTCGTGTCCATCCTGCGCGCCGGCAACGGCATCCTCGAAGGCATGCTCAGCGTGGTGCCGGGCGCACGCGTCGGCCATGTCGGCCTGTACCGTGACCCCAAGACGCTGACCGCCGTCGAGTATTACTTCAAGATGCCGCACGACATGGAAGAACGCGACATCGTCATCGTCGACCCGATGCTCGCCACCGGCAACTCAGCCATTGCGGCCGTCGAGCGGCTCAAGGAACTGAACCCGAAGTCCGTCAAGTTCGTGTGCCTGCTGACCTGTCCCGAGGGCCTGCGTGCGCTGACGTCAGCGCACCCGGATGTCCACATCTACACCGCAGCCATTGACCGCGAGCTCAACAGCCATGGCTACATCCTGCCAGGGCTAGGCGATGCCGGTGACCGTATTTTTGGAACCAAATGAGCCCGCGCGGTTGCTCACTTCGCATAGCACCCTGCCCCCCGAGGGGGCGGGTGCCTCGGCTCCGAGCCTCCCAATACAGGTTTGGACGGCACGAAGAAGGGCTGTGTCCCGCAGCCCAAGCCGAAGGCCGCTGCGCCTGCGGTCTGGTATAGCCAGTCCCGCGGTCCCTGCTTGATCAGTCGGGGATCTGCGCGCGGTGGACTTTTAGAGCGGTTCTTGGTTTCTGTCTGACGGCCCTTGCCTGAATCCCGACTTGGTGCGCTGCGAGGCGCTGAGCAAGTTCACCGCCATCGACCAGTGAGGCTCTCTTTTCATGCTTGACCTTCTCATCACCAACGCCGCCCTGGCCGACGGACGAACCAGCATGACGATTGCCGTGCAAAACGGCAAGATCACCGACGTGACAAAAGGTCCCATCGCTGGCGCCAAGGCAACCGAAACCGTCGATGCCGGCGGCTACCTGCTCAGCCCGCCATTCGTCGACCCGCACTTTCATATGGACGCCACGCTCAGCTATGGCCTGCCGCGCGTCAATGAAAGCGGCACGTTGCTGGAAGGCATTGCGCTGTGGGGCGAGCTCAAGCCTCTGCTGCGGGCCGAAGCCATCATTGAACGGGCCCTTACGTACTGCGACTGGGCGGTGGCCAAGGGTCTGCTGGCCATACGCACCCATGTCGACACCAGCGACGCCAGCTTGCTGGCAGTCGATGCCCTGCTGGAGGTCAGGAAACAGGTGGCGCCCTATATCGACCTGCAGCTGGTTGCGTTTCCCCAGGACGGTGTACTGCGTAGCAAAGGCGGTATCGAAAACCTCAAGCGTGCGCTCGACAAGGGCGTGGACGCGGTGGGCGGTATTCCGCACTTCGAGCGGACGATGACCGAAGGCGCAGCCAGCGTCAGGCTGCTGTGTGAGATTGCCGCCGAACGCGGAAAGCTGGTTGACATGCACTGCGACGAATCCGATGACCCGATGAGCCGGCACATCGAGACCCTGGCGTTCGAGGCCCAGCGCCTCGGTCTGCAGGGCCGGGTCAGCGGCAGCCACTGCACCTCCATGCACAGCATGGAAAACTACTATGTGAGCAAACTGTTGCCCCTGATCGCTGAATCCGGCGTCAGCGTGATCGCCAACCCGTTGATCAACATCACGCTGCAGGGTCGCCACGACACCTACCCCAAGCGCCGTGGCATGACACGCGTGCCCGAGCTGATGGCGGCCGGCGTCACTGTCGCTTTCGGCCATGACTGCGCGATGGACCCCTGGTACAGCCTGGGGCAGGCCGACATGCTGGAAGTGGCGCACATGGGCCTGCATGTAGCGCAGATGACCAGCCAGGAAGGCATGCGCGCCTGTTTTGACGCGGTCACCATCCATGCTGCGCGGGTCATGCACCTTCCGCGCTACGGTATCGCAGCCGGCTGCGATGCCAGCTTTGTGCTGCTCCAGGCAAGGGATGCGATAGATGCCATACGGCTCAGGCCGAACCGCCTGAAGGTCTGGCGAAAAGGCCGGCTGCTAGCGAGCGCGCCAGCAACCCTGCCCACGCTGCACCTCCCGGGCCGGCCAGCCGCCGTGAACTTCGAGCCTTGAGGCCCCAAGCCGTTGTACTTAGAGCGTGGTACTCATTTGCTTTCCTCGCTCAAAAGGGACAGCAACTTGCTCGGATCTACCGGCTTGACAAAGTGATGGTCAAATCCGGAAGCCAGCGACTTCTCCCGGTCATGCGCATAGCCGTAACCGGTCACTGCCACAAGTAGCGCATTCTCTGTTTCCGGCTGCGCACGGAGCCGCCGCGCAAGTTCATTGCCATCCATTTCAGGCAGGCCAATATCCAGCAGAAAAACATCTGGCGGCGAAATCCGGGAGCGCTCCAGCGCCCGCAAGGGGTCCAGTTCCACATCGACGTGGTACCCCGATACTTTCAAGAACATGGCCAGCATCTGCGCGGCATCGACGTTGTCGTCGACCACCAGAATACGAAGTGCCTTGTCGGGGCCGGTCATATGGTCCCCTGACGGGTCTTCTGCGGCATCCTGCCGGGTTGCCGACGCCAACGGCAGGCAAACGGTGAACCGGCTGCCTTTGCCGCCACCTTCGCTGACACACATGACCGTGCCTCCATGCAGCTCCACCAGGCTTTTGACCAGCGCCAGCCCTAGTCCCAGGCCGCCTGACGACCGGTCCGGGCTGCGCTTGGCCTGCGCAAACAGCTCGAAAACCCGCGCCGACAGTTCAGGGTCGATACCGATGCCGTTGTCTACCACGCTGAGCAGAACTTCACCCTCCCTGACTTCGGTGCTCACCACGATGTTGCCGCCCTCGGGCGTGTATTTGGCGGCATTGTTGAGCAAATTCGCCACCACCTGCACCAGACGCTTCTGATCGCCTACCACCGTGACGTCCCCGGGCCATAGCTGCAACCCCAGGTGATGGCGCCTGGTGCGCACCAGCGGGTCAACCTGTTCCACCGCATCCATGACGATGAGCGTCAGGTCCAGCGGCACTTTGTCGAGCTTGGCCAGCCCGCGCGTCACCCTGGACACGTCCAGCAGGTCGTCGACCAGGCTGGTCATATGGTCAACCTGACGCGCAATGATCTCGCTCGTCTGGCGCACCCTGTCGTCAGCGCCCTGAAACTTCATCAGCTTGAGGAGTTCTGCCGCCGAGCGTATCGGGGCCAGCGGGTTTCGCAGTTCGTGCGCCAGCATTGCCAGGAACTCGTCCTTGCGGGCATCTGCTTCCCGGAGCTTGGCAACCGCACGCCTGAGCTCGTCTTCTGCAATTTTCAGGTCATGAATATCCACATTGACGCCACTGAGCACAAAGGGTTTTCCGGCTGACTCCCGAAACCAGTCGGCGTGCGCATGAAACCAGCGGTGTGTGCCGTCCTTCTTGCACATCCGTACCTCCATCACCAGCGGCACGCCGGGCCGGGACACATCGGTTTTTCTGAATTTCTCCTCCACCATCGGCTTGTCCAGCGGATGAAACAGTTCCATCCATTGGGCAAAGGTCATGCTGTCGGGGGTGTCTTCATAGCCCAGCAAGCCATGAAAATTAGCCGACACCTCCACACGCTCGGACTCCGGATCCCAGGTCCAGAGGGCAGCGTTGGCAGTGCTCAGGATGCGCCGTGTTTCTTCGCGCTCCTTGACGCAGCGCTCCAGCAGCTTGTGATCCGTCAGGTCGACCGTTACTTTTGAGTAACCCAGCAGTTTTCCGGAGGAGTCCCGCAGCGCCGTCAACGCGATGCGCGCCCAGAACAGCGTGCCGTCTTTGCGCCGACGCCAGGTTTCCTCGCGGTAAAAGCCGCTGCGCGAGGCTTCCCGCAAGTTGTGCTCAGCCCACTGCCTTTCCCGGTCAGGCTCGGTATACAAAAGCCGCAAGTGGCTGCCAATTGCTTCTTCGGCCGGATAGCCTTTCATGTCTTGCGCAGAACGGTTCCACACGGTAATCACACCTTCGGCATTCATGAAGAAAACCGCCACCTCCTTGATATCCTCCATCATCAGGCGGTGGAGTTCTGCCAGTTCATGTGCTGGTAACGACGACGCCAAATAATTCTTTGGCAATTGGTACTCCAAAAATTGTGCTGCCGGCTCATGAGCTGAAGCCGCTTGTTTGCCGGACGGCACGGCGCGGTTTCAGCACATAAGCTTTGAAAATATCGTAAAAATATCCGTGTGTGCCATCTGTAGGAGATCGCCATCAGCGGGCCTGCCAATGTGGACACAGGGCGTCATCCTGGCCGGCCGGTTTCTCCGACAGAAGACCACATAGGGCTGGAGGCCGTGGTTCCAACCCTGCCGGCGGCGCAGCATTCATCTCAAAAAATATGGGAACTGGCGTGAACTACTGGTTGATGAAATCCGAGCCCGATGATTGTTCGATCGACGATGCACTCGCGGCGCAAGATTCCACGGTCGCCTGGGTCGGGGTTCGAAATTACCAGGCGCGCAATTTCATGCGGGACGCCATGGCGGTAGGCGATGGCGTGCTGTTTTATCACTCCAGTTGTGCCGAGCCGGGCATTGTGGGCCTGGCGCGGGTAGCGTCTTGGCCCTACCCTGACCCGACGCAGTTTGATGCGACGTCGCGCTATCACGATTCGAAGTCAACCCACGCGGCACCGCGCTGGGTGCTGGTGAATGTGCAGGCCTTGAGGAAAACGCGCACGCTGAGCCTGCCCGAGCTTCGTGCCGATGCAGCGCTGGATAACCTGCTGGTGCTGAAAAAGGGCAGTCGCCTGTCGATCACGCCCGTAGAGCTTCAGCATTGGCTGCATATCAGCCGGCTTCTCGAATGAACGTCGGCAGAGCCTTGCGGCAGCGCCCCTGCCGCCGGAGCATCCTGTAACGCAAGGTGACGCCGCTCTTGCAGCCTACCGGTTCGGTGCCATCTGTTAGAAAGCCCGCTACGGGTTGCGACCAAAAGGAAGAACTGGCCCATGTTCAAACGTCTGACCCTGCTGTGGACCGTGCTGCGTGGCGATGCGCGCCGGCTGTGGTTTGCGCTGCGCCACCCTGGTGCGCCGGCTTGGTTGAAGTGGGGTTGCGCGCTGATTGCGCTGTACCTCATTTCGCCTATCGACATCATCCCGGATGTGCTGCCGTTTATCGGCGTGATGGACGATCTGGTGCTGGTGCCGTTGGCGGTTCGCTGGCTGCTCAAGCGCTTGCCGCCAGACGTCGCGCAAGCGGTACGAAGCCGTGCCGGCTGATGGGTGCTACCAGCGCCTGAATCTGTTTTTCAAGGCAAATATGCCTCTAGCCCCAGGTATATAAAGGGCTGATAGCTATCATTTAAATAGCATCAGCATGGCTGCTGTTGAAGCCGCGCTTTGATGTTGCGTTGCCGCTGCCTGCGACGCAGCATCCCAGGCAGCGCTGAGGGCCGGGTCTTGAGTGCCGTCAGCGCCTGCCTGAAGTGCAGGTGCCTGCAAAGGCGGTCCAGCAGCACCCGGCGCTGGCGCGGCGTGATGTCCGCCGGCCTGATCGGCTCCAGCCAGTGCTGGGCAGCGAGCCTGGCCGCTTGACGAACTGCACGGCTGGCGTCCTTGGGCGCAATTTCCAGCGCATTGCTGAACCTCAACAGCGAGCGGGGCGTCAGCAGCGATGCACGGGGAACGGGCTTGCGGGTTTCGTCTGGCAGCAGCGCCAGCGCATGGCCTTGCTTTCCCAGGTAGACACAGGTGCTGAGGAGATCGTAGGCCGGGGCAAGCTCGGCGTTGCGCCCGTCTCGGTACAGCAGGCCCAGGTTTTTCAGGTGCCTGTCGGCGTTGCCCAGCAGCTCGTTGACCTCGATACGGGGAAGCAGCTCGTGCACCGCAGGCATTCCAGCGCGGGGCAGGTCTTTCGGGGTTTGCGCCACCAGGAGACAGCTCAAGGTGTATTTGCTGTCGGGAGACACCCCATCACCTGCGCAATGTCTCCAAATTGCACGCGCCCGGCCGGGCTGCGGTCAAAGCGGGTGACGGCCAGAAAGCGTCCTTCCGCTTCGCTGCCGAGGTCGTACCGGTGCGCCGCGCCCAGTGCCTTCATGTCGGCTGGTTCGACGGCGCAGGTGTCAACGCCGGCCAGGCGCGCCAGGCGCATGCTCAGGTCTTCCATCTGCGGCATGCGCGGGTGCTCGGCCGAGGGCAGCTTGCCGATGATGGCGGTGTCGTCGTGGCGGGTGCGGCCCACGAAACGGCCACCCGCACTCCTGTTCACGCCCAGCTTGGCCTGGATACCCGATATCGACAGCGCATCCTGAAAAGGCTCTGCCCATACGCTGGCTTCCAGCGCATCCTGGCCGTGCGTGACCAGGTTTTGCAGGTTCAGTCTGCCCGTGTTTTCCCATTCAGACGTCACGGCACCTGGTAGGTCTTTGCCGCAGGCCTCCAGCATGCTGAAGTGGTTGGACGGCTCCATGCCGGCACGTCGGCCACATGCCGCCTGAAACTGCCTTCTGGCAGCAGGTTCTGAAAGAAGGCGGGCAGCTGCACGTCGCCTCTCGGCCCCAGCAATTGGTTGAAGGCGGGCGCCACGCGGTTCAGCCAGAAGGACTGTTGCTGGGCCGGGACCGCTGCTCGGTAAGACTCGGACAGCACAGCGCTTGCGCCAAACGGTTCGCGTGCGTCGTCTTCGTCCACGGCGAGACGAATCACAGGCTCTGCGTTGTCGGGTGCGATTCAAACAGAATGCCCACGCGGCGGCCGCTCAGCTTGATGACCAGCACTGGTACGTTCATGGCCTGCTGGTCTTGAGGCAGGTGTGCAGCTGGGCCCGCGCGGCAACGGCCGAAGGCGGCCCATCGGGCAGCGGCAGGCGGCGAGGTGCGCGCATGAGCTGGGCTGCTGGTGCATTGCCCGTGTGATGGCTGGCGTCAGGTGGTTCGGTCCAGTCGCCCTTGCTCTCTGTCGCCTGTGGGGTTGCATCTGGCAGCAGGCGTGCAATGGTGGAAGGTATGGCCACCAGGTCAAGCCCCAGCGTATCGCTGACCGCCAGCAGCGTGGTGAGCTGGATATTCTCACCCCTGCGCAGCCGCTACATCGCGGCGCGGCTTACGCCCGCCCGGGCAATAAGCGCCGTCACCGTCATGCGCTGGCGTTGGCGTTCTTTCTCAAGCGCTTGGGCTAGCAGGGAGCTGGTAGTCATAGGTTGTATTCTTTATTCAATACAAATTACGGTTTTGTATTGTTTACGATATGAATTTAGGTTATCCGACGCACAATTCATGCGCAGGAGCGACAGCTGGCGCACGTCAGCGCGGGCGTGATTCCATCAGCTTGATCAGCGACCACAGCACCCGGTTTGCCGGTGTGGCCAGGCCCAGCGCCATGCCGCGCCGCACGATAAAGCCGTTCAGGTAATCAATTTCGGTGGGCCTGCCGCGCGCAAGGTCTTGCGCGGTGGATGAATACTGAGCCGGCATGCTGGCAGCCAGCGCCTCCACCGCCTCAGCCGGGTTACCGGCAACCCGCACGCCATCGGCTGCGGCAACGGCAAGGCATTCAGCCACCACATCCTGCATCAGGCCGGATACGCCCTCGCCTTTTACCGTGTCGCCGTAAGGCAGCTGCGTAATGGCCGACACCGCGTTGTAGGCGCAATTGAGAACCAGCTTGGCCCATAACTCACCACGCACGTTCAATGAAACCTGGGTCGGCACGCCGGATGCTGCCAGGGCGCGCGCTGCGTCTTCGCTGGAGACGCCTCCGCGCGTGCCGGCAGGCTCGATGACCAGTTCACCGCGACCGTTGTGCCGCACATGCCCCGGCCCGGCCATCTCGGTTGCCACATAAACCACCGCGGCCGCCACCGCATGCTGCGGCAGAACGGTGCGCAAACGCTCGGCGTTGTCCACGCCGTTTTGCAGTGTCAGCACCAAAGCCTCCGGCGACAGATGCGGCTTTATCGACGCTCCGGCGGTCTCGGTGTCGGCAGACTTGACGCAAAAGAGCACCAGATCAGCGGCCTGTACCGCATGAGACTGGCTGCTGGCGGCCAGGCGCACATGTTCGTCGAACATGCGCGTCTGCATACGCAAGCCAGCGCGCTCGATCGCCTCGACATGCTGCGGCCGCGCAATCAGGGTCACAGCATGCCCGGCCCGGGCCAGCATGCCGCCGAAATAACAGCCCACGGCGCCTGCGCCCATCACGGCCACTTTGAGAGGTGTGTTGTTCATCAAAACATTCTAGTTTTGCGTCCTGCCAGCCTGAAACCAGGTGCGTCGGCTATCGATACAGGTCTTTTAAAACGCGATTTCCAGGCCGGTGCAGGCCCGGCGCTGGCGCGGGGTTAGGGCGGCCCGCCAGCGTCCAAGCTCGGCTATGGCCCACTACACTGAACCCATGCCCCTTTCACCTGTCTGCTGGCACGCAGCCCGCCTGCTGCACCGCGCTTCCCTGTCCATCGCGATGATCCTGCCGGCCCTGCCAGCCACTGCCGCGCCTTTCACACCCGGCACCGACGCAGAAGTCGTCGAACGCCTGCCCGGCCGCGCCAGCGACCCCGCTGTCAGGCGCGTGGAGTCGCTTCGCAAGCAGTTGCAGGCGCGCCCTGATGATGCCGACCTGCGCGTGGACATCGCACGCCGATATTTTGAAATGGCCATGGCGCAGGGTGATCCGCGCTACGTCGGCTATGCGTCGGCCACGCTGGCGCCGATGGCGCAAACCGGTGCCAACCACGCCGGCTACTGGATGGCACGCGGGCTGATCGAGCAGTTCAGCCATGAGTTTGCGGCCGCACTGGACAGCCTGGCCACGTCCAGCCGGCTTGATCCATCTGCTGACAGCCCTATCCTGTGGCGCGCGGCCATCTTCATGGTGCAGGCGCGATATGCCGACGCGCTGGCCGAATGCGACAAGTTGCCAGCCACCTCGGAGCCGGCCCTGAAAACCGCCTGCCGCACCTATGCCCTAGCCAGCACGGGTCAGTTGCAGCAGGCCTTTGCAACGCTGGAAAACGCCGTCAAGGCCAACCCGTCGCAAGCGCCCGAACTGCTGCTGTGGCAATACACGCGCCTGGCAGAAATGGCCATGCGCCTGCAGCAGCCACAAGTGGCCGAAGCCTACTTCACCCGTGCCACGGGCTTGGGCATCACCGACCAGTTTTTGCTGGGCGCCTACGCCGATTTTTTATTGGCCGAGCAGCGCTCGCTGGAGGTAATCACGCTGCTGCGCGATTGGGAGCGCTCTGACGTCCTGCTGCTGCGGCTGGCGCTGGCAGGCAAGGCAGCCAAGGACGCACGCGCCAATGACTGGGCGAAGCAGCTGCGCGAGCGTTTTGAGGCGGCCGCCCAGCGTGGCGACCGCCTGCATGAGCAGGAGGCTGCGCGGTTCGAACTGGACATCGAGCGCAACCCCGCTGGGGCGCTAGACCTGGCCAGGCGCAACTACGCGGTTCAAAAAGAGCCGCGCGATGCCGAGATTCTGATGCGCGCGGCACTGGCTGCGCGCCAGCCCCGGCAAGCGCAGCCCGCGCTCGACTGGCTGCGTGAAAGCCGCTACCAGGACCCGCGCATCGTGCAGGTCGCGAGTGAGCTCGTCGCCAAAGGTGCCAAGCCATGATCAAGCGTTGCTGGCTCATCATCATCGCCCTGCTGCTGCATGGCGCAGCTCTGGCACACAAGCCCAGCGACAGCTACCTGACGCTGCGCGCCACGCCGGGCGGCAACGACGTGACGGCACGCTGGGACATCGCCCTGCGTGACCTTGACTATGTGCTGGAGCTTGATCGCGACGGCAATGGCGAACTCACCTGGGGCGAGGTTCGCCAGCGCAGCAGCGACATCACGCGTCTGGCCACCAGCCGCCTGGCCCTGGCCTCGGCAGGCCAAGCATGCACCTGGGACACCGCGGCTCCGTTGGCACTTGACCGGCACAGTGACGGAACTTACGCCGCCTTGAGCCTGGTCGCACGCTGCGCCAGCCTGGGCGCTGGCCTGACGATGCGCTATTCGCTGTTTTTTGATGTCGACCCGTCGCACCGTGGCCTGGTGCAATGGCTGGCGCCAGGCTACGACAGCGCGCAGGCGCTGATCTTCGGCGTGGAATCGGCCGAACAGACCTTGAACCTGGCGCAACCCAGCGCGCTTCAAACCCTCAAACAATATTTGCTCGATGGCGTGGGCCATATCTGGGCGGGCTACGACCACATCCTGTTTTTGCTGTCGCTGCTGCTGCCGGCTGTGCTGGTGCGCCGCGCCGGCAAATGGGAACCTGCGCCAGGGCTGTTCGGGTCCTTCACGGAGGTCGTCAAGGTGGTTACCGCCTTCACCCTGGCGCACTCGATCACCCTTAGCCTGGCTGCGCTGCAGATCATTGTGCTGCCGTCGCGTGTGGTCGAATCCATCATTGCCGCGTCGGTTCTGCTGGCTGCGCTGAACAACCTGACCGGAACCATCAACAAACGGCTGTGGCTCATGGCCTTTGGTTTTGGCCTGATTCATGGCTTTGGTTTCGCATCGGTTCTCGCCGACCTGGGCCTGCCGCGCCAGGCGCTGGTGCTGGCATTGATTGGCTTCAACGGCGGGGTGGAACTGGGCCAGCTGGCCATCGTCGCGGTGTTTTTGCCGATTGCCTTCAGCATCCGCAGCACGCAGTTCTACCGCGTGGGTGTGCTCAAGGGCGGCTCGGTGCTGGTGGCCTTGCTGGCGTGCTGGTGGCTGGCGCAGCGGCTGTTTGACCTGTGACGGTCACAGCCCGCGCGATAAGCCGGCTGTTCGCACACTGCCGGTGATGAACCGAAAAATATCGATCAAATAGCCGACTAGCCCAATGATTACGGCGGTATGGCGCTATCTTTTATGTAGCAAAAGCCACACACCGCTCAGGCTGGCTGCCGTCGATGGCGGGCAAAGAAACTCCACAACATCAGGCTGGCATTCGGGCCCTCATGGTCGCTGAAGGCAATGTGCCCGTCGCCGCCACTCCATGCATGGCCGAGCCCTGCCACCTCGCAGCTCACCACCTGGGGCTTGCGGCCCGCGTAGTAGGTGATGCTTTGCCAGGCATGGCGCGGGCTTTTGCCACCTGCGCGGGCCGGGTATTTTTTTCGCTCGGGCATGGCGCTGGTGATGGCGCCTGCGTTGACCAGCCTGAACTGCTGCGTCAGCTGGTGCAGGTTCAGACGCCGGACCACCGGGTCATTGTCGCCATGGATCAGCATTACCGGCATGCCAGCCTTCACAGCCAGCGAGGGCGTTGCCGCCACAAAGCTGCGTGCAGCGGCCTCATGAACCGCGCTGCCATGCTGCATGGCGCCGTAGCCGGCCATGGCTGAGTCCGCGGTTCCGAACACCGGCGCCGAATGAAGTCCCACTGCGGCAAACCGTTCCGGGTAGTTGAGCGCCAGCAGCGCTGCAAGCCCGGCGCCTGCCGACAAGCCCGCAACATAGGTGCGCGAGGTATCCAGGCCATGCTTTGCCTGCACCTGCGTCACCATGGCTGCAATCAAGCTGACATCACCCTCACCCTGCTGGCTGAGCCGCTTGTACCAGTGCCAGCAGCGGTGCCGGTCAGCGCCAGCCGATTGCTGCGGATAGAGCACTGCAAAGCCATGCCGGTCAGCCAGCGCATTCATGCGCGTGGCAGCGGCAAATTCGTCGGCGGTCTGCTGGCAGCCGTGCAGCATCACTACCAGCGGCCGGGACGCCGCGGAAGGCGCGTCAGGCAGGTAAAGGGCGTACATCATCCGCCGGCCGGCAGCCCCCGGGTCACCCGCCCATGTGAAGTAGGATTTTTTCCAGCTTCCGGCGCTACCCGATTTGGACAGGCTGGCGGCCGAAGTCCTGGCGGGCGTCTGCCGCCCGGCCGGGGCGGCGGCTCGCACGGCGAGGCTTACCACAGACGGTGCGGCGCGTTTTTTGGGGGCCGTCGGCAACAGGCTTTTTATCAGTCGGCGTGACTGCGTTTGCTGCACCCGGCTCGCCTGTTTAAAGGCTTTCAGCCACAGCCCGCTCAGGCTCTTAGCCATGCATCGCTTCCAGCCGCCGATGGCAGTACTACAAAGGTTTGTTTTTTCGTCATCTTGAGGCGCTTTCCCGGCCCGCCAACAGCGGCTCGACCCTGAACCATAACCCGGATAGGGCCTGGAATGCTGCAGTGCAGCAAAAAACATGGTTTCCACCCTGATAATCTGATGCTCATTACGCGGCCGTGCATGTTGAAACTGCGGCTGCGCCGCCATCTGCCTACTTGCTGAACCGCCGTCAAGGCGTCACCGCAGCCGATCTGCCATCGCCAAACGTTTGCCACCACCATGCCCCAGTTCCTCACCGCTGCGCTGTACAAATTCGTTGAGCTGCCTGATGTTGCGGCGCTGCAGGCACCGCTGCTGGCGTGCTGTGAAGCGCATGACGTCAAAGGTACGCTGCTGCTGGCGCCAGAAGGCATCAATGGCACGATTGCCGGCAGCCAGGATGCGGTTCATGCAGTCCTCGCCTGGTTGCGCGCAGACCCCCGGCTTGCCGGGCTGGAGCACAAAGAAGCCTGGGCGACCGAGATACCGTTTTACCGCATGAAGGTGCGGCTCAAACGGGAGATCGTCACCATGGGCGTGGAAGACGTCCACCCCGCCCTGATGGCGGGCCAATATGTCAAACCGGAAGACTGGAACCGGCTGATCAGCGATCCCGACGTGGTGCTGGTCGACACCCGAAATGACTATGAGGCGGCGATCGGCACGTTCGAAGGCGCCATCAATCCCCAGACGCGCAGCTTTTCGGAGCTGCCTGCCTGGGTTGAGCGCGAAATGCAACCCGGCGGCAAGCTGGCGCTGGTGGATGGCAAGGCACCGAAGGTCGCCATGTTCTGCACCGGCGGCATACGCTGCGAGAAATCGACAGCACTGCTGCGCGCCCGGGGTTTCGACGAGGTTTACCACCTGCAGGGCGGCATACTGAAATACCTGGAAACCATGCCTGCCGACAACAGCAGCTGGCACGGAGAATGCTTTGTGTTTGACGAGCGGGTCTCGGTCGGTCACGGGCTGGAGCCGGGCAACTTCACGCTTTGCCGGTCGTGCCGCCACCCGCTTGGTGAGGCTGACCGGGCGTCTGCGCTTTATGAACGCGGCGTGAGCTGCGCGCGCTGCCACCATGAAACGAGCGACGCGCAAAAAGCCGGCTACCGCGAACGCCAACGCCAGGTCGACCTGGCAAGCGCCCGGCAGCAGATGCATATCGGCAAACGCCAGCCTGGCGCAGGCGGCGGACCGGAGGCGGATTAATTTGATGGACGCTGCATTGCCGGTTCTCTATTCCTTTCGCCGCTGCCCCTATGCCATGCGGGCGCGGCTGGCGCTGGCAGTCAGTGGCCAGACGTACCAATTGCGGGAAGTCGTCCTGAGAAACAAGCCAGCCGCGCTTTTGGCGGCATCGCCGAAAGCAACCGTTCCGGTTCTGGTGCTGCCCGACGGCGCGGTGATCGATCAGAGCCTTGACATCATGCGATGGGCGCTCCAGCGCCATGACCCGGCGCAGTGGCTGTCGCCGCCGCGGGCGTCGCTGCAGGAAATGCTCGATCTTATTGACGCGAACGACCAGACCTTCAAGTTCCATCTCGACCGCTACAAATACCCCAACCGTTATGCGGATGAGTCGGCAGGCGATACGCCGGCTTTCGCGCTGGCGCACCGCACGCAGGCAGCTAGCTGGTTGCACGAGCTCAATAATCGCCTGTCGCAGGGATGGCTGTTCGGTCAACGGGCCAGCCTGCCCGACATGGCCAGCCTGCCGTTCATCCGTCAGTTTGCCCATACCGACCCCGCCTGGTTTGCTGCCCAGCCGTGGCCCGACATGCAGCGCTGGCTCGCGGCTTTTGAATCCAGTTCGCTGTATGCACAGGTGATGCAAAAGCATGCGCCCTACGAACATAGTGGCTTATAAAGAACAGTTTATGCCTTAAACAGCTTCTATCCCTTGTAGAACAAGGGATAGAAGCTATGCTTTTGATAGCTATTCTGTGTTCGCACCCAGCTTGCGTTCTGACCGGCCTTGCGCCGTCACTGATCTGCGCACGCGGCAACCCTAGAGTTCTGTTGGCGCCATTTTGCAACGGGGTACCCGTGCGCTTTCAGGCCTACCTCGACAACATCCGGGCCGATAGCGGCAAGTTACAGGCCGACTTCAAAAAGCTGGCTGACCAGGCAGGTTTTTAGCAACAAAGGCTCGCTCAGACCGGAGGTCACGGCTGGCGCGGCGGTGGCACGGCTCAAGCAGGTGTTTGAGCTGGGGCACGGCCATGCGATAGAGATCGTTGCCTTGCGCAACGGCAAGGACGCGTTACATCGCCGAGAGGCTGTTTGCAAGTTACCGCTTTTTGATGCGGCTGAAATATAGACCGGCAGTGCGCAGTGGCACATTTATGTTCGCACCTGTCAGTCATGGATATGACCCGGCTTGGCGATGCCTACTACTGGCACCGACAGGCGTTTCGCTACGCCTCTGGGGCAACCATTTCCGCGTACTCATACAGCGCGCCCAGCACTTCCTCACCGCGCTCATCCGCCGTCTCCGACAGCACATCGAGCTCGGCCAGGAAGGCGTCGATATTTCGTACGCCGCCCTCGCCCTCCAGCAGACGCGCTGCGCGGTGCGCTTCCCAGCGTTCTGCATCGTCAGGCGAAAGCGTTTCAGGGAAATTTCGCGCCCGGTATCGAAACACCAGCTCTTCCAGCCGGTCGTCGTCGAAGCCCGTACGGCTGTGAGCGAGTTCAGCGGGTGGCAAGGCGCGCAATTGATTCAGGCGGCGCCTGTCGTCGTTGTTGATGAAGCCGCCGTAGAGGTCTTCGTCCACATCGGCAACGCCTTCTTTCGGCCGGGCAAACACCTCGGGCCACAAAGCGCTCATGTCAGGAAGGCCGGCAGCTTTTTCGGCGTTGCGGAGCGCGGCTTCGATGTCCACGCTCCATTTGCCCGCCATTGTCTCGGTCAACGTGGCCAGCTTGCGCACGACCATGGGCGACTTGTTCAGGTGCACGGACTTGATCGGTAGGCGGGTGAGCCCTTCAGGCAGATCGGCAGTCTTGCTGAACAGGCGCTGGCGCAGGGTGGCCACGTCGAGCAGCGGCAGCTCAGCCGGGTCATGGGCCAGATCCCAGGCCAGCAACTCGTTTTTGTTGGACGGATGCATTGCCAGCGGCCACATAACGGCCAGGCAGCCTTTTTCAGGCGCGAACATGCCGGAGACATGCAGAAAAGGATGCGCAGTCTGGGGGCTGGTGGGCAGGCCGAGTTCGGCGGCGACACGGTCTTTCTTGTGCATGCCAAGGCAAAAATCAAATAGCCTCGGCTGCGCCTGACGAATCAGCCGCGCCAGTGCAATCGTGGCGCGAACGTCAGACAATGCGTCATGCGCGGACTCGTGCATCAAGCCGTTTGCGCGGGCCAGGTCTTCCAGTTTGAAGCTGGGGCGCTGCGCTCCGGGCACGTCCGGGCGGCGCTCGTCAGGCTTCATCGGCCACTGGATGCCCTCTGGCCGCAGCGCATAGGCCATCCGCACGACATCCAGCAGGTCCCAGCGGCCACAACCGTTTTGCCACTCGCGCGCGTAGGGCTCTATCAGGTTGCGCCAGAACAGGTGGCGCGTAACCTCATCGTCAAAGCGGATGGTGTTGTAGCCGACACCAATGGTGCCGGGCCGGGCCAGCACGGCCTCAATTTGCGCCGCGAAGGCATGCTCGGGCAGACCCCGCTCAAGGCAGGTTTGCGGTGTGATGCCGGTTACCAAGCAGGAAGCCGGGTCCGGGAGATAGTCTGACGCTGGCTGGCAGTAAATCATCAGCGGTTCGCCGACTTCATTGAGTTCGGCATCCGTGCGGACGCCCGCGAACTGGGCCGGCCGATCACGCCGCGGACTCAGGCCAAAGGTTTCGTAGTCGTGCCACAAAAAGGTGTGAGGTTCAGTTGTTGCCATGTCTGGTTTTTATAAGCGAAATTGGCCGCTAGCCCTTGTACAGGCCCAACAGTTTGCTATGTTTAGCATAGCCATAAAAAAGGCCGGTAGCGGAATGCTACCGGCCTTCGGGCCATGGGGGCGTTTTGACCAGCTGACGCAGTTGCCAAAGCCTGGGCAACTGCGGCCAGAACGATGGCTAGTTGGTTTCCGCAGCCTCAGCCTCTGGCCGGGCCTTGCCCTCTTTCTTGGGCAAAGGCTGGATGTCCAGCTCGACCTCGCCGGATTCGACGCCTTTTTCGTCAGTGGTGACCTTCATGTCGACCGTCAGACGGCCTCCGTCGATCAGGCGGCCAAACAGCAGCTCATCCGCCAGGGCGCGACGAATCGTGTCCTGAATCAGGCGCTGCATCGGCCGCGCCCCCATGAGCGGATCGAAGCCTTTCTTGCCGAGATACTTGCGCAGCGCATCGGTAAAGGTGACCTCGACACGCTTTTCGGCCAGTTGCGTCTCCAGTTGCAGCAGGAACTTGTCGGCAACCCGCAGCACGATAGCTTCGTCCAGCGCCTTGAAGCTGACGGTGGCATCAAGCCGGTTACGAAACTCGGGCGTGAACAGCCGCTTGATGTCGGCAAGCTCGTCACCGGCTTCACGCGGATTGGTAAAGCCGATCGTCGCCTTGTTCATCGTTTCTGCGCCGGCATTGGTCGTCATGACGATGATGACATTACGGAAATCAGCCTTGCGTCCGTTGTTATCCGTCAGCGTGCCATGGTCCATGACCTGCAGCAGCACATTGAAGATATCCGGGTGCGCTTTCTCGATCTCGTCCAGCAGCAGCACGCAGTGCGGCTTCTTGGTCACTGCTTCGGTCAGCAGGCCGCCCTGGTCAAACCCGACATAACCCGGAGGTGCGCCGATCAAGCGGCTGACGGCGTGACGCTCCATGTACTCGGACATGTCGAATCGGATGAGCTCGATACCCATGATGTAAGCCAGCTGGCGGGCAGCTTCCGTCTTGCCGACACCCGTAGGGCCGGAAAACAGGAAGGAGCCGATGGGTTTGTCGTCCCGGCCCAGGCCGGAACGCGCCATCTTGACCGCAGAGGCCAGCACATCCAATGCCTTGTCTTGCCCGAACACCACGCTCTTCAGATCACGCTCCAGGGTTTTGAGCTTGCCGCGGTCGTCATTAGAGACGTTGGCGGGCGGAATGCGCGCAATCTTGGCCACGATCTCTTCCACCTCGGCTTTGGTGATGGTCTTCTTGCGCTTGCTCGCTGGCAGGATGCGCTGGGCTGCGCCCGCCTCGTCAATGACATCAATGGCCTTGTCAGGCAGGTGACGGTCGTTGATGTATTTGGCGCTCAGCTCCGCAGCAGCCTGCAGGGCAGCCACCGCGTACTTCACGCTGTGATGCTCTTCAAAGCGCGACTTCAGCCCCTTTAGGATCTCGACCGTTTCCTGCACTGTGGGCTCGACCACATCCACCTTCTGGAAGCGGCGTGACAACGCGGCGTCCTTTTCAAAAATGCCGCGGTATTCGGTAAACGTCGTGGCGCCGATGCATTTGAGCTGGCCGGAACTGAGCGCGGGCTTTAGCAGGTTGGACGCGTCCAGCGTACCGCCCGAGGCCGCGCCGGCACCGATCAGGGTGTGGATCTCGTCAATGAACAATATCCCGTTGGGCTTGTCCTTGAGAGCCTTCAAGACACCCTTCAGCCGCTGCTCGAAATCGCCGCGGTACTTGGTGCCGGCCAGCAGTGCGCCCATGTCCAGTGAATAAACCTGGGCTTCCGCCAGTATTTCAGGCACATCCTTTTGCGTGATGCGCCAAGCAAGGCCCTCGGCAATCGCGGTTTTACCCACACCCGCCTCACCGACGAGCAACGGATTGTTCTTGCGCCGGCGGCACAGAATCTGGATCACGCGCTCGACCTCGTATTGGCGACCGATCAGCGGATCGATCTTGCCTTCCTTGGCGAGCTGGTTGAGGTTTTGCGTGTACTGCTCCAGCGGGGAGGTTTTTTCGCTTTTTTCGGCGCCCTCTTCGTTTTCAGCGGCACTTTCGCCGGTTTTGGTCGGTTCTGGCGGGTCGCTCTTCTTGATGCCGTGGGCGATGAAATTCACCACATCCAGGCGGGTGACGCCCTGCTGGTGGAGGTAATAAACAGCGTGCGAGTCCTTTTCACCAAAGATGGCCACCAGCACATTCGCGCCGGTCACTTCTTTTTTCCCGTTGCCGGTGGACTGCACATGCATGATCGCGCGCTGGATCACGCGCTGAAAACCCAGTGTGGGCTGGGTGTCGACATCGTCGGAGCCCGCCACCTGCGGAGTGTTGTCCTTGATGAAGTTACTGAGAGACTTTCGCAAATCATCCACATTGGCCGAACATGCGCGCAGTACTTCGGCAGCGCTGGGGTTATCAAGCAGTGCGAGCAACAGGTGCTCAACAGTGATGAATTCGTGGCGCTGTTGGCGCGCCTCAACAAAGGCCATGTGCAAGCTGACTTCTAATTCCTGGGCAATCATTGATTTTCCTTTCGGCTTGCTACGTTGATACTGAACTGACTCGTGGGCGGTTCTTACTGCCTGCTAGTTATGACGTGAACATGATGAACCAGATATGGGCCGCAACTTTCACAATTCAATGGGCTCGCACACGCACTGCAGCGGATGTCCATTTTTTCTGGCGGCCTCGGTAACCTGATCCACTTTAGTCGCTGCTACATCTTTTGAAAACACGCCGCAAATACCCTTACCGTCAAGATGAATCTTGAGCATGATCTGCGTGGCGGTTTCCCTGTCCTTGCCGAAGAATTCCTGAATGACGACCACCACGAATTCCATTGGGGTGTAATCGTCATTGAGCAGGACGACCTGGTACATCTGGGGGGGCTTTGTTTTTTGGGTACGCCGCTCAAGCACTACCGAATCACCGCCTCTGCCGTCGTCTGGCTTGACAACAGGTACAGGCGTAGTGCCGGGCGTCTTTGGCGTCTTCGAAGGATTGATGGGCATGCTTTTCATTCTAGCCATCGGTGAACCGCTGTGTGACCGACGGGGACATCTGGTGACACTGGTGGCGAGAACGCGACATCGGGCTGGCGAGTTCTGGGCGCTGTGGCCGGGGGCCCGGACGCGCCCCTGATAAAAGCAAAAAGCCGCCGAGACATTCGTCCCGGCGGCTCATTTGAGCCTGCGGCTGAACAGTTTTACATGTGGTCGATCATCACCTGACCAAAGCCCGAGCAGCTGACCTGTGTCGCGCCTTCCATAAGCCTTGCGAAGTCATAAGTGACTTTCTTGGAGGCGATGGATTTTTCCATCGAACTGATGATCAGGTCCGCGGCTTCCGTCCAGCCCATGTGCCGCAGCATCATTTCGGCCGAGAGAATTTCAGAACCAGGATTTACATAGTCCTTACCCGCGTATTTCGGCGCCGTTCCGTGCGTAGCTTCAAACATCGCCACCGTATCGCTCAGGTTGGCACCTGGCGCGATGCCGATGCCCCCGACCTGCGCGGCCAGCGCGTCAGAAACATAGTCTCCGTTCAGGTTTAGAGTAGCGATGACGCTGTACTCTGCAGGGCGCAGGAGAATCTGCTGCAAGAAAGCATCGGCGATGCTGTCCTTGACAATGATGTCCTTGCCCGTCTTCGGATTTTTGAATTTGCACCAGGGGCCGCCATCAATCATCTCGGCGCCAAATTCTCTCTGGGCCAAGGCATAGGCCCAGTCACGGAATCCACCCTCGGTGAACTTCATGATGTTGCCCTTGTGAACAATCGTCAGGCTGGGCTTGTCGTTGTCGATGGTGTACTGAATCGCCTTGCGCACCAGACGCTCTGTGCCCTCGCGCGAAACCGGTTTGACACCGATGCCGGACGTATTCGGAAAACGAATTTTCTTTACGCCCATCTCTTCCTGCAAAAACTTGATCAGCTTTTTGGCTTTGTCGCTTTCAGCTTCAAACTCGATGCCCGCATAGATGTCCTCAGAATTCTCACGAAAAATCACCATATTCGTCTTGTGCGGCTCCTTGACAGGCGAAGGAACGCCGGCAAAGTACTGGATGGGACGCAGGCAGACGTAGAGGTCCAGTTCCTGCCGCAGTGCAACGTTCAGACTCCGTATGCCGCCGCCAACCGGCGTGGTGAGCGGTCCCTTTATGGACACGACATAGTCGCGCACCGCGTGCAGCGTTTCTTCCGGAAGCCAGACATCAGGACCATAAACTTTAGTGGACTTCTCGCCTGCAAAAACTTCCATCCAGTGGATTTTTTTCTTGCCGCCATATGCCTTGGCAACCGCTGCATCGACGACCTTGAGCATCACTGGCGTAATGTCGGTGCCGGTCCCATCGCCCTCGATAAAAGGAATGACAGGCTCATCGGGTACGTTCAGGGAGTTGTCGGCGTTAACAGTGATTTTCTGGCCCTGAGCGGGCACCTTGATGTGCTGATACATGTGTGGGAAGTCTCCGTTAGGCTTGTGGCAGCGTCGAAGCGACGCCGAGCGGGCGGTTTTAGGTAAAAACCCCTAAATTCTAGCGCGAAACCTGATACTCAAAATTTTTATGCCGCGACTGTCAACCGATTGCAAACTGCGGTCGTTACGATGAAGACTCCGAAGTTTCTCGGAGCGCTTTTCCCCTAACGTACCCGGAACTTCACATGAAAAACATTTTTGCAATCCTGATCGCCGGCCTCTTCGCTACCGGTGCTTTTGCCGCTTCCCACGCTGGCGCTCCCATGGCTGCTACCCCTGCACCAGCTGCAGCCAAGCCAGCAGCAGCTGCCCCTGCAGCCGCAGCGCCAGCAGCGTCCACCAAAGACGCTGCAGCCGCCAAGCCTGCCGCAACTGCCATGTCGAAAGAAGACCGCGCTGCTGCAAAAGCCGCCAAAAAAGAAAAAGCTGCTGCTGCGAAGAAAGCAAAAGCTGAAGCTGCTGCTGCCAAGAAATCGGCAACTGCTCAAGCCAAGAAGTAACTTCCTGCCGTGGTCTGGCATCGCCAGACCTGAAAAATGCCCGCCTTTGCGCGGGCATTTTTTTCGTCCCTCGCTTATGCTTTGAACTTTAGACCCGCGGAAAAGTTTAGCTATGGTGTTGCAGTATTCGTCCATCTTCAAACGTCGTGCAGTCGCAAGCCTTGCGCTGACAGGCGTTCTATTGAGCTTTGGTCTACGCGCGCAGGAAGGCCCTCAAATGGACTTGGAACGCATGCAGATATCTATAGGGATGCATCAGATCAGCGCGCAAATTGCAGCTACACCGTTACAGCGTCAGATCGGGTTGATGTCACGCAAGGCAATGCCCCAGCATGAGGGGATGATTTTTGTTTTTGAACAACCTGCTCAGCAGTGCTTCTGGATGAAGAACACGCCATTACCTTTGACTGCGGCTTTTCTCGCCGATGACGGCACCATCGTCAATATGGCAGACATGAAACCTCTTGCGCTTGACGCGCACTGCTCGGCAAAACCGGTTCGGTATGTCCTTGAAATGAATCAGGGATGGTTCAAAAAAAAAGGGATCAAAGCTGGCACCAGGCTTCAGGGACAGATATTTCAGACGACCCGCTGAACATGCCAAGCCGCCCTTTCTGCGGCAAACAGCCAGAATTGCCTGAACGGTGACCGAGTTGGCAAGGGCAGCACTCGTACAAAAAAATGCCGACATGGTCGGCATTCTCGGAAGTCAAAGCAAGCACCGCTTAAGCGAAATTCCTCTCCGCAAAATCCCAGTTCACCAGGCTGGAAAGATAGGTTTCCACGAACTTTGGACGCTGGTTACGGTAGTCAATGTAATAAGCGTGCTCCCACACGTCGACTGTCAACAACGCTTTGTCGGTCGTTGTTAACGGTGTTCCGGCCGCGCCCGTGTTGACAATGTCGACAGTGCCGTCGGTCTTTTTGACAAGCCATGTCCAACCCGAGCCAAAATTGCCAACTGCCGACTTGACAAAAGCTTCCTTGAACGCTGAGTAGGAGCCAAACTTCTGGCTGATTGCCGCTGCAAGCGCGCCAGACGGCTCGCCGCCACCTGCCGGTTTCATGCAACTCCAAAAGAAGGTGTGATTCCAAACCTGGGCTGCATTGTTATAAATCCCACCGCTGGATTTCTTAACAATCTCTTCCAGCGTCATGGATTCAAATTCGGTGCCCTTCTGAAGATTATTAAGGTTCACAACATAGGCGTTGTGATGCTTGCCGTGGTGGTACTCCAGCGTTTCCTGGCTGTAGTTGGGCGCCAGCGCATCAATGGCGTAAGGCAAGGCAGGGAGTTGGTGTTCCATAAGTTCCTTTTGGGGTGGTTAAAGTTTAGTGCCGGCGTGAACTGCCCGGTTGCGGTTCCATTGTAAAAACTAAAAAAGACGCGGCACGGAAACCGTGAGATCGACCGTACCGTCAACCAGGGTAGCCCGTACCGGCTGGCCTCTGTGCATCTGCCCGGCGCGTATCAAGGGCGTGCCATCGGCGTCTGCAAGCCATGCATATCCGCGTCGCAAGACATGTTTTGGGCTCAGCATGTCGAGCTTGATCTCTGCGCTTTGCAGTTTTGCTGATTGGTATTGAAATGACTGTTTCAACGCTTTGGGAAGCCTGTCTTGATGGCTTTCAAAACGGGACACCAGCCGTTTTATTGATGATACCTGTGCATAACGCAAGTCATGTGAAAGAGAAGTCAGCCGCGCTTCCTGCCTTGCCAAAAAATGTGACGGCCTGTCCAGGCGCGACAGCACCATGTCTAGTCTTTGGTTACCGATTTGCAGTTGACGTTCAACAAGCTGTGCTATGCGATGCTGAGCAGAAGCGAGCCTCTCAAAAAGCGCCATTTGAGGCTCAGCACACAACTCAGCCGCTGCGGTCGGTGTCGGCGCTCGCACGTCCGCGCAAAAGTCTGCAATCGTGAAGTCGGTTTCATGCCCGACACCGCACACGATGGGCACGGGCGCAGTGACTATGGTCCGTGCGAGCTGCTCATCATTGAAGGGCCAGAGGTCTTCCATGGCGCCGCCACCCCTTACCAGAAGGATGACGTCCGTTTCTGGCCGTTGATAGGCTCTGAGCAGAGCGTCACGGATTTGCGAAGCGGCCGAAATACCCTGAACGCTTGAATGATGAATAACAACAGGAATGTGCGGTACACGGCGCTGCAAGACGCTGACGATATCGTGGAGCGCTGCCGCTCCGAGTGAGGTGACCACACTGATTTCCCGCGGGATTGGATGAAGGCGTCGCTTACGCTGAGAATTGAAAAGCCCCTCCGCATCCAAACGGCTCTTCAGCTTCAGGAAATGTTCGTACAGCGTTCCTTCGCCGGCTTCCCGCAGGGTTTCGGCAACAAGTTGCAGTTCTCCACGTGGCTGATAGATGCCAATACGTCCGCGCAATTGAACGCGCTGCCCGTCTCGAGGTGCAAAATCCAGAAGCGCGGCAGCGCGGCGAAACATCGCACACCGAATTTGCCCATCGTCGTCTTTCAGCGAGAAATAGCAGTGCCCACTGCTCGCACGTGAGAATCCTGAAATTTCCCCCTCAACAGTGACTGGATTGAACCTGTTTTCAAGG
The DNA here is from genome assembly GCA_028291985.1 of Polaromonas sp. Taxonomy (GTDB): domain Bacteria; phylum Pseudomonadota; class Gammaproteobacteria; order Burkholderiales; family Burkholderiaceae_C; genus Polaromonas. The sequence continues at coordinate 32,058 of JAQGNE010000015.1, read as the reverse complement.
CTTTCTGCGACGGCCTTGATAAGCGAGCCTATTGGCCACGTCCGATGGGGCGATCGCATACCATCGACCCGATCTTGTCCGGTGCGCAGGTCAACAGGCTCTGTCGTTTGGTTGTCCAGATCGTCGTTCAATCCACTCTCCAGTGCATACCGTCTTTTCACGAATGCCGCAGCCCAGTCTGTGCCAACGACACCACTTCTCATCCCTAATATCCGGCTGTCAAGCAGTGGCTAAGCCATAATCTGGTCAACTCATCTGCCAGGAGATTTGCGTTGTTTTCGATCATACAAGCTGCCGGTTGGCCAATATGGCCATTGATTGCTTGCTCGGTTTTGGCGTTGGCTCTCGTTATCGAGCGCTTTAGCAGTTTGAAGACCCGCAAGATAGCACCGCCGAAGCTCGTCGATGAAGCCATAACGGTATCGCGCGTATCCATTCCATCGCTGGATGTTGTAGCTCAGCTGGAGCAAAATTCTGTTCTCGGGGAAGTTTTATCAACCGGCTTTCGCGCGCTCAACACGAATCCCCAATTGAGTGAGGAAGACCTGCGTTCTGCACTTGAAGGCGCTGGTCGGCAAGCTGCACATAAATTGGAGCGTTACCTCGCAGCATTGGCAACCATTGCGTCGGCTGCACCACTTTTGGGACTGCTGGGTACGGTGATCGGAATGATCGAGATCTTCGGATCACAGTCGGGCGCTGGCGCTGGAGGCACATCAGGCGGTGGAAATCCGGCTCAGCTTGCACAAGGTATTTCTATTGCCCTTTACAACACAGCTTTCGGGTTGATCGTTGCGATACCGTCACTTATCTTTTGGCGTTATTTTCGTGCGCGAGTTGACGCCTACTTGCTGACTATGGAGCTAGCTGCCGAGCGCTTTTCGCGTCATCTCAACACACTACGAAAATCGCGGTAGCTTCTTAAGCGCCGCAGTCAGCTTGCCATGAATTTTCGCCGCACGTCTCGAGATGAACCCGAGATCAACCTTATCCCCTTTATCGACGTATTGCTCGTTGTATTGATTTTTCTGGTTTTATCGACCACCTACAGCAAGTTCACGGAGCTTCAAATCAAGTTGCCGATTGCGGATGCAGAGCATCAACGGGACTATCCAAAGGAAGTCATTGTTGCGGTCAGTAGTGATGGCAGATATGCGGTCAACAAGAGTTCGGTCCAAGGGCGTGGCCTCGATGCCTTGGCAGCGGCACTGAGCGAAGCGGCAAAGGCCGGAAGGAACACGGTAATTGTGATCAGCGCCGACGCCAGCGCAACGCATCAGTCCGTCATCACAGTTATGGAAGCCGCACGACGCAGTGGCCTATCGCAAATCACATTCGCTACGCAAAGTGCAACACAAGCCGTGTCACGTCAATAAGCGCTAGCACGTTCTATTTGGCGGTGCCATGGTATTGATGTTCAAGACGACCTTGCAGAAGGCTTGGCACTCGCATAACTGGCTGGCACGGATGCTATGGCCCATTGCCCGGTTGTATGGGCTCATGACAGGTATCCGGCACTGGCTTTACAAAAGGCACGTTTTTAAAGCGAGGCGAGTGAAAGTCCTCACAATCGTCATCGGCAATGTTGTGGTAGGAGGGGCTGGGAAAACACCGTTGGTGATTTCACTGGTCAACCATTTACAGCAGCAGGGGCTGCGTGTAGGTGTAATTTCCAAAGGCTATGGTCGCAGCGGCACGTCTAGTTGCGAAGTCTTCCATAGCACGCCGGTTTCAGCGTCAGGTGATGAGCCTGCACTTATCAAGCAGCTGACAGGCGCAACAGTGTTTGTCAGTGACAGCAGGACCATGGCAGCTGAGTCGCTGCTACTGGCGTATCCCAAAACGCAAGTGATCATCAGTGACGACGGGCTGCAGCATCACGCGCTTCTGCGGGATCTGGAAATTGTGGTCTTTGACAACCGTGGTCTGGGAAATGGTTGGCTGATTCCTGCCGGCCCGCTGCGGGAACCTTGGCCAAGACATAACCCCGGTGTTTCGGACCTGATTTTGCATACTGGCGATAGTCCAGCCTTTGAAGGCTTCAGGTCTACCCGGAAGTTGAAAAGCTATGCCCTGGCAAGAGACGGCAGCCGCGTCCCTTTCGCAGATCTTCGCGATAAAAAGTTGATGGCGGTAGCCGGTATTGCCAGTCCCGATGCTTTTTTTTCCATGCTAAGAGACAGCGGGCTGAAACTCGAACGCACCGTTGCCTTGCCAGACCATTTTGATTTCACCAACTTTTCTGTCACTGCAGGCCTGACAGATGTTGTACTGTGCACGCAAAAGGATGCTGTCAAGCTTTTCGCGATGACGGCCTTAAGGTCGACCTGTGTACTCGCTGTCCCTCTGGATTTTTCGCCCGAGCCGTCATTCATGGCCGCGTTTGACGCGAGGGTCAGACAACTCATTTCTGCACTACCATCCTGCGATGGACAACAAACTGCTTGCACTACTCGTTTGCCCGGTCACTAAAGGCCACCTGGACTTCGACCGTGAGAAAGGCGAGTTGGTTTCAAAAAGCGCAAGGCTAGCCTACCCTATCAGGGACGGCATCCCGATTCTGCTAGAAGCTCAGGCCCGAGCGCTTACCGACGAGGAACTCGCTAATTGAAGAGATGATACTGGCCGTCTTTACGGGTTGTGCCTGGCCCGGCGTTGCCCAAGTTTCAGCCTGAATGGGCATAGGTTGTGTAAGCTGGTTTCAAGATGTGCATGCTATTCTTGCGAGCTAATGCTGCGTTATCTATCCGGCAGCGATGTGGCCACACGCTGACTTGTACGAGCCACGGAAACCAGCAATAAAAGCGCTGAGGCAATAAAGATTTGAGGGATATTCATGAGACTGATTTTGTTGGGCGCGCCTGGGGCTGGCAAGGGGACCCAAGCTACGTTTATCTGCAAAAAATACGGGATTCCGCAGATTTCAACCGGAGACATGTTGAGGGCCGCGGTAAAAGCGGGGTCGTCTCTGGGACTGGAAGCAAAGCAGATCATGGATACAGGCGGGCTCGTCGGTGACGATCTCATCATCAATCTGGTCAAGGAGAGACTGTCGCAACCAGACTGCAAGGACGGATTCCTTTTCGACGGGTTTCCCCGTACGCTTCCACAAGCCGATGCCATGAAGACCGCGAAGGTCAAGCTCGACTACGTTCTGGAAATCGATGTTCCGTTTGATTCGATTATCGAGCGCATGAGCGGCCGACGCTCTCACCTGCCCTCCGGCAGAACTTACCATGTGAAATACAACCCACCGAAACAGCCTGGTATGGACGACGTCACCGGTGAACCGCTGACTCAACGCGAAGACGACAAGGAAGAAACGGTAAAAAAGCGTCTTGACGTGTACAGCGCTCAGACCCGACCTCTAGTCGACTACTACTCCAACTGGGCTCAGACAGAACCGGACGTGGCGCCCAAATACAGAGCAATCAGCGGTCTCGGAAATGTTGACGAGATAACGGATCGTGTGTTTCAGGCACTCTCCGAGTAATGGCATAAGTCCTGCGATTGTCATGTGATTGCAAGACGCCGGACGGGTCGAAAACACTACCCTGGCTGTGATGCTTTATGCCACCTTAGGAGATTGCTGGCAGACACCATAGTGGAGTGTCTGAACTCGCTACGATTGGCCCGACGATGCGCTTCCATCCTCGATGATTGCCAAAGATTCCTCGATACCAGCACCTCATCAAGGTGTTGCGGACATACGACGGCAACAATGCTATCTGCCCGTAGGCCGGCGCCCGTCTTGGAACTTGACAGTGCCCTTCGGGCTAGCCTGGTAGTTGCTATGCGCAGCAGGGTCGCGTGACGCACAACGTTAAATTACACCCGCGGTGCGGCTTCGAGCGCGAATAATTTAATCTACAGCCTTTGGTAGTGCGCACTCGGCATGCGCTAAATCAAAACAGTCATTCGACACTTGCAATACCTGAAAAACTGTATGAAAATACAGCATCTGTTTATTCGAACAGCTGTGCACTGGTTAGCTATTGGATGGATAGTGCGCACAAATGACCTAGGGAATGCAATGGTTAGAAGCACTTCTAAATTGCCAGTACAGACGGACGGTCCTAAGTTGACCGCGCGCCAGCAACAAATTCTGGAATTGATCAAATCGGCGATTCACAACACGGGGGCACCGCCTACCCGTGCCGAAATCGCAAATGAGCTTGGTTTTAAATCTGCCAACGCTGCAGAGGAGCACTTGCAAGCGCTGGCACGCAAGGGAGCTATTGAACTCGTCAGCGGAACTTCCAGGGGTATCCGGTTGCGGCATACCGGGTCTCATTCATTGGAGGCGGGCTCCGGGCAGATGTCATTACCTATGACGGGCCTAGCCCAGCTTGTTTTACCGTTGATAGGTCGGGTTGCAGCGGGTAGTCCTATGCTCGCAAATGAGCACATCGAGCGCACCTTCCGTTTTGAAAACAGTCTCTTTCAGCAACAACCTGATTTCCTGCTCAAAGTTTGCGGCATGAGCATGCGAAATGTGGGAATCTTGGACGGTGATCTGCTAGCCGTCAAGCAGGTACGGGAGGCACGTGATGGTCAGATCGTTGTGGCAAGGCTGGGGGAAGAGGTAACCGTAAAACGGTTTCGACGCCATAAATCTATGATCGAATTGATGCCAGAGAATCCAGATTTTGAAACTATCGTTGTGAGATCTGGAGAACCTTTTGAATTGGAAGGTTTGGTGGTTGGCCTGATCCGGAACACCGAGTTCGGTTGACGAAGTAGTCGGGCAACAGGTGGCGGGCGCGTGACCTTTATCGGTCAGACCCTGTTGAAACGATTTTGCGGTCGATCGCCGCACCGTAATCCTGCCTGTGTAAAACCTTCTCACAGGAGTTCATCATGGGAATAGCATCTGTTTCAATAGCCTCAGGCCTTCTTGGCCTGATACCACCGCTGCGATCAATAACGTCGCTTCTCTGGCCGTCTGCTCCAGCATGCGAAGACAGCACCGTTGGCAGTTTTACGACAGAGCGTTTTTACGACACAACCCCTACGTCCATTTACCATGGTCACTCTGGACCAGAACATCAACACGCCAAACAACGAAAGCCGTGCCCGACTTCCGCGGTTTTGACCTGTAGAAGGCAGACTGCGCCATTGAAGGTCAGGACACAAGTCGAGTTACTCGAAAACAAGGCGTTTGTTCGACGTATGGTAATTTCAGGGCGTATGTCCGATGTCTGCGCAGAGCTCGACAGGATGGCGGATCGCGAAAGCCATTGATTGTTACTGATCCGCAGCCGTATCAATTGCTTGAACTCCACCAAGCGCGAGTCTGATACCAACTAAAAAGACCATTTCCTATAAGTCAACTTATGCCGAAATTTCGTTCAGCCTGGAACTTCGTGTCTATAGGTTGACGTCGCATACATGCACAATATCGTTATGAATATTGTGATCCTTGACGACTATCAGGATGCTGTGCGCAAGCTGGCCTGCGCCAGCAAACTGGATGCGTACGCTGCAAAGGTCTATACCAACACAGTCAAAGGAATTGGGCAGTTATCGGTACGCCTGAAGGATGCGGATGTGATTGTTCTGATTCGTGACCGAACCCATTTACACCGACAGTTGATAGAAAAACTGCCTCGCCTGAAGATGATTTCGCAAACAGGACAGTTAGGCTCTCACATTGATCTCGCTGCATGCACGGAACGCGGAATTTCGGTTGCTGAGGGTGTCAATTCATCCACCGCACCCGCAGAACTAACCTGGGCGCTGATCATGTGCGCGGCGCGCCGGCTTCCTCACTACATTGCCCATTTAAAGCATGGGGCGTGGCAGCAGGCAGGACTAAAATCCGCTTCCATGCCCGCCAATTTTGGTATAGGTACCGTTTTAGCTGGAAAGACATTGGGCATATGGAGCTACGGCAAAGTGGGACAGTTGGTTGCCGACTACGGACGCGCGTTCGGCATGCGTGTTCTGGTGTGGGGCGGAGAGGTGTCATGCGATCAAGCCCGGACTGACGGTCATGAGGTAGCCAGTACGCAAGCGGAGTTTTTCGAACACTGCGACATTCTTAGTCTCCATTTGCGCCTGACTGACGGAACGCATGGCGTAGTCAAACTGGAGGATCTTTCTCGAATGAAGACTTCTGCAATACTGGTGAACACGTCGCGGGCGGAGTTGATTGAACCCGACGCACTGATAGCAGCGCTTAACAGAGGCCGTCCCGGCCTGGCCGCAATCGATGTTTTTGAGTCAGAGCCTATTCTGCAGGGCCACGCATTGCTCCGGCTGGAAAACTGTATTTGTACTCCTCATATCGGGTACGTAGAGAAGGACACTTACGAAACTTACTTTAGCGATGCTTTTGACAACGTAGTCAACTTCGTCGAGGGCGTACCAACAAATATCGTAAATCCCGAGGCTTCCAGAGTACGTCGTTAACACAGCATTCGGAACACTAGAATTTGGTTTTCCCCACCCGATCTGTTTTCCCTATTGAGGAATCGAGGGGATCGAAATCAATAAGGTTGGCGTAGTTTGAAACTTTGCCGTTTACCAAGTTATCTTGACGACTATCAACGTCGAGCAGTGCTGGCGTCGCATCGATGTCGATGTCGATGTCGATGTCAACTGAGGTTGCAGATTTACTCTCAGCCGGCCGCTGCTTGTTTCTGCCGGTGGTCTTAGCTGGAAGCTCGTCGAATAACTCTGACAAGTCAACGTCAAGCCCCAACCGCGATGATGGTCTAGGCAATACGGGAACTGACTCGCGATCAGCTGCATCGCTTGAAAAGTCTGCCGCGGTAGCAGAAAGCGGTTGAATCGACGTGGCGCCGAACTTACCCGTGTTGTCGCCGCCTGATAACCGAAACGATGTACTTTCAGAATTACGAACTTTGGGTTGCGAACGGCTGTCTCCGTCGTCTTGGTTCAGGATATCTTTGGCAATCGCGTACAGCAGCAGCAATTCCCGATATGCGCCCAAATCAAATGATTCCTTTTGTCCGTCACCCTTGCGAAAAATAGATTCTTCAATCACGTCAAGTACTTTGACTGAGATCCACAACGTTACTATGCGGCTTAGCGCTGCCGGATAGGCTTCGAGACCAGGACTTACGTCGCTATAAAGCGCGAATTCTGGCATTTTCGCGTTGAACAGCTGGCTAAAACTTCGTCGCAGGCTTTCGTAATCCTCTTCGCGGTGAAGCAGATGGTAGAGATTGAAGAGATCCAGATAAATCAGTGCACTGGTCCGCGAATTTGCGCCGATGTGGTCCTGCAGGACCTCGATAGCCTGCTCGTGCTGCCCCAATGACACGAAAAAATCGGCCTGCTGCTGCACATCCAGCAGTTCTTCGGCTTTGACAGCTCGCGACATGTGGGTCATGCTCATGGCAAACTCAGAACGGTCTTTTCCCGTGAGCGGCAAGACCGAGTTCTTAGCCGGATGTCCCGGTCGCCTGAAAACACCAAAATTCGAAGGGTCGATGCTGGAGTCCGTACCAACGTTAACTTTTGACGTAGCAAGACTCTCGGATCCTGCTCCAGACCCTGAAATTAGCGTTGCTAATGTCTCTGCGGCGGTCGAGTCTGTTCCTTCGAGACTATGGGTCCATCTGTTTTCATTTGGCTTTGCCCGCTTCCACCAAGGCAGCGGGCTCTGTTCCTCGTCAAAATGCCTCACGTGCGTCCGCCACAAAATGGCAACAGTTGCCAACGCTCCAAGTAACAACGCCGCAAGACCGTAAACCAGTCCGTTGAGATAACGCTCGGATCGTGCGTCCCCAACATCAGCGGTCAACTGAGAAATCGCAAGATTGCTCTTTTGGGAATCCAACTGTAATGCGGCGACGGAGGCTTCCAGCGCAAGCAATTTTTCGCCTGATCGAACCATGTCGTCTGGTTGCGCTGTAAGGGCGCGCCATAGCGCAGCGGCCAATGCACGTTGCCCGATGTCAGTCGTAGGCGCGCTCAGTAGTTCGGTTGACAGTTTCAGACCTGGATCAGTCGCTGGATTCAAATCCATCGGTTCCAGCTTTAACCGGGGTTTGGTAACCACAGGGGACGTATCGACTGATGCGCTCAAGCTTTTGTCTCGCTTCATCCGAGCGCTATCACCACCCTTGATAGGAGGTTTGGCAACCTTTGTGCCACTCGATAAAGAAGGCGGTAACGGACCAGCCGTAGCGCTAGCGACACCGGTTGCATCAGGTTGGGAACCTAGGCGACCGGATTCTGCAGCCCCTCGGGGAGTTTTATCAGGGGCCGGGCGAATTGTCGGCGGGGAATTAAAAGGGGCGACTTGTTGAGCAACTGCGTTGGTTGTTAGATCAGCTAAAAGGACGTAGCGCCGCTCAATTTTCTGTTTACAACCCGCGCGCAAATTGAAAGATACAACTGGCTCATCAATCAACAGCGAGGTGCGAACATTAATAATGACTTCGCGTGAATTAATTCCCGCAGGCTGGGTTGTAACCCGCACCCTGGACCCATCAATTTTGTTGTCGCCAAAGAACACCTCGGCTCCCACGCAAAGCTCTGCGACGCCATCTTGTGTCTCCAAAGCGGCCTGAACATGGATATCGAGCGGCTTTCCGATGATCGCTGCACCACGTTGGCTCCCCAACGACATTGCTGCACTGCCTGTTGCCACCATAAGCAAAAGAGGGAAAAGAGCAGCAGTAGGTTTGATCACGTAGTGGCGCATGGGTAACGTTCAAGATTTTGACACATCAAGCCCAACAAGACGCTGCGTAATAATACCGGGCATGAATACCCTTTATGCAACTGTTGGGGTCGTGGGCGTCGGGGCAATGGGACGCGGAATCGCCCAAATCGCAGCCCAGGCAGGCAGCGCTGTGAGATTGTTTGACCTCCAGCCCGGCGCGAGCAATGACGCTAAAGCTCACATTGCTTCACAGTGGGAAAAGTTGGTCGCTAAGGGAAGGCTGGATGCCGTAATGGCGGACGCTTATGTTTCACGCCTGTCGACCGTCGAAACCCTGACTGAATTAAGCGGCTGTGATCTTGTCATTGAGGCTGTCATCGAGCGCCTCGATGTCAAGCAGTTGCTCTTTTCAGAATTGGAAGCGCTTTGTTCACCCGAGGCGGTTTTGGTTACCAACACCTCGTCTTTGTCTGTCACATCGATCGGGGCGCGGCTCAAGCATCCAGAGCGCTTTGCGGGTTACCACTTTTTTAACCCGGTTCCGTTAATGAAAGTGGTGGAAGTCATTGCCGGGTTGAAAACCGACAAAACGGTATGCGGGCAATTGGCCAGTTACGCGCGGCGCATGGGCCATACGCCCGTCCTGGCGCAGGATACGCCGGGCTTTATCGTGAACCATGCGGGCCGAGGGTATGGGACGGAGGCGCTCAGGATCGTCAGCGAAGGCGTTGCCGACTATGCAACTGTAGACCGTATACTGAGAGATCAGGCTGGTTTCAAGCTTGGGCCTTTCGAACTGATGGATCTCACCGGACTGGATGTATCTCATCCAGTCATGGAATCAATTTATCACCAGTACTTTGAGGAGCCGCGCTATCGCCCTAGCGTCATCACAGCTCAACGACTCGCTGGCGGCCTGCTCGGTCGAAAGACCAACGAAGGTTTCTATCAGTACGACGATGGAAAACCGTCCAGCCCGCCAGAAGCGCCGGTGCCACAGGTGACGGAAATGCCACCGGTGTGGGTTTCACCCAGGGCTTCGCGCCGGGCTGATTTGTTGATGCTTTTGAAAACACTCGGTGCAAAAATCGAAACCGGTGCGTCGGCTTCTCCACAAGCGCTTACCCTGGTCGCTCCGCTCGGTTTCGACATGACAACCGTTGCGGTTGTCGAAAGGCTGGACCCCGCCAGGACTGTGGGAATCGACCTGATGATCGACGATGCGGTAACCAAGCGGCGTGTGCTCGCAACCAACCCGGCAACGCGTACGGATATGCGGGACGCCGCTCATGCGTTGCTCAGTCGTGACGGAAAGCCAGTGAGCGTCATCCGGGACAGCGGCGGCTTTGTAACGCAACGCGTCGTGGCAAGCATCGTAAATATTGCCTGCGATATCTGCCAACAAGGCATATGTACCCCGAAAGATCTGGAGACTGCGGTGACATTGGGTCTTGGCTATCCATTGGGACCGCTGGCCATGGGTGATCGATACGGACCGACCAACGTGCTAGAGGTACTTTTCAATATGCAAACCGTTTATGGCGATCCCCGTTACCGCCCGTCGCCCTGGCTTCGAAGGCGAGGCGCCATCGGCCTGAGCCTGATGCAGGTGGAAAACTGATATGGCGGGCGCGCTGCAAAGCACAAGCGAGGACTGCACGCTCATCCTTACCATCACCAACCCGGAGTTCAAAAACGCTCTGGGGCCGGAGATTTACGCGGCAGGCATTGAGGCACTTAACGCCGCCGAAAACAATGCTGATATCCGAAGTGTGGTGATAACCGGCGCAAACGGTACTTTCTGTGCAGGTGGCAACCTTCAAAAACTGCTCGCAAACCGGCGCGAAGTGCCCGAAGTGCAAGCGCAAAGCATCGAAGGACTGCATAACTGGATCGACTGCATACGTACCTACCCCAAACCCGTAATAGCGGCCGTGGAAGGCGCGGCTGCCGGCGCAGGATTTTCGTTGGCAATGGCCTGTGATTTATGCGTGGCTGCGGAAGACGCCGTTTTTGTGATGGCCTACAGCTCAGTGGCGCTGTCGCCCGATGGTGGTGGCAGCTGGGCACTGGCCCGATCGCTGCCTCGTGCCTTGGCAAGCGAGATCATGATGTTTGGCGAACGCATCGATGCGCCAAGACTTTACGCCGCTGGCCTGATCAACAGGGTTGTTCCTCCCGGCACTGCGCTGGCCCAGGCGCAACTTATGGCTGAGCACTTGAACAATCGGGCGCCCAACGCCTTGGCCAGCATCAAAGAACTCATCAATGGCGCTTCGACGGATAGCCTGAGTCAGCATCTTGCCAACGAGCGCGACCACTTTGTCCGTAACCTTCACCATGTGAATGCGGGCGAAGGCATTTCGTCCTTCCTTCAAAAGCTCAAACCTCACTATCGCTAACCTCCGGCTGACTGCCATGGCACATGCAGCGGTAAAACTCGGCAGGCAGCACATGAATCGCTGCTCGCCCAGCAATACGCACTGTGGCAACAGCGCCGTGCACGATGAGAGCGGCATGCGTCCCTCAGACGACTATTCCGGTTTTCTCAGTCACTCAAAAGACACGTTATGGACGATCCCATTCTTACGATAGATGAAAGAGAAGCGATCAACAGTGGTCGCTGGTTCGCAACACTTTCACCCTCGCTCAGACACGACATACTTCGATGCGCCTACGTCAAACGCTACAGGGATGGCGCACTTATTGCGGCCAGGGGCGAGCCGCCAGAAGAATGGATTGCCTGCGCCAAAGGAGCGGTGCGTGTCAGCTCCACCTCGATATCGGGAAAACAGATCACTCTGACCTATGTGGAGCCCGGGATATGGTTCGGCGATATTGCAATATTCGACGGCGACCGGCGAACTCACGACGCTTACGCGCACGGCGACAGCACGATTCTTTGCGTCGCCAAAGCCGACTTTCGCAAAATACTGAACGCACATGTAGAGCTTTACGAAGCGATGTTGCGCCTTCATGCGCGGCGCTTGCGCCAGCTTTTTGGGCTGGTGGAAGACCTCAACACCCTGCCCTTGCGGGCCCGTCTGGCCAAGCAGCTGCTGCATCTGGTACGAAGCTACGGCATCGCCAGCCTGTCGCACAGCGACGAGGTTCGCATTGGATTGCAACTGGCACAGGAAGAACTCGCGCAGCTGCTGGGTGCTTCACGCCAACGGGTCAATCAGGAACTCAAGGCCATGGAGCGGGAAGATGCCATTCGCATCGAACCCGGCGGACTGGTCATACGCAACCGGTCAGCGCTGTTGCGCATTGCCGAGTCCGACGCCGAGAAATAGCGTGTCGATAGCCGATAAATAGTCAATAGATAGCCAAAGCATCATGAGCAACTTTGATCATTTCGTCGGAACCCGTGAAGTTGCAGGGCAGCACCTGTTCGACACCGAGGCGCTGGCGAGCTACCTGACTACGCATCTTGCCGGGTTCAAAGGGCCGTTGACGGTTGAGATGTTTAAAGGCGGACAGTCAAACCCGACATACAAGCTGATCACGCCGACGACGGCTTACGTAATGCGGGCGAAGCCCGGGCCGGTTGCCCGCTTGCTGCCATCCGCCCATGCTGTGGAACGTGAATTCAACGTCATGCGCGGCCTTGCAGGCACCGATGTCCCCGTGCCGCAAATGCACTGCCTGTGTGAAGACGAGTCCGTTGTCGGCCGCGCGTTTTATGTGATGGAGTTCATCGATGGTCGGGTCCTGTGGGACCAGTCTCTGCCGGGGATGAGCAAGAGCCAGCGGCGGGAGATCTATGACGAGATGAACCGCGTCATTTCGGCCTTGCACAGGGTCGACGTCACAGCGCAGGGTCTGCAGGCTTACGGCAAGCCCGGCAATTATTTTGAACGTCAGATCAGTCGCTGGTCGAAGCAATACGCCGCCTCCATCACGCAACCCGTCGCGGAGATGGACGCTTTGATCGCCTGGCTGCCGCTGCACATTCCCGCAAGTGCACGTGACGAAAGCATGGCGTCAATCGTGCATGGAGACTTCAGGCTCGACAACCTGGTGTTCCATCCGACTGAGCCGCGCGTCTTGGCTGTCCTTGACTGGGAACTGTCTACTCTGGGCCATCCACTGGCGGACTTCAGCTACCACTGCATGGCCTGGCATATTCCGCCCGGGTCTTTTCGGGGAATTGGCGGTCTTGACATCGAGGAGCTAGGCATTCCGCTGGAGCCTGAATACATCCGGATGTATTGCGAGCGCACCGGCTTGACAACCCCGGACGCGCTCAAAGGCGACTGGAGCTTTTATATGGCCTACAACCTGTTTCGGTTGGCAGCAATTTTGCAGGGTATTGCCAAGCGGGTCCAGGCCGGTACGGCCTCCAGCGCTCAGGCTGTCAGCTCGGCTGCCGGCGCACCCGTACTGGCACAAATGGCATGGGAATTCGCCATCAAAAGCCAGGCCGGCCGGGATTAACCACAACCGTCCGGCACTGAGGCCAGGCACAACAGGAGATGACATGGATTTCAACTACACCCCGAAAGTTCAGGAACTACAGGCAAAGCTTCTGCGGTTCATGGACGAGCATATCTACCCCAATGAAGCCAGGTTCTTCGCGGAAATAGCGCAGAACCGCGCAAACGGTAACGCGTGGGTTCCAACCACATTAATCGAAGAACTCAAGCCTCAAGCCCGGGCAGCGGGGTTGTGGAACCTGTTTCTTCCGCACTCGCCTCGCGCCCCCGAAGGCTTGTCCAATCTTGAATACGCTCCGCTTTGCGAGATCATGGGTCGCGTGCCCTTTGCGGCAGAGGTTTTCAACTGCTCGGCGCCGGATACCGGCAATATGGAGACCATTGCCCGCTACGGTTCGGAAGACAACAAGGACCGCTGGCTCGAGCCGCTATTGAAGGGCGAGATCCGGTCTGCGTTTCTAATGACCGAACCGGAAGTGGCGTCGTCAGACGCTACCAACATCGAGTGCCGCATCGAGCGCGACGGGAATGACTATGTACTCAATGGGCTGAAGTGGTGGTCGTCAGGGGCGGGTGATCCGCGCTGCGCCATCTACATCGTGATGGGCAAAACCAATCCGGACGCAGGGCGGCATGAGCAGCAATCAATGGTGCTGGTGCCTGCCGACTCACCGGGCATCGAGGTGATCCGGCCGTTGACCGTTTTTGGCTATGACGACGCGCCGCATGGGCATATGGAGATCAGGCTGACCAATGTCCGGGTGCCCGTCAGCAACATGCTGCTGGGCGAGGGACGCGGTTTTGAGATCGCCCAGGGTCGGCTTGGCCCCGGACGTATTCACCATTGCATGCGAACCATCGGCTGCGCAGAGCGTGCACTCGAGTTAATGTGCAAGCGGCTCAATTCACGTGTCGCTTTCGGCAAGCCTGTCTCACGTCAGTCTATATGGCAGGAGCGTATTGCGGAGTCACGCTGCATGATCGAGCAGGCGCGTTTACTGACCCTGAAGGCCGCCTACATGATGGACACGGTTGGTAACAAGGTCGCCAAGGCTGAAATTGCAATGATCAAGGTGGTCGCGCCCAGCATGGCCTGCCAGATCATCGATTGGGCGATTCAGGCGCATGGCGGTGGTGGCGTCTCTGACGACTTTCCGCTGGCCTACGCATATGCGCATCAGCGCACCTTGCGGCTGGCTGATGGCCCTGATGAAGTTCACCGTGCGTCGCTGGCCAAGCTCGAACTGGTCAAGCATTTGCTGATGCCTGGCGAGATTGACACGCCAGTCACCCGTGGCGCCTGAACTGACTTTTGCTATTTAAAGTATAGCAATTAGCCTATGTGATACGCGGGCTAGAAGCGTTTTTCGTTTAAATTAAATCGAAATATCCATCGACAGGCCGCCGAGTGCCGACTCACAGGCGACTGTAAATATGCGGACTGCGTGGTCGAGCGTCTGCAGATTTTCCGGCATGCGCTGCATGCGCATATAGGCGTTTCCACGCAACAGCATCAGCATGAATGGCAACTGATCGTCTGGCGCTGGCTTGGGCCATGACAGCAAGAGATCGGTGATCGGTGCGGTCAGCCAGGCCATGGCATGGTTGCGGTCTTCTGCCATGACCGAGTAGCGCGCCCACAAAGGCTCTGTCGCACTGCCCCAGCCCACTTCGGGATACATCGAGAGCCAGCGCATTTCTTCCGGCATGGACGGCTCGACCACCGTTTGCAGCGTGTCCGTATACAGTTGGTAAGCGCGTTTTTCCAGCGTCTGTTTCAGCGGGCGGTTCATGACCAAAACCGCAATGTCTTCCGAAATGCCCAGCTCTGCTCGAGCGCGCAATTCGTCGCCAAAAATATAGTCGCGCGATGAGCTTGCACACTCCAGCTTCCAGGATATACCGTTAACTTTTCCCCTCACCGCAAAGTGCTCGCCCAGCCCGGCCGCATAGGACAAACCGCGCGCGATTGCCCATTCAGGGACAGGCATATTCGACCGAAATGCACCAGGCTTCACCAGTTCGTTCGACGATGCAGTGGCGGGCGTTGAAAATGTTTTCTTCAGCCGATCGAACATGGTGATGACTATCCTTAAGTTAAGAGATCACGTGGCGCTAGTGCACTATTTAGGACCGAGCCCGTGCGAAAACCAGTTCATGCCCCTCTGGTGCTGGTGCTCTAGCAAATAGCGTTCGACCGGTTGCAATTTACGGGTGCGTTAACAGCGTTTTCGGACGACACAGCATCAGCCCCAGCATGCGCCGGACATAAGCGTAGCAGTTTTGTCAATTTGTTGCATGACTCGTTATTGGCAAAAACCAGTCACACAACCGGGTTATCAGAGCGACAACCACATGGTCTGCCCGGAGGGGATCGAACCCCCGACCCTCAGCTTAGAAGGCTGATGCTCTATCCGACTGAGCTACGGGCAGTTGCCTCTTAAAGGCCTGTATTTATCGCGGGCAAGCCGCTTTCGAAGACGATGATCATACCGTCATTTGCCCATCCTCCAATCAGGGAGCGTCTGCCTTCAACCTGCGTCTGGTACGGCTTAGTAGTGTGACTTTATGCAACATTTCCACGCATCGGTACGGCTTTTTGAACAGTAGAACCACTGGAGATACATGACATCGATATACATTTGATGAAACTGATAAAGGTGAAAATGCCCCGTCCGACCCTGCTAATGGTGGAAGACAATCCCGACCACCTTGAACTGGCGATAATGACCCTGGAAGAAAATGGGGCCGACCATCAAATCGTTGTTGCGCGCAATGGCCCTGACGCGCTGGACTACCTGTTTTGTGAGGGGCGGTACAGCGACCGCCCGCTGGATATGCCTCCAGAGCTTGTGATGCTTGACCTCGGGCTACCGGGCATGAGTGGGCTGGAGGTCTTGCAACGCATGCGAGACGACCCGAGGACTTTTTTTGTGCCTGTCATGATGCTCACCTCAGCCAGTGAGACCTCGAAAGCGGTGCTGGCGTTCAAGGGTGGGCTCAACAGCTATGTTCGGAAACCGCTGTACTACCGCGATTTCCAGGAAAAGTTGGAGCAGGCTCGCGACTACTGGCGCACCTCGAATTTCGTTCCGCTAAGCTCTGGCATTTGATCTGCCGGATCGCTGCGTCAGGCTAAAGCCACGCATAAAAGCTTGAAGCGGAAACAAAAAAGGCTCACATGGTGAGCCTTTTTTGTTTGATTTTTTTGGTCGGAGTACAAGGATTCGAACCTTGGACCCCCTGGTCCCAAACCAGGTGCGCTACCAGACTGCGCCACACTCCGACAAGTCTCAAATTATAGCCCGATTGCTGCACTTCGCAAATGCGCGCTACTTAAATTTGTGCCAGAGAGAGCCCGGACGACAGCATGCAGCCATGCGCCGCCGGGAGCGAACTGCCGTAGTGCCGCGGCATCAAAGCCGAACATACTCGTACTGCACCGGATTTGCGTTGATGCCGCGGTCGGGTGCGGCGATCCACGCGGCCATTTTTCCAGGCTCCGTGACCTTTTGCATGAGGCTCTTGACGAATGCCGTGTCAGCGGCTGTCGGCAACCACTCGTCCCGTCGAGCCTCGAAATCATTGGCGCTGATGGGGTTACCTTTGGGGTCGGTGTGAGACCCGGCCCAGACACCGACGCTGCGTCTGAAGCGTGTCGACGGCAAGGCAAACTCGAAATCGACGCCTGCACGCCGAATGCCCATGTTCCAGCGCGTCAGACCGATATTGCAGTCCTTCACATACTCCATCCGTGTGATCTCGTTCATGCCGTTGCGGGTAGAGATGGTCTCGTTTGTCAGGCCACCGGGTCCGGCGCCTGCGTCAGGCACCACGATGGTCATTTCGCTTTCCAGCTCCACATGATCGGCAAACCTGGCCTCATCCGGGCGCCCCTTGATGCCATTGCTGAAGTAGTTTGCCGCATTGCTTGACGATTCTGACCCGAACAGGTCCAGCGATGAGGTAAACCAGAAATTCATGAATTTCTGAATCGTTGGCAGGTCAATCACGCCCGCTTTTCGCAAGGTGACGGGGTCCTGGGTGTCCAATTCCTTCATCACCTCGAGCGTGCGCTTGATGACACGGCCTATACCGGTTTCGCCGACGAACATATGGTGCGCTTCTTCAGTCAACATGAAGCGGGTGGTGCGGGCCAGCGGGTCAAATGCGCTTTCGGCAAATGACTTGAGCTGGAACTTGCCGTCCCGGTCGGTGAAGTAGGTAAACATGAAGAAACTGAGCCAGTTGTCCATCGGCTCGTTGAAGGTGCCCAAAATGCGCGGCTTGTCCGCATCGCCGCTGTGGCGCATCAACAGCTCTTCAGCTTCTTCGCGCCCGTCACGGCCAAAGTGTGCATGCAGCAGGTAGACCATGGCCCACAGGTGACGGCCTTCCTCGACGTTGACCTGGAAGAGATTGCGCAGGTCATAAAGCGAAGGCGCGGTGTGGCCCAGCAGTCGTTGCTGCTCGACGGATGCTGGCTCGGTATCGCCTTGGGTGACGATCAAGCGGCGAAAGGTTGAGCGGTATTCACCCGGCACTTCCTGCCAGACGTCTTCTCCCATATGGTCGCCAAAGCCGATCTTGCGGCCCTGCTCCTGGTCGGCCAGAAAAATACCCCAGCGGTAATCAGGCATCGAGGTGTAGCCATAGCTTGCCCAGCCCGATGCGTCAACGCCGACGGCAGTACGCAAATAGACTTCCTTGGCCTTGAAGTCGCTGGGTCCCATTTCATCCCACCAGTTCAAAAAGGCAGGTTGCCAGTGTTCAAGGGCGCGCTGCAACTGGCGGTTCTCGCCCAGGTTGACGTTGTTCGGAATCAGGGCTTGCAGGTCAATGGTGCTCATGTGGGTTGCTCCGTTTAATTCAATGCGTTGGTAGCTGGATCGGTCAGGCAAATGCCTGCGCAGAGCCAGTTTCGCCAGGCTGCAGACGGGCCCTTGAGGGCGCTCCGCCGGCGCTTCGGGGCCTACACCCGCTTCCAGTCGAACTTTGCTTTCTTTCCGGTTCCAAACAGCTTCAGCGCACCGTCCTCACCCACTGCGTTCGGGCGAATGAATATCCAGTTCTGCCACGCTGACAGCCGCGCAAAGATGCGTGTCTCCATGGTCTCCTTGCCGGGGAAACGCAAGGAGGCTTCAAGCCCGGTCATCGCATCCGGCGACAGCGAGGCACGCTCTTCCAGCATGATGCGAATTTCATCGTCCCAGTCGATGTCGTCCGGTGTCAAAGTGACGAGCCCAAGCCCCAAGGCCTGGTCAGCGCGCAGGGTGCTGTCCCCGAGACCCTGGAGTTGTGTGATGGTTGCCGTGTCATCCACAAAACGCGTCTGCAGGCGGCTCAGGCCATTGACAGCGGGAAACCAGCCGAAGTTGGCGGCCGTGAGCTGCAAGGTCGGCGCCGCGTCCGGTGAATCCGGCAAGTCCAGCATATAGATACGGTCGCAAGCCAGGGCAAGTTCATAAAAGGTACCGGCAAAGCACGAGCCGGCATCAACCAGCGCGATCAGCGACCGGCTGGTGACGTCAAGTCGCGCCAGGGTACGTCGGAGCGCCCCTGTCGTTTCCTTGACCAGCCAATGGTTTTTCAGGTGATTCAGGACCTGATCCATCTTGACCACGAGTGCCGCGTCGCCCCGCGTCTTGATGACCCAGGTGCCGACTTCCAGTTCGTTCGTGCGCAGGTTCAGAATCGCATCGTCCAGTTCGCGCTGCAAGCGCAAGGGATACCAGCCTGCACCAGCAGCTTCTATGGCCTCTGGCGTGGACTCCAGGTTTGCAGGCGGCGCCTGGATGGTCAGCGTTGCGATGCGGCGTGCGCGGTCGACCTGCGCATCTACCGTGCTGTAGTGGTAGCCCGTGTCGTCAATCAAGGGCTTCAACGCCGTCAATTCAATGCCTTTTATGCCTGCAGCCCTTGTAGATGCTACGCATAGCGCTTCTATTTCAGTAGCAATCAGAGCGCCAAACTGTTGCGGCTTGGCATGCTCGTCGATAAGCTTCCAGTCCTTGGCACGGTCAGCGCGTACGCCTTCGGAGGTGGTGCAGAAGATGTCGGCCAGGTCGCGGCGCACCTTGCGCTTGTCGGTCACCCGGGTCAGGCCGCCCGTGCCCGGCAGCACGCCCAGCAGCGGCACCTCGGGCAGGCTCACGGTCGAGGAGCGGTCGTCCACCATGATGATGCGGTCACACGCCAGCGCCAGCTCATAGCCACCGCCGGCGCAGGCACCTGTAACCGACGCAATGGACTTCAGCCCATCATGGCGGGACGAATCTTCCAGCCCGTTGCGCGTCTCGTTGGTGAATTTGCAGAAATTGACTTTCCAGGCGTGCGTTGACAGCCCCAGCATGTAGATGTTGGCGCCGGAGCACCAGATCTTTTCCTTGGCCGACTCGAATACCACCACCTTGACAGACGGATGCTCGAAACGGATGCGGTTGATGGCGTCGTGAAGTTCGATATCAACGCCAAGGTCATAGCTGTTGAGCTTGAGTTTGTAGCCGGGCTTGATGCCGCCATCTTCATTGATGTCGAGCTTCAACCTTGCGACGCCTGCATCCGCGCCCTCGCCCACCGTCAGCGTCCAGTGCTGGTACTGGGCCGGATAAGTCGCGAAGCTCACCAGTTCCCGCTCCTGGCCCTCAATCGTCTGGGTAAACAGCAAGGGTTCTGTCATTGCATTCATGGTGTCTCCTGGGAATGGGTTGTCCGCGCGCCGCTGTCAAGCTTGGGTCGTACGGCTGGCGCTGGTGGCATGGCCGACTCGGGCGAAAGCGTCGTTGCCGCTGGTGAAACGGCCCGCGTCAGATCAGCAAGACTTTGCCTGAGCGTGCGCGCAGCGGTGTCGACCACTGCATCTGCCCGCGCATACAGCGATTCGCGGCTGGCCAAAATGCGGCGCAGGTCCTCCATGGCCTCGCTGGTCGCGCCCTGCGTGGTATTGAAGGGTCGCATGTCACCCTGGGCCACCACGCGGGCCATGTGCTCCTCCGGGCTGGCCTTCAGCCACACGCAGTAAAAACGGCTTTGCAGCAGGTCAAAGGTTTCGCGCTCGCTGACGATGCTGCCGCCGGTTGTCATGACCAGCCCATCCGGATGCTCTTCTGCAATACGAAGCAAGGCGCGCCGCTCATAGCGGCGGTAACCCGCCTGGCCATGCAGAAGCAGTATCTCGTTCATGCTGGTGCCAGCCTCGCGCTCGATCTCGCGGTCAAGTTCAACAAAAGGCAGGCCGCGCGCTGCGGCCAGCTGCAAACCGAGTGTTGACTTGCCGGCTCCGCGCAGGCCGATCAGGGCAATTCGCTGCTCCCGGCCAGCGCTGTCGCTCAAGCCAAACGCACTGCCGATCAGGCCATATGCCTGGTCAAGCTGGGCGTCGTCAAGCCGGCCCAGCAGACCCTGCACGCGAACCCAGGCCGGACGGGGCGCGTCCTGCAGCAGTTCAAGAATCGAGATGTTCAGCGCCTGGGCAACCGCCTCCAGCGAATTGATGGAGACATTGCCCCTGCCTGATTCGACATCAGCCAAAAAACGCTCGCTAAGGCCGGAATCAGCCCCCAACGCCTTGCGCGTCATGCCGCGCCGGGCACGCCAGGCGCGCACACGGCCCCCCAGATCAGCCAGCGTGGCACCGGAACCGGTTTTGGTGTCGGCCTCACTCAACATGCGGCGCAATGGCTGTCAGCCTGGAAACGTCTGAAGATCATGGTGCAAATGCTTTCAGCAGGTTTATCCGAGACGCACGGCGTTCAAGCCAAGGGTTTTCGAGAGCAAAAAACACCGCGCATGGTCTTTCCCACAACAATGATTGCACTATACTTCATCAGGATAACCGGTCAAGCAGTTTATTGCATAGTCGCTTGGCCCTTTTGAAATGCATTGCTCCGCAGGTGCTGCCTGCCGATTGGAAATACGATGAAGCTCAAGATTCTGGTAGGCACCATGACCAGTACCGCAGACTACGTCGCCCAGGCAATACAGATGGATTGCACTGACCTGGTGGACGACATCGAGATAGCATTGATGGATAATCTTGACGCATCCGTGTTCAGCCAGGCAGAAGCGCAGGATGCGGTATATCTCATATGCACGTCCACATATGGCTCGGGTGACGTTCCCGACAACGCCAGGGCGCTCTATGCATCGCTAGAGAGCCAGCCCCAATTTCTGGGTCATGTCCGGTATGGCGTAATGGCGCTGGGCGACCGCACCTACCTGCAGACCTTCTGCTTTGGTGGCAAAAAGTTTGACGAGCGGCTGCAGGACCTAGGTGCGCAGCGCATCGGTGACGTCTGGTGCCATGACGCCAGCACCGGCACAATGCCCGAAACCGAAGGCGCCGAGTGGTGCCGGCAATGGTTGACGCAGGCGCTTGAAGCCACCGCGCAACGCGCTGATGCGGCTTGAACCGTGGCTTTGACGGTGCAAGTCAAACAACCGCAAGCTCTGTGTGCTTCGCAAACCGGCGCTACTGCGTGGATGGCTGGTCTCGCTACCTGGGTAGGCCCGAGCCGGCCGGCCAGCGCCTTCCAGCCGGATCTGTCGCGACTGTCCTGCGCACCGTATAGCCGATGAGCCATGGCGCTCTGATGACCCCAGCGACCACGCGTTAAAACAAAAACACGGAGACCTCATGCACGTCAGCAGCGCCGACCACAATGCCAGCCCGCCCATCGTGACGATTCCGCGCCGCTACAACGCCGCCCATGACTTGCTGTCGCGCAATACAGACCGGCCCGGCAAGCTGGCCTATATCGATGCAGCCACTGGCAACCAGCTGACGTACGGCGAACTGGCAACGCAGGCGCACCAGTTTGCTAACGCACTTCGGGAAGCAGGCTTGCAGCCGGAAAGCCGCGTGCTTCTGGCCATGCTGGACACACCGCAATGGCCGGTTGTTTTTTTGGGCTGCATTCTGGCAGGTGTGGTGCCGGTGGCGGCCAACACCCTGCTGACGGCGCCCGACTTTGAGTTCATGCTGCAGGACTCCCGCGCGCAAGGGCTGGTGGCGTCCCCGGAACTGCTGGACACGCTGTCGGCAGGCATTCGCGCATGCAGTACGCTGAAAACTGTCATTGTGGCGGGTGAAGGCGTTTTGCCCCCATCGAAAGAAAACGCACTACAAAATAGGCTTTTAGCCCATATTCTGCATGGACCTTCAGCTATTGAAAGCGTAGCAGAAACCTGTTCTGATGATGCCTGCTTCTGGCTGTATTCCAGTGGCTCCACCGGCGTGCCCAAGGGAACCGTACATCTGCACAGCCACCTCATCCAGACGGCCGAACTGTATGGCAAGGGCGTGCTCGGCATCACCGAATCCGATGTGGTGTATTCGGCGGCCAAGCTCTTTTTTGCCTACGGACTGGGCAACGCGCTCACCTTTCCGATGAGCGTGGGTGCCAGCACAGTGCTGCTACCGTCGCGCCCTACCCCGGCCTGCGTGTTCGGCATCCTCAAAACCCATCAACCCACGATCTTCTACGGCGTGCCAACTTTGTATGCGGCCCTGCTCGCCGACCCGGCCCGCCCTTCGCGTGCAGAGCTCAAGCTGCGCATTTGCACCAGTGCCGGCGAAGCGCTGCCCGCAGACATCGGCAACCGCTGGACGGCGCTGTATGGCTGCGAAATTTTGGACGGCATCGGCTCGACCGAAATGCTGCATATTTTTTTGAGCAACCGTCCCGGGCAGGTGCGCTACGGCACCACCGGCCAGGCCGTGCCGGGTTATGCGCTACGTGTGGTAAGCGACGACGGACGGGACTGCGTGGACGGCGATATCGGCGAGCTGCAGATCAGCGGACCGAGCGCCGCCATCATGTACTGGAACAACCGCGCCAAAACCAAGGCCACCTTTGCCGGCGAGTGGACGAAAAGCGGCGACAAATACACCCGCAGCGCCGACGGCTACTACACCTATGGCGGGCGCACCGACGACATGCTGAAGGTTGGCGGCATCTATGTGTCGCCGTTTGAAGTCGAAGCCTGCCTGATGACGCATCCGGGCGTGCTGGAAGCCGCAGTTATCGGCACTCAGGATGCTGACGAGCTGGTCAAGCCAAAAGCTTTTGTGGTGCTCAAGGCGGGGGAAGCTGTAACCGCCGAGGCGCTGAAACACCATGTCAGGCAGCAGCTTGCCCCATATAAATACCCGCGCTGGATCGAGTTCGTTGCCGAGTTGCCCAAGACAGCAACCGGCAAGATCCAGCGCTTTAAGCTGAGGCAAGGCAAATAATGCCTGGCGCTGCCGGGCCAGAGCTTGGGGCGGCCGCAGGCTTCAGCGCATGCCGATCACCATCGGGCACGCCGATTGCTTCAGACATAAACTATTTAGCCTTCAATTTCGGGTTTTACACTAGCCGCCTCGTACCCGGCGCCGCTTACCATCATCGCAGTGCTTTTTCGTCTCAACACAGGAGTATTTGATGTCCTCACGCCGACTTGTACTGACCCGCAGCGCTGCCATCATCGGTGCCGCATCCACCGGGCTGCTGCTGCCTGAAATCGGACGCGCGCAGTCGGCCAAGGTGCGCGTGGGCTTCATGCTGCCTTACACCGGTACGTTCGCGCAGCTGGGCGTTGCGATTGAAAACGGCTTTCGCATGGCCATCAATGAGCAAGGCGGCAAACTTGGTGGCCGTGAGATCGAATACTTCAAGGTGGATGACGAATCCGAGCCTAGCAAGGGCGTCGAGAATGCCAGCAAGCTGGTACAGCGCGACAAGGTTGATGTGCTGGTGGGTACCGTGCACTCCGGTGTGCAGATGGGTATTCAAAAGGTTGCGCGCGACAGTGGCGTGCTGAGCCTGATTCCGAATGCAGGCGTGCACGCAGCCACCCGCGCACTTTGCGCACCCAATGTGTTCCGCACCTCGTTCAGCAACTCGCAACCGACACGCGCGCTGGGCAAGGCCATGTTTGACCGTGGGGCCAAAAAAGCGGTATGGATCACCTGGAAGTACGCGGCCGGCGATGAGGCTTTTGAAGGCTTCAAAGAGAGCTACACCGCCGCTGGCGGTACCATCATCAAGGAGCTGGGCCTGCCCTTCCCCAATGTGGAGTTCCAGGCGCTGTTGACCGAAATCGCCGCGCTGAAACCCGACGCCGTGGCCTGCTTTTTCGCCGGTGGCGGTGCTGCCAAATTCATCCGCGACTATGCAGCTGCAGGCTTGAAGGACAAGATCCCCCTGTACGGCTCCGGCTTCCTGACCGAAGGCGTGCTGGAAGCCGCCGGCCCTGCAGCGGACGGCATCATTACCACCATGCATTACAGCGACTCCCTGAACACGCCGCGCAACACCCAGTTCCGCCTGGCCTATGCAAAGGAGTTCCGCGCGCAGCCCGATGTGTATGCGGTGCAGGGTTACGACACCGGCCTGCTGCTGATACAGGGCGCCAATGCAGTCAAGGGCGACTTCAATGCCAAGCCAGCGCTGTACAAGGCATTGGAAGGCGCAACCATTGACAGCCCGCGCGGCAGATGGACCATGAGCAAGTCGCACAACCCGGTGCAGGACATGTACCTGCGGGTGGTGGAAAAAAAGGAAAACAAGGTCATCGGCGTTGCAGTCAAGGCATTGGCCGATTCCGGCGCCGGCTGCAAGATGACCTGACCTCCACGGTTGATCATTGCATTCAGCTTCCGGCTGGGCTGGAACCGGGGCTTGCGATGTCCAGATGCAGCGGGAGGTTCTCGGACCTCCCGTTCTTTGGGTACAGGCCTTGCGTGAAGGCCACGCAATAACAACCTCTTCCCGAATCACCACCGCCTTCAATGGATCTCGCCAATTTCCTTATCCAGTTGCTCAACAGCGTTCAGTACGGGTTGCTGCTGTTCATGCTGGCAGCCGGCCTGACGCTGATTTTCGGCATCATGGGCGTTGTGAACCTGGCGCATGGCAGCTTCTACATGCTGGGCGCCTACCTGGCCTGGTCACTGAGCACCGCGTTTGGCAGCCTGAGTCTGGCGATTCTGGTGGGCGTGGTACTGGCGGTGTTGTTCGGGCTTGCGCTGGAATGGTTGCTTTTTCGCCATTTCTACCGGCGTGATCACCTGGACCAAGTGCTGCTGACCTTCGGGCTGATCTATATCTTTGAAGAGGTTCGCTCCATCCTATGGGGCGACGATGTGCATGGCGTCACCATCCCGGCAATTTTGAGCGCTTCGATTCCGCTTACCGACAACCTGTCCTATCCGGTCTACCGGCTCTTCATGTCAGGGGTCTGTGTTGCGCTGGCACTCGGGCTCTACCTGTTGATATCCAAAACCCGCCTTGGTATGAAGATCCGTGCTGGCGCTTTCAACCGTGACATGGCCGAATCGCTCGGCGTCAATATCAAGCTCATACATGCCGTGGTGTTTGCGCTGGGCGTTGGCCTGGCGGCCATTGCCGGCATGATTGCCGCGCCAATTGCCAGTGTGTATCCCAACATGGGCTCACAGGTGCTCATCATGTGTTTTGTGGTGGTGGTGATCGGCGGTATCGGCTCGGTGCGCGGTGCGCTGATTGCCGCACTGTTGGTAGGCCTGGTCGATACCTTTGGCAAGGTATTGCTACCCTCTGTCTCTGGCATGCTGGTGTACATGCTCATGGCGGCGGTTCTGTTGTGGAGGCCCGAGGGCCTGTTCAAGCAATGACAGCCTGCACCGCCACTGTTACCAGTGTTTCAGCGTCAGTTCTGCTGCCCACGGGCGTGGCGTCATGAGCACCGCCAAGGCACATCTTGAGCTGTTGCCGCGCGGCGTTCAGGTCGCGCTTGGTCTGGCCCTTGTCGCATTGGTCGCGTTTCCGTTTGTCGGTACCGACTTCTACACGCAGATGGTCACCCGTATGATGATCATGGCGATCTTTGCGATGAGCCTAGACCTGCTGCAAGGCGTCACCGGTCTTGTGTCGCTGGGGCATGCTGCCTATTTCGGTCTGGCTGGCTACGCGCTGGCTTTTTTAATGCCGCAAGGTGAGGCTGCCAGCTTGTGGTGGACACTTCCGGCCGCCGTGCTGGCCTCCGGACTGGCAGCGCTGGTGATCGGTTTCTTTGTTGTTCGCACGCATGGCATCTACTTCATCATGGTGACCATGGCGTTTGCGCAGATGGTGTTTTTTCTGTTTTTTGACAACCGCGCGCTGGGCGGTTCGGACGGGCTTTACATCAACTTCAAGCCCAGCGTGGCGTTGGGCGGCTGGGTGCTGCTTGACCTGGACAACAAGCGCACGATGTACTACCTGACGCTGGGCGCACTGGTGCTGGTCTACGCTTTTTTGCGCCGCCTGTTGTGGAGCCCCTTTGGCCGCACGCTGGCCGGCATACGCGTGAATGAACACCGCATGCGGGCCATGGGCTATGGCGTCTTTGGCTACAAGCTGGCTGCCTTCACGCTGGCGGGTGCGCTGGCGGGGCTTGCCGGCTACTTGTGGGGCGCGCAAACCGGCTACGTCAACCCCGAGCTGATGGGTTTTCACATGAGCGCGCACGCGATCATGATGGTCATTCTGGGTGGCATGGGTAACTTTGCCGGCGCTATCGTGGGTGCATTTGCCTTCGAATATCTGCTGCATGTGTTTAAAGACCTGCCGCAGGTGGGAAGCGTCAACCTGGGCAAGCACTGGCAGTTGTGGATGGGGCTTTTCATCGTGCTGCTTGTCACGTTTGCGCCGCGCGGCATCCTTGGCCTGGCCGAGCGCGTGACGCGGCGCGGCCCCCAACCAGGTGAAGGCGATGAATAAGCCATCACCGGCCGCGCCCGCGGGCCAATCCTTGCTGTCAGCCACGCACCTGACCAAGCGTTTCGGCGGGCTGGCTGCGGTGAACGATGTGTCCGTCGAACTCTGGCGCAACCACATACATGCCGTGATCGGCCCCAACGGTGCCGGCAAGTCCACGCTGACCCATCTGCTGTCGGGTGATTTGCCGCCGACATCGGGTTCGGTCACGCTGGGCGGCGAGGATGTGACGGGCCACAGCCCGGAAGCCATTTCCAGGCAGGGCCTGGGGCGCAGCTACCAGAAAACCAATATTTTTCTGCCCTTCACCGTCTGGGAAAACGTTCGTCTGGCCGCACAGTCACGTCAACCGCAAGCCGCGCGATGGTTGAGCAGTGCTAGTAACTTCATAGCTACAAACGCTCGGGCGGAAAGGGCTATAGAGCTTTCCGGCTTGAAGAATCGCACCGCAAACGTGGCCGGCACCATCAGCCACGGCGAGCAGCGCCAGCTCGAAATTGCCATGAGCCTTGCCACCGAGCCGCAGGTGCTGTTGCTTGACGAACCGCTTGCGGGCATGGGCGTGGTCGAGGCCGAACGCATGGTGCAGCTGCTATTGGCCATCAAGAAGGACCATGCCATCCTGCTGGTCGAGCATGACATGGATGCGGTCTTTACCCTGGCTGACCAGTTGACGGTGATGGTCAATGGCCAGGTGATCGCCAGCGGCACGCCGCAGCAGGTCCGTGCAGATGCAGGCGTGCAGTCCGCCTACCTGGGAGACGCGCATTGACGGCCGATCAAGCGCTGCGCCATCAGAGCAGCGCTACCCCTTCGGTGAAAGATTGCTGACCATGGACCCGCTGATCGACGCTCGCGGCATCAACACCTACTATGGTGCCAGCCATATCCTGCGCGGCATCGACTTTTCGGTAGGCCGCGGCGAAACCGTCGGCCTGATGGGCCGTAACGGCATGGGAAAAACCACCCTGCTGAAAAGCCTGATGGGCCTGGTCAAGCCGCGCTCCGGTTCGGTGACGATCGCCGGCCGTGACCTGACAGGCGCAGCGCCCTACATGATCGCCCGGCAGGGTGTGGCTTATGTGCCCGAGGGACGCGGCATCTTCGGCAACCTGAACGTCACCGAAAACCTGAAGATGGCTGCTCGCGCCGGCACGCGCGGCCAGCGCGACTGGACTTATGAGCGCGTGCTGGACACCTTTCCGCGCCTGAAGGAGCGGCTTGGTCATGGCGGCCAGCAACTGAGCGGCGGAGAGCAGCAGATGCTGACCATTGGTCGCGCGCTGATGACCAACCCGGATGTGCTGATCCTGGATGAAGCCACAGAAGGCCTTGCGCCGCTGATTGCCCGTGACATCTGGCGCATTTGCAGCCTGATCCGGCAAACCGGCATCAGCAGCGTCATCGTCGACAAGAACTGGAAGCACGTGACCCAGATCACCGACCGCAATGTGATCCTGGTAAAGGGCCAGGTGGTGTTCGAAGGCAGTTCAGACGAATTGCGTGGTGACCCTGCGCTGCTTTCGCAGTACCTGGGTGTCTGAATATCGTCAGGCTTGACGCAGCGGCGCAAGCTGAAACCACCTGAAAAGCGTGCCTCAAGATGGCGGCCTGCTGACATGCTTGCGCCGCCTATCCAAGCCGCCACCGTATCCCTGTTCGCCGCATGCCCGGCCTCATTGGGGTGCGTGCCGTCGCCCGGGTCACCAAGCAGCAAGAGCGTGCCTGGCGTGCCTGTCAACGCCTTGCGCACCGGCCCCAAAACCGGTCGGCACTGCTTAGACAAGACGTTCATCAATACGTATCAACTTGGCCTGTTGCTCTGCATTCATCGTCTCGTCTGGCTAGCAGTCTGCGCCAGCGCTGGCATGTCCAAAGCGCCAATACCAACTGACGCTGCACGCCGCTACCAACGATGACCGTGAACGTAATAGCCCACACGACGTGCTGTTGCTGTGCTGGGCTCAGCTGCTCACGGGCGCTGGTCCAAGCGCATACGCAAATCGCTCCGGCTTACCGCTACAGCAGCGGGCGGAGTTCACGCGCTGCATCCATCAGCAGTGGCAGATAGTCTTTCAGCAGGCTTGCCTGCCCCATGCGGTGCGGCGACGACACCAGATTAAGCGCGGCCAGGGTACGGCCCTGCATGTTGCGTAGGGGCACTGCTAGCGCACGCACACCCAGTTCATGCTCTTCGCTCGCCAGGCAATAGTCGTCCAGGCGGACCCGTGCAATCAGCGTACGCAGCTTCGTGGGCTCGGTGGTGGTGTGCGTGGTCAGCCGTGCCAGGGCACCGGCCTGACCTTTCGCTTCCAGCCAGTGTTCAAGCTCGCTTTCCGGCAGGGCTGCCAACAGGGTTCTGCCGGTTGAGGTGGCATGCGCAGGCAGCCGTGCGCCGAGATGCAGGCCATAAGCCATGGCGCGCGTCTGTGTAACCTGCAGCGCTTCGGCCCAAGACGGGCGTTCAGCGCCGCTTCGCCCGATGATGACGACCTGCTCGCCGTCGAGCACCGCAACCGAGAATGACTCTTGCGTCTGCGCAGCCAGACGGTTGAGCGTGGGCTGCACCGCACGCGGTAGCCGGGCCGATGCCAGATAGCTGCCTGAAAAGCGCAACACCTTGGGAGACAGCCAGTAGTAGTTGCCGTCCGTCTCCAGATAACCCAAGTGCGCCAGTGTCAGCAGATGGCGTCGCGCGGCTGCGCGGGTGATGCCGGCGCGCTCGGCAGCCAGGGTCGCGTTGAGACGTTGGCGTTCGGTATCGAAACTCTCCAGTACCGCCATACCCTTGGCCATGCCAGCAATCAGGTCGGGCTTTGCAATGGGTGTGTGCGTCTGCAAGCCGTTCGGTGTGCGGTGCGATGAAACAGCTGTCACTTTCATTGCGCGATCATCGCACAAACGCTTCGGTTATCGCGCAAGGCATGCAAGTGGATTTGCACCGGCACCGTCAGCCCGGTTACGCTGGCTCGCATCAGCAACCAGCCGGAAACCAGGCGGAAACCAGGCGGAAATAGCGATGCGAGTACAGGTAGCAATCGTGGGGGGCGGGCCGGCGGGACACCTGCTGGGGCAGCTGCTGCATCAGGCGGGCATCGATGCTATCGTGATCGAGCAGCGCAGTCAGGACTATGTGCTGGGCCGCATACGTGCCGGCGTGCTGGAGCAGGGCACTACCGACCTGCTGGACGAGCTGGGGCTGGGCAAACGCATGCACCGCGAGGGTCTGGTGCACGGCGGTTTCGCCCTCAACTTCGGCGGCGTGCAGCACCGTATTGATCTGCACCAGCTAACGGGTGGAAAGCGGGTCACCGTCTACGGCCAGACCGAGCTGACGCGCGACCTGATGGACGCACGCGCCACCTTGGGCCTGCGCACGGTATACGAAGCGGAAAAGGTCAGCCTGCATGACTTTGACGGCGTGCGACCGAAAGTTCGCTACCTGCGCCAGGGCGTGACACGTGAAATTGAATGCGACTTCATCGCTGGCTGTGACGGTTTCCATGGGGTCAGCCGGGCCAGCGTTCCGGTCAACGCGCTGCAAACCTTCGAGCGGACTTATCCTTTCGGCTGGCTGGGCATCCTGTCAGACACGCCGCCAGTCTCACCAGAGCTGGTCTATGCCAACCATGCGCGCGGGTTTGCGCTGTGCAGCATGCGCAGCCAGACGCGAAGCCGCTACTACATCCAGTGCCCGCTTGATGACAAGTCCGAGAACTGGAGCGACGACGCCTTCTGGGATGAACTGCGCTTGCGCCTGTCGCCGAAGCTGGCAGAGAAATTGGTGACAGGCCCTTCGATTGAGAAAAGCATTGCGCCACTGCGCAGCTTTGTCGCCGAGCCGATGCGCTTTGGCCGGCTGTTTTTGGCTGGCGACGCTGCGCATATCGTGCCGCCCACCGGTGCCAAGGGCCTGAACCTGGCGGCCAGCGATGTGCGTTACCTGGCACGTGCACTGGCCGCGTTTTATGCCGGCAGCCAGGCTGGCATCAACGCCTATTCAGACACCTGCCTGCGGCGGGTCTGGAAGGCGGTTCGATTCTCTTGGTGGTTTACCTCCCTGATGCATAAATTTCCGGAGGGCGGCGGGTTTGCCCAGAAAATACAAGAGGCCGAACTGGACTACCTGGTCCACTCGCCAGCGGCGGCGACCTCTCTGGCTGAAAACTATGTGGGCCTGCCGCTGTAAGCGTTTGCGAGAAGGTTCTGACCGCCTTTAGGGAAATTTAAGTAAATAATGGCTGTACCCCAGTAGATACGATGGGTAGTAGCTATCACCTTTATAGCAAATGACCTCTGCCAACCGCGACGCGTCGCTGCAACCACCAGCACCTGAAGGCAGTCAAAACCCGTCTGCCCTGCTCTGCCTTCACGGTGTGCGGGTCTTGAGCCTGGCACTCAACCTGCCGGGCCCCGCAGCCCTGATGCGATGCCGCGACATGGGCGCCAGTTGCGTCAAACTGGAGCCCCTGCCGCCGGCACCAGCGGGCACGGCAGCGTCCGGCGATCCGATGAGCGCATACAGCCCGCAAGCGTATGCGGCGCTTCATGCGGGCATACGCAGGGTGGCCGCAGATCTGAAAACCGACGCCGGGCGACAGATACTGCATCAGGAGCTCGCGCATGCCGATGTGGTCATCACCTCGTTTCGCCCGTCTGCGCTGAAAAAGCTCGGCCTTGATTGGGCTGCCTTGCATAAGCGCTACCCCGCGCTGAGCCAGGTCGCGATTGTGGGCGCGCCGGATGCACGGGCAGAAGAGCCTGGCCACGACGTCACTTATCTGGCCGAGCATGACCTGATCACCGGCCTCGATTTGCCGGCCACGCTTTATGCAGATATGGGTGGCTCATTGATGGCAAGCGAAGCAGTCCTGAAAGCCACTTTGCACAAAATGGCAAGCCGCATGCCAGACGGCAGCACGGCACCTGCAGAGGCCGGCATCTATCTTGAAGTGGCGTTGTCTTCCGCCGCGGCGTACCTCGCGCTGCCCAGAGCGTGGGGGCTGACCACCGCCGGAGCGGCAGTCGGCGGTGGCCATGCCGGTTACCGCATCTATCCGTGCCTTGATGGCCGGGTTGCAGTTGCCGCACTGGAGCCGCATTTTGCAGCGCGCCTGTGCGGAGCAGCAGGCTTTGCAACCGCCGGTGGCGATGCCTGGTTTGGCAACGCGGCGCACGCTGCCATTGCCGGTTTTTTCGCGCCGCTGAGCCGTGTTCAGGTAGAGGCGCTTGCACGCCTGCATGACATCCCGTTGCA